>NZ_FPJP01000042.1:0-23362 GCF_900119325.1 Burkholderia sp. NFPP32 | reverse complement strand
GCCTTCATCCTCGGGCGGCCGTGGAATCACATGTGGTGGCTCGCGCATGCGATTTTTGCTGCCGGCTTCTTCCTGCTCAGTTTCGGTGTGGTGCAGGCCTTTCACACGACGCGTTCATTTTCGAAGATCTACAGCCAGGAAGAGCTGTTTGCCCGGTTGAGAGAAGCCATGGCGAGGACGGAGCAGGCCCTGCAGGCGCTGCAGCGGACCAACGAGAAGCTCGAGCATCTGGCTGCAACGGACCCGCTCACGGGCGCGGCCAACCGGCGGCAATTCATCGAGCGCGTGGAAGCGGAAATTGCTCTGGCGAAACGCAACGGCGCACCGTTCTCATTGCTTTCGCTCGATCTTGACCACTTCAAGGCAATCAACGACAGCTACGGGCATCAGGCGGGCGACCAGGTGTTGCAGCGCTTCGTCAACAAATGCCTCGATGCGATCCGGCCGTACGACGGCGTTGCGCGGGTGGGCGGAGAAGAATTCATGGTGCTGCTGCCGCAAGCCGCGCTGGATACCGCACAGTCGATCGGTGAGCGCATCCGTGCAGCGATCGCGGGCGCACCATTTGAGGCCGGCATCGGCAAGCCGATTGAGGTCACCGTGAGCGTTGGCGCCTCCGAATTCGGCCGGGACGGAGAGACGATCGACGCGATCCTGCGCAAGGCGGACGAACGCCTGTACCGCGCGAAGCATCAAGGCCGCAACCGGGTTGTCGCCGCGTAATCCGTTCAGCACCAGAACCACGCTTCCGCTTCCTACCGCCGTGCGTTAGCCCATACCCCAGCGGTCGGATAGCTCTTACTATCCGTCCCTTCATTTCTTCCGAAACGGCCAACTACTTGGCCCTCTGCCCCACGCATACGAAGGTGCACTTTCGCGACACCAACGACACGGTCTGGGTACATCGTCGAGCATGGAACATGAGCAAGTTCAAGGACTATCTGACGATCTGCAACAGCGCACCGAGCTAGTTTCTTGGCATCGCCACACGGACACGCGGACCCGGCGGCAACCGACATCACACGCGTCGATCTCGCCGAGCTGGAGCGCTTCTTCGATCAATTCCCCGGGACGTTCTCATGGGGCAAACCGAAGGTCGCCATGATCGCATTCCCACGCCTGCATGGTCACCGTGCCAACGCTCCTTGCGTCACGCGACTCAAGCGAATGGGAATTTTGTTACTGCCGAGCACGTTCCTCGATTACGACAACGCGAATTTCCGCATCGGCTTCGGACGATGGGACATGGGGTTCCGTTCTCGACAGACTGACAGATTTCCTGGAGGGCTTTGGCGCGAACTGACGCCGGGCAAGCAGCCCGTTCGAGCCGCGCGAAGCGTCGGTCGAACCGCACGCCCGGATCGGTCACTTCCGTCCCTTTTCCAGCGTTCGATTATTACCATCGCCGCAACGAACCGATTTCACATTGACGAATCAACACCATGCAGAATTTCAAAAAAATGCACCCATCAATTTTAATTACACAGCGCACCCTAATTTCTTTAATTAAAGTAAATATTAAATCACGGAATCAACAAAAATTACTATTGCGAAAAAACATAGCGGGGTATACGCTGAATTTCGCTCGATTGAGCGAGCAGCCATTCTTTCCTTAACTGCCAGTATGGAGAAGTTAAATGCCTACCAAGCCGCATATTAGCCCCAGCGACAAAGAAAAAGCCTACAGCGCAATCGCCGGCCTGATCCTCGAGAATGATAGGGAGCGTGCAAATCGTGTGAAGTCGGCGCATCCTGATCTGGCCAATCTGTTTGATGACGCGAAAGAACGAGCAGTTTTTCTTAAAGCATCCGGCATCTTTACGATTTCCGGTTACAGCAAGCAGTCTCTCATCAAGGTGGTTTGCTCGGATATTTCGTACGATCCCAACGAAACCCCAATCGCGCTGCGACTCGTTGGTTCAATTACGACAACGATTGCCACCGACTTTTCGATCAATGTTGCAATGGCCGGCCAGACTATCCCCCCCGGGACGCTACTCACGGATCAAAACGTTTTGCTCATTCTCCATATCGGAACCGACAACACCACCATCACCATGAAATACGGCGACCGGGTGGTGGGATATCTACAAGGCGATCCGGATTATTCTTTTTCCGATTTCAATCCATCCCCGGGGATTGCTAAAATTACGCAAGCGAATGGCTGATTTTCGGTAGAAGCATTCCAGTTTCGGGATGGGTTTCTTGTGCGATGCCATTGCACGAGAGACCCCTTTCACGAAAACATTCGCACCCGTTGCGCAGATTGTTTCAGCGCATGCTGTCTCCACGACCAATATCTCGCCCCCATTCCGATTATCGTCACCACTCGGGTGAATGCGAAGATCGAACGAACCGGCGAATCACATCGATCGACTTCGATCTCGCCAGCCGATGAACACAGGCCTTCATCTCGCTCCGCGAGCGACGCAATCGCGCAGGGACGTGATTCCATGCCATCCGACCAGCATGTATCGATGCCGTTAAAACCGATGCAATGCCATGACAAAATATTACAAAGACCATGATGACCCTCCGTTTCTCCCGACGTTTCAAACAGACCGCGATCGGCTTTTCGCTGGCGGCCATCACAACTCCATTCGTATGTGCGGCAGGCGCCGACTTTGAGCAGACGATCCGCGCAATATCCGGCCATCGACCGCCCGATCATCTCGACCGTAAAACAACCGCCTTCGTGATCATCGACTTCCAGAAGGAATTCTTCAGCGGCAGACTGGCCGTTCCCGACGGCAAAGAAGCGATGAAGAATGCACGGCGCCTGCTGCATCTGGCATCGCTCAGACACATGCCCGTGTTCCTTGTCCGACACGTCGCGCCGGCGGATTCCGCCGTATTCGCCATCAACAGCGAAGCAGCGAAACTTCAGCCCGACATCAAGCCGCGCCGGCAGGACACGTTGCTGCAGAAAAGCACGGTCAGCGCATTCGCCAGCACAGATCTGGACAAAAGGCTGAAAGCAGCCCACATCACGACGATCGTCGTCGCCGGCCTGACGACCCATGCTTCTGTCTCCGGCACGGCGCGCGACGCCGTCCCGCTTGGCTACCATGTCATCGTGGCGTCGGACGCGTCCGCCACGCGCGGCATCATCCGGGCGAACGGCGAGACGATCGACAAGGACACGCTGCAACGCGCGGCATTGGCGGAAATCGAAGATTCTTTCGGCAATGTGATGTCGACTTCGCAGATCATGCGCCTGCCGGTGCGCTGATGCGTTTCACGCGCTTGCTCGAGGGCCCCCTACCCTCGAGCGCCTGTTGCCTCACCTGCGCATCGGATGCCACGGATTCCGGTATCCTTTGTCGTCCGGCTCTTCCGAATCGCTGACATAATTCGCAATACTGAAAAAACGGAAATCGCTCAGCAAATCAGGTCTAGGAAATCCCTCCGGGTGAATGCGCCCGTGAATCGGCGTATCCGGACGCAAGCCGGCCAGCGTCATCGCAAGCATGAATTCGTTGAACGGCGTCATGAACTGGCGTGACACGAAATGCATTCCCCAATTGAACACCGACGGCAACTGCTCGGTGTGCCGCCAGCAACTGGTCTTGTCCGGCGGCCCCTCGCAGAAACTCGACGCACATGGGCTATGTCCTTCTACGATCAGAAAACCGTGCTTCGCATGGTGTTTCCAGCGGGAAATGAATTGAATCAGGTCAGCCGCGGCCACGTAGCCGGGGACGAGGCCTTCCGCATCGCCATACGCGACCCGGAACGCGCGCTTGATCTGGTCGACCGTCACCGGCAGTTCGTCCCGGTCGGATACGGTCAAGCAACCAGCAAAGTACCGGTCTATGACGGCGCGCAGGCGAGACCGGTCGACGGTCCGGAGATGGCGCTCCAGTATCGTTTCGGCCATTAGCCCGCGGCGAACGCTCAACCGGCGATTGTGAATCAGGAACATGAAGGTATGCACCAGATCGCCGAGTCGTGCGGGCCGGATGGTGCCATCCGGCCGGCGAACCTTGAGCCCGCTCCTGGCGACTTCGTCGGCGTAGCGATCGGGCTGCGAAATGTCCGCGGCAATCACGCGCACCTGAACGCCCCGTACGCCCTCGAGAGCGGACAAGGTCGCCATCGCCCGGCCTCGGGCGGCTTCGTTATCGTCGGCGCCTATGACGATCAACGGATATTCCGCGAGGTACCGCCCCCGCCGCGTCGAACTGACGACATACTCCGCCAGGCGCTTCACGGCGCTGCCGTCGCCGCACCCCATGTCGGCAATGCCGGCCGGCTGCTGATCCAGCGGCGTCTCGTCGAACAGCTTGCGCAAGATGTTCGTCGTGATGTCCTGCGTCGCGGGCCCCGACACGGCGCCGCTCGACGCATAGATGTTCATCACGCGATCGACATGTCCATCGTTGTCGATGCCGAGCGGATCGGGATTGCCGAACAGGATCTCGTCGAGCACGGCATACGATCGCAAATAGGACGCCGGCAACCCGGCATAAGGCGCGGCGATCGGCCGATGAATCCTGCCCGCGGCGGTCAGCCGCACCTTCTCCTGCACGATGTCCACCATGCCGAACTCGCGCATCAGCGACCACGCGGCACGCAGCAGCACGTGATCGGTATCGGACCACGCGCCGACCGCGACCCCGTCGGAGCGAGCGTCGAGCCTGTCGAGAATGCTCGGCGCAGTCTGGCGATATTGTCCGTCAGCACGCTTCTCGAACACCGGCATGTCGAGCGCGACCCAGGTCGGGCCGAGCAACAGGCCATCCATTCCCATGCGCAACTGCTCATCTGCCTGCCGCTCCTCATCATTGGCAGGGGCCGGAAGCGCCCAACCAGCCATGCAGATGCGCGCGAGCTGCGCATAAAGCACGCTATCGGCAGGATCGACGCGTACCTGATGGCAAAGCGCGTGCAAATGCTGAAGTGTCGACGTCGCGTTCGCCAGCAGCAAGAACAGCGGCCGGGCGTGTTCGACACATCTCACAACGTACTCGCCGGCCGGCGTCAGCGAGAACTCGGCGTGCTCGTCGCCGCTGCTGAGCGTCAACCAGCCGGCCAGACTCAGGAGATTCAGCGCGCCCCACATCACACCGAGATTGCGAGTGGGGTGGGGTTGACGGACAAGCTCCATCGAGCGCATCGAGCGCGGCATCCCCGCGGTCAGCCCGCGGAACGCACCCGCGAACACCAGGCGCACGAGCGTCGGCACCAGCACGATGCCATTCGCCCAGTTACAGCTGCGCGTATACGCCATCACGCGTTGCGCGTCGCGCGCGCCAATGCTCAGCGTGACCGGGGTCAAATCGCGCCGGAGCCTGACCGGCGTTTCCATGTCACGCACCTCGACGCCCAGTGTCGTGCCGACCGACAGGCCGAGCAACTGACGCGTTTCGTCGGGGTGCGCGTCGAGATAGCGCTCGAGCTGCCGGGCCAGCACGTCGGGAGAGTCTGCAAAATCGAATCGGCCAAACATGATGGGCAACCTCACATTGTTGACGAGCGCACGGCGTGGATCGAACGGGCGTTCGCATCATCGCAAACGGATTGGGTTCGCCAGAGCCGGGGGGCGAGATGCGCCGCCAGCGTGCTGATCGACGGGTAATCGCGGACCATGGCCTCATCGACGGTCACGCGGAACGTTTCATTGAATTCCAGCGCCAGCTCGACCGCGAGAACCGAATCCAGCCCGATCTCCGCAAACGTTGTCTCAGGCGCCAGGCAAAGGCTGCGGGACTCGAGCCGCTCGCTCAGCCAGTCGATCAGCCAGCGCTCGAGCGAGTAACTCAGCTCGCGCTCGACCATTCGCGTCGGTGCGCTGCCGTTCGGGGGAGGTATGGCATCGGCGCCTTCGCCGATATCGTGGCCCGGTGCGCCATCGTCAGGATGCGTGTCGTCGCCGGCGCGCAGCAACGGATCGAGTTGCTGACTCGCGCCCGGCACGGTTTGCTCGATCGAACCGATCTCGAGCCCGTTGTCCCGCGCCCACGCGTTCAACTCGGCCGAACTCCACAACGTGGCACGCGAGCAGATCTGCCGCTGGGCCAGCTCGATCGCGAGCTCGTACTGGTTCCGTGCCCAGTCGCGCGTCGCATCGTCGACCTGGTGCCGCGCCGCCGCGCGCTCGACGACAGTCAGCAACAGCGCCCATTGCGCCACCGCGCCGAACCAGTAATTGACCCAGATGGCCGCATGTGCGGCGCCGCCGAGGTTCGACGCATTCGTCAAGCCGTCTTCCATCATCGCATCGCCCAATTCGTGTAACTCGCGAGCCATCGCCTCGGCGCCCAGGCTGCGCTCCAGGTAGCCCAGCAAATCGTCGTTGCCGCTCTGCAATCGGCTGCCCAGGTGAGTCAGCAGCGTTTCGGTCGGTCCCTCGAAAATGCGTGTCAGGCGCGCATCGCGATAGATTTGCGGCACAAGGTTCGTTTCGATATAGCCGCGTCCGCCGAGAAACTGCATCATCTCGTCGGCCGATTGCGACAGCAACTCGGAGCCTAATATCTTGGCAATCAGCAATCCGTCTTCGGGCAACTCGACGCCCTTGTCCAAATCCGTGGCCAGATGCGCGACAAGGGCGTCCATCCCGTTGATGCGATGCCGCAGGTCACCGAGGCGTTGGCGGCTCAGCGGATTGTCCAGCAGCAGGCCGGTGGCGATCTCGCGCCGCGCGCCGTAACGATGCATCAGTTGCGCACAACGTTTCATCACGCCCGTGCAGATGGAGGCAATGCCGAGGCGGGCGATGTTCATCGCTTCCTGGGCCACGGCCATTCCGTGCCCGGCCACGCCCAGCCGACAGACGTCGGTGATCCGCGCATCGTCCAGATGCAGCGAATTCTGGATCATGCCGCGCACGCCCATGGTCAGCGCCTCCGCGCCGATCCGAACGCCCGGCGCGCCGGGGCGCACGGCCAACCCGACCATTCCCGCACCGTCCGCCTGCCAGGCAAACACATTGACGATGCCCGCCCACGCGGATGACCCGCTCCAGCACTTGTGCCCGCTTACCAGCCAGTCACCGCCTTCGATCTGCCGTGCCCGCGAAGCCATCGCGCGCGGATAGGAACCGGCACCGGGCTCGGTAATCGCGAATGCGGCGAGCATCCGGCCGGTCGCGAGTTTCGGCAGCAATTCGTCGCGCAATGCCGGTTGTGCGTGCCGCATAATCGGCAGAATACCGAGCGTGTTGTTCAAGCCGACGAAGAAAGCCAGCGTCGAATCGATCGTTGCCAGATGCGAGATCACGCGCAACATGTCGCGGTGAGACAGGCCCAGGCCGCCGTATGAACGGTCGACCAGCATGCCGAGTATCCCCCGGTTGCCGAAGTCGAGCACGATGTGCGGCGCAATCGTGCGACGCTCGTCGATCGATCGCGAATCGATCCGCGTGCGCGCATAGTCCCTGAGCCAGTCGATCAGCTCGTCGACGTTCGGCGCTGCAGGCCCGTCGTGACAGCGCGCCGGTGATGCATCGAACCCGGATACGGACGAATCGAAGCGCAGGCGGTCATGACCGGACGCTTGCGCGCCCATCGCCACATCCCAGCGGGACAGCGTCATCATCGTGCCGTCGCGCAACCGGGCCCGGCACGCGCACCGCCGCACCTTGCCGCTCGACGTCTTCGGCACGCTGCCGGGCGTGACCAGCACCACCGTGCTCGCGCCGATGCCGAGGTGATTCCAGATCGTTTTCCGGATGGTATCGATCATGCCGTCGACGTTGCCCTTGCGCCACTTCCGCTCGACTTCCGCCACCACGATCAGGCGCTCCGCGTCATCGCCATCGTCAGTGAAGGCCGCACAGCCATTGGGCACGAGTTCCGGCGCATCGGCGATCACGGCGTACTCGATGTCCTCGGCGTAGTAGCTGCGGCCGGACAGGATGACCATGTCCTTCAGACGCCCGGTCACATAGAGCTCGCCGCCGCGCAGGAAGCCGAGATCGCCGGTTCGCAGGTACGTCTTGCCGGCGCTCTTCGGGTCGCACCGGAACGTCGAGTGCGTCTGCTCGTCCAGATTCCAGTAGCCTGCCGCGACACTCGGGCCGGTTACGCAGATTTCGCCGATCATCCGGTCGGCGCAGCGCTCCATGGTATGCGGGTCGCACACGATGACCTGCTGCCCGCCGCCCGCTTGCCCCACGCTGACCAGAGTGCGTTCGCCCGGACGCTCCAGCAACTCTGACGACACGCCGAGGAATTCGCCGCGGACCACGACGGATTGCTGCCGCAGCGCGGCCTGGTCGATGCCGACCGTCCGGATCGGCCGCTGCGCGTTGCGGCCGGTAACGAACAGCGTTCCCTCCGCCAACCCGTAATACGGCAGAAAGCTCGAGACGGCGAAACCCGTCGCGCCGAAACGCCGCGCGAATTCCGACAGGGTGCCCGCCCACACCGACTCGGCGCCGCTATAGGCCGCTTTCACGCATGTCAGGTCGAGCATGGACAATTGCGCGTCCGGCACCCGCCGACAGCACATCCGGTACGCGAAATCGGGGCCCCCGGTGAGGTCGGCCCGATACTGGCTGATCGCACGCAGCCACAAGAACGGATGCTGGATGAAACGCTCCGGCGCCATCGTGACGCTCCGGAAGCCGCCGAAGAGCGAGGTCAGGATTGCGCCGATCAACCCCATGCCGTGATACGGCGGCAGCCAGCTGACGATGGTGCTCTGCTCGCCGGCGCCCAGCCACTCGCAAATCTGTCCAAGGTTGTGCATCAGGTTCGCATGCGAGATCATCACGCCTTTCGGCGTGCCGGTGGTGCCGGTGGTGTAATGGAGAAACGCGAGGTTGGACGGTGTCACGTCGACCGGCGCGCGTGTCGGATCCATCGCCGCGGCAGCGCCGACGTCCAGCAGCCTGCAACCGGATGCGGCGGTGTCGGCGAGCCACGCCCTGCACCGTGTCAGGTCTTCCGTCGAACACAGGATCGTGCTGGCGCCGGCGCTTTCGACGACGCTGGCGATCCGCAGCATGTGTTGCCGGTTGCGGGGCGGGTACACCGGGACTGCGATCGCACCCGCGTACAGGCATCCCATGAAAGCGCCGATGTAGTCGAGCCCGGGGCGGCACATCAGCAGGACCCGATCGCCGATGCCTACCGCCTGCTGTCGCAGCAGCGCGGCGATTCGGCACGCGCGTTCGTCGACGTCCGCGAACGTCATCGAGTCTTCTTGTTCGTGATCCGGCGTGCCGCTCAGGAAAACGTAGGCGATCTTGTCCCTCATCGTGTGCGCCCGGTGCCTGAGCAGCTCGGTGAGGGTCGTCGGAAATGTCTCGGTGGTCATGATTGAGTCGGTGAATGAGTGGAAACGGCACGCCGGCCGATGCGTGTCTTGCGACCCGGCGCGATGGAGATACGAGTGTCGCGGCTACGCCGGTGATCGGCGACGCCGGCCGGATACGCCTACTCGGCGCGATGGAACAGGTCGATCATCCGCGCCATGCTCTTCAGATGCAGATGGCGCGGCACCACGCGTGCGCTGCGGGCCGCGTAACGGGCCGTCCAGTCGCGCGCCAGCGTGTTTGTCGCTCCCGCGTGGCCACGGACCACATGCGCCGCGCCCTCGCACGCATCGAGACAAGCGCGCGCTTGCCGCACCGCCAGCCGCGCGAGATCGCCGGCCAGCACACCGTGGTGACCTAGCGCGAGCCGGCCGGCGCTGAGCTGCGCGATGGCGTCCAGCGAGTGCCGGTAGGCAACCGGGTCGTGAAACACCAGCGGCAACCACTCGGCCGGGCCATGAAACTCGCCCATCGCGTCCGACACAAATGCGACGTCGAGTTGCGGGCAGTAGTAGCCGAACTGACAACGACTGTGCCCCGGCAGCGCGAACGCATGAATCTGCATCCCGTCGCCAATGTCGAGCTGACTGCCGGAATTCACCGGATAGAACGGCAGTTCCGACAATTCGGCGAATTCGACGCCGACGAGCGGCGCCCATGCCCTCGACGCAAGCGTATCGAGTTCGCGTATCGTCCAGCAGGCCGACGGGCTCTGGAACGCGTCGAAGGCGTCGGGCGAACCGGAAATGTGGATCCACGGCATGCGCGACTTGAGCGTCATCAGCAGACCACAATGATCGTAATGCGAGTGGGTGATCAACCAGTAATGCAGGTGCCGAATCCCGCCGTGATCGCGCAGCAGTTCGTGAAGCTGCCGCCAGACGAGCTCCGTCATCCCGCTCAGCCCACCTTCGATCAACGTGGCGGCCTCGTCGTTGACGATCACGTACAGTGGTACGTCCGGGGCGCCGATCATGGCCAGCCGCGAATCAATCCAACCAGGCATATCGTTCAGCATGACGTTCAACTCCGATAGAGCGCGCACGCCCAGGTCGCGCCCGCACCGTAAGTCACGAATAGATTGAGTTGCCCCGCCGTCATTCTCCCTTGCGCGCGAGCAAGCGAGAACGCGACCGGAAACGCGGCGCCCGCCATGTTGCCCAGTCGATCGACCGACACGACGCATCGCTCGCGGGGCAACCCGAGTTGCGCGATCACGCTGTCGAGGATCCGGAGATTCGGCTGGTGCGGCACGACGAGACCGATGTTCGATATCGTCAATCCGTGCCGATGCAGCATCTGCCGGCATTCGTGCACGATGTGCCGCGTCACGTCGTCGAACATCTCCGCGCCGCGTATGCGGAACTGATGCCGGCCTTCGGCCACGTCGTCGGCATCGATGAAGTGCGGACGCCGCGCACCCGGCGCCTCGGTGCGCAACAGGTCGAACTGCGTGCCGTCGGCACCGAGGATTAGGTCCATCAGGCCGAAGGCCGGATCCGGCGAAGCTTGCAGCAGCATCGCAGCAGCGCCATCGCCCAGCAGGATCGACAGGTTGCGGCCCGCGAGGCTGGTGTCGATCCGGCGCGACAGCGCTTCCGCACACACCAGCAACACGTTGCGATACCGACCGCTCGCGAGGAAATGCCGCGCGATCTCCATACCATAGAGCCCGCCGCTGCACTGCGCACGAATGTCAAAGCACGGAATCTCCCGCAGGCCCAACATGGGCTGCAGATAACACGCCTGCGAAGGATCGTGATAATCCGGCGATAGCGTATTGACGATCAGCAGGTCGACGTCGTGCGCGCACACGCCGGCATCGGCCATCGCCCGCTCCGCGGCCGGGCACGCGAGATCAGCCAGATGCTGATCGGGCGCGAGATAGCGCCGCGACATCACGCCCGTGCGCTCGCGTATGAACGCATCGCTCGTATCGATCATCGCCGCGACTTCGTGATTGCTGACGACCCTGTCGGGCAGCGCATGACCGAGCCCGGCAATGTAAATGTTAGCGGCCATGTCAGCCCTCCCGGCCCGCGCCGCCGATGCCGACACGCGTGATGGCCGTGTCGCCCCAGCGCCACAACTGCGAACCAAAGCCCCACCCGGCACCCGCGCCGGCGATGACCACCAGGGATCCGGGCCGGATGATCTCCTGCCGAATCGACTCGTGCAGCGCAAACGGCACAGCCGCCGAAACGAGGCATGCGCAGTCCGCGACACGAATCACGTACTGATGCGGCACAAGCGCCAGCCGTTGTGCCCAGGCGCGCACGAGCAGCGCCGACGGCTGATGAAACACGAACGCGTCGACGTGCGCGGTGTCGATGCCGTTCTGATGCAGGAGGGCCCCGACGACAGCGGGAATCGCATCGGGCATGAAACGCGCGATCGCCTCCTGTGCATCGGGCCTGAGCGTGAAATACACGCCTGGGCGACTGTCGGCACGCGCACGCGCGCCCTCTCCGGACGCCGCGAGCGCATCGCGCCACCGCGTCGTCACGAGGTCATAGTGCGTGGCGTCGCTGTGATAGACCGATTTCAGCCAGTTCGCACCCTTCGGATCCGGCGGCTCGGCGACCAGCACCGCCGCGGCCGCCCCGTCGCCGAAATTGGTCGACGACTTGCTCGTGTAGTCAACCACGGTCGACATCCGCTCCGACGAGCACACCAGCGCGCGCTTCACCTTGCCATCCTTGATCAGGTTGGCCGCGAGCTGCAATTGCAGGACGAAGCTCGCGCACGCCATGTCGACATCGGCATCGAGGGCCCGCGTCGCGCCCAGCCGGTCGCGCAACGCACGCGAGAGTCGCGGCGCGAACCGCCGCTGGCCGTCCGCGTGCGTCACGAACGGCGACGTCATGTTGAACAGCACCAGATCGAGTTCGCCCGCGTCCACTTCGGCCAGTTCGAGTGCCTCGCGCGCGGCATGCTCCGCGAGCGTCAGCTCGGTCTCGCCTGCGTCAGGATCGATCATGTAGCGAGACTCGATGCCCCAGAAGCGCCACCAATCCGCCGGGATGGGTTCCACTTGCGCAAAGACGGGATCGTCGTTATTCACACAATGTGTCGGCAAACGACAGGCAAGACTCGCCATTCTCACGTTGATCATCATCACACCTCCATCACGCAGCACGCGACGCGCTGCCTGAACACGTCCAGCGTCAGCGCGGCCACGGTCCGCCCGTCGCCGCGTGCCGGCCCGGCATCGGCCACGCAACCGGCAAGCCATGCCGGCAACTGGAACGGATTCGGAATGTCTCGCGCACCTTCGACGCATGCCACTGCGCCGCCGATCGACGTCGCCGCACCCAGCCACGACTCGTGAAACAGCACCGAGACGGGCGCGGCAGCACGATTGCACACGTCGTCGACCACGGCGCGAGTCGCACCGGAAAAGTCGTCCCGATCGGTGTCGAACCGCCCGGTCGCGCAGTCGAACCGGCTCTCGAACCGCGCCACCGGACTTGCTCCACCCGTGCGTCGTACCGGAATCGCATCGACGCTCGCGAAACCCGGCCCGCTAACATCGACGTAACTGCTGACATGGCTACCGCCGTGGCGGCCCGGGGTCAACACGATCGCGCCCGCCCCGTCGGCAAATCCGCTCGCGTCCGCGTGTTCGACATCAGCGAGCGCCTCGGCCCGAATCACGAGAGCACGTCGATAACCGAGCCCGCGACAATGACTCTGCGTGAAGTCGAGCGCGAGCGTCCAGTCCGCGTCGAGCAGGTCGAATACGCACGCGTGCCGCGCTCGCAAGTCGCGCTGCACCGGATGCGCAAGCCGTGGCCCGGCAATCGCCAGGTCATTCACGAGACGGCTCGGTGAAATTGACAGGCTGACGATAAGATCCAGCTCGGACGGCAGACAACGGGCCTGGTCAAGCGCCAGTCGCGCTGCATCAATCGCGTAAGCAGTTGCATAGGATTGCATATCATAATTTTTGCAGGGTATTTCCACGGCCGCACCAAGAATCTTCATGTTTGCTTGCTCATGTTGATCGGATCCGATGCGTTCAGGCAGAGGATCCTGCGTTGTTTCCATACCGTCTCAGCACAACGCGTCGTATCTTTCCCGACGCGTTGTGCGGCAGATCACGGGTGTGGCAAGCGATTTTGCACGGGCACTTGCATGGCGCGATACGACTCTTCGCATGCAGCTGTAGCAACACCGTCAACGCGTCCAATGCGTCGACGCCGGCCCGCACAACACGATGTGCGCGCAAATCAGCGTCCCGCCGCGATCGTCCGGCTGGCCGACGACGCGACATTCGACAACGGCGGGATGACGCAGCAATGCCCGCTCCACTTCCGCCGGAGAAATCGCGTAGCCCGCGCCGATGATCTTCTCGTCGGCACGCGCCTGGTGGAACAGATAGCCTTCGTCGTCCAGATAGGCGGCGGCGTCCGTCATGTTTCAGCCGTGCTTCACGTCTTGCCATTGCCACGAATCGTTCAGGTAACGACACCCGGTGGGCCCCAGCACGGCGAGATGGCGAACCTGGTAAGGCGACAGGCATCGGCCCTGGTCGTCCAGAATAGCGAGGCGATAGCCGGGCACCGCCTTGCCGATCTCCCCTCCTTCGGCGGACCGTCATGGATCGACACACAGATATGCAGCATTTCGATAGACCCGGTGCCGTCGATCAGGTGGATGCCGGTGCGCTGTTGCCATGCGTCGCGGCCAACGGAAGCGCCTCGTCGGCGGACACGCACTTGCGCAGGCTCGACACGTCGTATTCGTCGAGGTCGCGCAGCATCGCGCGATCGGCCGTCGGCGCGCTGAACAGAATGCGGACCCGATACGCAGCGACCGCGGACAGCAACGGCGACAGGGTCGTCTCGGGCAGCAATACGACGCTGGCGCCCGCGCCGACCGGACACAACAACAATGCGCCAAGGCCGAAGGTGAACGCGAGCGACGACGAGCCAGCAAAGACAGTTGTCTTCCGTCGGCTCGAGCATATGCTCAGGAAAGCACCGGCAGACCGCAATCACGTCGCGATGAAAATGGACGGCCGCTTTCCGCTGGCCCGTCGTGCCCGACGTGAACGCGATCGCGCGTGGATCGCACGCACGGATCGTCTCGATAGCGAGCGAAGCATATTGGTCGCGCTCCCAGCGTTCGGGGAGCCCCGGGCCGTCGGTCTCGTAGACCCGCACATAGCCGACGCCTTGCTGCGCCCCAAGTGCGCGCGCGAGTTCCGACGATAGCGCGGCCTCACAGGGGACACGAGACACCTTGGGGCGATCGATGACGACGGACAACTCCCCCGCACGCAGCAGCGGCATCGTCGCGACCGTCACGCCTCCGGCCTTGATCACGCCCAACCAGGCAGCGAGAATTGAATGATTGATCCCGTGCAGCAGGACTCGGTTACCTGGCACAAGGCCACCATCGCGCACCAGCATGTTGGCGATCCGGTTGCTGGCGTCGCACAACGCCTGATACGTCCACGTCACACGAGATTCGGTCCGGATCGCGACTCGATCACCCCAGTGATGTCCGTCGACCGGCTCATCCAGCAACGCAGCAGCGCAGTTAAGGCTACGCGGAAAGCGCAACTGCGGCACGCCGAAGATGAACTGCGGAAAATCCTCGATAACCGGCAAATTCGCGCGACAAAAGTCATCCATCATCCTCACCATGAATCCGTTCGTTTCGCTATCGAAAATTGCGAGCAAACGTCGATCAGGAAAGGTGATCACGCTCGCGACTGGCATGCTGCATAACGACTACAGGAAATTTTCCCGCCGTACTCGAACAATATCGATGAGACGTAAAACGCGGGAAATCATGTGACGATTGCGATCTCTTCTGCATATATCCAACACACCCTCTATCAAATAATTGATTCCAGAATAATTTAATTTACGAGATTAACGCCATCTCGATGACGAGTACCCAAATAAAATAGACTGATTACTCAAGTCCCCAATGGAACCGATGCCATTCGAACTTTATTTTCACCGAATAAAAAATTAAGTCGAATTGTTATAAATTCCCACACCCTCACTTTCCGACCCATAACAATCGCTTGCATAATTTAGAGGGTCCTCGGGTTGACACCACATTCCGTCCGCTTCATGAATACAAATTGCGAACGAATCACAGTTTGAGGGCAACGACAGAACGACGTCGACGCAATCACGAAAAAGTCGATTCGCACTCTCGCATCGAAAGCCTGACAACCAGTATCGACCGACGTCGCGTGCGCGACGGTTGACGCAGGCCGGGCGCAAGCAAGTCACGGGCGCTCGAAACGACATGATCGATCCGTCGTATTCGAGGATTACCCGAATTACCGCAAGTATGAACCGCTTGGATTTCCTTGAGAGTACCGAGCGTTAGTGTTCGGCCTTTTTATGAGCCTTCGGCCGTAGGTTGTATTGCCGGGCGAATTCGCCCGGCGTTAAATCTGTGAGCGGCATGTGAGGTCGAGTCTCATTGTAGTCCCGGCGCCAAACCTCGATCTCACGTTTGGCTTCCACCAACGATTCGAACCAATGCAGATTCAGGCATTCGCCCTTGAACGAACCCGTTGAATATCTCGATGAAAAGCTGTTGTCGGTTGGCCTGCCCGGCCGGCTGAAGTCGATCTGTACTTGTAGTGGTAGGCCCACATGTCCAGCAGGCGACGCGAGAATTCGCTGCCGTTATCGGCAAACAGGAATCGCGGCGCACGGCGTTGGGCCACTAAACGATTCAGCACTGACACGACATCCTCTGCACGCAGGCGCTTGCTCCTGCGCACCGCCCTCGGCCTCACCGCAACCTCGCTCACTCGCCAACCTGCCGGTGCGGAAGGGGCACCGCAAGGACTGGTGGCGGAAAATCCCAAGGCGCCCAACGGATCGAGGCATTCCTCGTGGCGCCGACCTGAACCGGCGTGCCGCCGCGCTGATTCCTCACGAGCAACCCAGGCGCCCCCTCTGCCACCTGGAGTAAACCCTTAGTTACGCGGACTTGCCCTCGTCGTCATAAATAATTACATTTACCTTTCATTTAAGGCACCCCTTAAGCCAAGGTCGGTGTCCCGTTAAACAAGAGGCGGATATGCCTCATCCTGAAAGCACGCCATGATTCTCACTCAGTTCGTTCGACTCAGCACCCTGGTAGCCGCGACTGTCATCGCCCCCGTGGGCTATGCGGTACCCGCGTTCGACACCGAGTCGGACCTAGACATCCTGAATGGCTTGCCAGTGGTTACGCCCGACAATCAGGGCGTTCCCGCGATCATGGCCACCCTGTCGCCGCCCCGAATTGCGCTCGTGGTGCCGAACGAGCCGCATCTGTTGGTGCTCCAGGCATCCCCTACGACCGCCGCCGCGCCTGCTCACTACCGCCGCCTGGTCGAGCAGTCGCTCCGCTCCCAAGGCACGGTCGTCCTGAAAGGTAGTGCCGATGCGCTATATGACCTGAAGCCTGAGTGGATCCGCGTCTGGCCCCAAGCAAATACGATCGTTTTGACCAGTCGCATGGGGACGCGCGTGGAAGGCGTGCGCGAACCGCACGGGAACGATCCCATCCCGGTTGTCCAGTTGATGGCATCGCAAATCCGGCAGGCGCTGGCGGCGGAACGCTTGCTGAGGCAAGCCGCACCCGTTGGGGCAGCCGCGAGAACAAAACGTGCCGTCCTATCTCACGCGACAACACAAGACTTCAGGAAGAACGTTGATTTCTCCATTCGCCCAACCTCACCAACCGAAACCTGCACCACATTCGGCAACAACTTGGCGGCCAATACCTTCGGCCGACCGCTCACGGCCGACGAGCAACGTGCCCTGTCCCTCGAGCTCGGCAAGTGGTGTCAAAGCGGCACGCTGTCCCACTACCAGGGCGGGAGCGGCGCGCGCGCCGTACCCCATTGGACCTATAACGAAAAACCCAAACTCAATCTCCTGACGGAATGGGCGTTGATTCGAAGTGAAGACGTCTTGAGGCCGGCCCAATCGAAACACTATTTCTGGGTCAAGTCGGTCGGGGAAGGTGCCGGAACCGGATTTACCCGCTCATTGCAGGACACGGCCACCTTCAGCGGCAACGTCATGCATGGATTGATGGACGTCGCGATCCATGGCGGGTGGGGCAATAGCTATCCAAGCGACCCGCGCTCATGGAGCTACCCGATCGGGCAAGCACATTGGCCTGACAGGGATCCTGAATTATTCGGCTGTGATGATGGAGAGTTTGCCAGCGTCTGTCCGACCGGCGCCCAAGTCGTTCGCTTGTTTCCGTCCGACACTTTCAATAACCAAGTGACCGTGTCACAGGCCACCCAACTTGCCATCGGCGGCACGGTCGGCGTGACCGGCACCGGTAGCGCGAGCCCTGCCCTGGCGATCAATGCATCGCTCACGGTGACTCGGACCGATGTCACCACGCAATCGGCAACGGTCAACCTGACCAGCACACAAACATCCTCGGCACGTCCGTATTCGCGCAGCACGCGGTGGCGCCCCGACGTGCCCGCTGTTTGGGATTATTTGATCGCACGCCGGATCACGGGACCGTTCGGAGCGGCCACGCCGACGGCCGCCACCCTCAATCCGGAATACGATGTCCTTTGGCAAATTCCGTTACAGCCCAATCGGGACAAGATCATGAAATTCAGCTTGATCTATGAGGCCGGCTGGAACAACTGCGTGCGGGAAGCCTGTGCCGGCATGAATCCTCCGCCCGATCGAACTATTCAGCCCCAAGGACGCGTCTTTTGGCAGGATACCGTGGCAGTGGATTTGCGATCGTGAAGCGCCCCTCCCCGACCTTCGAAGGGCCGCTATCGACCAGCAACGCCGAAAAGAGCTGTAGCCCGCAGATGCGTCAGGCGAAGAAGATTAGCGAGTGACATCTCGATACGAAAACTCATATCGGCGTCGACGTCGATTCGGTTCGAGCACACGGAGCGGTCGGCACCGCGGCAAACGTTTCGGATGTTTCGCAGGCTCACGCCTTGTTGCACAGGCACGAGCAGGAAACGTCCGGCGATGCCGGCCACGCTGGAGTCACCAACGCGACGAGATGAACAAAAAGCCAGCGAAGCGGCACGTGGCAGTCAAGTGCGGGAAGATCAGGGGCGACGCGAGACGGTGTGTGTGGAAGATACTGCTGGCGGTGATCAAGCGAATCAAAATGCAAATTCGCGCGCGGATCGAGTATCTGTTTCATACCATCAAAAAACCGCGCCACTTTTAATATAGTGGGTTCATCAAGAACATCGCACAATCGTTCAATCTGCTTGCGTCGGCAAGCTTGTAGATCGCGAATTGCCGGTTTCAGCCCACGATGGAAATCGGCTGAGATTTTAAAAATATGCCACACATCAAATCAATTTCTTTATTTGAAACAAAATACCTCGTTGTAAACCTTATGCATCCCAAAGCAGCAAGACACGAATTTTCCGCGCTGGGTCACTGCGTGACCGGGTGCAAGGTTGCTCCTCCATCCTCGACAATTTTCCAGCCGTGCCCTTCCTCGTGACAATTTGCGAGCAACCTCCGCAGAAGATATGCGCGCGCGATCATCGACGAACGTGATGTCCGTAAAACCAGCAAGCTCGAATTGTTCTCAGGCTTGCGCGTGCGCACGGAAAGTGCTCGGGCCTCACTTTCGCTGGAGCATAGAGCTAGGCGATGTCAGCCAAAGAGAAACACGAAAGCGCAGATGAAGCTCAACCGTCACCAATCGAACAGAACATGAAAGTGAGCGGAGCACGTCATTCGTGCAACATGCCTCTATCTCTGCCTACCGACTGGGCCGTTTTTGACCGGCTCAATTCTCTTTCCGGATGGGTCGATTGACCTCTACGTTCAAAGCAACGAGATATCGGACATCGCGCTCGGACGGAGGTAATTAACGTAACGCTGATTCTCACCGGAAATGACCTTTGCAACTGCGATCATGGCAACGGGGACGAGAACTCACGTGATCGCCATCGTCGCGCGATGCACTTTCTCGAGCGAGCATCGCCTGTCACGCGTGGTGCAGACATTGATTGGTTTGGCGCTACTGTCCGTGCTTGGCCGAGGCAGTGTAAAAACGCCCGACCCCGGCGCTGGAAGCTTGGCCACGACGGCACAGAGGAATCTGCAGCTGCACCGCGGCGCGTAGCAATCAGGTCGAGCGTAATAGTGCGGTACAGGTCCGTGATATCGATGCGCTGGCCCAGACTTCGACCAACCTCATCTCACGCATTGTTTTGACGAATCTTGAAATCCTGATATCACGCTCGAGATTACAGGCAAGCGCCTGCATGTCCGTCGTTGTAGACGGGCCGGCGCAAACCCATCCCGAAGCAACGGCCGCTGTACCGACGCGATCTGCGGAATCCGACGCGCGCACAACCGCGATCCCGAAAAAGCCCGCCGTTGGCATCGGGCAAGAGGTCCGGCCGAGATTCATCGAGATCGCGGTCAGCGCATCGAACAACAGAAAAGTCCACAAACGACGCCAGTAGCGTCCGCGCCACACCCAAAGAAAGTGGCTTTCGGCCATCCCTCCCCACTCTGAAGGCGAGGTTTGACGCGTATTCCGATCAACCGGCGCCGATCACGACAGTCATCCTTCGATCAGGAAACGCTCGCGTCGTTTTCCTTTGATCCAGCCAGGTTCACGACCGCGGCCTGACCAAGTCGCCCCGGTCTTCGGATCGCGATACTTCGGCGCAACTGAAGACTTCGTACCGGCCTTCCCCGGACCGCGCTTGCGGCCAAAGACTTGTTCCGGAGTCAAATCATACTCCGCCACACGGGCGCGCACCTCCTGGATGACGGTATCGAGTTCCGCGAGTCTTGCCTCCTCTGCCCGACGCGAAAGCTCGTCGGCCTGTGCTTTCAGTTCGTGATAAGTTGCCATCCGGTCACCTTTAAGAATATCTACACAATATAAACTGTTCGCTACTTTTTTCAAGCAAAATTCTGAGCAAGGCATGACTCAGTCCGTTTTTGCTTTGATAGCGACTCCAATCGCCGGTACTGCCTTCTGGATTGGCAAAATCAAATACCTGCTTCGCGCCATTGTCACGCAGGTAGATCGACGCCTGACGGAGGTTGTCTCGTACGGGTTCAGCTCGGATTCACACGCCAGCACATCCGCCGCGTACGCGTGGCATGTTTAGTGGTCCAGCATACAACACATGCAGAGCGACCGGTTTGTCCGCATCAGGAATGCCGACGTGGGCCGGCTACCGCTTGATTGACATCACTCACATGCCTGGGTACCTTTACCGGACACTTACCGTCATCCTTGCCAGCCAACATCTCATCCACTATAGTTCCCACCAAAATTTAGTAGGAACCAAGTCAATCAGTACGTGAGATCACGCGTCTCGCGAATCTGTCACGCAACACGATTTGCCCTTACCTCGATCAAGAATCCGTGCCGTCGGGTGCGAAAATCGATTGGTGGTGCCAATCAGCGAATCCCGCCAGAGACAACGGCGGCACCGCGCGACAGGTTAAATGTACGCGTCCAATTGAGTCCTTCCCGGCTGTCACGAGTTGAAACCTTCAGGTCAATAGACAGGGCGACAAAGTACGTAAGATGTCCGGACAGCATATGCACATTTCCTGGACGACTCGGTTTCCCAGATTTGCGGATTGCCGTCTGGCGACAAAATGCTTTTCATTCTCTGCCGCCCACGGTTGGTCGGTCGACGATCCAGCCCGATCGATCGGGCTGGACAAACCCAAACGATTACTGGTTCAATCCCGCAACCGTCGGAATCTGCGGCGTGGCCGGACGCTTGTTGCCGTAGTAGCCGTCGCCAGTGCTGCTATACCCCTGCGCCACCGGGTCGGACGACAAGCCATTCTGCCCCGTGCCGGTCGTGACTTTGCCGCCATTGTCGATAGTCCAGTTCGGTGCATTGAGCCCGCCCTCCCGTACGTCGGCTCGGCCATATCCGACCACCCGCACCGCCGTGCCCGAGGTAGCCCGGCCGTTCATCATCACGTTGTCTCCGACCAGGCTGAGATAGCCACCGCTATCGAGTCTTCCATTGTCAGACACCACTAGTGTCGCGTCCTTGTTCACCGAGACTGCGGCAACATCAAGGTTGGCAACCGCATCGAGCGTGCCGTCGACTACCGTGTTGTTCTGTGTCGCTATGGTGACGTTCTTACCGCTGATCGAACCGCCCACATGTGTTCCAACGCCACGGCTTCTAAGGCTTACGTTCCCGCCGATAGTATGCAGGCCGGGAACGCCCGGAAACTCCGCATCCACGCTGCTCGCCTTGATCGAGCCGGTGTTGCGCAAGGCTTCGCTCAGGGTGCTGCGCCCGCCATAGATGTTCAGATCCACATTGCCCGCATCCACCTCAATCGCACCGTCATTGGCCACCAGTCCGTCAACGGCGATAGCATTCAGATTGCCGAAGGGAATATAGGCAACAAGGCCGCCCGTCGAATCGGTCTGATATGCTTCAACCATATCGCTCGCCACCATATTGACGCTAGTCAGGGCCCCTGCTGTGACAGTCCGATCTCCTTTGGCGGAAATCTTGCCCGTCGCACCGTTGATCACCTGGCTGCCGAACAGGTTGACGCCTGCCACACCCGCGTTGATCGTGCCTTCATTCACCACCGCCGCGTTGGCCGCGCCTGCCACCTTGCGGAACGGCAGCAACGTCGGGCCGGACCCACCCTCCGATTTGATGAAGAAGCTGTCGGGTACATCCAGCGTCGAAAGCACGACACCGTTGGCATTGATCGTGCCGGTCTTGCCGACCACTATGCCATTCGGATTAACCACGAAGATGCGGCCGTTGGCGCTCAGCGCACCGTCGATCTGCGTGCGGCTTGCCGAGTTAACGCGGTTCAGGATCGCCGACTGGGCGTTCGGCTGATTGATCTGTACCCGTTCGCCGGTCGCGACGTCAAAGTTGCTCCAGTTGACGACAAGGCGATTGCTTTGCTGATTGATCGTCGTCGCGCCATTGGAGCCCGTCGTCGCGACATTGGAGCTGATCGTCCCTGAGCCAGCGGCGATCTGTCCCACGCCGACAGCGCCGGCATGACCGACTGCGATCAGCAACGGAATCAATGCTGCGAGCGGTTTGAGCCGCGATGCCTGGATTCTTACCGCATATTTGGTGCTCATCAGAGCGCTCTCCTTTAAAAACGTGCAAGCTAAAGGGTCGACGCTCACGCGTCAACCTGGTCGTCTGGCTCCGCTTCGGTTGCGTATGTCCAGAACTCGTTTCCCCTCGCGCTGCCACACGCGAGAGCTGTATCCAACATTCGAGTGCGGCGGTCGGCATCGAATGTGCCTGCCATTTTGTCGAGGAGAGAATGCAAACATGACAGTACAAAGAATATTTTTTTAGGACAACAATCAAAAACTCGCGGTCACTCGACTCAGCAAAAGGTGGCTGCGCGAATTCGGACAGTCGGATCAGTGGAGCGACCGGGACCTGAGCCAGCGATAATGCCGGCAAAGGAACCTGGAAGATGACGAAGAGAACCCGACGAACGCACTCAGCGGCGTTCAAGACGAAAGTTGCACTGACAACGGTCAAAGGCGAGTGGACGCTGGCCGAATTGGCGCATCAGTTCGATGTGACCTTGTCTCGTTTTCTCGTACAGCAACGCTTGCGGCGATCAACCTGCCCTCGTAGTCGACAGGCGTGAGGTATGCAGGCGTTGTCGATTGTAATAGCCCTCTATATGAGCATCGCGCAGTCGGGCTCGCCGTCAACGGCCTCCAGCGGGTACGGTGTTTGTCAACGTAGTTGTCGCGTCGCTTCACGCGCACTGTTTTAATTCGGCTCGGGGCGTATGCTCCGGATTGAGCCAGACCTCGTCCTTCAATTCCCAATTGCGAGTCGAGCAGGACCAACGCTGCGGATTACGAGCCTTGGCCTGCGCGTAGACCGCATCGCGTAGTGCCAACACCGCGGTGGCAACACCCTTATGACGCTGCGCCGGCGTGACGAATTTCAGGCCGCTGTGCTTGTGCTCATGGTTGTACCAACGCACGAACTGCTGCGTCCACGCACGCGCGGCCTCGACGCTCGCGAATGCTTGGCGCGGGTAGTCGGGCCGGTACTTGCACGTGCGGAACAGCTCCTCGGCGTACGGGTTGTCGTTA
>NZ_FPJP01000032.1:41917-61900 GCF_900119325.1 Burkholderia sp. NFPP32 | reverse complement strand
AGCGGCCTCCATCCCAGCACGCGTCCGCTCACTAATTAGGCCTCGCTCGAATTCGGCAATGGCCGCGAGCATATGGAAAGTAAAGCGCCCGCTCGACGAGCGCGTATCAATATATTCCGTCAGCGATACGACGCGGATCTTACGCTTGTCGAGCTGAGCCATGATGTTCGCTAGATGGCTGAGCGAGCGTCCGAGCCGATCGAGCTTCCAGACGACGAGCGTATCGCCGGTTGCCGTCACCTCCAGTACGCTGCGCAAGCCCGGTCGCTCGAACTTTGCGCCCGAAATTCCCTTGTCGAAATAGATCCCGTCGCATCCGAAGGTCTCGAGTGCTTTGATCTGCATATCGAGATGCTGTTCGTCGGTCGACACGCGCGCATATCCGACTTTTCTCCCCGTTTCGTACATGCCAGTCCCTCAGATCATTTCCATGTCTGAAAATGTATTTCGATATGCGTGGCTAGAGCCACCCTGGAATTTTAATCTTCAGCCTTCTCGGCTCTCGACTTGGAGGAGTGTATCCTCACGAAATTGTTAATAATGTTAAACATTGAAAATGACGCGCACGATTATTTAGCCTTATCCGTAATTCCTATAGCTTCATCAGATCATTCTCAATTCATCGATAAGAATTTCCCTACACGGATCGCCAAAATTCCTGAATTTGGTCACCGGAAATTTTTTTCGAAATCTGCGCTACATCGATCGCACGGCAACTTGTCAACGAGACGTTTTATTGGCCCGAATTAAATAATTTATAGATTATTTCTTTGAATCGACCAATGATAATCCCTCTCTTTGCGCAGGGAACACGGTGATTACCTTCCAAGGAACATGCAACGCGCGTGGCGCACTTGTCCCTGCTCGCGACGCTCCGGCCTACGATGCCGCGATCTGTCGCCGCGCAAATGCTTCACGGCGCGCATGCGCGGTAGGCAGCGAGATCATTCAGACCGGGTTGACGGGAAACGGAGGACCGGATGCCAGGGCTGCCGCCTCATCATGCGAGAAATGAGATGCCAAACAACACCCCGAGCACGACACCCACGAGCCGCCCCTGAAGGATTGCCTGCAACCGGCGTGCGTCGTAGGCCTTCATCGGCGAGCACTTCGCCTTGGCCAGCGCGATGACGGGCGGCACAATCAGCGCCGAGGTCACCAAGGCAACCCCGCCGACGACAGGCCGCCACCCATCGGCAGGCAACCGCGTGAGGGACTCGATCGAGTAACCTGCGAAGGGCACGGCGGCAGCGCCACAGACGAGCCCGAGCAGTACGACGCGGAACAGCGCATCGGTTTCGTAAGAGATATCCATGTCGTGCAGATCCTGATGGACCGGACGCGCAACGTGGAGAAAGATTCTCATGCCGCAGTTGCCGTTGCAGGACGATGCGCACGCGTTCGATCACGCGGGCCCAGTCCCTGGGCGTCCCCTACCCCAAGAACGTCTGGGCGGTGATCGATGCACGGGTCGGTCGCAACCAAGTCGTCGCTAGGTTAAAGCCTTCGCAGACCACATCCGCCTCAATTGAGATAGGTCACTCCATCTTGATGGCTCAGGTGTTGCAGCACGGGATCACCCGTGTGAGCAGCGATGAGATTCATCCCAGCTGGGAAATAGCGGTATCCGAATTCGTCGAGCATGCCTTTGATTGCTGTCTGATCGGATTTGATAATTTCGATCGCCAGTATCGGCTTGAGCGTCTGCAGCATGTGTCGGGCTCCGCGCAGCACGTCGACTTCCATCCCTTCGACGTCGAGCTTGAAGAAATCGACGCGTTCGAGTCCAAGCGAATCGATGCTGATCATCGGCACGCGCGTTCCGTTTGACGGGTCGTAAGAAATGCGCTGCCCGATATCTTCGGTGTTCCCTTGCTGGCGCAATTCGAGACTGCCGAAGCTGGCGTGCGCGAAATAGTCCGGTTGTGGAACGATCAATTCGCCGTTGTGCTCGCCCAGAGCGGCAAGCTTCGCGCGTGCATTCAGGCAGTTGTTGAGAGCGATGTTGCCCGCCAGCGCATAGTAGATGACCTCCTGCGCTTCAAAACTGAGCACGCGTCCCCAGCCGTGCATGTGACGAGCCCATTCGATCGTATGCACGCCAATGTTGGCTCCGCCATCGATCGCCACGACACCATCGCCGAAATACTGCTGCCGGCGGCTAAGCAGGGCAAGCGCGAAGGCGACTTCACTCACGTCATAGCTCGACTGTTGCAGGATCTGCTGTCCGACACCGTAGACGCCTCCGGAGGCGGCGACGTTGTAGTCGTTGCGATTGACGATCATCGTGCCATGATTCGAGGCTGCGAGTATGAAGGCAATGGGGCGATGGGGGAATGACATGCGACGGTGAGCCTTTCCAGGAAATTGTTCCGGTTGTCCGGTTCATCAAAATGTTCGCTTTATTGAACGCTCGTATAGAACCCGCCAGCGGGCATGAAAGGCGTCCGTTTTTGACTGGGCTTCATCGTCGACTCATTGAACCACAAGGGATTGAAGATCACGGCCCAAGAACCGCCATTCCGATAGGTAAAGCGTAATTTTCGATCTCGTACTATCAATATCAAATTTTTTGGCGAGATCTGCGGAGATATATCGATGAATGATTTTTTTGCGTCCGGATAAAGAATGTATCCACACCCCCTCTTCGAACTCCATCCAACATCAATTGACCTATTTTCGATAGTTTCATATTGGTGCTGACTTACTTGGCACAAACGATGACTTCCCTGCTCCGACATCTCCTGCAAAGCTGACGGGAAACGGAGGACTGAGTGCCACGGCCGCCTCATCTCGCGAGAAACGAGATGCCAAACAACACCCCGAGCGCGACACCCACGAGCCGCCCCTGAAGGACTGCCTGCAACCGGCGTGCGTCGTAGGCCCTCATGGGCGAGCGCTTCGCCCTGATCAGCGCGATGACGGGCGGCACAATCAGCGCCGAGGTCACCAAGGCAACCCCGCCGACGACAGGCCGCCACCCGTCGGCAGGTAACCTCGTAAGTGATTCGATCGCGTAACCCGCGAAGGGCACGGCAGCAGCGCCGCAGACGAGTCCGAGCAGTGCGCCGCGGAATAGCGCATCGGTTTCGTAAGAAATATCCATGGCATGCAGATCCTGATGGACCGGGTGCGCGACGCCAACGTCGGTGCTACAGGCAGCACGCAGCCGGTGAGCGTAGAGAAAGGGTTTCATGCCGGCACCTTCCGTTGCAGGGCGGTGCGCACGCGTTCGATCACGCTGGCCCAGTCCCCTGGCGTCTCCTGACGGAAGAGCCGCGCCGACGGGTACCACGGTGAATCGTCGCGACCGTCGAGCCATCGCCAGCAACCATCGAAGCGGCAGAGAATCCAGACGGGCTTCCCCAACGCGCCGGCGACATGAGCGACGGACGTGTCGGCGGTGATGATGACGTCGAGCGTAGAAATGATCGCCGCGGTGTCGGCAAAGTCGTCCACCTCCGGCATGGGATCGAGCGGGCGCAACCCGGCTGGAATGCCGGCCATCTGACTGCGCGCCGCCTCCCCCTTCTGGAGACTCACGAAGGTCGCACCGCGCACGGTCAGCAACGGCAGCAGGGCTGTGGCGTCGAGCGAACGCCGGCGATCGATCGCGCTGGCGCCCGGCATGTCCGGCCGAGGATCGCCCGCCCAGACGAGGCCCACCCGGAATCCGTCCGCTGAAATGCGACGACGCCACCGTGCCGCTTGAGCATACGATACGCGCAGATAAGGCACGTCTGCCGGCAGCGTCGCGAGCGTCGTCCCCGTGTGCAGCGGCAAGCTCATCAGCATGCAGGCATAGTCGTGTTCGGTCAGATGCGACGCGTCATCGTCCGGCACGCATTCGTCGACGCCCTCGAGCGTTTGCAACAATCGACACAGGGTGCGCGGGCAGACGAGCGTCAGTCTCGATGCCCCTTTCGCCTTCAAAACGGGAAGGTACCGAGCAAACTGCACGCAATCGCCCAGCCCCTGCTCGGCCCACACCACCATCGATTTGCCCGCCAGCGGCTGGCCCCGCCATTCCGGGAACCGCAGTGCGGGCCGCACGTGACAGTGCGCATCATCACCCCAGTGCGCCGATTCGCCGTATCGCGCCTCATACAGCGCCCAGCCCTCTTCATAGCGGCCCATCGCAAGCAGCACGAGGCTCAGATTGAACGCGGTGGGGGTGCGTTCCGGCGCGGCGGCCAGCGCTTCCCGCAAGTACCGTTCGGCTTCGGTCAGGCGCCCCGCGTCGTGTAGCAGCCGGCCGAGGTTATTCAACACCTCGACAGACCCCGGATCGCGTTCGAGCACGTGCCTGTAGCACGCTTCAGCTTCGGTATAGCGCTGCTGGCGATGCAGCAGCGCGCCCAATGCACCGCATGCGTCTTTCAGGTCCGGGGCGAGGCGCAATGCGTCGCGAAGGCAGGCCTCGCCCTCCGAGGCCCGACCGGTCGCTACGAAAAGCAGCCCGAGACCAAGATGCGCGACCGCGTCGTCGGGGTCGAGCGACATCGCGTGCCGGTAAGACCATTCGGCATCGGCCGCACGATCCGTTTCCTGCATCAGACCGGCGAGATAGACGTGGGCCGCTGCATGACGGGGCACCGCCGCGATCACGCGCCGGTAGCAATCCTCGGCCTCCGCGAACTGCCGGTTTCCGTGCAGAAGCAGACCCAGGTTGTAACGCGCGTCGACGTAGTCCGGCGCTCGTTGCAGCGCCGTACGGTAGCAGCGTTCGGCTTCGGTCGCGTCGCCCGCACGTTCGCGCAGCGCACCGAGATTGTTCAGGGCTTCCGGATGACCTGGGGCGAGCCGCAGCACCATCCGGTACAGTCGTTCCGCGTCGGACAACGACATGCGGCCATGCGCCGCGACCGCTTCCTCGAAGAGCCGGTTCGCGACGCCTGCCTGCCCGGGTACATCAGACGTGCGTGTCATCGCGCAATCCATCGTGAACGTCTCGAACATAACGCGGCCTGAATTGACTGCCCAGCCTGAAGGCAGGAATACGCCGGGCCGGCAGGCGGGGCCGCGAGCGCTGCAGGGCGCCGAGGCCCACGAGTTCATCGACCGCATCGGTCCATCGTCTGACCGTGAAGCCGCAAACCGCGCGCAAGTCGATGTCGGGAATGGGCCGCCGCTGACCGAAATCGAGCAATGGCACGACCAGCAACGCGACCAGGAAGGCATCGTCACTCAATGCATGCTCGACGAGCTGCGCAAGGAAGGTCCGTTGCGCATGCGAGAGTGCCTCATGCAATGTCTTGACCGACACAGCGCCCGGTATCGAGAAGTCATCGGGCACATCAATTGCAGTATCGCTTCGCATACAAGCCTCCCCACGCTCAAAGCGGCATGAATTCGACGCGCCGGTTGGCAAATTGGCCAGCGGCAGTCAGTGTGCCGGCCACCGGGCGGTCCTCGCCGACTCCCTGCGCGACCAGGGACGCAGCCGATACACCTGCATTCACGAGAAAATTGCGGATGGCATCGGCGCGCCGCTGCGTCAACCCGAGCAGCCCCGCGCCGTCGTTCGCACGGTCCGCATGGGCAATGATCGTGAACCGCAGCGCCTGATTGCGTACAGCACATGTCTTCATCAGCTGTGCAGACGTCGACAGGTTCTCGGTCGCAGACGGTGGCAGCCTGTCGTCGCCGGCGGCGAAATCGACGACCTGCCGGTTCAGTACAGCGGCCGCCTGCCCCGGGTTGCACATGGAGTCGGCCTGAAGCAGCGCGGCCATGGCATGCAGAAACGAATCGGTGGCCCGCGAGACCGCTGCGGCCTTGTCGAACACCTGCACGTCGAAAGCCGGCCCGAGCGTCTGCTGCAGACGTTGACGCCAGCCCTCCGCGTTATCCGGCGCCAGGCCGCCGAGCATCACGCGATGGCGCTCGACGGTGAGTTCGGCGCCCGGCACCGCGATGAACGGTAAAAGCGCATCGAGGTGGTCAAGCCAGACGGCGGCCCCCTTCCCGCCGGCCCTGAGCGATGCCGAAAAGTGCCCCTTGCCGAAGCGTGCCAGCAGGGGATCCACCACGGCCGGACGCTGATCGTCGCTGTCGAGCAGGGCCTGGACGGCAGGCGCTCCCAAAGCGTTCGTGTGCGCGACGAGCCACGTGTCGGCCGCAAGCGCTTCCGAGTCCGTGGCCTGCGCCTGGGCGGCGGGTTCGGCGGCAGCGGCGGCGCTCGCGGCCGCCGGCGTGACCGCACCGGAAGCCACGCTCGCATCGGCGGCTTGCGCAGTCGCGCGAGGCGCCGACGCAACCGACGTAGCCGGCGTCAGCATGGATATGACCTCGGCCCATGTATCGCGCTTCGCCCAGACGGCAAGCGCAACGACCGCAACGACAA
This sequence comes from Burkholderia sp. NFPP32, assembly GCF_900119325.1. NCBI lineage: Bacteria > Pseudomonadati > Pseudomonadota > Betaproteobacteria > Burkholderiales > Burkholderiaceae > Burkholderia > Burkholderia sp. NFPP32. The sequence continues at coordinate 55,554 of NZ_FPJP01000032.1, read as the reverse complement.
GTATCAGCACCGGCACCCACAGTCGCGCACGTCGTCCGACCCGTGACGTCTGGCGAGGCGCGTCTGGATGCGAAGGCGCCGCATACGCAGGCGTCGCCATCGAGCCGGCGTAGTGCACGTCGTTCGCATAGACCTTCCCGGCCACGAAACGGGCATAGTCTGGTGCGTCCGGCCGCTTCGTATGCTGCGCGACCGTGACTTCGGCGTCTACGCCGGGCGCGGGGGCGGTGCCCAGGTCGGTCCGCAGTGGACGGTTGCCGGCGACGGCATCGGACGCCTCGTCCGGCGTCGCCCCGCCAGCGGGACCTTCGAAAGCCGGCGCGTCGGGCACGCGTGGATGGGCCGCAGCGAGGTGGTGCTCGTCCGCCCGCGCATGCGCCGCGATCGTATCGGCATTCGGCGCATCGTCCGAATGCCGGTGGGACACCTGCCGCGAGTGGAAGTCCGCCGCGACCGCGGCGAGCCGCACCGCGATCGTGTCGGCCAACGCACGAACATTCGGATACCCGAATAGTGTGGCGACGCCGTCGTCCATGCCGCTCGCAACAGAAGGAAGCTGGCTTGCCAGCAACCCGGGAAGCTGCGTGACGTCGCCCTGCTCTAGCAATACGTGATGCTTGATGAGCCCTGCAAGCATCGCTGCCGCGATGGAACAGAGCACACTTGCCGGCTGCGTCGGCACACCGGTGCGCACCGCGATGTGGTCGCTCAATGCCGCCACCGGTATGTCGGTCGCGCGGGTCGCGAGCACATGGCCCCGGTGCTCGAAATCCTTGAGTCCGGCGGTCGTCTCGACGAGATGCGCGCACTCGCTGCCGATACGTGCATTGCTGTCGCGCGACATCAGCGCGTCGAACACGGCCTGCGTATCCTCGCACCCATGTGCGGCGCGCACCGTGAGCGCAGCGACCAGCACCGGGCCGGCACTGCGGAGCACGTGTGCGACGACGTGTGGTGGCAGCCCCATCTGGTCCGCGATCCGCTGCAGTACGGCATCGTCGGCACACTGTTCCAGCGCCTGCGCAAGATTAATCCGTTTCAATGCACACCCCCGTAGTGCTTTTGGCCGTCATATCGACAGCCGTCCAATATCAGTTACATCCGCGGTCGCTTCCCGCCCCTTCGCCCATGCACCGCCTGCCCAGACGCAGTTGACGGTTGCCGGCGCCGCGCGATCTCCATAAGCAGTTCGCTGTCGTCAGTGAACCGCCAGTCGCCGCACTCGCCTCGGATGCGCACGCATCCGGCGTAGATCTGAATCACGACGTCGTCGCCCCATGCCTCCCGCAAGTGACGCAGCCTGGTCAGTTGGCCGTGGCTCAGGTAGAACGGCCAGTCGCATTGCCGTGCAAGGTGCTGCTCCACGTGCTGGCCGGGAAAGCGGAACGCATCCGGATGCGTTCCGGCAGGACCGGAAAGCTCGTCTTCCATGAGTGCGTCACGCGGCAGTCCGGCCGGCGATAGCGGCGTGCTTACGGTGCTCGCGTGCATGCTCGGCAAGGTCACCCGCAAGCGCGTCGAGAACCGGCGACCACCGCCCATACGCCGGCTGGCGGTAAAGCCGTGCCGTCGGGTACCACGGGCTGTCGGTGCGCTCGCTCATCCATGGCCAGTGCGGGTTCACATCGAGCAGCAGCCAGACGGGCACCCCTAGACCGCCAGCGAGATGGGCAATGGACGTACACACCGTGACGACCAGGTCGAGACTGCAGACGAGCGCGGCCGTATCGTCGAACGATGTCAGGTCCTCGGTGTGGTCGACCAGCTCAAGGCCGGCGTCGCGCATACGCTGCACGTCGGCCGCCGCATCGAGCTGCAGATTGACGAACGTCACGTCTTTGACGTCGGCAAATGCCTGGGCATAGGCGAGCGGATCGACCGAGCGCATGGCATTGCGCTGATGGCTGCGACTGCCTGTCCACACGAGTCCCACGCGCAGTTGGCCATCGCGCTTCAGGCGGGTATCCCAGGCACGGGTTTGCTCTCGATCGGCTTTCAGATACGGCGCCGGACCCGGCAGGTCGGCGAGCCCGATGCCGAGCACGAACGGAATGCTGGCGAGCGGCAGATGAAAATCGAACGATGGAAGCGGTCGCTGGTCATGGGCAACGATCGTCGGCACGCAATCGCCCAGACTGCGCACGAGCAGCGCGTGCAGGCTGTCGAAGCAACAGTAGACGAACGTGCCGCCCTCCTGCTCGACGCGCGCAGCGATGGCCGGTACGAAACGTGCGAATTGCAGCACGTCGCCGTTGCCCTGCTCCCCCCATACAAAGAGCGTCTTGCCGGCCAGCGGCTCGCCGTTCCACCTCGGCGCAGGCATGTTCGGCACGACGTCGCGCAATTCGGGCGAGCCATTCCAGCGCGCCTCATGGCTGCGCCAACCCTGTTCGTAGTCGCCCAGCATGAGTTGCAGCATCGCTCTCGTCCAGACGAGCGAGGCATTCTGCGGGTCGAGCGCGAGCGCGCGCTCGGCGACGGCGAGCGCAGCCGGAAACGCCTGCAGCTCGCGCAGCACATACGAATAGGTCTGCAGCGCGCTGACGTAGTTCGGCGCCAGCGCACAGGCGCGTTCGGCCGCGACGAGACTATCGTCGATCTCGCCCGTCCGCAGAAGCGCGGTGGCGAGATTAGTCCAGGCAAGCGCGTGATCCGGATCCTCGGCGAGCGTGGCTTCCAGCAGTTCTCTTGCTTCGGTGTATTGCCGCAGTTCGAGGTGCGCGGCGCCCATGTTGTTACGCAGCATCGGCAGGCGTGGATCGAGCCGCATCGCGTGGCGATAGGCGTCCAGCGCCTGCAGGTGATGACGAGTCTGCTGATGCGCGAGGCCGAGGCGAAACCAGGTATGCGCGTCTTCGGGGGCACGCTCGCAGCGAACCATCGCGATATCCCGAGCGTCGTCGTGGCGACCGAGCCGCAGCAGCACGTCGATCCAGTCCACCATCCAGTCGTCGCCGCGCGCGCCCTCATCCCATGCACGCTGAAACCAACCGTTCGCGCCAGTATCGTCGCCCAGGCGGACGGCAAGGCGCCCGCGCTCGATCAGTGCGTCGACGTTCGCCGCGTCGACCTCCAGCGCGCGGTCGAGCAGGTACCTTGCCTCCTCGAAGCGGCCACGCAAACACCACAGGCGGCTGGCGATCACCAGTTCCTGCGGCCGCTTCGAATCCATGACGCGATGCGCGTCGAGCAATCGCCACGCGGCAATCAGCTCGCCGCGCGGGATCATCGCTTCCACCTTGTTCAGCCACGTCATTGAGTTTATCTCTCCACGCATAGACGGACGGTGTGCCGATCAGCCAACTAGGGGGCCAACGGCGCCACGAGTCCAAGTAACAGTCCCGCAAGACGGACGCACCACAGCCGGTACGGAGGGCGGTCGAGTCCGCCCGGGGGCGGCCAGCGGTGCAAAACGCGTCGCACGAGAAGCGGGCCGGCGAACAGCGCGCCGGCAGCCAACGCACCCGCCAGCACTGCGCGCCCGGCCGGCGAAGCGGCATGACGAATCGGCACGTGAGACACCAGTTCCGCAACGGCGAGCGAGGCCTCCCACGACATGAGGAAACCCAGCGTCAGATTGGCCGTCAGCGCACCGCGACACGTCTGCGTAAGCGCGCTTCGCATCTGCACCGCCATCGCGTGCGCCTACGCCCAGCGCAGCAGGCGCAGTACGAACAGCAGCACTACGGCCCCTCCGATCGCCACGATCACGGAAGAGACAAAGCCGCTGCCTACACTGATGCCGATGACCGATGCCAGCCATCCGCCAATGAATGCGCCTGCAATACCGACGAGGATGTCAACGACAAGCCCGAACCCGCCCCCCTTGACGATCAGCCCAGCAATCCATCCCGCAATGGCCCCAACGGCCAGCCACACTACGCATTGCTCGAGCGTCATATCCGTTCTCCCTTTCGATGATTGACGGCGCCGGCAACATGCCGGTGCCACGCGCTGCACTGCCCTGCCGTACTCCCTGCTTCCCTGCCACTACATTGCGATGCGGCGCGGCGTCCGTCTCGTCCGCCGTGCTCGACGCCCGTCACTGCGCCACCAGTGCCGCCGCATGCTGTGGACGAATCACCGCGTTGGCCGCCAGTCGGTCGACCAGCGTCTTGAACGCGTCGTCACGTTGCTGCGCCTCGAGCGAGGTACGAAGCGACTCGCGCACTGCGTCGTACGGCGGAATCACCGTCGGTCGCCGTGCGTCAAGACGCGCGATAACGTAGTGGCCAGCTGCCGCGATCGGCTCCGGTGTCACCTCACCCGCCTTCAGCGTCGGGAGCACCTGGGCCAGCGGCAGCGGCAAGCCCTGCGTATGCCCCTCCACCGCGGGCGTGCGGAAGCTCACCCAGCGGGGCGTGCCGTCGCCTTGCGCCGCGACGCCCGTTTGCGCGGCAACCTTCGCAAACGGCTCGCCCGCGCGAACGCGCATCAGCGCGAACCGCGCCGCGGGTTCGTCCGCGAGCGTCATCACGCTGACCTGGTATTCGTCCGTTCCAGCCTCCCTCGCGATGGCCTCATAGCGTTCGCGCACCTGGGCATCGGTAACGGGCTGCAGTTGCAGATGCTGTGCCGCGTAGAGTCGGTTCTCCGTGTCGACCTTCGCCTTTCGAATGGCTTGTCGCACGACCTCGGTGTCGCCGAGTCGGTCACGCTCCGCCGCCTGACGGATCAGCTCCCGCGCCACCAGACCGTTCAGAATCTGCTGCCGAGCTGCGGGCGTGTCCGGCTGGCGGGTTGCCCTCAGCGCTTCATCGACGGCGGTGCGATGCAACGGCACCCCATTGACGGTCGCAACGACCTCGTCCGCGTTCGCCTGTGCGGTTTGCGCATGCGCGGCAATTGCCAGCACGATGGCGATGGTTCGAATCGCCGCACCATGGCGTCGGCGTGCGGTTTTTTTTGCAGCATTCCTCATCGTCGTGTTTATCCCCGTCAGTTGGTCAGTGTTACCCCCGCCCGCGCCGACCCCGCGGCGAAGAGCGCGCCGAGCAGTTCGTCGTAGCGGGCAATCAGTGGTTCGTGGGTGGCAAGAAACGGGCTAATCGCGTGGCGCTGGCGCACGCGATAGGCCTCCCAGTCGTCGTTGTGATGCGCGAGCGCCTGCGCGAGCTGACGCGCGCCCTCGCTCACGTCGTTACCCGGATAGAAGTAGCCCACCTCATTGCACAGATGTGCGTTGTGAACCAGCGCATAGCCGTTCCAACACACGTCGAAATAGAAGTAATTGAGCGCGAGTCCCCACTGATGGGACACGACGACGTCGGTGTGTTCCGACAGAAACTGCGGCGTGTCGTGCCGATCCACGAAGCTCACGCGGCCGTCGCGCACGAGGTCGAGGTAATGCGCGATGCCGATGAACTCCGGGCTCGTACGGGCGAGGTGCGCCGCGTTCGTGATGTGCACATAGCCGATCTTCTGCGGGGCGCTGCGGTAGGCACTCTCGGCGATGAGCAACGGGTACAGGCAGAACTTCAGCACGTCGATGTTGGCTTCCATCACCGAAACGCGCATCGGCGCCTGCTGCGGGCGGTATTCGCCGGCGAACGGCAGCTCGCGCGAACGCATCTCCAGGCACATCGGATCCCACACGAACGGCACCTCGCGCGCCCGGCACCGCCGCAGCACGGCAAAGAAATCCGCGCTCGTTTCCATGACCTGGGGAATCACCCACACCTCGTCGTAGTGCTGATTGATGAACACCGAGTCGCACATCCTGCGCGAGAAGATCATGGCCTCGATCATCTGCACGTACTCGGGACCACAGCAGTAGCTCACGAGCTTCGTGCCGCGCGCCTTCAGGTATGCGGTCTGATGGGCGTCGATCTGGCCGCCCAGTTCGATCAGCACGTCGAGGTCGTCCTTGGCATCGGCAAAGCTGCGCACGGGAAAGCGCGTCAAGTCCCACGGCAACGCCGACGTGATCGCAACGTCGGTCGTATTGACCAGCGTCACCCGGTGCCGCAGCGGCGAGTGCTGGAACAACTTGCACAGGTACAGCGCGTTCTGTTTGATGCCGTTGATCCACAGGCTTTCGGCGGCATCCCGCAGGCCGATCGTGATGCCGATGCGCAGCCCGCGCGGGCATGGACCGTTCATGTTTTCTCCCGAATGTCAGGCGCGATACAGGCGGGGCAGGCAAAGCCAGGCCATGTATGCGCAGGTGTTGGTGTCTTCATGGCCAGAGGGCCGCGATGGCGGCGCCGTAGTGCTCGACGTTCGACGGTGCCAGCGGGTCGAGCGTCGCGAGAAAAGTGCGAGCCGCACTGCGGTAGTCGGCAAGCTGCGCGTCGTGGACGGCGAAAGCCTCGCGCAATGCAAGCGCCGCCCCTTCGCAATCGAAATCCTCATAGCGGTATCCGCATCCGCCCAGCAGCGCCGAGTTGTGCACGAGCGGATAGCCGCCGTGCAGCGCCTCGTAGTACAGGTAGTTCTGCGCGTTCTCCCAGTGGTGCGAGACGATCGCTTCGGCCTGCCGCGTGAGAATCTCGTAGACCGGCACGCGCGGCTCGAACGTGGCCCGCCCCTGCGTGACGAGATCGAGGCTGCGGGCGAAGCCGACGAACTGCGCATCGCCCTTGAGCTCCATGGTGTTGAAAACGCGCAGGTACTCGATCATGCCGGGCTGCTGCCGGTGGGCCAGATCGGCCGCGAGCATCGGAATATGCGAGGTCTTGACCATGCAGATGTTCGGCTCGAGGATCGCGAGGCGCCAGCGTTCGCGCCCCGGCTCGTACCCGAAAGCACGGCCGCCGTCGGGAGTGCGCGCCGCATGCTCGAGCAACGCCGGGCTCCACAGGTGCTGCATCGCCGCGACAGGCGCACGCAACGCGCTGCCGTAATAAGCCCCGCAGGTGCGCATGAAGGCAGGCAAGGTCCAGAGCGCGTCGTAGGGCGTACCGGATATCAGCATGCCGGATGGCCGGTCGAACATCATGCGCTCGATGTCGATCACGTAATCGTTGGCCACACGCATGCCGACGATCTTCCCGCCGCGCGCCCGGAACGCTCTTCCCCATTCCGGATCCAGTTGCGCGCTCAGTTCGATGACCACGTCGAGCGAGCGTTGCGCCGTCGCCAGGTCGATCACCGGAACCGGTGCGAGGGCCAGGAAGTCCTGTGCCTCGGCCGGATCGCCGTCGCCGCCGTTGACGAGATAGGCGGCTTCCACGAGCGGCGAATGCGCCAGCAGCGTGGCCAGGAAATAGCAGTTCTGGAAAATGCCGTTCTCCCAGATCGACTGGAAGCCGCGGCGCAAGAAAATCGTCACGCCTACCTTGAGGCGCCGGCCGTTCAGCATGACGCCCTCCGCGAGTCGGCATGCGACGTCAATGCAAGCAACTGCCGCGCATAGTGCGAACCGTTCGCGGCACTGCGCGGCGAGAGCGTGGCGAGGAAGCTGCGTGCGCGCCGCACGTAGCTGTCGTGGTCGGCATCGTGATACCGCGCGGCGCGACTGAGTTGCGACGCGCCCGCGTCGATATCCGAATCCGGGTAGTAATAGCCGACGTCGCGGAGCCACGGCGAGTTGTGCACGAGCGGATACCCGCCATACAACGCATCGAGGTACACGATGTTCTGCTCGTTCTGCCACTGGTGCGAGACGACCGCGTCCGCATGCTGGCTCATGAAGCCCACGAAGTCGTGGCGGCCGTCGAGCCGCACGCGCTCGCGATGATTCAGGTCGAGCGAACGCAGCAGGAACGCAAACGACGGATGCGCCTGCATCTGCACGCTGTTGAGCACATGCAGGCGGGCAATGGCTGCCGCGTCGGTGCGGAACGCCCGGTCGCACACGAGCATCGGCACCACACAGCACTTCACGACGGAGATGTTCGGCTCGAACACCGCCACACGCAGCCCGCGCGGCGTGCCGTCGCCGTCGCCGCGCACCGGCCGCGGTTCGTAGCCGAAGCGAAGGCCGGCGGCGCCCATGGCGGCGGAGCGTTGCTCGATAAACGTGCTGTCCCACAGAAACGGCACTTCGAACACCGGGCAGCGATGCAGCGTACGCAGCATGGCCGCGAACACGCGGTCCTTGCCGAGAACCCAGATCTCGTCGCACCGCGTGGCCTTGGTGAAATAGCCGCCGCGCGCGAATACGCTCGGCTCGACCAGGCCCACGTACGGCTGGCCGCAGCAGAAAAACACGACCTTCGATCCGCGTGCGCGCGCGTAGTCGAGCCACTCGACGTCGAGACCGCCGCCCATCTCGAATATCACATCGGGCGGTTCATCCAGATCGTGCGGCGAGACGAGCGGCAGCCCGGCGGCAAGTGTCTCGGCTTCCGCCGCGACGCGCGGCTGGTCGCCGCAGTTGAGCAGCACGATGCCGGTGACGAACGGCAGCGTCTGCAGCAATTGCACGAAGTAGCAGACATTCTGTCCGAGTCCGTTCTCCCATATGCTCTGTCCGGCATGGGTCAGCACGGAGATTCCGATCTTCATCGTGTTCCGAGGTCCAGTGGAGTTGACTGTCGTGGTGCTTCTCGACGTCCCGATACGCATGAACGCGGCGCCATGCGCCGCGCTGCGGAAAAAGAACGGACCGCCTCGGGGGGGCAGCGGTCCGCCGAACGTCCGCGTACCGCTTGCGGACGACACCATCGCGCTGGGGGGCGCTTACTCCAGCGTGATGTCCACACGGCGGTTCTGTGCCCTGCCGGCCGCCGTCGCGTTGGTGGCGACCGGATCGCTCGCGCCAAAGCCGCGCGTCTCGAACCGCTTCGCCTGCAAACCGTGATCGCGCAAGTACTGCGCCACGGACTGCGCACGTCGCTCCGACAACCCCAGGTTGTGAGCTGCCGACCCTCGCGAATCCGTGTAGCCGTTCACCGTGACCGTGTTGAACGTCATGCCGCGCGCCTGGTCGATCAGCGCATCGAGCTTGGCGCGCGCGTCGGGACGCAGCGTCGCCTTGTCGGTGTCGAACGTCGCATCGCCGGCCAGCGTGACGTGCTTCGGCGCAGGCGGCGCAGGCGGCGGGGGCGGAGGCACCGGAACGGGCTGCGGCGCCGGCTGCGCGGGTTGCGGAACCGGCCCGCACTGGAACGTCAGGACGCGCACGTCACGCGTGGTATCGGCATCCGCGATCGGAGCCACCTGCTCGATCGGACGCACCTGCTGCGTGCCGCATATCTCCGCGGCCTTCGAATAACAGGTGCCCTGCCCCTCGAAGATGCCGTGACAGTCGATCCGGAACGCGCGCTGCCCGTTGGGCAGCCCCACCGAATACCCGTTCCACGTCGGCCCCTGCGATGTCGAGCACGCCGCGAGCACCATCGTCGCAACGAGCGTTGCCGCCACTTTTTTTGCCATCTCTCTTGCTCCCGCTGTCATCGTTGTTTGCCGGCGGCGACACGTCAGCCGTGTCGCCGCCGGACCTCGGGTTACCACTGGTAGCTGATACCGCCGCCGAATGAATACCCGGCACTGCTCGCTCCCACCCCGCCGCGCAGCTTCAGGTTGTTCGTGATGCGCGCGGTGAAGCCAATCGCCGTTGCCCCATAACCCTGGAAGCTCGCTCCGCCGATACCCACCGCCAACGACTTGCCGGCATCGACATCCGGGATCATCGACAGCGCGGTGGCCGCCGCCACGCCGCCATACGCCTTGCGGGCGATACTCGTGATGCTTTGCTGCACGCCCTGCAACTGCGACACGTTGACGGCATCGGTCGGATTCACGCCAGGCGCGACGTTGGTGATGCGCCGCTCGCTACCCTGCGAGCCGACCGATACCGTGTTGGCCTCGTTCGCGATCGAACCCGCACCAAGCGCTATCGAGTTCGGTGCGCTGGCCGACGCGCCCAGGCCCAGCGCCACCGCACCGCTGCCGGACGCGACCGATTTCGCGCCCAGAGCCGTCGCGCCATTGCCCGCGGCCGTGGCCCCGTCGCCCAGCGCCGAGCTGCTCGTGCCGCTCGCCATCGCGCCGGTGCCGATGGCCACAGCGTTCACGCCGCTGGCGCCGTCGTTGTTGTAGTTGCCCTGCTGCGTGCCGTTGTCGTTGATGCTCACGTAGTGAGGCTTCGAGTTGGTGATCGCCGTGGACAGCGAAATCACCGCGGTTGAAGTCGACGTGGACAACGACGACACATTGCTGTTGGTGGTGGACAACCCTGTCGAGAGCGAACTCGCGGTCGTCGATGTCGAGGTGGACAGCGACGAGACCGTGCTGTTGGTGCTCGACAAGCCCGTCGAGAGCGAACTGGCGGTGGTCGAAGTCGAGGTGGACAGCGACGCCGTGCCGGTCCCGATGGTGCTGATCGAGGTCGACAGCGACGTCAGGCTGCTGTTGGTGCTCGACAAGCCGGTCGACAGCGAGCTGATGCCCGTTGAAGTCGACGTCGAGAGCGACGTCACCGAACTGTTGGTGCTCGACAGGCCGGTGGAGAGCGAACTGATCCCGGTGGACAGCGAACTGACGCCGGTGGACAGCGAGCTGATGCCGGTAGACGTCGACGTCGACAGCGACACGACCGAACTGTTGGTGCTCGACAGGCCGGTAGACAGCGAACTCACGGCGGTCGACGTCGAAGTCGACAGCGACGTCACAGTGCTGTTGGTGCTCGACAGGCCGGTGGAGAGCGAACTCACCGCCGTGGACGTCGAGGTCGACAGCGAGCTGATACCGGTCGAGGTCGACGTCGACAGCGAGTTCACCGCCTGGTTGGTCGCGAACAGCTGCGAGCCGTTGATCGCGTCGGTACTCGTCGCGCTCACCCGACCTGCTGCCACGTTCGTGATCTGCCGCTCGGCGCCCGGTGCGCCCACGCTCACCACGCTCGTCGGGCTCGTGCCCGCATAGCTGTAGGTCGTGCCACCGATCGTGCCGGTGGCCGTCGGGTTGGCCGCAGCCGTCACCGAACCGCTGCCCAGCGCGACAGCGCCCGCATTGGCGGCCGTTGCGCCCGAGCCGATTGCAACGGCATCCGCGCCCGCTGCGTTCGCGTTGTTGCCCACGGCCACGCCCGCCGCACCCGCGGCCGTCGCCCCCGTACCCGCAGCCAGCGCGTTCACGCCCGTGGCGCCGTCGTTGTTGTAGTTGCCCTGCTGCGTGCCGTTGTCGTTGACGCTGTAGTAGTGCGTCTTGCTCGCCGAAATCGCCGTCGACAACGAACTCGTTGCCGTCGAGCTCGACGTCGACAGCGACGTCACCGAGCTGTTTGTGCTCGACAGGCCCGTGGAGAGCGAGCTTGCCGTGGTCGACGTCGAGGTGGACAGCGAAGCGATGTTGCTCGTCGCAGTCGACAGCCCCGTGGACAACGAGCTGACGCCGGTCGACAGCGAGCTGACGCCCGTGGACAACGAGCTCACGCCGGTCGACAACGAACTAGCCGTCGTCGAAGTCGACGTCGAGAGCGACGTCACCGAACTGTTGGTGCTCGACAGGCCGGTCGAGAGCGAGCTGATCCCGGTCGACAGCGAACTCACGCCCGTGGACAGCGAACTCGCCGTGGTCGAGGTCGACGTCGACAGCGACGTCACGCTGCTGTTCGTGCTGGACAGCCCCGTCGACAGCGAGCTCACGCCGGTGGAGAGCGAACTCGCCGTGGTCGACGTCGAGGTGGACAGCGAAGCGATGTTGCTCGTCGCCGTCGACAGCCCCGTGGACAACGAACTGACACCGGTCGACAGCGAGCTGACGCCCGTGGACAACGAACTCACGCCGGTCGACAACGAGCTGGCCGTCGTCGAAGTCGACGTCGAGAGCGACGTCACGCTGCTGTTCGTGCTCGACAGGCCGGTTGAGAGCGAGCTCACGCCCGTGGACAACGAACTCACACCGGTCGACAACGAACTGGCCGTTGTCGAAGTCGACGTCGAGAGCGACGTCACGCTGCTGTTCGTGCTCGACAGGCCGGTTGAGAGTGAACTCACGCCGGTCGACAACGAACTGGCCGTCGTCGAGGTCGACGTCGAGAGCGAGCTCACGCCCGTGGAGAGCGACGCGATACTGCTCGTGGTCGACGAAACGGAGCTGGACAACGATCCAATCCCCGTGGACAGCGATGCGACCGTGCTGTTGGTGCTCGACAATCCGGTGGACAACGAACTTGCTGTCGTCGACGTTGAAGTCGAGAGCGAGCTGATGCCGGTCGAGGTCGACGTCGACAGCGAATTTACTGCCTGATTGGTCGCGAAAAGTTGCGAGCCATTGACTGCGTCGGTACTCGTCGCGCCCACCTGACCCGCAGCCACGTTCGTGATCTGCCGTTCGGCGCCCGGTGCGCCCACGCTCACCACGCTCGTCGGACTCGCGCCCGCGAAGCTGTAAGTCGTGCCGCCGATCGTGCCGGTGGGCGTCGGGTTCGCTGCGGCCGTGACCGAACCGCTGCCCAGTGCGACAGCGCCCGCATTGGCCGCCGTCGCGCCAGCACCCAGCGCCATCGCGTTTGTACCTGAGGCAAGCGAGCCCGTACCAAACGCTGCGCTCGCCGTTCCCGATCCCGTGGCGTTGTAGCCGATAGCAGTGGCATCGGTGCCGAGCGCCGACGCTCCCGAACCGATTGCGGTGCCAGGGTCACCAGCCATCGCTCCCGCGCCGATTGCGACGCCGCCCGCACCTCCGCTCGGCCCATTCGCCACCACGGCAGCGCGGGTGCCGATCGCAATGCTGTCGGTGCCGGTAGTGGGCGTCGTTGCGCCGAAGCCTTCCGCAATGCTACCGGCCCCCGCAGCTGTCGAACCCGAGCCCAATGCAAGTGCGTTGGCTCCCGCAGCATTCGTGTTGTGACCAATCGCCGTAGCACTTACACCCGCTGCGGTTGCGGCGACCCCTGCAGCCATCGCGTTGACACCCGTGGCGCCGTCGTTGTTGTAGTTCGCCTGCTGCGTGCCGCCGTCGTTGACGCTGTAGTAATGCGTCTTGCTCGCCGAGATCGCCGTCGACAACGAACTCGTTGCCGTCGAACTCGATGTGGACAGTGAGGTTACGCTGCTGTTCGTGCTCGACAGCCCCGTGGACAACGAGCTGACGCCGGTGGACAACGAGCTCGCCGTGGTCGACGTCGAGGTCGACAACGACGTGATGTTGCTGCTCACGCTCGACAGACCCGTCGACAGCGAGCTTGCGGTGGTCGACGTCGAGGTCGACAACGAACTCACCCCAGTCGACAACGAGCTTGCGGTGGTCGACGTGGACGTCGACAGCGAGCTGACGCCGGTGGACAGCGAGCTTGCGGTGGTCGACGTGGACGTCGACAGCGAACTCACCCCGGTCGACAACGAGCTTGCGGTGGTCGATGTGGACGTCGACAGCGAGCTGACGCCGGTGGACAGCGAGCTCGCCGTGGTCGACGTCGAGGTCGACAGCGAACTCACGCCGGTGGACAACGATGCGATGCTGCTCGTGACCGTCGACACCGAGCTGGACATCGATCCGATCCCCGTGGACAGCGAAGTCACGGCCTGATTCGTGGCGAAGAGCTGCGAACCGTTGATCGCATCGGTGCTCGTCGCGTCAACGCGCCCTGCCGCCACGTTCGTGATCTGACGCTCCGCGCCCGGCGCGCCCACGCTCACCACGCTCGCCGGCGTCGTGCCTGCGTAGCTGTAGGTGATGCCGCCGATCGTGCCGGTGGCCGTCGGGTTGGCCGCAGCCGTCACCGAACCGCTGCCCAGCGCCACCGC
>NZ_FPJP01000032.1:0-39662 GCF_900119325.1 Burkholderia sp. NFPP32 | reverse complement strand
GTCGGCGTCGTGCCGGCGTAGCTGTAGGTCGTGCCGCCGATCGTGCCGGTGGCCGTCGGGTTGGCCGCAGCCGTCACCGAACCGCTGCCCAGCGCGACGTCGTTGGCGTTCGCGGCGCTCGCGGCCGAACCTAGCGCCAACGACCCGTTGCCCGCTGCATTCGAGGTATTGCCCAACGCGAGCGAGCCGGTACCCGTGGCCGAGTTCGCGTTGCCGATCGCCAGTGCACCCGTGCCGTTGGCCGTGTTGTTCGCGCCCACCGCCACGGCACCGGTGCCCGTGGCCAGGTTCGGATCGCCGATCGCTACCGCGCCATTGCCGCTGGCCGTCTGCTGATTGCCGATCGCCACCGCGCTGCCGGCCGTCGCGAGCGATTGGGACCCCATCGCCACCGAGCCGACGCCGGCCGACGACGAGGCCGTGCTGCTGTCGCCGATCGCCACCGTCGAAGCAGCCAGCGCGTTCGCGTTGTAGCCGATGGCGGTCGCCTTCGCGCCCGACGCCGATGCGGCCACGCCCGCGGCCATCGAGTTCGCGCCCGTGGCGCCGTTGTTGTTGTAGTTGCCCTGCTGCGTGCCGCCGTCGTTCACGCTGTAGTAGTGCGTTTTGTTCGCGTCCACAACAGTGCTCAGCGATGCGACGCTACTGTTCGTCGTGGAAAGCCCCGTGGACAGGCTGCTGATGCCGGTCGAGGTCGAAGTCGATAAAGAGGACAGGCCAGTGCTCAGGCTGGAAATGCCCGTCGAGGTGGAAGTGGAAAGGGAATCGAGATTGCTGTTCGTGGTGGACAGGCCCGTACTGAGTGACGAAATACCGGTCGAAGTTGAAGTCGAAAGCGTTTCGATCGCGGTATTGGTCGCAAAGAGTTGCGAGCCGTTGATCGCGTCCGTGCTCGTGCCCGTGACCCGGCCGGCCGCGACGTTCGTGACTTGGCGTTCAGAGCCCGGCTTACCAACGCTGACCACGCTCGTCGGCGCCCCGCCCGCGTACGTGTATGTGTTGCCACCGATTACACCGTTCGGAGTCGGATTCGCAGCAGCCGTGACCGAACCATTTCCGAGTGCGACACTTCCCGCGTTTGCAGCCGTGGCACCATTTCCGAAAGCCATTGCATTCGCGGCCGAAGCAACCGCGCGCGTGCCCACTGCGACAGAATTCCCCCCGACAGCCGAGGAGCCATTTCCGAGTGCCACATCATTAATCGCAGTCGTGCTGCCTTTTACGCCCGCGATGGCCGAAGCACCGATAGCCGTTCCGGAATTTGATGCGGCAGTCGCACCCGAGCCGAGCGCCGTCGAATTTGTTCCATCAGCTTCCGACACGTACCCGATTGCCGTAGCTTGTGCATTCGTTGCGGACGATTGCGACCCGACCGCGATACCATTTGCGCCCGATGAAGTCGCGGAATTTCCGAGGGACACCGCGTAGTTCGCAGACGCGAGGGAAGATGCGCCGAGCGCAATTGCAGACGTTGACGGTGCAGCCGCCGTGGAACCGATCGCGATTGAATTCGTGCCGCCGCTGACCGCGCCTTGGCCGAATGCCATCGCGCCCGAACCACTGGACGTTGCTGAGGTGCCAAGAGCAACCGAACTTCCGCCGACAGCCGTCGCGTTAGCGCCGAGTGCCACATCATTAACAATCGTAGTGCTTCCGGCCACACCCGCAACCGCGTTCGTGCCTGCTGCGAAGGAATCAGTGCTGTACCCTCTTGATTGCACGCCGATAGCGGTGGCGCGGAGACCCGCTGCCTGTGCAACTATGCCTAATGCCATTGCGTTTGTAGCGGATGTTGTTGCGCTTGTCCCTAAGGCGACGCCATTGGTCGAGGTTGACGTCGCCCGTGCGCCGAGAGCAAGGGATTGTGTGCCACTACTAACGGCGAAAATACCCATTGCCACGGCACTGGCCCCGATTGCGCTAGATGTCGCACCCAGTGCCGTGGCATTGGTCCCGCTTGCGAGAGCATTCGCACCCAATGCGGTCGCGGCGGACGTGCCTGACGCAGTAGCGCTTGCGCCGATTGCGATATTGAACTGCGCGGATGCGGTACTGTCGAGGCCTATCCCGACCGCGCCGGTGCCCGACGCCGTGACGGCACAGCCGAGTGCCACGTCACCCTGATTCGCACCATACGATGCGGTCGTACAACCCGTTCCCTGATAAACGGCATTCTGGGCGTACGCCGCATCAGGCGCACTCAGACCCGCGACGATTGCGACCGCTGCAACGGTTATCACACTGAGTGCGGGCATGCCGTCCCAGAAGCCGTCCGCGATGCCATTTATGTCGCCTGCGCTTCTAGCGACGACACTGCTGGTACCTTTACCGCGCGCCGAGTCCAGTTCGGATACCGCGACATATGCACCCAGCGACTCGTTCCACACCGTCCGATAGATTGTGTTCATGTAGATCACCTGGTTAAAGTGCTTTTTGTTTTTCCACCTTCATTGATCAGGAATGCATAATTGCTAAGATGCTTTCCGGCAGCGAAGGTATTTCCCTTCTGCTATTTCTCCATCATCCATGCACGAATGCCACGTCCGTGCATGCAGCCCGCTTCGACGAGATGGTCGGTCAAGGAGGTGGCGTTTATCGCGCCTTGCGGATCGGTGGCGGCGTGCGTGTCATAGCACCGCCGGTACACCTGCGTCGTCGCTGCTTCCCGCCCATGCAGTCCGGACGACAGGCCAACGTCATATGCGCTGACGGCCAGTTCGTAATGCCGGGAAGCGTATTGGGCGATAAGCGCATGTACCGATCGGCGGAACCATTCGATACGCGAGCGCGCCGCTTCGGGATCGATGTCCCGGTCGCGAGCCTCGTCATGCGCGAAAGCGCCGAGGCCGGCCAGAATCACTGCCAACGTGCCGCTAGCGGCAGCGGCATCGGTCTGGAACCCGTGCTCGGCAAGCGAGCCCGCCCGCCTCCCATGTAAAGCCGTCATCCGTGCCGATGCGCTCATGCCGCCCCCCCGTTCCCGTGTTCCTGGCAGCCTTCCGCCCCCGCACTGGCAAACGCATCCGTGACGAACCACCCCTGCACCCATTTCGCTCCGCATTGCTGCGCATGCGCCATGTCCTCCGGTTGCTCCACGCCCTCCACGACGACTTCCTCGGCCAATTCCGATGCGAGCCGTACGAGTCGCGCGAGACGCGCCAGATGAGCTTCGCCGTACCGCGCGGCGACGACGAACGATGCATCGATCTTGATGACGTCGGGCGTTCGGATCCCGATGGCGGTCTCGACGCCGTAGCCCACGCCAAAATCGTCTATTGCCACCCGGCAACCGGCCTGCCGGAGCCGTTGTGCGAAGCGTCGGCCTTGCGCGGGGTCCAGCCGCGCGGTTTCCGTGATTTCCACCACGAGCCGCCTGGCAACCTCCGGCGTGCGTTCGATCAGTTGAAGCACGGCTTCCCACGCGATGTCGATCGCCGCACTTTGGCCGGAGAGGTTGATCCCCAGCCGGACATCGGGCGACGCGCGCAGCAGCGTAACGGCCTGCCTGAGCACATGCCGGTCGAAGGCGCGGATGAGTTGAAGCCGCTCGAGCGGCGGAATGAACTGGGCCGGACGCAACAGACGCCCGCGAGAATCGACCACCGTTGCAAGGCATTCGCAATACAGCACGTCGCCACTCCCCGACGCGTGGCGAATCGGCTCGCGCCGCAGCAACACGCGCGCTTCGCGCATCGCCCCGAACACCTCCCCTGCCCAATCCATGTCATTCATCTTCTTCTCCGAACCAGTTTCGACTGGGTAATTCGTTGTTTTCGAAACACGACAAGAAGCACTCCGGGGGGGGGGTGTGCAAAAGGGTTCCCTTGTGCCAAATTGATAAAAAAATCCTGATGTGCCGGGAAAGCCCCGTGGAATAAGGAGGGTGTCGAGCACTGAAAGGGGGCGACAAAAAGGAACCTTTTTGTCCAGTAGAATGCGATCAACCTTGCAATTGATGACAATTGTTCGAAGCCGGGCAACGTCACACCCGAAGGAGACCCAATGAAGTTCCTGTCGCGGGGTTGCGGCAACGACCTGCGCCCTCCCGCTGCCTTGTTAACATTCCTGCAATATGCATATGCGAAGCCGACGGATCACCTGCGCCGGCTATATCGCGTTAGCTCCTCCGCGACAAGATTGCGGTCTGCCGGAGGTATGTCATGAAAATGGGTTATGCGCGGGTATCCACCGAGGAGCAGAATCTCGCCCTCCAGCAGGACGCATTGCTTCGCGCGGGTTGCACCAAGCTCTTCACCGACCGCGGGGTGTCGGGAACCGGATTCAGCCGTCCGGGGCTCGATCGCGCCCTCGCGCGGCTTTCCGCGGGCGATACGCTCGTCGTCTGGAGACTCGACCGGCTTGGCCGCTCGCTCAGCAAGCTCATCGACCTGATTGCGTGGCTCGGACGCCACGGGATCGGATTCGTTTCGTTATCGGAGTCGATCGATACGACCTCGGCTGGCGGCCTGTTGATGTTCCACATGATGGCGGCTCTGTCGGAGTTCGAGCATCACCTGATCAGCGAACGCACGCGGGCCGGCATCCTTGCCGCGCGTGCGCGCGGCCGCACGATCGGTCGCAAGCCGTCACTGACCGATGCCCAGCGCAATCAGGTCATTGCATTGCTTGAAACAACGCCGATCGGCGAAGTCGCGCGCCGTTTCAATGTGCATCCACGCACGGTCAGGCGGGCAATACATCCGCAACGCGGCGCAACCCAGCCCGGCAGAAGCGAATAACCGGCCACCACGCACGTTCCATCCCAACAAGGAAATCGATATGCAGTTGTCCCGATGTTTTGCAGCCGAACGGTTCGGTACCTTCCTGGATGTCGCCTGACCGATGCCGGCCCCCGTGCAGTATCGGCCGGCGCTAGCGGCAACCGGCTCCGGCAACGTCACCGTCATCTCCTGCTTCGCCGAGCCGGCGGGTGCAAGCCTCGTCAATCATCGTCGCTACGCGGCCACCCACGGCTATTGCCACAAGTGGGTGGACATGAGCGACGGTCCGCGGGGGCCGCAACTGCAGGCACTGCACCGCTACGAGTCCCTGCTGGCCGCGCTCGAGGCTGCCGCCGACAATCATCTCGTCCTGCTGCTCACCGAGAACGCCGCGATCGTCCGGCCCGTTGCGCTACCGGGCCTGATGGCCGGACGCGATCATCTGATCGTCTCGACCTCCGATTCCGCGTTGCTGCACAACCTGCAGGTATGGCGCAATACGCCCGCCATACGCGCGCGGGTACGCGAGATTGCCGCATGCTGCCGGCTGGGCGGCGCACCCTTCATCGACGAAACCCGACTGCTCGACTCGGTTTCCGCTTTACCGTGGTATGAAACCATCGACAGCCTATGCGCGGTCATGCCTGCCGGGCCGAATGTCGACCCGCGCTGGAGCCGGATACCGACGTTCGCGATCAGCCTCGACACGGCGATGCACTCGCCGCCCGAGCTCGGCATCGTGCCGCGATTCCGGGAGACCCTGTTCGGCCACGTCAACCGGTGCCAGTCGCACGGCGAACCGCTATTCGATACCGTGCTCCCGACCGATACCGAGCCCTCGCCCGAGCGCAGCACGTTCCAGCCCGGTCATCCGATTGCGCTCGTCACGCTCTACACGCCCGATATCGCCTGCTACGGAAGAATTGCCGAACGCAGCTTCAAGCGTTACTGCGAACGCCATGGCTACACGCTGCACGTGCACCGCGACAGTCCGCGCGAAGTGGGGTTGACGGGTACCGGCAACTGGCTCAAGCCCTGGCTGCTGCACGCCTATCTGGCACATCACGAGTGGGTGATCTGGGTCGATGCGGACGTCCTCATTGCCGATCACGACCGTGAGCTGGAGCCGCTGCTCGCGCAACGCACACAGTTGCTCGCGAAAGACATCGGCCAGTGGCCTTTCAATGCGGGGGTGATGGGGTTTCGGCGCACCGAGGCCAATCTCGCAATGCTGGCCGCACTGATGCAGCGTATCGCCGCGCTACCCGATCGCTCGGGTGTTTACGCGGGAAACGGCGATCAGTTCCATTTCATCGAAGCCATGCGCGAGCACAACCTGCTGCACGAAGCCCTGATCGACAGCCCGCTTCGGCTCAACACGCCATGGTTCATGCGCGGCCCCGACAGTTTCATCGTTCATTACTTCGGCATGTGGACGCAAATGCGCGCGCTGATGATGGAGCACGACGATCGCTGCGGCTGAGCGAATACGGCGGCGAATACTCGCCGCCGTCCTGTTCCACCGCAGTACTTAGAACTTGTGCCGCATACCGACACGCCCCGCAATCTGATGGTCCCCCGACGCGGCCCCCGTGGTGCCGACAATCCATGCCGGGCCTGCCGCACCGGTCGCCCGCTGATAGAAGGCCTGCGCATATACGTCGGTACGTTTCGACAGCGCGTAGTCCGCCATCACGCCGCCCTCGTGCCAGTGCCCCTTTGCCACACCTCCCGTCTGCAGGCCTTCCCTCACGTGCGTGTAGTCATACATCGCTCCCAGCGAAAACGCAGGTGTCATGGCAAACTTTGCACTCACCTCGTAGTTCTGGAAAATCATCGAAGAGAATCCGGCGAGGTTGTGAACGTTCGTATATGAGAAGACTCCGCCCAACGTGAGCTGTCCAAGCGCGAAGTTGGCACCCGCCGCCGCCACGCGTTGCCATCCGGCGGTAGCGAAAGGATCGCCGTCCGTCACCGCGCCAAACGTCGTCCTGGCCTGCCTGTTGACGTTCAGATACGCCGCGCCGATAACGAGCGGGCCGTTGCTGTACGACCCGCCTGCGCTCCATGCACGGTTCGTCTTCGTGCCGCCGGGATCGTTGCTGAAACCATAGAGTCCGCCAAAATTCAGCCCGCCATAGGAGGGGCTCGCGTACTTGATCGAGTTGTTGATGCGGAAGGAATTGTTCGTGTTGTCGTTGTCGAACGGATGCGAGAAGAACTCCCCGCCCCAGCTGCCATTGGCGGTCAGCGGTCCGACGTAGTCCACCACGGAGTCGTATTGGCGCCCCATGGTCAGCGTGCCGGCCGTCGTTGAACTCAACCCGACGTATGCCTGTCGGCCGAACATCCGTCCCCCCTGACCCAATGCCCCGTTATTGAGGTCGAAGCCGTTCTCGAGCCGGAAGATCGCCTGCATGCCTCTCCCCAGGTCCTCTGTTCCAGCCAGCCCCCATCTGCTGCCCTGCAGGACACCGCTTTCCATCTGATAGGCCCTTCGACCGCCGACATTCGACGTAAAGTCGAAACCCTCATCAATGAGACCATAGAGCGTCACACTACTCTGGGCATACGACACCGACGAGAGCAGACTTAGAGCCGCACTTGCCAAGACCAGTCTTTTCATTCGCGTTCTCCAGATTACCGAGCCTTCGTTCAATGGACCAGGGGCCGGCTCGCGCTCCCCGTCAGCCTTCGCAGCCAATCCGATGCGCAACTTCACGCTGCCGGGGCCCGGCCATAGGTGTCCTCGAGCCGTACGATGTCGTCCTCGCCCAAATACGCCCCGGACTGGACCTCGATCAGTTCGAGTGGAATCTTTCCGGGATTGCTGAGACGGTGCGTCGTCCCGACCGGGATATACGTGGACTCGTTCTCGCTCAATATGACCTGCTGCGTGCCGTTGGTAACGAGGGCGGTTCCCTTGACGACAATCCAGTGCTCGGCGCGGTGATGGTGCATCTGGAGGCTCAACTGGGCGGACGGATTCACGACGATCCGCTTCACCTGGAAACGGTCGCCGCGATCGATGCCTTCGAACGAGCCCCATGGACGAACCACACGTCGATGCGCGACGGATTCGCCACGGCCCGAAGCATTCAACGCATCCACGATCTTGCGGACATCCTGCACGCGGTCACGGCGGGCCACGAGCAAGGCGTCCGCGGTTTCGACGATCACCAGATCGTCCACGCCGACGGCCGCGATCATCCGGTGCTCCGCGCGGATATAGCAACGCGACACGCCCTCCGTTATCACGTCGCCGATCAGGACGTTGTCGTCCGCGTCCCCCGGTGCGAGATCGGCCAGCGCGCTCCATGAGCCGATATCGCTCCATCCGATCCGGTCGGCCACCACGACGGCGGCCCGGTCGGTCCGCTCCATCACCGCGTGATCGAGCGAAATGTTCGGGCACGCAGCAAAGTGCATCTCGTCGAGGAACACGTATTTCCCGTCGCGATTGGCATGCCACCAGGCCATTTCCGCTTCGGCCACGAGCTTGGGCTCGCAGCGACGCAACGCCTCGATGCAGGCGGAAGCCTTCATCATGAACATGCCGCCGTTCCATAAATAGGCGCCATCGGCAAGCAAAGCGTTCGCCGTTTCCGCGTCGGGCTTCTCCACGAAACGGTCGACCGCAAACACGTCTTGCAGTCCATCGAGGGCGGCGCCACGCGCGATGTAGCCGTATCCCGTGTGCGGCTCCGTAGGCTGTATACCGAACGTGACAAGGTAGCCTTCCGCGGCGGCCCGCGTCGCCTGCCCGACGGCATCGGCAAACGCCCTGCAATCCGAAATGACGTGATCCGACGGCAAGACGAGCAGCAATGCATCGGGCGAGTCTTCCTGCGCCAGCAGCGCCGCTACGGCGATGGCAGGCGCGGTGTTGCGCCCCACCGGCTCCAGCGCGATGGCCAACGGTGCAACGCCGGCCTGTCGCAACTGCTCGGTGACGAGAAAGCGTTGTTCGTTGTTCGCAATCACGATGGGCGAGACCGCCTCGGGAAGCTGTGCCGCGCGCATCGTCGTCTGTTGCAGAAGGCTCTGCTCCCCGGTGAGCGACAGATACTGCTTCGGATAGCTGCCGCGCGACAGCGGCCATAGACGGGTTCCGTTTCCGCCCGCGAGGATGACTGGATAGATCGGCATTTACTCCTCCTTTGTTGCGGCCAATAGCCGTCGTGACTTCAATGAACCCGCGCGTACGAGCCGCGCAAACCGGCGATTCCGTCTTGCGCCAGATGAATGGCGACGTTGCGTAACCAGCGCCACGCCTTGCGTACGGCGCGCAGCGCCATGGGTTGCATCGCGAAGCGGGATCGTTGCGCCTGGGCACGGAGTCGGCAGACGATCGCCTCTGCCGTGGTGAAGCGGCCGAGCTCCCAGTCCCAGTAGAGGGGATAACGCAACAGCACGCCGGCGGTCAGCATGTCGACGGTAAGCGGCCTGTCCCGCGCGGGAATGCCGCTGATCGCATCGTGTGTGAGTCCCCAGCCAGCGTAGAACGGCATGCCGTACGTAAAGACTGCCTTGCCTCGCAGGAGCGCGTCGAAGCCCGCGAGGGAGGTCAGCGTGTGGACCTCGTCGGCCGCGTCGATCAGCGACACGATATCGGCCGCCGTATCGACCACATCGACGACGTCGTCCAGGCCAGGATCCCCGATCAGTCCCCTGCGATTGCCCGCGAGCACGTCAGGATGCGGTCGGTACACGAGCCACGCAGCGGGGCGTCGCTTGCGCACTTCGTGGAGCAGCGCTTCCGACGTGCGAATCCCCGGGCAACCCAAGCGCACCGACGCATCGTCGGCCACCTGTCCGGCAACCAGCACGACCTGCACGCCGGCCGGTGCGGTCCAGGTCGGACGCCCGCGCCCCAGGTTGTACTTGGTCAGTCCGGCCGCGACGATACGCTCGCGCAATGTCCTGGCCCTTGCGAGTTCGGCATCGTCGAAGATCGTCCGGTTAAGCAGCGATGCAAGATCGCCCGGGCGGTGGGGATCGAAATAAATGCCGGTGCGATCGATCACCTGGCTGTAGGGCGCGCTCAGATCCGAGCCCAGGCCGCAGGAGTGAAGAAAGCCGTCCTCGATGAAAAGTCGCGGCGCGGTACCGCGCGAATGCCGCACTTCGCGTGCGCCCCACGTGGCGATATGGTGATCCGCCACAGCGCCGGACGGTTCCTTGACCCAACTAATTTTCTTCGCGGCGCCGCCCTCGAGGAACGGTTTGACGAACGGACGCTTCCACCACTGGAATCCACACGCGGCAATCAGCCGAATATCGCCGTACCGTCGCGCGACTTCGTTCTGCAGTACCATGCTGGCGACGACTGCATCGAGCGTCCCCTCCCGATGCGTGGACGGATCCAGGTAGTGCGCGAGTCGGACGAAAACGGCGTGAAAGAACGCTTCCCGTGTTGGCGATGAGCGGCGTCCGTACTGAGGCTGCCGATCGTCGGTCAGGCCCCAGCCCGCGTAATATGGCCTGCCGAAGACGTGGACCGTAGCGCCGCGCAGTAGCGCATATAACCCCTCGGTGGCGCCGAGCGTGTACACATGCCGCACTTCCGGGAGCAACGCATGAAAGCTCCCGTCGTGCGTCGTCAAACACGCGTCGTTCGATAGCGCCTGCGCCGTGCCGGAAAGCCACGGGCCGCTTCCTCGATCACCGGATCGAACGATCCATGGCGTCTGACCGGGATGCTCTTCCTTCGCCGCCTGCAATAGTCGGCGAAACGCCGCGCGTCGGTCCCTGCGGGAGCAGGCGAACGGATCGGGCGACGAGAGGCGTTCGTCCACGATAACGACTGCCGCGCTGTCATGAGGCGAGCCGGTACGCTGTGTGGATCGCTCCAGGCCCGAATCGGCACCGGCATACGCATCCAGTAGCCGGTTCATGAGTGCGCGCCATTCGTCCTCGCACGCGAGTTTTCCGCTCTCATCCAGCGCGGCGTTCAACGCTTCGAGGAACGATGCGGGAATCGACCTTGCCGCCAGAACTTCGAACCACGACAGCCGTTTGCACGATGCGTGCGAGCCCTCCTGAACCGGCCCGTTCCATACGTACGTCCGTCGGGCGCAACGCATTCGCCACACGAGTTGCCGGTACGCGCGCGCGGCCATCATGCGAGCCGCTCCAGAAAGGTTTCGAGCGCGGCAAAGTGCTCCGGCCAGGTCGGCTTTCGGAATCCGGCCATGCGCTCCATCTGCCGCTCGCGGTCCTTGCTGTACGGCTGGGCATACGCTTGGATGCGCGCAAGCCACCCCGCTCCGTCCAGCGGATCGAGATAGTCGGGCACGTCGCCGGCAATCTCGCGAAACACGGCGAGATTGCTGGCCAGCACCGGCACACCCATGGAGAGCGCCTCGGCGATGGGCAACCCGTATCCTTCCACGAACGAAGGGAACAGCAGGGCGCTTGCCGAACGAAGCTGCGCGAACATCGTAGCGTCGGAACAATCCGGCAGATAGACCACGACCTCTTGCAGCTCCGGACATTGCTTGAGCATGTCGAGCTCGTTGGCGCACTTCCATCCCTGCCGCCCGACAATAACCAGCTGCGGCACGGCATTGCCCCACCGCGCGACGAGTTCGCGCCATAGGTGCAGGATGAACCAGTGGTTCTTTCTGGGCTCGATGGTGCCTACCATCACGAAATGGGGACGAGCGATGTTCCGACCCGAGGACACCGGCAAAGGCTCCGTGTCGACGCCAAGCCTCGCCACCGCGGCCGGCGGCATCGGCAGTCCGTTCTCGTCGGCGAATGCGGTCAATGCGCGCAGCGTGGCCTGCGAATTCGTGACGATTCCGGCGGCGAAGCGCAGCGTCGTAGTTATTCTTCGCGCATGCTTTCGTACGCTGGCCGACCGGCAATAGTGCGGATGCGTGATCGGGATGAGGTCGTGCACCATGACCACGGTACGCGTTCCCGCGGACGACGCCGCGCGAAAATACCGGCTGTATTCCAGACCGGAGTGGGCGGTGTGGAGAACCGTTTCCCGGCCCTGCCACGGGAGCGGGTCGGGCCGCATGCTCGATCCCTCCAATACCCGCTGGAGCGCGCGCAACGACGGTGCCTTCAGACCAGCGCCCTCGTTCGGCCCCAGCAGCAGCCGGAACAAGCGATACGATGCGCCCCGTGTCAGTGTGACGGGCACGCCGCGAATGGCCACGATGGCCCGAGCCTGCTCGCCATAGCGGCGCACATAGGCAAGCCCGACCCGGTCCACGCCCGTGGGGCGAATATCCCGCACCCAACGATGAACGAGGCGTGTCACATCGAGGCGCAAAGGACACGGCGCCGTGCCGGCCCACTCCGTCGCGTTCGTCATCAGGCGGCCTCCTCCTCCGGCGAAAGGCCCACGGGAGGATCGTCGCTGCCCGTCGATACGATCGCGTGCCGGTGCGTCGTGAGCGGCCACACCACCTCCGCCGCGGCTTCACCGGGCCGCGACGCCCCGCAAGACGCGTCACCCTCGACGTCGCCGGCATAGAAGCTACCGTTCAGCTGCGTGTGATCGATCAGCCAACGGCGAAAACGCCGGTATAGCGCCATATCGGGAGCGAAGGTGCCCGCGGCTTGCCAGAACGCATCCAGCTCGCCCTTGAATACGAGTCCTTCGATGTCGTACACGGGGTCACCGAGCGCTTTCACGGCCAGCCCGTGATGGACACCCGACAGACCGACCGTGCTGTTCACGACGACGAGACCCGCCGCATGCGCGAGAAGCGTCGGCAGATGCTGGTCGTGGATGTAGAACACGCGGCCCGAGATCCCATGTTCTGCGCACACCCGCTGGATGAAACGGCCGTAGTCGTTGTGCCCTCTGTCCAGCGGATGATGCTTGAACACGAGCACGCATGAGGGCGGCCCATGGCGCGAGAAGGACGCGATCACCTCGCGTATGAAGGGCTCTATGGACTCGAAACGGGAATGGACGCGAATCTGCGAATCGATCGCGGTTTGAAGGGATACCAGGAAAAAATGCTTGCTCATTGCACCGGTGAGCAGGCGCGTCGTTTTTCTCTCGAGTACTGCGTACAGGAGCTTACGCCAGCCGGCACGCACCCAGACAAGCGCTTCGAGAAGCGAAAGCCGCCGGTGGTGGCGGTAATGCGGAAAGAGCGCGGCGCCGAGCGACCCCGCGAGAAAATACAAAGCCCCCCACAACGCAAGCCACGCGAACACGTTGCCCACCTGTTGCTCCGGCACGTCCGGTCGCTCATCGAGGGACTGGTAGAAGCCGGCATTGCGCGGAACCTGCGAATGCCCGTTCGTGCCGTCCCGCTCCATGGTGACGAAGTCCGGTCGCACATAGCCTTCCTCGAACACCCACACTTCGATCGAGCGCGATCGGGCCAATTCCGCTGCCGTTGCGTGATAGCCGCGACAATCGCCGAACAGGAGTACCGTGTCGATCTTCTCCTGCTCGAGGAGCGTGTCGAGGAAGACGGGCCAGTCGGCCCCAGATCCGGTGTAGTTGATCGATCGCATCGGAAAGAAAAGCCAGTCGCCAGCGTTGAAGTTGACCTTGTATACGGCGTGCGCGCCCGCAGCCTTCAAGCGCCTCGACAAGCGCCGGAAGAACGGCCCCACCGGTCCCTGCAGCAGCAGGACGTTCATGTCTTTGAAATACGACCAACCGCCCGGAATCATCTCGCTCGTCCCCAACGAAGGAATCGCCGCCCTGGCACTGCGCGCCCACGAATGCGCTTTTCAGGGCCTGACGGTACGCAGCGTTTCGTTGACTTCGCTCGCCGCGCTCCTCAACGCGCTGGCAGCCTGTTTAGCCGTCACGTTTTCGCCCACGATCAGGGTCTTCGCACAGGCAACCAGAAAGACGAAGGCCACCAGCCGAAAGGCGAACCCGGTATAGACGCTGAGCATCATGAATACGAGCGGAATCGACGCGAGTACCAGAGACACGATGGGCGAGCATCCCAACGCGCTCACCGAGAGATACATGACCACCGTAAGCAGCACGGTTTTCAGCACAAGCACAAGAAGCGTATTCATAGGAATCCCAAAGTTAGCGAGTCGAATGGAACTGCCGCGCAACGACGTGAGCCCCCTGCCTGTCGCGAACACGGCCGGTGCGTCCGGCCATGCCACGCTCAGGCGGACGAAGCGAACGTCAAAACGAGTACCCGTTCTCGTTGCGCCGGATGTCGGCGTCGACCATCATCTGGCACAGCTGTTCGAGCGTCATCGTCGGCTTCCAGCCGAGTTCGCGTTCGGCCTTCGTCGCATCGCCAATGAGCAGATCGACTTCTGCCGGACGGTAGAACCTCGGATTCACGCGCACGACGACGTGGCCCGTTTTCGCGTCGATGCCCACTTCGTTCTGTGCCCGGCCTTCCCACTCGAGATGAAATCCCGCGGCACGGGCTGCCAGCGTGACGAAGTCACGCACCGTCTCGGTGCGGCCGGTGGCAAGGACGTAGGTATCCGGACGACTGGCCTGGAGCATGCGCCACATCCCTTCCACGTACTCCTGCGCGAAACCCCAGTCGCGCTTTGCATCGAGATTGCCGAGTTCGAGCACGTCGAGCTTGCCCAGGCGCATCTTCGCGAAAGAATCCGTCACCTTGCGCGTGACGAACTCGCGCCCGCGCAGCGGCGACTCGTGATTGAAAAGAATCCCGCTGGACGCAAAGAGGTTGTAGCTTTCGCGATAATTGACGGTCATCCAGTGTGCAAAAAGCTTGGCTACGCCATAGGGACTGCGCGGATAAAAAGGTGTGTTCTCGGTTTGCGGCACGGCCTGCACGTGTCCGAACATCTCCGACGTGCTGGCCTGGTAGAAACGCGCCTCGGGACGCGCAACACGAACCGCTTCGAGAAGATTCAGCGGGCCGATGCCGGTGATTTCCGCAGTGGTGACCGGCTGCTCGAACGACACGCCGACGAAGCTCTGTGCCGCGAGGTTGTAGACCTCGTCGGCGCAGGTCTTTTGCAGCAGGCGCACGCTGGCGCCGAGGTCCGTGAGGTCATACTCGACGAGCTCGAGCCTCGGATGTGTTTCGATGCCCAGTTCCGCCAGGCGCCAGAAGTTCACCGAACTCGTTCTGCGATACGTTCCGAACACCTTGTAACCCTTCTCGAGCAGCAGCTTCGCCAGATACGCACCATCCTGGCCGCTCACACCCGTCACGATTGCCCTGCGTTCCATTACGCTCTCCCTGTCGCGTTGATAGGTGTTTCCCGCCTCACGTCGCCGCCGTGGCGAACAACGCTTTGCGGTACGTCTCGACGTTGGTCGATGTGTCCGGCTCGTTCTCCATGCGCTGCACGCCATTCCCTCTGAACGTGCCCGCCTCGATGATCTGGCTGAGCTGCAGGTAGTTGCCGATGTCGAAGAGTTCGACGCGGCCCGGGTAGTAGCGCGAAAACTGCATGAACGTTTTCGTGCGCGTCGCGATGACCGGACGGTTCAGATTGACCGCCATCGACATCGGACCGGAAGCGGACTGCCCAACTTCCAGATAAGGCAGCAGCACCGCATCACACACCGCCATGGCGTGCGGAAACTGCTCATCGCTCATCGGGCCCATGAAATGGGTGCGGCGCGAGATATCGGAAACGTGACGTGTGCGCGCGAGGCGCAGCAGATCGTCCACCGAGGTGGTGAGACTGATTGCCTTGCCGTGCCCGGTTCCGATGTCCTCGAGCCAGTTGCGCCCGGGGCTCACGATCCTCAGCAGTTCGGCGATGTAGGGATCGAGCGGCACGCCCTGCTGGATCGCCTCGGGATGCACTCCGCCGAAAATGGCGAGGTGATAGTTGTCGGGAAGCAGGTGCAGTGCGCGCAGCGCCGTGTCGATGCCCTTGTAGCTGCCGGTGAATCCGAAGCAGCCGAGCAGCACGTCGTCCTTGCCGAGACTGCCGAGCAACGGAAAGCTGTCGCGCGTCGCCTTGGCCGTGTAGCCCTGTGCGTCCGCGTCGGAGTAGTAGGCGAGCGGATGATCGTGGACGTGCGAGATACGCTCGACGAGCTTCATCGTCTTCGCCTCGCGGCGCGTATGGACCACGACGCTCACATTCTTGCGCCACTGCGCGCGCCGGATGGCACTGTAGATGCCCTGTCCGAGCAGACTGCTTTCCTGCCGCGAGCCGATCATCTCCGACCACGCCTTGCCCAGCTCAAACTCCCGCAGCAGGGCACGCACGGCCTTCCAGTTGGTCCCTTCGCTCTCGAACACGGTATGGAACGTGATGCAAAGCTGCGGCGCTGCCGAAATGATCCGGCAGATCCGCCGGTACGCATCGCGCTTGTTGCGCCCGAATATGCCGTGCTCGAGCTGGACATTGACGCAATCGAACCCCTTCAGCTCCTTGCAGATGCGCTCGATTTCCAGATTGGCCATCTTGCGTATCCGGCGGCTGCGGTGACGAAACACGTACTGGTCGAGGTCGAACACCGTGATGTCGAACCACGGCGACAGCTGCCCCACGATGGCACGCGCATAACTGGCGATGCCGCACAGTTCGTCACACGTACTGATCACAGCGAGTTTTGGCTTGTCGCCTTTCACCCTCATTCCCCCGGTTGAGTTGTAGTGTCGGCACCGTCGCCGGCCGCCGTTTCCTTGACCGGCTGGCCGCAATATCGCGCCCATGCCTCGTCCACCGAATCGCAGACGGTCAGTTTTCCCGCGTTCAGCACGGCCGCGAGCGTGCAATGCTGACGGATGAGATTGGGGTCGTGCGAGACGAGGATCATCGAACGGTCGCCGCGCTTGACGAACAGTTCCTCGCGACAGCGCTCCTGAAACTGCTGGTCGCCCACCGCAATGACCTCGTCGATCAGAAAGCAGTCGAACTCCACCGCGATCGACAACGCGAACGCGAGCCGAGCGCGCATGCCGCTGGAGTAGACCTTGATCGGCTCGCGCAGGTAACGGCCCAGCCCGGAAAACTCGTCGACGAATGCACGCATCTTCGATTCGTCGCAGCCGTACACCCGCGAGATGAAGCGCAGGTTGTCGAGCCCGGTCAGGCTGCTCTGGAACGCGCCGCCGAACGCGAGCGGCCATGAGAGGCTCATATGACGGCGGATGGCGCCGCTGGTCGGCTGCTCGACTCCCGCCAACAGGCGGATCAACGTGGACTTGCCGGCACCGTTCGGGCCGAGAATGCCGATCTTCTGCCCTCTTTCGAGCACGAAGTTCACATCGTCGAGAACGACCTTCCTCCCGCCGCGGGCCGGATAGATCTTCGTCACTCTGTCGAGCTGGATCATCCCGCCTCCACCCGCCGATGAACGAGCCGCAGGACCAGCAGCCCGGCGAGGAACAGGAACGACGAGACCGTCACCATGTACGCCACGCTGTAGTGCCACGTGTAACCCTCACCGAGGAAACCGCTTCTCAGCATTTCGACGCCATGTACCCACGGCAGCAACAGCACCGCGTCGCGTGCGGCAGGCGGCAGCCAGTCCACCATGAATACCGCGCCGGAAAACGGAAACAGCAGATACGTGACGGTGTGCCACACGCGCTCCACCATTTCGGAAAGTTCGCTGACCGCGCCCACGAACACGCCGAGCCCCGTGGACAGATACGTGGTCAGCAACCACGCGGCGATCACGCGACCGGCGTGCTGGGGCAACTCCGAGAGCCCCGTCACATGGAACACGATTGCGAGAAGATAGAAAGAACAGGTCGCGCCCGCCACTTCGAGCAGGATGCGGGCAAGGAAGACGTCGATCGGCTTCACGTTGCGATGGAACAGCAAGCTGAGGTTGGGCGTGAGACCGCCCACGCAGCGCGTTGCGCAGTTGCGCCACAGCAGGACGGTCGAATAGCCGGTCAGCGCGAATTCCACGATGGGAACGTGATGACCGTGCGTGGACCGCGTGATGTACCACAGGCCCGCAATGCCGAGCGTGAACGTCATGGGTTCGACGAACAACCACAGAAAGCCGATGTTGTGCCTTCCGAAGCGCGTGATGATCTCGCGCATGAACAACGCCGCAATGACGCGCGTTTGAATGGCCAGGGAGTCGCGAAACGGAGTGGCGAACATGGGTGTTACTCGAGCGTGTGTTCACGGATACCGGAAAGCAGCAGCGAGAGCAGCCCCCATGTCACGAGCCCCATCGTCAGCACGATGAGAATGGCGCGCAGGCGTTTCGGCTCTTCGGCGGCATCGGGCAGACGCGGTTGCACGACGCGTGCGATATAGAGCTGCTTTTTCGCCACCTCGCTGCGGGCCTGCTCCTGCAATGCGAGCGCGCTTGCGAGCTGCCGCTCGGCAAACTGCTTCTCGATGCTCAGGCGCTCGAACTCGCGGCTCCTTGCCGCGAAGCTGCCGTCGCCCCTACCCATCACCTGGGTGGAGACTGCCGCCATCTCGTATCCGATTGCCGCGATGCGGGTTTTCAGCGGCCGTATCTGCGGATTGTCGGGAGACAGCGATTCAACCTCGGCAAGCCTCGCACGGGTAGCCAGCATCTCGTCCTGCAGCTTGCCGACCAGTTGCAGCTGCAGGGCGGACTGCCGGTCCGGATCGAATACGGCGTAGCTCATGCGGTATTCGCTCAATGCAAGTGCCGCCGACTTCACGCGGTCCTGGGCCTCCTCGACCATCGCGGACGCGTACTGCATCTCGTCCTGGCGCGCACGCCGGTTGAGTTCGTTGACGAGCGCCTCGCTCATCGTCAGCAGGCGCTCGTTGATATCGCGCGCCGAACGCGGATCGAAGGCCGAGGTCCTGAGTGTCGTGATACTGGTCGTGCTGTCGTGGACCACGGCAACGATACGATCCCGATAGTAGTCGAGGAATTTCTCGTACGTCGCATCCGCGCTGCCGAACTGCGGGAAGCGGCTGACGATGTCTCCGTGGGGATCGCCAACCCGTTTGCGAAGCTGGATTTCGTGGTCGAGGGCCTTGAGCGCATCCATCGAGAGGACGTAGTCGTTCACGATCCACGCATCGTCCTGCGCGCGACCCAGACTGCTTTCCGCGAGGAAGGAACCGAGCAGCGAACCGCCCGGCTGGCGTTGCTCGCTACGCACGACAAAGCGGCTTTCCGACACGTACACGTCGGCTGCGACGAAGCCGTAGTAGACGATCGCGACCGTCACCGGAATGACGACCGTGAGCACGAACAGCAGCTTTGCAGGCGTGAGCTTGTAAGAAGTCGAACGCGGCATCTTGCTGGGATTCCACCTGTATGTTCTTTGGGAGCCTTGCGCGGGAAAACCGACCGGTATGTCCATGCCGTTGCCTCCGCCTAACGGAACTGCGTGCCGACGCTGACCGCAGGAAATACGACCGTATAGAACAGGTTGGCCAGTTTCTGTATGTCGGCCACGGGCGCATTCGATACGTACAGCATGTCCTTGTCGTGCATGGAAAACTGCTGCGCGATGAACATGCTGGCCGGATCTTTCATGTCGATGCGGTACACCACCGGCACACGCCCATCGGCGGTGACCGGCATGGCTTCGTCTCGCGCAACGGCCAGCGACGCCGCGTCTTCGAGACGAAACACGAACACACCGCGCGCATCGGCTCTCGAATCGAGCAGGCCACCCGAGCGCGCCAAGGCTTGCGCGAGCGAGATGCCCTGCCCCTCGAAGCCGATTTCCTCGTTCTTGCCTGTCGCGCCGAACGCCATGAAGCTGACCGGCTGGTAGAGCGCCGTGACCACATCGCCCGCCTGCAGCGCGATGTTCTGGCGCGGATCGCGGATCACCGCATCGAGCGGCATCGAGAACACCTGGTCGCCCCGCGTAATCTGCACCGTCACCTTGGTTACCGATTGCCGCACACCACCGGCTGCCGCAAGGGCGTCGAGCAAACGCTCGCCCTTGGGCGTCAATGGCACGCGCATGCTGCTGCCCACGTCGCCTACCACCGTCACGTCCGCCGTCGTGTTGCGTACGATTCGTACCAGCACCTGCGGTTCGTTCGCCTTCGATTTCAGCCGGCTCACAATCGTCGATTCGAGTTCAGGGATGGTCATGCCGGCCGCGCCGATGCTGCCGGCGAACGGCACGATCAACCTGCCGTTCGAATCGATCGTCTGCTCCGGCAACGCAGTGGCCTTCGCCGCGGCCGGTGCCGTCGAACCGGTCGTGTCCATGCTGCCGAACAGCGTCGCCGGTGGAGCCTCCCAGATCGTGATGGCCACGATGTCGCCGCGCCCCAGCACGTCGGTCCGTGACCGGGCGGGCTCGAAGTGGTCGGCGAAGGTGCGACGTGTGTCGCGCATGCGCATCCGCCCGACGGCGTCCGGCGTCAGGTCGACCACCTTGATGCGCGCCTGCGACTGCTGCTCGGCGACGATGTCGCGTGTTGCCGGGCCATCGGTGGGCGCCAGTGCGCACGCTCCGCAGGCCAACGACCAGGCAAGCACGCCGGTTCGAAACATGGATCGGGTATGCATATCACGGTTTCGGTCGTACCTCGGCGCGCCGCGCCGCGGCTGCGTCGGCGGTCTCGCTCACGACTTGAGACGCCCCTTTGGTCAGTTGCGCCGTGCCGACTCCCGCCGCAACCAGTGCCGCCATGACGGCCTCCGCACGACGGTCCGCCAGCCGCTCGTTCAAAGCCGGCTCGCCGGTGTTGTCTGCGAACCCGGACACCTCGAACGTCGCATTCGTGTGATCTTTCGCGTACGCGATCCATGCCGAGGCCGCCTGCGCGAAATCGACAGGTAACGCGGCACTGGCGTATCCGAAGCGAACTTCGAGCAACGGCGCCGCAGCAGCGGAACCCAGCTTCGGGGCCGCGGCGGGGCTCGACGCGGGTTCGGATGCAGCGCCGGCTGCAGAAGCGACCGACGCAGGCGCGGACGAAGCTGGTTCTGGCGACGATGCCGGCTTCACCAACACCACCGGCTCCGTTGTAGCCGCTGTCTTGTCCGCTGCACCCGGGAGGCGATGCGTGCAATAGGCAAGGGTCAGCAAGGCCGCGAGCACGAGCAACAACAGCAGGATCGCCCACCACGCGCGACGCCGGTGCCTGTCCTCCTCGTCGCCCCGCGCGGGCGCCGCTGTAACGGGGCGCGTCGCTGCCGTCTGTGACTCCAGGGTCGAGTCGAGCCAGGCCACGGCAGACGGAATGCCCAGCGCCAACAGGAATCGGTCCTGCAGCCTCGGATGAATTGCCTGCCGCTGTGCGCGCAGAATGCCGACGAGGGAAGCGCGGCTCGCGCCGCCCGGACCCGTGACCCACGCATGCCGAAGCACGGCGAACGTAAACGGCGCGATCATGGCAAGCAGCGCGTGGCCGCTTTCCACCTTGAGATGGCCCATGCTCGCCGCGGCGTGGCCCATGGCGGGGAGACGGTCGCCGAACAATTCGGCGAGCAATGCCGAGCCGGCCTTCATGTTGGTTTCCGTTACCGCGCCACCTGAAAAGAAATTGTCCGGATTCGTACGCACCAGCGACCGGTCCAGCCGCGGCGAGTCGAGCACGGCCGTGAGCGCATCGGCACCCGAGAGCGTGGCCAGCCCCCGGTGGACGATTGCCGCAAGAAGATTCGGCAGAAGCAAATCGACTGCATCCTTCACATCGCTCTTCGCCTCTCCGAGAAACAGAGGGGCCTGTTCACTGATCTGCGTCGCAATCAGGCTATGCAATGTCCGAAGAATGTCGGGATACGTCATACACAGTTTCTCCTTGCGGTGGTGTATAAATTTCTTTTTTTATTGCTCTTCCATTCGAATCCAAACTTCAAAACGAATAAATCTATTACCGGCGTGCAACATCCGGAAATAAATCCATTGAACAGACGACAGCCGGCCACCACACGCACGAATTTGCGTATGGACGAGCGAAACGCGACCGACGGAGATCGGTCACATCAAGGGCTTTAACGGGATGAGTCGTCGAATCGTGCCGCGAGACGGCACATGACGATATCGAGGTGGATTCCCTGCTCCGCTATGCTGCGGATCATAATGGGCACACACGAGACGCTGTGATGCGTGATTCAAGTATAGAGTGTCTTTCCAATGGAATGCAACAAAAAGCGACGGGGCAGCAGCACATTCGGACACCTCATTACGCACGAACAGAGGCGGTGCTTCAATCAATGCCCCGTCCGGGTCGGTCCCGCCCACGGAAGTTATTCGCGCTCGACCTGGTCCTTTTCCCGAGCAGCCGCCATTCGTTTTCCTCGACGCAATGCGCGAACACGACCTGCTGCACTACGAAACGCTGATTGACGGCCACTGCCTGCTCGGCACGCCATGGTTCGTGTGCGGCCCCTACAGTTTCATCGTTCATTACTTCGGCCCGTTCGCCGTAGTCGCCCAGGCCTTCAATGTCCATAAGCGAACGCTACAGCGTCATTTGAGAAAATCCGATTGAAGGTGGATTGCGAACCTTGCACCAGACCTTGACGCTTTCGACGGCTTTGAATTTTTTATATCTTCATGACAAGCGTCCATCCGAGGCCGTCGTGACGATCAGAACTTGACCTCTGAGAGCCGCTGATTCGCGAGCACGAGATCGAAGGCGGCAAGATCGAAGCTACGGCCACACCACTCGAGGAACTGGTCCTGCTCCTCGTGCGTCGGATCGGTGATCGCTTCGAGGAAGTCGGCATATCCTGGCACTCCACCGACGTCTTCCGGTGGACAGAAGTTATCTGGCTCGCCATAGTGGGTTTCGCCGAAACGAACTCGTACAGTTGCCCGCCTTCCCAGCCCATGGCCGGTCGCAGCACGACATGCAGCTTGCCCGGTCTGATCGAACCGGGAAGGCCGGCATACATGTCACGGTTTCGGTCGGACCTCGGCGTGCCGGGCCGCCGCGGCATCGGTGGCCTGGCTCACGATCCGGGACGCAGCTTTCGAGAGCCGCGACGTATCGCCCCCGGCCGCCACCAGCGCCGCCGTGACCGCTTCCGCGCGACGGTCCGCGAGGCGCTCGTTCAAGGCTCGCCCGCCCGTGTCATCGGCGAACCCCGTCACCTCGAACAGGGCATCCGGGTGATCCTTCGCGTAAGCCACCCATTCCGAAGCGGCCTGCTTGAAATCGTCGGGCAGCGCGGCACTGGCATAACCGAAGCGAACGTCGAGCAAAGGCGGCGCCGTGCCGGCCTGTGGCTTCATGCTTTCAGGCGAACTCGCCGCGGATTCGGAGGCCTTGTCGAGTTCGGGAGCGGTCGATGTCGCAGTTGCGGACGATGCCGGTTGTGACGACGATGCGGGAACGGCCGATGCCGCCGCCTTCTCGGTTGTGTCAGGCGTGTGATGCGAGCAATAGGCAAGCAGGAGCAGTACGGCGAGCAAGAGCAGCAGGATCAACCATAACGCACGACGCCGTCGCTTGCTTTCGTCCAGGCGCGTTTGTGCGGTCGCACTGAGCGGTCGTGTCAGAGCCGCGTCGGGATCGGCGGTCGATTCGAGCCAGGTCGCCGCGGACGGCATGCCGAGCGCCGACAAAAAGCGCTCCTGCAGGGCCGGATGAACGGCGTGCCGCTGAGCGTGCAGAAGGCGGACAAGAGACCCGCGGTCGGCCCCCTCTTCACTGGTCATCCACGCATGTCGGAGAACGGCGAAAGCGAACGGTGCGACCATCGCAAGCAGTGCCCTGCCGCTTCCGAGCTTGAGGTTCGCCAGGCTTGCCGTGGCACGCTCCATGTCGTGGATGCGATCCCCGAAAAGTTCGGCGAGTAGCGCGGTTCCTGTCGTCATGTGCGATTCAGTTACCGTACCGCCGGAAAAGAAATTGTCCAGATTCGCTTGCGGCAGTGCCGGATCGAGGCGAGGCGAGTCGAACACAGCCATCAATGCAGTGGCTTCCGACGGGCTCGACAGCCCCCGGTGAACGATTGCGGCGAGCAGATTCGGCAGCAGCGCGTTGACGGCCTCTCTCACGTCGCTTTTCGCTTCGCCGAGAAAGGACGGCGTCTGCTCGATGAGCGGCGCTGCAATCAGGCTGTGCAACGTCCGAAGAATGTCTGGATACGTCATAAACGGATTCTCCTTGCGGTTTAAAAGCTTCCCTCTTTTGATTCCCTTTTTTCGATATCGCCATTTATCACGGAATGCGAAATAAATACGCAACTTCGCGGGGCACCACGTTTCTGAATCGACGCGCAAACGACGGCCGCGCGCGCGAACCGCGCGCAAGGCGAACGAAAACCGCGACCGGCGAAGGCGGGTCGCGATTATTGCTTCAAATGGGAGGAACGCCGAATCGTGCCGCGAGACGGCACACGACGATTTCGAAGTGGATTCCCTGCTCCGCTATGCTGCGGATCATGATCGTCGTCGCAACATACCGCGAAGACGGCTCCAGTATAGAGAGCCCGTGTAGCGGAATGCAACAAAAAATCAGCTTCCGGGCCCTACAGACATTGCATGACGCGCGAACAGTACGGAATCTCGTCCGACATCCTTTTTCCATCGTAGCAATACTAGATCCGCCACCGGCATGCCCAGCCCAGCCTGCTTGAGCGCGGCCGCGATCTGTTCCACCGAGTATTGCTTGCGCTTCATCGCCAACCTCCCGTTCCTATTGGGAAAATTACCTCCGAAACACTAACACTCATTTGTGTCCAGGATTCCTGGAGCAGTTCACTTCTCGTTTGTCGATGCGCGCGGCGCGCAATCAGTAATTGACCGACCGAGACAACGCGCTATCACTTTTTCGTTGGCCCGCAGATACCAGCTTGTATCCTTCGCCACGCACCGATATGAGACGGTAACCGTACTCGCCATTCAACTTGAGCTTGCTGCGCAAGCGTGAGATATGAACGCATACGTTGTGCCGTTGAGGCTTTTGCATCGAGACACCCTCCCACATCGCGCGCCACAGATCTTCAAATGTGACGACACACAAGTATTGGGAAAACAGCAAATGAGCGGCGCGATGTTCCATTCTCGTCAACAGAACCGGCTCCCGGCCGAGACAGACTCGGTCACTACCGGAAAAAAAAATGTAAGAACCATGCGACGGGTTTCTTGAATTGAGATGAGGTCTGCGGACCCGACGTAACAGAGCGCCGAGTCGGGCAATGATCAGCTCGTACGAGACGGGCCAGTTAAGATACACATCTGCTCCAGCCATCAGGGCTGCGACCATCTCACTCTCAATCCCTCTTCCGACGATGGTCAACGGCGTTCCGGCAAAAGCAGGATCGTTTCGGAGTTGCTCGACCCACGGAGCGATCGACTCGTCAAGCGTCGGCTCCATCACCAAAACAAGATCAACGGCGGTTTCGCGCATATATTCCACTAGCGCATCTCGCGTATCTAGCTTTGCGGTCATATAACCAAACTTTGCTAGTGCATCGGCCAATTCATACCGACGAACCGAATTTCCATCCATTACCGCACACCGAACCACCGCACGACTGATCGAACAAGACGGCATTGATACCCCCTTTTCATTGTCATTGATACGATGACGGTGCCTCATCTCGTCGGATCGACATCGCCACCG
Organism: Burkholderia sp. NFPP32; assembly: GCF_900119325.1. Taxonomy (NCBI): domain Bacteria; kingdom Pseudomonadati; phylum Pseudomonadota; class Betaproteobacteria; order Burkholderiales; family Burkholderiaceae; genus Burkholderia; species Burkholderia sp. NFPP32. The sequence goes on along the minus strand of NZ_FPJP01000032.1, from coordinate 14,532 downwards.
CGTCGCCACTGGCTACGCGCGCGATCCACCGCGCTCATACCTCTTTCTTTTCGGCATCCCCTCCGGCTGAATCGCTATCGGGTTCGAGCCGAAAATCCTCCGGATCGCGTCCTTGCATCCAACGCGGTCGCTTCCCGCGACCTGACCACGTCGCGCCCGTATCGGGATCCCAATATCGTGGTGGAATACGCCTGCGTTGCCCAACGCTCAACAGTATTTCGACCTCTCGCGCGGTGATTTCATATTCCCGCATGAGCTTGACGATCTGCTCGACAACATCGTTCCGGATTGCCGCGCGTCGCACCGCAATCCTTGCCTCGAGCGCAGATAGTTGCGCTTCGAGCGTCTGTAATGACTCACTCGACATCTGTCCTCCGTTAGCCCGTTACATCTGAGTACAATTGCCGAACGACGGGTAGAATGGCAACCGACACCAAGCCGACCACGCACATCATTTGTGAGACTAGGGATCGCCCGGTTGCCGATCCGGTTGTTCAATACGTCTCCGCAATGTTCAGATATCTATTCGGCGAACGGTCAAATTAGGAATGCGTTCATTGCTAGTTGTACGGAGCTGTTGAATGAGGCGAACTGCCTTGTTTAGCTGCGCCTGTGACGCGAGTCGCTGTGCTTCGAGTTGAGCCACTTCCTTCCTAACTTGCTGTTGGCGGTTATTCGCAATCTGTGCCTGCTCGAGATGATTGTCGAGATCGGCGCGAAGCCGCTCCGCCTGCACTTGCGACTCCTCGATCATCGCGACCAGGTGCTCGTTCTGTGCTTCCAACTGCGTGCGTCGCAACTCAATGTCTGCGAGACGTACCGCCTGCTCCTCGAAATGTCGAAAGGCCACCTCCGCTGATTCAAATTCCGCCGCATTCAACGCGCGCCAGAGCCGTCCGTCCTGGCTAAGCGTGATGTAGTACGACAGCTCCGTACGGTGCAACAGTAGCGCCACGACGTAAGAAAACGTCTGCAGCGTTCGCAGGGTGGTCAGGGCATCGCGGGTCATCATTGCGTCAACTTCTGCGATTTCCGCAGTCTGAACCACCCGAGAGCTGCCTTGGGGTAATACAGCACCCACTGGTCTAAGCGGCTGGGCAGTATGCACAGCACTCGCGAAAGCGTCCGCCGACTCCGACACTTCGATCTCCCCATACGCCGCATCGACTGCGCCAGTCTCCGCGCCCGCGGTAGGAGGTCGCCTAATATGCAACTTCATGATCAATCTCTTCAGTACAGGATGTCCGCAAGAAATCGCCTGCGGCTTAACAGTTTTTACGGTTAAGCTGAAAATTCAATTCGACGGTTCTCAAATCTCCCAATGGTTGTTAAATCGTTCGATATGGTTTTTTCCACCCCGTATCCCCGCGGTCAGGTGTCCCGCCTGCCACAAGCCAAGAATGCTTCTGCACGCTTACGCGCGAGCCTCATGAACACGTTTCTGTCACCCAGGCAGTCCATGCATCTCGCTATCTCGAAGTTGGCCGGGTGTCCGGCATCGGCGCAAGCCTTTAATAGCGGTGCAGATTCATCGAGATTCTCAATCGCCGATGCCGGAACATGGCCCTTAGAGCGCCCGAAATCGATATCTGTGCACTCAGCGCGTGCCTAGGTCGTTCGGCCCACACGGATGACTATCATCGATTGCCGCGACCATCGCGCGGCGAAATGCTCAGTTGCTACATCCACGCACTCGTCACTATCGAACGTCGTGATCAGTCACTGCCTCCCAAAAGCTTGTCGCAAACGAGTAGGCCATCCGCCGCTTGCCGCAGCCCCTGCCAACTCGATTAATAAACCACGCAGCACTAACTCGGCACCGCACACGAGTAACGTATCGACATGGTCAAACCAATCGGTACGAGCGCCGCGTACGACCGTGAAATCAGCAACAAGCGTCCATCGCCGAACCTGGTTTTGAGCGTGCTCAGTAACCTATCGCGCTGCCACTCGCTCGCGACTGTCACTGCAAGATGAGGGATGCCCGAGGCATCGGCCACAACGGAAGGCGTCGTCGAGTCGCTCATGTCGGCTAGCCTCTGCGCCGACGATGTCGGTCTTGTTTGACTTAACAAACGGTCTGACGAACTGCGCGGGAACGTTGCGAACCTCATGTCCCTGACCAATCGCTTTGCGAGCGAGCCAGTTTCCAGCCATTTCAACAGGAATACGAAGTAAATATGAAAATTCCCGGCATACGGCGTTTCGGAATCGAATGGACGGACAGCAGCGACTCGCACGACCCGTGCGTATCGCGAACGGAGACCACGACCGCACGGACACGGTCACATTTTCTTTTTCAAACGGGAGAAGCGCCGAACCGTGTCGCGTGATGACACATGGCGATTTCGAGGTGGATTCCCTGTTCCGCTATGCTGCGGATCATGATCGGCATCGCAAAATACTGCGAAGACGGCTCCAGTATAGAGAGTCTTCACAGCGGAATGCAACAAAAAAGTGCCTGAAACATACAGACATTGCATTACACGAAACCGCTTCCCCAAACGTCGGCCCCTGCAACATAGACGACGTGATCGGACAGTTCGTCCAAGCCGATACAAATGCCGCGCAGCACGCCATTGCCGCGACACGCCAGGCGTTCGCCTCGTGATGTCGAGCATTCCCGATGCTGATTTTGCTGGCGCACGATAGTCTGGTTTAGATTGATGGACAGGGTCAGCTATGCCGAACGCAGCGCGCCCGCGCGCATCGATCGAGATCTCTATCGCCGCCTTAACAATCCGCGCTTTGGAAAGTGCATCGACATGCCGCGCAGTCCGGAGGGTTCGTTTAGCACGTATCTACTATGACGCACCATGGAACATGATTCCAATCGACGCGATATGGAATAATGTCCGAATCGCTCCGAGGCGCCGTTATGACCACTTCCGTTACTATCGTTGGTGCAGGTTTGGGCGGCCTGACCCTCGCCCGCGTGCTCCACGTCCACGGCTGATCGCTTCGGGGAAGCCCTTCAGCCCGTCGACCACGGCGAGCGCATGTTGCCAGCCCGCCGAACCGCGCAGCGTCAGCCGCATCCTTGCCCCCAGATCCAGCTGCGTCGTCCCTCGCAACCCCAGCGTCAAGAACATCGCATCGTTGTTGCCGCCCTCGACCTGCAGCGCTGCCGCTCCTCCGCTTTCCGTCATCCTGTGGTTGTTCAGATGCACGAACGCCAGCCGCGCGAACCGCGGAATCGACACGCCGTCGGCTCATCACCCCATATGCGCCGCCAAGAACCGCTCGACGCGCCGGCAGAACGCGATCATATTGCGCGGCTGCACGAACCCGTGTCCTTCGTCGTCGCAAATCATCAGCTCGACAGTGACGCCGTGGCGCTCGAGCGCGTCGACCATCCGGTTCGTCTCCGCCAGCGAGAGCCTTGGGTCGTTCGCGCCGTGGGCCATGAACACGGGCGCACGAATGGCACTGGCATGCGCAATCGGAGACGCATCGACGAGTCGCGCGCGGCCCGCAGCGTCGCCGGGATCGCCGATCCACTGATGCAGCAATTCGCGCATCGGCGCCCAACTGACTGGAAACGACTCAACGAACGAGACGAGATCGGTGGTCCCGCAGTGATTCACGGCCGCACGATACCGTTCGGGACGGCGGCTCGCCTGCATCAACGCACAGTAGCCACCGAAGCTGATGCCGAAAATGCCGATGCGCTTCGGGTCCGCCCACCCCTCATCGCATACGTGGTCGACGGCGGCGTCGATGTCGCGCTGGATGCCGTCACCCCACTGCCCGAATCCCGCTTGCCAGAATTGCTTGCCGTAACCCGTCGACCCACGGTAGTTCACTTGCAGCACCGCATACCCGAGGCTCGCGAGCCATTGGACGATACGGTTGAATCCCCACGTGTCGCGCGTCCACGGTCCGCCATGCGGAAACACGATCAGCGGCAGCGGCGCCCCCGACGTGTGGGCCGTCCAATAGCAGTGAATCGCGAGGCCGTCCGGGGAACGGCATTGAAACGCCCGCGTATGCGCCATGTCGGCCGCTTGCAGATGGGGCAGCGCGCTGCCGAGCGGGATCAGCCGGCCGTCATCGGCGCAGAACAGATAATGATGTTCGACTCGCGCATCGCTGGCGGCACCGACGATGAAATAGCGTTCGTCGTCCGACGCGCTCTTGAACACGATCTGTTCGTTCGGCAGCGCCCGCTCGAGAACCTCGAATATTTCTCGGCGGCCTTCGTCGACGAAGTGATAGAAGAGCCGCCAGGTGGTATAGCTCACGCCGACGAGCGCGTCGCGGGCGCGCGACCACAACACGCCCGCCACGTCGACATCGTCCCTTGCGTACAGACACCGCCCTTCGCATCCGCGCACGACATCGAACTCGTAGAGCGCGAGCGTGTCGCGCCCCCGGTTCGACAGCACCCAGAGTGCGTCGGATTCCGACGACAAGACGAGCGGCTGCAACGTTTCGCCGGCCCCCCCCCGACGCGATCTCGCGAAACGGCTCGTCATTCTGGCCGCGATAGCGCAGCCGCGTCAGTGTATCCGCGGCCAGCGCGATCCGCACGCGACCGTCGCCGTCCGCGCCCCACTGCACCACGTCACCCGGGTTCTCGGCCACCATCGTCGCGTCGCCCGTGGCGATATCGACGCGGTATACGTCGAACATCGTCGGTTCGCGCCGGTTGTCCGTAATCAACACCGCCGACGCGTCACCGCGCAGCACGTTCAGCACGCGTGCTTGCACGCCTGCGAACGGCGTCAGGTCGCGCACGACCTGCGCGACGCCGTGAGTCACGGTGATGCAGTAGACGTGATAGCACTCGTCGCCATCCGAGTCACCGGTAACGAGGAGGTGCGCATCGTCCTTCCATTCGAACGAGAAGCACGCGCAGGTCGATGCATCGACGAGCAATCCGGCCGCATCGAACTTGCCCAGCTCGACGTCCGCGCGCCGGCCCGCATAGAGTGCCGGCTGCTCGCCCGCACCGGCAAGCCATGCGAGCCATGCCCCATCTGGCGACACCGCAAAGCTACAGGCACGCGGTGCCGCGAAAAAGTCCTCGGGTCCGACACGAGTCAATCCTGCAGACATGGTTCTCGTTCTCCTTGACGGATATGCCATTGTCGTCGAGCATGCGGCCCCGACATATTACAGAACCCAGAATATATTCCTTCCAATTTAAAACAAAAATTACGGCATCCATTAAACCAACCGCAATAATTACGACAATTACGTAATACGAAATTTGTCGACATGCGATGCAACCATGATATTTCTCCACCGGTGCGCCGGATCAATTTTCTATTCGAATCGCGCACGCTCTTTCCTGACTCTGCTTCGGCTTCTGATTTTGCATGGTCAATACACCATGCTTACTCCAGACTTACGCAATAGAAACAAAAAGTCGCCCGACGAATTCCACTTTCATGCAATTCGGTCAAACAGGAGATACAGATGCGAACTGTCGAAATTTATTCAGCATTGCTTCTTATAGCCCCGCTGACGGCCACCGCACAGGACCAGACTCTCCCGGCCAATATCGTCACGCTGCGGGCCCGGATCGTGGCGGACGCGGCCAATCTGAGAACGGTTGCAAAACAGATTACCGATACGCAGAACGCTTCGTCCGAAAAAACGTATGTGGACGCGCGACTGAAATACGACGCCGATCTCAATCAGTTGCACGCCGCCGCTCAACCGCTGCTCGCGGCTCGCGAGGCCAATCTGCGGCTGTTGCTGGCCCAGACGGAGGCCGCCACGATTGCCGGTGACACGCAGCAGGCCGCGAGCTTCAAAACACAGTATCGTCAGCAAAAATCGAGCTACAAAAGTTACCGGCAATCCCTGGTCGGCAATTTCTAGTATGCGAGCCGGTGCCCGGCCTGTTTTCGCGACACGATATTTTCTTATATGACAGACAGCCCAATTGTGCGGCAGCCGCGCAACCTTGTCCCTGCACGTCTTCAGGAACGCATCATCCGATTTACCCAGGGCCCGATTTGGCAATATGGAAAACGTTCGAGCCGGGCCAACGATCGATATGCGTTCTGGTGTGCGCATTTTGCGGGCGGCGGGTCGTCCAGCCGTATCAGCTGTGAAAAGGAACTCGCGGACAACGCTTCCGCCGTCCCAATATTTGAATTATGGCAGGCTTTGAAAGCCGGACCGCTGCAAGGGCACGAACCGCTTCGCGTTTATGCGAATGCGCATACCTACGGCGTCGAGGGCTACGTGCATACCGACAGTGACGATGCCGAAAACTACTTTTCGACCGTTTACTACGCACATCCCATTTGGCATCGAAACTGGGGGGCGAAACCGTGCTTTTTTCGAAAGGCGATCTCGGTGCGATTGTCGACGCCGTCTATCCGGAGCCGGGCACCGCCATCACGTTTTCGGGTGCGATCCCGCATTGTGCGAAAGGGCCGACGCGCGACTGCATCGACCTTCGCGTCACGATCGTCATCAAGTCGCAGAAAGTGGACGAGGCCGGGTCATGAAAGAGGTCTGGAAATCGCTGCTGCTGCAGGCCGGCGCCGGCGAGATCCGGCACAGCGGACGCACGCTGTTCGACCACCTCGTCGGCACGGCGCGCTGCCTCGCGCAATGGGGTTGCGAGGAAGACGTCTGCGCCGCAGGGCTTTTTCATAGCGTGTACGGCACATCGTCGTTCCGGCACGGCCTGCTCGCCATGTCGGACCGCCCGGCGCTGCGCCTGCGCATCGGCCAGACCGCCGAACAGCTCGTGTTCCTGTTCTGCCGCGCGGCACGGGCGCACGGGTTCCTCGAGGCGCTCGATGCCGGCATGGTCAGGGATCGAGGCGGCATGACGACGTACGAAGTCTCGCGACGAACCGCACAGCAGTTACTGCTGGTCGAACTGGCGAACCTGTACGAACAGCGCGCAGCGCTTGACGGAAGTGCGCTCGACACCGATACGGCACACCGTTTCGCGGCCCGGCTCGACGATCCGCTGCGCTCGGTCGTGCTCGGACTCGTGCGGTGAAAACGCGCGATGGACGTTCCGCCGATCATCATCGCTCGCCCGCCGCGGCATGTGACGATCGCGCTACTCGTGACTGCCGGTACGGCGATCATCCTGTCGATCGCGGTATTACTGTGGCGTTTTGGTCCTGTCATGACCGCATGGGGCAATGTGGTCGAACCGCACGAGTTGGTCCGATACGGAATCGATCCTGTTCCGGGGCGGCAAGCCGCGATCGTCCCGCTGCCCGCCCACCTTGCCGAGACTGCGGGGAGTCCGACGGGACGGGCCGACATCGCCGTTGAAGTGCCTACAGATGACGGTGGGGTTCGCCGCGTACCCGGCACGTTAATCAAGGTGTTGACGGCCGCGCCGCGCGAGCGCGCGATCGACGCGCCTGACGGGCGGCAACGTCTCGTACTGATCGCGTTCGCCGCGCCAACCGCGCTGTCGACCGATACACGGGTGACCGTGCGCCTGCGGATCGCTACGAAGGCACCGCGCGCGCCCGGCTGGCTGTCGCTGTTGTGAATCCTGCTTTTTTGGAGTAGCGGTGAAAGCACTTCCGGACTGCTTACTGTATCTGATCGCGAGCGTCGTCCTGCTGACCCTCGCCGTGCCGCGTAACCCGAGCCATACGCGTGCAGCAAGTGCTTGAGCGGCTCAAGGAGATGCGAGGCTTGCCCGCATCCATCACGGTCGACAACGGGCCGGAGTTGGCTGGTAAGGTGCTGGATGCATGGGCCTACGAAGCCGGTGTCACGTTGTCGTTCATTCGGCCTGGCAAGCCGGTGGAGAATGCCTATATCGAGAGCTTCAACGGGCGCTTCCGCGACGAATGCCTGAACGAGCACTGGTTCGTCTCAATGCGCCACGCCAAGCGGCTGATTGAGGAATGGCGTATCGAGTACAACACCGAGCGGCCTCATAGCTCACTCGGCTATCTGACGCCGGTGCAGTTCGCCCGGGCGCACGATGCAAAGCAGCAGTTTTTAACCTCGGACTCTAACTGCAGTCCGGACTAAAACCGGGGGCAGGTCAGCGGTACCCGTCGTTGACTCGGCCAATGGCGCCAGGGCCTGCGCTCGGGATCCTCGTTCGACTCAAATCCAGAATCAAAGTCCACGGAACACCAGGCTGGCATTGACACCCCCAAAACCAAAGCCATTGGAGATCGCATATTCCGTCGATATCTTGCGGGGCGATCCGCCGACGATGTCGATGCCTTCCGCCGCCGAATCCGGCTGCGTCAAATTGAGCGTAGGCGGCGCAAGCTGATCGCGCAGTGCGAGCACGGTGAAAATGGCTTCCACGCCGCCGGCTGCCCCAAGCAAATGTCCTGTCGACGACTTGGTGGCTGATACGGCGGGGCCTCGACCTGTTCCGAATATCGCCTTGATGGCCGCGAGTTCGCTGGTGTCGCCTACGGGTGTGGACGTCGCGTGTGCGTTCAAGTGCCCGATCATCCCGGGTTCAAGATTCGCTTGCCGGATTGCCAGCTCCATCGCGCGTCGCCCGCCGGCGCCGTCATCGGGCGGAGACGTCATGTGGTGTGCATCGGCGCTCGTGCCATAACCGAGTACTTCCGCGATCGGCGTGGCGCCTCGCTGCAATGCGTGCTCCAGATCTTCGATGACGAGCATGCCGGCGCCTTCTCCCATGACAAAACCGTCTCGTCCGGTATCGAACGGGCGGGATGCCTGCGCGGGATGATCATTGAAGCCGGTGGACATGGTTCTTGCCGCGGCGAACGACCCCAGACTAACTCGATCGATGCAGGCCTCGGCCCCACCACACACGGCAATATCGGCTTCGCCGGCCCGAATCAGGCGCGCTGCGTCGCCGATGGCCTGTGCGCTGGCAGCGCAGGCAGTCACCGGTGCGCCCAGGGGACCACAAAAGCCGTGACGGATGGAGATATGGCCCGCTGCCATATTGGCAAGGAAACTGGGAACGGTAAAAGGAGAAAGCCTCCTTGGTCCGCGGTTATCCGTGATTCTGACGGCGTCCACGATCGCGCCGAACCCGCCCACGCCAGACGCCACGATGGTTGCCGTCCTTTCGCATGCTTTTTCGGATTCAGGTTGCCATCCGGCTTGAGTCAGGGCCTCTTGCGCCGCGGCGAGCGCAAACAGGCTGAACCGGTCCATCTTCTTCTGGTCCTTGGGCTCTACCGCGAGGTCCGGATCGAATCCCCATGGACAGTCTGACGTCAACATGGGCACCACGCCGCCGACCTTCGATGCAATCCCTTCCGTGACGTCGCCGGGCAAACCGGCCAGGCCTGAATGCCCCTTCAGGAGACGGTTCCATACCCATTCAACGCCGCATCCCAACGGCGAAACGATACCCATCCCAGTCACGACGATACGTCTCGTATTCAAGCGATGCTCCCCTTTTGACTGACGAAGAAATGCCGCTAGCGATTGGCGCAATGCGCCATCTGACAATGCTCGCAAATTTCAAGAATCGCGGAAATTGCTTGCTAGTATAGGCATGTGGCGGATGAAGAACTGGCGCATCGTGCCAATCGATATGCAAAATGCGCCATAATGGGGGAATCATGAACCTGTCCCGGCAAAGTTCTCTCACCGTTTCGGCTCACTTCCTGCACGGGATGCTGCGCACCGTTCGCACCCGTCACGGAGAAGACGTGGCTGCCCAGCTACTCGCAAGCGCCGCTATCCCGCAGTCGCTTCTGAATCAGCCGGATGCGCGAATCACACGCCAGCAATACGTCGTGCTGTACAAGACGGTCGCGGCGACGCTCGACGACGAGATGCTGGGACTCTGGTCCAGGCCGATCCGGGGCGGCACGTTGAAGTATCTGATGCTCAGCCTGCTGGATGCTCCTACCGTGCTGGTCGCGTTCAATCGGTTTGTTCGTTTCTGGAATTTGCTGCTGGATGACTACCGGCTGCAGATTTCGACGAAGAACGATCTGGTGCGACTGGCACTGGTGGAAAGGACGCCTGATACGCAGGTCACTCCGCTTGGGCACGAGTTGATGATGAAGCTGGCGCACGGCATCGCATCATGGCTGCTAGGCAGGGAGATCATCCTGCACCGGGCCGAGTTCAGTTTCGCCAGACCGAGGCACGTCGAAGACTATGCATTCCTGTTCCCCGGAGCGGTGCACTTTGATGCGGGGATGACGAGCATTTATTTCTCGTACCAGGATTGTGCCGAGCTGTTCAAACGCGAGAAACACGAGCTATGGGCGTTCCTGAAAGGCGCGCCGGGGGACTGGACATTCAGCGCATTTCATCATGGCTCCATTGTGGCCAAAACGCGCGAGTATCTTGAGCGGAACATAGCGCAGCCGCTGACGATTCAGGGCCTTGCGCAGGCGCTGCATACTTCCGTTCGCACACTCAATCGCCGATTTTCGGAAGAAGGAACACATTTCCAGCAGGTGAAAGACGGGCTGCGACGGGATATCGCGGTCGATCGGCTGACGAACTCGAACACGAGCGTGGCAGTGCTGGCGTTTGATCTTGGCTTTTCCGATGCCACAGGTTTTTGCCGCGCTTTCAAGCACTGGACCGGCAGTAGTCCTTCCGACTATCGCAAGGACACCCGTCAGGGTGAGTGACGAGAAGGAGTTAAGTCTGACTATATTTTTAGCGACGTTGAACGCCGTGTCGAACGGCTGGAACTGGCCGGGAGCGGACCGGTACGATTGGCTGCTTCCGCCCATTCTCTGTCGTTCCACTCAGGCCGCAGTAGCGACCGCTATCGTGCGTAAAGCGGCCTCTGCCTGCCCGCGCGGGCGGCTGTTGCGCTCATGCAATGAGCCTAGCCCATCAGTCGTCCACGCATCATCCATAGGTTGCTCGGAGCAAACAGCGTATGCAATTGCTGCGTGTTCTTCATCGGCCGCGATAGCGCACCTTCAGATGCCACCGTGCGCGGCGATGAACATGGCGACGGCCGACCGGCAATAGGATTCGATTTCGTTGTTGTCCTCTGCTCTCGCCTCATCGAAGCGTGCGATAAGCAGAAGATCGGATCCTTTGAAAAGCGCGGCAAACAAGCGGGCGGACTGGAGAGCATCGGGTACGTTGAGCATCCCTTTAGCGTGCAACTGACGCAACACGGCCTCGATGTGGGCGATGACATGGGCCGGCCCGGCTTCGTAATGGAGCTTGCTTAACGCCTTTTGATTCGTCTTGTCGGCCAAAACCATGGCCTCGACACTGCGGACGTCCGGGCTCAACAGCGTGCGAAGCAGGGAGGCTCCGACCGCCACCAGCTGATCTTCGGCCGAACCGTCAACGCCTTCAGAAAGGGCCTGCGGTGCAAATTGATCGCAGCGGGCCACCATGGCCGCGCTGAACAGCGCCTCCTTGTTCTCGAAGTGCCGATAGATGCTCAGCTTGGATATCTTCGCCCGCTGCGCGACCTTATCCATGGTCGTCGCTTGAAAACCCAATTCCACAAAGAGTTCACAGGCCGCGTCGACGATCGTTTGGCGAAGCGCCTCGTTGGCGGGCCGGCCGCGCCGGCCCTGACTATTTTCGGTCACGACAATTCCAGTACTTGACAGTATTCAAACTCTAGAATTACGATACCATTTGGTATCCAAATATGCAAGCCAAGGGCAGGTTTCACCCGGTTGTCCAGATCCGGTTTCCCCGGGCAGCCCGGCGATATCGAGCGGCATTGTCGGGCCGGTCAATACAGCATGGGCAACTTTCTCGCCAATGCCGAAGCCCTGCTCGCTGACCGTCTCAAGCATGTATCGCCGGACGATATTGCACACCACGCTCGGCCCCCCTCCCTCCACAACACGGAGCCCATCACCATGAATGACGTCATCATCATCGGCGGCAGCTTTGCCGGCCTCGCCGCCGCCCTGCAGCTTGGCCGTGCTCGCCGCAAGGTCACCGTTCTCGATACCGGCCGGCCGCGCAACCGCTTTGCAGGCCACTCGCATGGCCTGCTCGGCCACGATCACAAACCGCCGCTGGAAATCCTGGTCGAGGCGCGGCAGCAACTGGCGCGCTATCCAACGATCAGCCTCGTCAATGCCCGGGCCGAGAGCGTGTCTGGTGCCATCGACGATTTCTGCGTCGTCACTGACGATCACGAAAGCCTGAGGGCGCGCCGCTTGATCCTGAGCTATGGCGTCGCCGACCAGATGCCTGATGTTCCGGGCTTTGCCGAAAGCTGGGGCACGTCCATTGTGCCCTGCCCCTATTGCGACGGCTTTGAAGTCGCCGGCCAGCATTGGGGCCTCGTCTGGTCCAGCCCGCAGTCGTACCAGTCTGCCAAGTTGTTCCGCGATTGGACTGACAAGTTGACTGTCTTCGCCGATGGGCATGACATTGCGCCCGATATCCAGACCGATCTGGCGCGCCGCAACATACCTCTCGTCGATGGCCGGATCATCGAGGTCGCCCATCAGAAAGGCCATATCACCACCGTCAATCTCGATACCGGTCGCAACGCGGCGGTCGACGTCCTGTTCGCCAATCCGCGCAACAAGCCGTCGGCAAGCCTGCATGAATCACTGGGCCTCGCCACGGTGGATACGCCCACCGGCATCGTTCTCAAGGTTGACGAGCGCCGCCAAACCAGCATGCCCGGCATCTACGCCGCTGGCGACCTCGCCACGCCCTTCTTGCCATCGGTTACCCAGGCATCCTCGCAGGGCGCGATGGCGGGCATCTTCGCCCAGCAGTCGATGGTGGTTTGAGAGCACAGATTCCCTTCTCTTGTTGCGTCGCCGCCTTCGAAAAGGTTGGCGTCGACCGACGCGGTGAAGGGTGGATCGTCGAGTCAAGGAGATGACATGGCAAAGCAACGTGCGGATCAGGTGGGTGACTGGAATGGTCAAAGCGGAGAGCGCTGGGTCGCCAACCAGGCCCGGCTCGACGCTCTGGTGGCGGTGTTCGGCCAGGCCGCGATAGAAGCCGCCGCGCCCGCGACGGGCGAGCGCGTGCTAGACATCGGCTGCGGCGCGGGCGCGTCGACTCTGGCTCTGGCAGTCCGCGTCGGCGCGGGGGGCCAAGTGCTGGGCGTGGACATATCCGAACCGCTGATCGACCGAGCGCGCGCGCTTGCGCGACACGATACGCCGGCCCTGTTTCAGGTGGCCGACGCCAGCAGCGCAGAGCTGCCCGAGGGCGCGTTCGATATCCTGTTCTCGCGTTTCGGCGTGATGTTCTTCGACGATCCGACAGCGGCGTTCACCCATATGCGACGCGCGCTCCGGCCGGGCGGCCGGGTCGCCTTCGTCTGCTGGCGCGGTGCGGATGAGAACGATTGGATGCGCCTGCCGATGGGCGCGCTCAAGGGCATCCTCCCGCCGAGTGCGCTGCCCGATCCCGAAGCGCCCGGCCCGTTTTCGTTCGGCGACCGGGAGCGCGTGGCACGCATCCTGACGACGGCCGGCTTTACCGATATCGCTATCTCGCCCTTCGACGCGGCCGTCCCATTCGGCGAGGGCGAAACGCGGGACGCTGCGATCGACGACGCAGTGAAGATGACGCTTGAGGTCGGTCCGCTGTCGCGTGCGCTCGCTGATCAGCCCGACGACATCCGCGCCCGCGCCTCGGCCGCGGTTCGTGCCGCCTTCGCGGGCCTCCCCGGCGACCGGTCGGTGATGATCAAAGGCGCGGCGTGGATCGTCATGGCACGCAATCCGGCAAGCTGACAGGTTACGTCGACCAATGTGTCAGAACCGGCAACTCCTCGTGTCTCGGGGAGGGTCTATCTTGAGCGCCGAACGGCCGGAACGCGGCGCTGGCGAAAAGAACAGTGGCTCTTGATGGCCGAACGCGGCCGGCCAACGCCCAGCGACGCGCGACCGGCGCAGATCGACGGTGAATTCAACCGGTCGATGCAACACACTAGACGCTGCGTAAGCAGTGGAGGTGTTGCAAATGAAACAGCGGCGCAGGAGAGCAGTAGCGCAAGGGTGACACGCTTCATCAGATTGCCCAACTGGGCTTGCCTTGACGCTTGCCGAGCGCGAGGAGATTTCACGTGCAGTTGTCGCTGGCCAGTCGATTCGATCCATAGCGGCTCGGTTTCGATAATCTCTTCGGGAGATCATCGGTCACACTACGCACCGACCTGCTGTTCTGGCTTAATCACTTGGACAACTGATCCTCACGCATCCAGGCGCAACTGATCGCAAACAGCACCCGCAGCGGTAAAGGTTTGCCGAATTTCCGAAGGATATCTAGGCAGCGACTGGTTGCGACACAGGTTCTCTAACCGTCGTCTGAAGTTGACCCGCTTCAACGGACACCTATTCTTTTTGAAGAGGAGGTGCCGTCATGGGCAAGCATCGGAAGCCGTACCCGGCGGAGTTCCGGGCGCAGATGGTAGAGCTGGTGAAGGCAGGACGTACGCCTGAGGAATTGGCGCGCGAGTTCGAGCCGACGGCGCAGAGCATCATCAACTGGGTCGCTCAGGCCGATCGCGACTCGGGAATGCGCCAGGACGGACTGACCACGGCCGAGAGGCAGGAATTAACGCGGCTACGCCGTAAAGTCCGCCAACTCGAGATGGAGCGCGACATACTCTCTCACGCGGCTGCCTGGTTCGCTCGGGAGACGGGGGCC
>NZ_FPJP01000040.1:0-28745 GCF_900119325.1 Burkholderia sp. NFPP32 | reverse complement strand
GTCGAACGCGTGTTGGAGATACAGCAGGCCGGCGATCAGCCTTGGCGAGGTGGCCGGCCGGCCCTTGCGTGAAACGAAGCTCTCGCTCATCGATGCACCCAACCGATCCCAGTTGATCAGATCGGCCAAACTGACCAGTGGATGCTTCAAGTTGATCTGTTCACGCAACGGGTGCCGGAAGAAATCTCCCTCCGTCACAGGCGTCTTCGGACCCATCCGCACCTCGTCGAAATTTGCAGGGTTCACGCGTCAATATGCCCGTACCCTGCAATTCTCACAACCTCATTTGGCGTTCAGAACCACGCCACATAAGGCGCTCACGATTGTTCATGGTCGACTAGGTAAACTGCTAGACGAAATCCGGATCTCGTCAAAGTGGGTTTCTGCGATGTGGATACGCGTGCTGCTCGGAGCGGACTGAACAGTTGCGCCGTGGGTCAGTTGTAGCCGACCTTGCGACGACGGAACAACATCGGTTTGTCGCTCGTCTCGTCGTGCTTGCCGGCGTCGGCACGACTATCCGCGATGTTCGCAGCGGCCGGGCACTATACGGCTAGCAACACCGTTGGGGGGGGGCGATCGATGTGCGCGTTGAATTTCGTACCGGTACGAGTGAAATCGGTGCAGGTCTTGGATGCATTGACGGAAGCCGATCGGATAATGCATCGATCCGTGAACACAGACAGTCGAACGATCGTCTTCTGCCCATTTACCGAAACGATAGCGAAGCACCATGACGACGATGCCCCTGGGATTCCCGCCCACCACGATTGCAGTATTTGCGTTGCTCGCCCTTGGTGCGATCGCCGTGGATATGCTAAGTCACCGCAACCAGACGACGATCTCGCTGCGCAAGGCGACGCTTTGGTCAATTTTCTGGGTCGCCGTGTCGCTGGCGTTTGCCGGCTATCTGTGGGGCACGCATGGCAAGGAAGCCGCGAGTCTTTTCGTGACCGGATACGCGCTTGAGAAAGTGCTCAGCATCGACAACCTGTTCGTGTTCATGGCGATCTTTGCGTGGTTCAAGGTGCCAGACGGCCTGCGCCACCGCGTGCTTTACTGGGGAATTGCTGGGGCGATCGTGTTCCGCCTCGTGTTTGTCGCCATCGGGACAGGACTCCTGTCGCTCGGACCGTGGGTCGAACTGGTCTTCGCGGCGATCGTCGCGTGGACCGCGGTCATGATGCTGCGCGACGACGACAGCGACGCCGCCGAAACGGACTATTCGCGCCACATCGCCTATCGCGCCGTGCACAAGTTCTTCCCGGTGTGGCCGACGCTCCAGGGCAGCCGATTCTTCGTCCGACGCACCGAACTCGAAGCGGAATGCCGGAAGCCGGAAAACGCCGGCATTCGATTGGCGGGGAAGGGGGCGTGGGTCGCTACGCCACTGTTTCTGTGCGTGGTTGTCGCTGAGGTATCGGACGTGCTCTTCGCCTTCGACTCCGTGCCGGCCGTGATCGCCGTCAGCAAGGATCCGATGATCGTCTATTCAGCGATGCTCTTTGCGATACTGGGGCTGCGAACGATGTACTTCGTGCTCGAGGCATTGAAGCGCTACCTCGTGCATCTCGAGAAGGCCGTGGTTGCCCTGCTGTTTTTCATTGCGGCGAAGCTGGCGCTGAATGCCACGGATCATCTTTTCGATCACGGTTACACGATCAATCCGACCGTCAGCCTGTTTGTCGTGCTGATTGTGTTGGCCATCGGGATCGTCGCAAGCGTGGTGTTCCCCACGAAGCAGGATCGCGACGATGCCGGAGAGGCAGACGCCAACGCCTGATTTTCAATTGTCGAGATCGACGCCGCGACGCCGGCATGGGCTGCGGCGACCGCGGTGTCGCCTGTCCCGACGCCGGCACGACGGCGTGAGCCATCCGTACGCACCCGCATGGATCGGCGGCCGTGGTTTCGTGGGGGCCGCGCGAGTTGTCGAACGAACTAAAGTACTTTTCCGCTCCGAATCGGACGTGCCTCATGGCTCCCTAGCTGGGCCTGTTCTACAATTGTTGTCACTTCGACGAAGTTTTCGATTTTCAGTCTAAGGTTCCCGCAGTAGCTTGGCCACATTGCGCGACAGTAGCCCCGATAGTCGTTGGCCTGTAGATTGACCGCCGCCGCATTTGCGCCTGATGAATCGACCGGGCCGCGGCGCTCCCAATTGCTACTCACCATCGACGCTGAGCTTCTCAGCGGATACGACACCGGATTTCAAGTTACTGACGAGTGCACCAAATAGTTCATGGTGCGTTACGGTCACGAAGACGAAAACTGATGGCCGAAAGTTGGACCAAGGGACGCAGGCGTACCTGAGGAAGACGGTGGTAGAGGCCGTGCGTGACGGAATGACGCAAACTGCGGCGGCGAAGACCTATAAGGTCATCGTGCGAGCGGTGAGCAAGTGGATGAAGACGGCGCGAGAAGGTGGACTGAGAGCGCTCAGAGCTGGCAAACGCGGCCGCCGAGCGGAAAGCGGCCGATGAATCACCGGCAGGCGGTCGGAATTCGCAAGATGATCATCGAACGGATGCCCGACCAATTGGTGCTGCCGTTCTACCTGTGGACGCGCGAATCGGTGGCGCAGTTGATCGAGCGGGAGTACGGCATCACGGTGTCGGCGGCCACGGCTGGCCGGTACGTGAAAGCATGAGGCATGAGTGCCCAGAAACCGGTGCGATGAACGTATGAGCGAAACGATGCGGCGATCGAGCGCTGGCTGAACGAAGTCTACCCGCAGATCGCTAAAGAAGTCAAACGGGAGCAGGCAACGATCTACTGGGGCGACGAAATGGGACTGCGCAGTGATCACGTTAGCGGAACGAGCTTTGCCCTCAAAGGGCAAACGCCGATTGTGCGCGCCACCGGGAACCGTTTCAGTTGCCACATGATTTCGGCCATCGCCAATCGCGGGGAGTTGAACTTCATGGTCTTCGAGGGCACGTTCAAGAACGCGATGTTCATCGAATTCCTGAAGCGCTTGTTCAAGCGGGCTACCCGGAAGATCTACCTGATCGTCGATGGTCATCCGGTTCACCGGTCTGTTGCTATCAAGCAGTTCGTCGCCGAGCACGCCGATCGCTTGTGCCTGATCCGGCTGCCCGGCTACTGTCCCGAGTTGAACCCGGATGAATTGCTGAATCAGGACGTGAAAACCAACGCGCTCGGCAAGAGCCGTCCGACCAACAAAGCGGACATGATCCGGAACGTCCGGAGCCATCTGCATCGTTGGCAGAAGGAACCTAACGTGATTCGTAATCGGTGCAACGAGAAACATGTCTGTTACGCCGCTTGAGTATCACGCACTATTTGATGAACTTGTCAGTAATTTCTCGTGAAAACTTACTTTCAATGGTTATCGTCATGTGGATACAATCAAAGAAGCTTTCGGCCATGCTGGAGAAGGGGAACTCAAAAGGTGCGATCCTTGAGGCGAAACTCCTTCTGGCGAAAAACTCAGCGGCGATGGCAACTTGGTCCGATCTCGCAGGCGTGCTGTGGCAGACTGGACAACATGAAGCTGCTATCAGCTGCTTGGATCAAGCAATAATGAAGTTTGACCACTATTTGTTATTTAATATACGTGCGTTTATGCACTCCTTCGTTGGCGAGCATGGAAAGAGCGTCGCCGACCTCGATGCCGCCGAGCAACGCTCTCCTGGGTCTGAACTAATCCGCTGCAATCGTGCTGTAGCACTTATGGCGCAAGGAAAGAATGCTGAGGCAAAAGCATTGCTGGAAATAGTAATTAAAAATAACGCTGCCTCAGTTCCTGCATTGGAGAATCTTGCAATTGTTTGCCTGCGGCTTGATTTGTTCGATGAGGCGCTCGAGCATGGACGTCGTTGGCATTCGCTCCAGCCACAATCGGCAGCCGCATACATTCAGTATGTTTATCTCCTGCAGTCGGCGGGAGAGCTCGGTGAACTGTCGCAAGTCTGGAATGAGCAACGTCTCAGACAGGCATATGATAATTGCCGAACGGTGCAATCTTTCATGGCTCTATCTCAACTCGATGATCCTTTGTTTCACCGGCATCTGGCACAAAAACAGGCGGCATCCTCGTTGACTTTGCCGTCAATTCCGGTACTGGGAAAACCAACGGAATCGCGCAGGGTACGTATCGCATATTGGTCCAATGATTTTTATCAGCACGCGACACTTGCTCTTCTAGGAGAGGTTCTGGAGATGCACAACCGTGAGCGGTTTGAGATCTTCTGTCTATCCTACGCAAGAGATAAATCCGATTCTGCAACTGATAATCTTCGACGGAATGTCGAACATTTTCATGATATGGGCGATCTGTCGGATAAATTAGCGCTAGAAGAAATAGTGGCGCTAGATATCGACATATTGGTCGATTTAAAGGGTTACACCTCGGGGAGTCGTGTGTCCGTCCCTGCCGCACGCCCTGCACGGATAGTGGTTAGCTGGCTTGGATACCCGGGAACTATCGGGTCCACGAATTTCGATTATGTTTTAGGCGATCCGTTCGTTACTCCCGCCAGCTCGCAGCAATACTATGATGAGGCAATCTGGCAGCTTCCAAACTGTTATCAACCTAACGATCGACGTCGTCGTGCTGCTGAACCCAAGGCACGCACGCAGTATGGGCTCCCCGTGGATTCCGTGGTTCTGGCCGCGTTCAACGCAACGTACAAGATAACACCGACAATCGTCTCAACATGGGCTAACGTACTCAAAAAACATCCAGACGCATGCCTGTGGCTCTATGCTCGCACTGAACGCATCTTTGGAAATATCAAATCGGAGATCACCGCGTGCGGAGCCGCTGCAGAGCAAGTCTTTTACGCACCGCCACTTCCCGGTGGTGCGCATCTGGCACGCTATCAAGTTGCTGATATGGCACTGGATTGCTTCCCATATGGCGCACATACGACCGGTAGTGATGCGCTGCGAAATGGATGTCCGCTTGTGGCAATTGCCGGAGAATCTTTTGCATCGAGAGTATCCGCAAGTTTGTTACATGCAGCACGTCTTGAGGAGTTGATCACTTACGACTTCGATACCTATGAGACTCTGATCGGAGCACTAATTCGTGATAAGGCACGACGTCAACGCATCAAGGAGCATCTAGCGGGCTGGAGCAAGCTACCGCTATTCGATACACCTCGTTTTGTATCCGATCTTGAGGCTGCGTACGCAGAGATGTGGCGAATCCATGTCGGTTCATAATGTAATTCCTCTCTCGTCCAGTGACGCCAGCCCCCGGGATGGCGCGCTCTCCGGCGTCCATTCCATTAACGCCACGTCATTGGAACCGCATTCGGCGAATCTCGTCGTGCTACGGGGGAGACATCATGACCACCATCCTGCAGGACATCTGGTTTCCCGCCGATCTCCGGCGCCTGCCGGTGCGTGCGCTGCCGCCGCTCGCCGATGAACTGCGCGCTTTCGTGCTCGACAGCGTCTCGCGGACGAGCGGGCATCTGGCGTCGAATCTCGGCAGTGTCGAGGTGGCGATTGCGTTGCATTACGCATTCGACACGCCGTACGACCGGATCGTCTGGGACGTCGGCCATCAATCGTATCCGCACAAGATCCTGACCGGCCGCCGTGATGCGATGGCAGGTATCCGGCAAGTCGGCGGCATCTCCGGATTTCCGTGCCGGACCGAGTCGGAATACGATGCGTTCGGCACCGCACACTCAAGCACGTCGATCTCAGCCGCGCTCGGGATGGTGCACGCGGCACGCCTGAAGCGCGAGGCGTGCCATTGCGTCGCGGTGATCGGCGACGGCGCGCTGTCCGCCGGAATGGCGTTCGAGGCGCTCAATAACGCCAGTGTCGCCGGCGACCTGCCGTTCATCGTGCTGCTCAACGACAACGACATGTCGATCTCGCCGCCGGTGGGCGCGCTGCGGCACGCGCTCGGCCGGCTGACGGCCGAACCTACACGCAAACGAAGCGGCATGTGCAAGACGTCCTGAATCTCGCCCCGCCGACGCGCCAGTTCGCGAGTCGGATGGAAACGCAGGTCAAGGGATGGTTCGCGCCGACCACCTTGTTCGAGGAATTCGGCCTGAACTATACCGGGCCGATCGACGGCCATGACGTGGACGCACTCCTGAATCTCAAACGTGTGCCCGGGCCGCACCTGCTGCACGTCGTTGCGCAGAAAGGCCATGGCTATGCGCGTGCGGAAGTCGACCCGGTCCGGTATCACGGCCCCGGACGATTCGATCCGGCAGTCGGCATTGTTGCCGGCAAACCCGGCTGGCCAACCTACGCGCGGGTGTTTTCCGACTGGCTGTGCGACGAAGCGGCACGCGACGAGCGGATCGTCGCGATCACGCCCGCGATGCGCGACGGCTCCGGACTCGTCGACTTCGAGCGTCGTTTCCCCGATTGCTACTTCGACGTTGCGATTGCCGAGCAGCATGCCGTGACGTTTGCGGCGGGCCTCGCTGCGGAGGGCATGCGCCCCGTCGTCGCGATCTACTCGACCTTCCTGCCGCGCGGCTACGACCAGCTCATACACGACGTCGCGCTGCAGAACCTGCCCGTCACGTTCGAGATCGATCGCGCCGGCATCGTCGGCGCCGATGGCGCGACGCACATGGGCGCATTCGATCTGGCATACCTGCGCTGCGTGCCGAATCTCGTGGTGATGGCGCCGTCGGACGAGAACGAATGCCGGCAGATGCTGCACACCGCGCTGCGCCATCCGGGGCCGTGCGCGGTCCGTTATCCGCGCGGCACTGGCCCTGGCGCAACGATCGAGGCCGAGCTGACGGCGTTGCCGATTGGCATCTCCGCGTTGCGGCGGTCGAGCGGTGCGGCGGCAGGTCGGCGAATCGCGTTTCTCGCCTTCGGAACGATGGTCGCGCCCAGTGTCGTGGCGGCTGCCTCCTTCGACGCGACGGTGGTCGACATGCGCTTCGTCAAACCGCTCGATATCGTTCGACTGCGCGACATCGCGACAACACACGATGTGCTCGTCACCGTCGAAGAGGGTTGCACGAACGGCGGTGGCGCCGCCGCCTGCGTCGAGGCGCTGGCCGACATGCAGTTGCGCTGTTTCGTCTTGCGGCTCGGACTGCCCGACGCATTCGTCGAGCACGGCGAACCTGGCCAGCTATTGAGCCTGCACGGTCTCGACGCGACCGGCATCGAGGCTGCCGTCGATCGTTTCGTGGCACGGCTTGGCTGGGGGGCAGCTTCAATCGTCGCGCCGGATGCGAATTCCGTTCCGCCGCACCGCGACGACACGCCGGATGCGGATCGCCGCGCCCTCGAACTGGGTCAGGCAGTCGCGCTCCAGCAGCGCGGCGACGACGGGAGGCAACGGTGGAAGAACGCCTGATCCTGGTCGATGCCGACGACCGACCGGTCGGAGTATGCGAAAAAATGCGCGCGCATCGCGAAGGGCTGCTGCATCGCGCCTTCTCGATCTTCGTGTTCGACTCGGCTGGGCGATTGATGCTGCAGCAGCGTGCGCCCGGCAAATACCATTCGGGCGGGCTTTGGTCCAATACCTACTGCGGTCACCCGCGTCCCGGCGCGGCTCAGTTGGCGAACTTGTCGCCGTGCATCGTGGCGTCGACATAGAATGCCCGGTCGAATACCGAACCATGCTCGGCGCGCCAGGCTAGCGCATGTTTGTCGACGAACGTCTTCCGCGGCATGGCGGTCGGGTTGTAGATGTTTCCCGCGCCGGCAAGCAACTGGACCTTGATGTTCCCGTCATCCAGGGGCACCGTGGGCCGCTGTGTTTGCGTGCTGCGGCCAAAGCTAGCCATCACCGCGCCAAGTACAGCGATACGGGGTTGGCCATTAATCAGGCGTGACTGTGTCTTCAGTCTGGCGACATTGGAAATGTCGCCGGCATCCTGCAGGGAAATGAATTTTCCGCGATGCGTTCGCGCGTCCGATCGGTCGATCCATCGTTGACGACAATCAGTTCGCAATCGCCGAGCGATTGATTGAGGATCGACGCGATATTTTTTGAGATATAGCGCTCGCCCATTGAACACAGGGAGGATGAAGGAAGCGAGTGGCGTGACGCCTCCAATGCTGGGTGGGCGAAATCCTGCGTTCAGTGCGACCCGTATCGAAGCAGCGGCCGACCGTTTAGCGGTTGTGCGTTGCGCGCATTGTGCGAGTAGTGCTGGGTGAATGCGCCGATGTCGGCGACCGACAGTTCGGCGGGATCCGTGATCACGTACCACTCGACGTTTTCGATCAAAGGCGGTGTGGTCAACGAGCCGAGGTAATGGAAATAGTTGTCGATACGCTTCGGCAACAGCATGTCGGCGTCGAACGATGCGATTTCGGTCGTCTCGCCGTGCTTCACCGCGCGCATGGCCGCAGCGAACTGTACATTTCCGGCGCCGGGGCGATAGAAAACCGCGACGACCGCCAGTCGGCCATCCTGCGCGCGGAACACGAAATGCCCTTCGAGCGGATAGGTCTTGCCGTCCAGCGTATGCTCGGCCGGCGCGTGGAAGTGAATCTGCTGGAGCGTGAAGTGGCGGCCACGGATCGTTGCGCTGCCGCTCCCGGGCACGATCTGGATCGTGTGGCCGGTATCGATCACTTTTGCGCTGGCGTGATCGGAGTGAATGGAGATGGCGTCGTCTTCGTCGTCGAACGCCTCCGCGCGCGTGATCGCCTTCGTCTCGATGTTGATCGGCGACTGCGAATTGCCGGATTCGAGATGCCATGCGTGCTGGTGACCGTAATCGAATCCATGGGCCGATGTGTGGCCGCCCGCGCGCACGGATGCGTCGGCAGCGTTGGCCGACGGAATCGCGATTGCGATTGCGCAGGCAATCGGGGTGAAGATTGGCAGGATGTTGATCGTCTTCATTTTTAAATGACAAGCCCGCGCGAATCAGGGCGATCCGCGCGCGCGTTTTCCTTTATGGATTGGGAATGGCATGCGATTGATCGGCGCGAAAATACCCGATGCGACGCGTCAGTGCTGCG
The DNA here is from genome assembly GCF_900119325.1 of Burkholderia sp. NFPP32. Lineage (NCBI taxonomy): Bacteria > Pseudomonadati > Pseudomonadota > Betaproteobacteria > Burkholderiales > Burkholderiaceae > Burkholderia > Burkholderia sp. NFPP32. The sequence continues at coordinate 19,796 of NZ_FPJP01000040.1, read as the reverse complement.
GATGAAACGCCGGTAGACCGGACTCCGACTCACGTTGCAGTTTCTCAACCTGTTTGCGCATGTTGTCGAGCTGGATCTGAGCGGCCTTGTTCTCGACCTGAAGCGCTTCCGTTTGCTGACGCGTGGTGCGCTGACGTGCGTTGACCTGCGCCTGCTGCTCGCGCGCGACCGCGATATCGGCGCGCAGCCGATCGGCTTTCTGTTCGGACACGAAAATGACGCGTTCGAGAAACTGCTTCTGCGCATCGAGATCGCTACGCTGGATTTCGACCTCGGAGAGCTTGACCGTTTGCTGCACAAAGTTGTTGTAGATCATTTCCGCGCGCGGCCGCTCCTGTGTCTTGACGACTCGCCAGAAGCTCTTGTTCTGGAAGAGCGCGACGTAGTAAGTCATCTCCCGCGTATGGAAGAAGATGCTCGCGCCATAGCTGCCGTTGTACGTCGTGCGCATTTCGGTCAGTTGACCGTCACGCAGGTATTGCGCGAGCTGGGCCACGTCGCCCTGAGTGGCACCCGACGCGTCGTCCGCCGGCGTCAGGGTGGTGGCGCCCGGCCGGCTGCCGGCCAGCGGCACTGTGCCGCTGGAGGCATCGGCGGCGAGCGCGGCGCCTGCGACGAACTGAGCCGCCGTCAGGGCCGCAACGATGCGAATCATGTAAGTCGGGCTGGCGCGCACGATCTCTCCTGAATGACAGTAATGGGACACGCCGGCGGCGCGGGTTGATCCAGTGTCTGACAACGTTGGTCCGCCTGTGGTCGGCATTTAGATGGGGAATGCCTCGAGTAATGAGGCAATCAACCCGAGCCTGAACTCGACTTAACGAAACCGCGAATCCGAAGGTATCCTGAAGCGGTTTGACGCATCGCGATGGTTGCGCAGGTTTGCTTCACGACGTCGTTGTCATGACCTGTATTTTTTCGCGTTACGGGTGCTCAATAAATGGGTTTGGCTCGATCGTGATGCGTACTAGTACGAAAAGTACCTGTGCGATTCAAACAGCTTGGCAAGCTGTTTTTGTTGCGCACTGGATTCCGTGCATCCCGGTTATTGGGGCTGTATCATGTGGTATCCGGAACGCCCATCGGGGCGGTGTGAGGCACCGATGATCAGAGTTCGGTCACCTCGATCACCGCATCCGAACTCAGGTCGGTGAGATCGGTGAACCTCGCGGAGCCGAGGGGAATCGTCGATTCGATGGTCAGCGTCGCGAGCAGTGTCCGCCCGCGTGCCTCGGTACCCTGCGCGGCGACGATCGTGACCGGAGTTCCGACCGACACCGTGATGGTGTCAGCGGGTTGCGATGTCCCCGCGTTCGATTGCAACTGGACTTTCCGCCCATCGAGCGTCGCGTCGCCGAGTGTCAGTCGTGTGGTGCCCAGCGTGCCGAACGCGAGGTCGCCGTTTGTATTCGCGCGTCCCCGCAGCGAAAGCGACAGGGTGGCGGGGGTCGGGCAGGTGACGGCGAGCGGGAGCGTGCGCTTGCCGAAAGTCAGCCGTCGCTTGCCGGCCGGCTGCAGTTCGCCGGCGGAATGCTCGCCGTATTCGACGCGACCCTGGCCGATCGACACTTCGCATTTGCGTTGCACGGGCGGCGCGATCGGCAGCGGGCGGAACTGATCGTACCCGACGGGTTTCACCTGCGGCGGGAAGGAAGGCTGTGCGTTCGCGTCGGCAAGCGGTGCGCCGATGGCGGCCAGCGCGACCAGCGCGGGCATGAATCGGTAGAGGGTGCGAAACTTCATTGTGATTCCTTCAACGGGCAGCGACTGCGCGGCATTGAGCGTCCGCGCGTTCATAGGGGGCATCGGCATCCGGCTTGTCCGGCAACGCGAAGCCCAGTGAGCACTCGTTGCCGATCGCGTCGCGGACGATCAGTGCGGGAGGGGTGTCGATGCCAACGTCCGGCAGGAAAATGGCGCCGTCGTCGCCGACGAGCGTGACGAAATTGCCGTCCTCGTCGTTGACCGACGCACCTCGCGGCAGGTGGCCGCCGTTGTCGTCTCGGGCGGTCAGCAGCGCGCGACGGACCTTGACCACATCGAACGCGACGTTGCTGACGCCGCCGCGCCCCGACGTTACCGGCTGGTAGCCGTTGACGAGATCGACGTTGCGGGCGAGCGTCTTGGTTGCGACCTCGATCCTGCCGGTGCTGTACGCGGGCAGCGATGCGATTACCGCGCGGCCCGCGCCATCGGTCCAGACCCGGCCGGCAGGCGTGCTAAGGCCGACGCCCGAGAGATCGCCGACACGGATGATGCCGAACGTGTCGCGGACCGGGTACGGCGAGAACGTCACGCCATGGCGGTGCAGCACCGCGCCGCCGGACGCTTGCGCCGAGAACGACGAACTGCTGCCGGACACGCTCGAACTGAATGCGAGCTGCGTGTAGCGTGGCGTGGCGTTCAGGCTGCCGCTGAATGCCGGCTGCTTGCTGCGGTCGTCGTAACCCGCTGACAGCGAGTAGTTCGAGTAGTCGTTGATTGCCGCGCTCGTGCGGACTCCGAAGCTTTGGCGTTTGCCCGCGCGGCTCGCGTAGAGCGAATTACTGTTGCGTCCCAGCGGAAACGTGGCGGTGGTGAATACATTGGTGCCCGTGCGGCTTTGTTCGCTGGAGCCCATGTCGCGGTCGAGCGACACGGACAGGCTGACGGGGCCGAACTGTCGCCCCCATGACACGAACAATCGCTTCGAGTCCGATCCGCTGAACGTCGACGAACTGCTGTAGCTGACGCCGATCGCGCCGAACTTCGGATTCGACCATGACATACCAAGCGAGCGTTGGAGCTGCGCTCGCGTGTCAAGCCACGGCCCGTCGTCGACGGCCGGATTGCCCGGGCCGGACGGGCGCCCGATCGTTTCGAGCACGTCTCGATAACCCGGTGTGCGGCGTGTCTCGGACGCGTTCAGCGAGAAATTCCACGGCAATTGCACCGACCCCAGCATCATGGTCTGGATGCCGCGTTCGCCGACGCGCCGGTCGTCGGCGCCCGTCACCTGCGCACTAAAGCTTGCGCCTGACCACGGCAGCGTATCGATTCGGCTGCCGACCGCGCGGTAGCCGTTCGAGAGTGTCGCAGCACCGGTCAGGTTTGCCTGCTTGCCGAGTGAAAGGCCGTAGGTCGCGCTCGCGAGCCAGATTTGCCCATCGGTGTCGCCCTCGATCCCTCGCACCTTGCCGATCGCGAAGCTCGGGCCGGTCGGCGGTTCAATATTGACCTGCTGCAGCGCCGCCGCCGGCACGACGAACTGGTGCTGCGAGTTGTCGGTTTCGATGACGGTGACCGTCACGTCGCGCGTGGTCGACGTCAACTGCACGTCTGACAACGTAAACGGGCCCGGGGGGACGACGGTCGAATGAATTAGGATGCCGTTCTGACGAATCTCGACGCGCGCCTGCGAGTTTGCGATGCCCTGGATCAGCGATTGCCCGGTGGTTTGCGGCGCGAGCGCCTGTTCCGGGAATAACTGGATGCCGTCGAGCGGCACGCCGCCGACGATCTCGCCTTGCGTGTTGATCTGGCCGAACTGGACGACCGACCCGTAGCGGTCGAACGTGCGTTGTGCGTAGGCGGTTAGGTGATCCCATTGCTGGGTGCCGTTGCGCGCCGAGAAATAATCCTGGGAGCGCACGATCCAGCCGTTGTAGTTGAATCCGGCTTCGGTCGATGCTTGCACGAACTGGCTCGAGCCGCTCGCGTAGCGATTGTGGGTCGTGAGCATTCTGTAGTTCAGGATGCCTGCGGCGCCATGCTGGCCGAATTCGCGGCTCTGTACCTCGCGCGCCGCCTGCGCTTCCGGCGGCGTGACGATATCGACCGTCTGCTGTGCCGGATTCAGACGCACGATCGTCGTCGGATACGCGTCGACGAATGCGCGGCACGCGGGCGAGACCGCGCGCGCGGTCTCGGCGGCCATGTCGGCCGCGCCGGCATCCGATGCGGTGTCGACAGGCTTCAGGTGTGCCGATTGAAGGAACGCGGTGTCCATGCACAGGCGGCCGTCATCGTCGAACGTCGCGTTGACCCGGCCGATCTTTCTTCCGTTCACGACGAGATCGATCGGCGTGTTGGCGCCGATGAAACGGGCAGACGACTTGAAGCGCTCGGCGATGGCGGGATCAATGCCGCGGGCGCGCAGCACGTCGGGATCGAACGTCGACTCCGCGGCATCGACGCTGCCGATCGCGCCGAACGCCGCCACCACGAGGGTGGCGCAGCGGGTGAGCGCGGGTAGGCGAGGCTGGTGATCGAAGCGGATGTCGGACATGATGGCGCGAATGGTTGCCGCGCACGAGGCGCGGCGGGGTGCGGGACCGCCGTGAATGGGGCCTGTTAGCGAATCGACAGATCGTGGTTGTTGACCATGTATCCGTAGACGGTGGCCGGGTAGATCCGGGCCGTCGTTGCCTGCGAGGGATCGAGCGGCGCCTTGGCGGCTGCGCGAACGGACTCGCCGGGCAGCAGGTATGACTTCGGCAGCGTCACCGAGTAGTCGCCCGGCATCACGGTGACGGTCTGATCGAGACGGACCACATGGCTGCTCGGATTGCGCAATTCGAGTTCGCCGCCTTCGACGTGGGCGGTCAGCTTGGTCCACGGTGCGCGTTCGGACTTGCCGCCCTTCGGCAGGATCAGCATCGGAAGGTTTTGGCGAACCGTCATCCGCACCGTGTTGCTGCCCTTGCTGACTTCCGGAATGCCCTCGAACGTCACGCGCTTCAGCCGTTCCTTGTCGAGCGGTGCCGAGCCCGTCATGATGAAGCGCACGAGCTGCGTTTCGCCGGGTTCGACGCGTGCAACCGGCGGCGTCGCGAGCACGAGCTTTTCCTCGTCTTCGGGGATATTCTCGATCGTCGTCATCAGCAGGATCGGCGTCGGCTCGGTGTTCGTGATCTTGATGCTGCCGCCGCCTTCCGATTCGCGAACGAGCACGACCGACGTTTCGGGAAGCGGGCCGCCCGCGTGAGCCTGCGTCAGGCCGAGCACTGCCGAAGCCGCCAGGGAGAAGGGGGCAATCCATTTGAATTTATTCAGTGATTTCATTTTCGAGTTTTCCTGTTTGAGAGGTTGTCGATTCGATATGGTTAATATCGAATTATTAGGCGTCATCAGTAGATGAAAGTGTCGTTTTGTCTCGATGTGGTAATTGTATGGGCGGGCAGGGAAATGACGATCCGACCAGGTCCCGTGAGTGATAGGACTGGTCCGATTTTTCCGGCGGAGAGTTATTTTGTTCGCACCCTTAATAAGCGATGTGTGGATGGGGAGGGCTGTGTGATGTGCTTGAAACGCTTGATGCAGTGAGGCGAGGACGTGTGTCGATCCGGTTCGACAATACGCCTGATCTTTCGATAGGCGAGGTCGTCGGCGGATGGGATTTGCCGGTATCAAGGGGGCGTGAGGGGGGCGAATCCGAACTGGATTCACAGGATTGGATAGGTGATTAGGGATGCATCATGAATTGCTACATCCAGATTGGATTTTATTTTTATGCTATTGGTAGTGGTGGAAATAATCAATAAGGTGATTGATAATCGGCGACATGCCTTCAATCAGCAATTTGATCGAGGTGAAAAATGAAAAGCAGCGGAGAGCGGCATGTGTCGATCGACACATGCCGCAGGATCGCATTACAGATAGCGCAGTTCGAAGTTCACCTGGCCGTCGAGTTGGATTTCGTCGCCGGCCGGCAGATTCGCCGGCTTGGTGATGGTCGGCGTGACCGTCAGCGTAGTGGCGGCAGTCTCAAAGGCGACCGGAACCGTCCCGCTGCCTCGCCAACCGCCCGTATAGAAGGTGTAGCCGTTCCTGATACCGTCGTTCTCGGTCGCTAGCGTCGAATCTCTAAAAGACTGGCCGGAGTAATACAGCGTATCGTTAGCCTGCAGCCCCGCCATTTTGCCTGGCTGGTTATCGACGGTTGCGTCACCGCTAGGCACCTGGATCATAAAACCGCCGATCTTCTGTGGATTGTTTTCGCCGTCCGGCGTCGTGCCGAGGCCAAAGATGGAGCCAGACCAGTTACTGGCCGCCGTGGCGTCGACCCATGCCGAGGACGAGACGTCGCTGTAGGCGATCTTCGAGGCGGCCTTTGCGTCGGTGAGCTTCACGGCGACGCGGGTCGGCGCTTCGCAGCTGACGTTCATGTCAATATTCTGCGATTCGAGCTTGGTCCCACCTGCGTCGAGCGCATTGAACGCACGCGTGAACGTGAGTTCGCCGTTGCGGTCGAAGCCGATGTTGCATGCCGGCGGGGTGATTTCACCGCGGACTTCGATCGTGGCGGAGGTTTGTTGGGCCATGGCTGAACAGGTGACGCCGAGCAGTGCGAGCGCGGCGGCCGGTGCGATGAATTGATGAAGTTTCATGTTCGTATGTATTCCTGATGATCAGAGGTAGACCAAGTTGAACGTGATGCTGCCATCGAACTCAATCTTGTCGGTAGTCGGGAGCGTCACGGACTTAGCGATGGTCGGAGTAATCGAAATGTTGCCGTCGACGTTTGTGATCGGCGTGGGAGTGAAGGTGCCGCTAGTGGCCCAGGAATAGGTCTGGGACGGGGAGAAGTATTGCTTGAGCGTCGTATCGGACGACCAGTTGCCGGTGGTGGTGTGGTCGGTGGTGTAGATCACACCAGCTTCCGCTGAACCGCCTGCGGTCTCGATATTGACAGTACCTCCGGCGAAACCGAGCATGAGGCCGCCGATCTTGATGCCGCCTTCGGCTGAGTTGCCGGTTGTGCCGAGGCCGAAGACGTAGCTGTCGTTGGGCGTGGTATGGGCCCAGCGATTGCTGGCAACATCGGCCTTGGCGATCTTCGTAGCGGCCTTGTCATCGGTGATGGCGAGGCCGACCCGTGTGGGTGCTTCGCAGCTGATGTTCATATCGACGGTTTTTGGATCGATCTTGGTGCCGTCAACGTTCAGTGTGCTGAATGAGCGCGATTCGAAATCGACGATGGTGCCGCTGGGGAGCGAGATGTTGCACGCAGGCGGAGTGATCGTGCCATTAACGACGAGGGTCGCGGACGTTTGCGCAAAGGCGGCAGCACTGCAGGTGAGCAGCGTGGGCAATGCGATTGCCAGATAGATTTTTTTATTCATACGAATGTAAAGTAAAGGTTGAACCTGCATTTCCCCGATGCGCGAGCGCTGTTTAGGGGTTAAGAAGCAGGAGTGCATCGGACGAAAATCCACCGAATCAAGTGTGTTGACTCCGGTGAAAGAATTGTAGGGATATGAAAATTTTTTCCGAGATGACGTGTCCGTACATGCATGAGACTGGTCCGATATTTATCGAGGGGCGGGAGCCCAAGTTCGTGCGGAAAGGAGGAGGCGTCGTTGGCGCAGGTCATGCGTCGGAGATCGGCGGTGGGGGATTCGGGGTGATTGAAGCCAGGTCAAAGGCTATTACAATAGGTGACGCCTGCATACCTCGATCGACTACCTCACCCTCGTCGAGTACAAGGTCAGGTTGAGCGCTGCATGAGTTGCTGTACGCGAAAACGAGGCAGGGTCAATTGAAAGATGGAGGCTGTTGCTGGATGCATTTGCAATATTCCCAGCGATATCGGGTTCGCAGTTGAGCGGCATCCATCAAATGATCAGTTATTGGACTAGAAAGGTATGAGAATGCGCTGGAACCGACTGCTAATCCTACCTGCGATCTGTAGTGCGATTTCGTGCCAGGCAGTGGAAGTCAATTGGTCTTCCGCATGCGACTTTATGGAAGCCAGTCTAACGTTGCAGTACGAGAATTCCGACCACCCCGACATAGTCACACTCAACGTTACGTTGAACGAAGTGGCGGCGACCCGCATGGAGAGCGTGTCCCGTGCCTCTCTGCATCAAAAAATGACCCTGATTATCAATGGCAGGCCGATTTCCACAGCAACGATACAAGACGTTCTGGGCGCCAAATTTCAGGTTCCTCTATCCCGGCACCTCGCTCAGGAATTGATGCCGACCCTTCTTGCCGAATCAAAAGGTACCTGCAAAGCGGGGGATTGAGATCAAGGCATGAAAGCGCCACAAGTTTCGTCAGTTGCAGATCATGTTGGCACGTGACAGTGAAATGCAGGTTCGCGCCGCTGAATGCAGACTCAGTTGCAGATAATCCTGGATTGCGCGCGCTGTCAGTTGCAGTTGGTGCTGGCCAGAATAACGTCCGGATTGCAGGTCCGGCCGTTTTCAAATGCAGGTCGCTAGACGTAGCGGATCGCGTCCGTCTTGCAAGCGGGAGCAGCCCGGCCCAATCGACAGCGAAGTTGTGCAGTGCGAGCCAAATGCACGGTGCGCAAGGCTGTCGCGGCTCAATCTGCAGTTGGCGCCGTCCGACAACGGAAATACCTGGGTCGGCGGTGCACGCTATTCGCATGCATCGGGTATCGGCCAGGGGTATGAACGTGACGTGCGCGGTTCAGCGGCGCCGGGCGGTGGCTGCTTCGCACTTGACGGCGATGATACGGTCGAGAAGGCGTTAATAGAATGGACCCCCACACAACGGCATCGATGTGCCAAAGTGGTGAGTGCTAGGTCAACCACCTGAACTGAATGCGAGCGTCCACCATGAAGATTATGACCATCGGCATCGATCTAGCCAAAAACGTTCTTCAGATTCACGACGTGAACGAACATGGCAAGGCCGGTCTGAGGTGGTAGCTCAGAACGCTGATTTTTGGAAGAGAACCATCTACCATGCATAGGACGACAGGCTTCATTTCGCTTGGCCTCGCCATATTTATTTTGAACTCAAGCCCCACGTGGGCTTCGTCTGCGCTATCTAAACGCGAGGCCGAGCAGGTCGTTGCGAGATTCTGCAGCACAATCAGCACTTCCAAGGCGGATCCTAAGGAATCCGTGGCTCCCGGGAATCGCCCCGAAGTCTATCGGAAGGTCGTTACCTCGGCATTGGCGAATCTGATCGACCTCGCTTGGGCCCGCAGCGCAGCGGTACAAGCTGCAACCGGAGGCAAGCCCGCCATGGGCGATGGCGTGGACTGGAAAGGCGCTCCGGATTCCGTGTCCGATTGTCTGTTTAGATCAATTTCCGGCACGCGAAATCGCCCGGAAATTAAAATTGACTACATATTGGTTGGCGAAACCACGTCGAGCTTGATCAGCAAGCTCATTTTAAAGAAAGAATCCGGAGAGTGGAAAATCGATGATATTCGCTATGGCAATGGCAAATCGCGCTTGCGATCCAAGCTTGCATATGCAATTTCGGAGCCGATACCTGCTTCGCAATAGTTCAAGAGGCGACGGGCAAGAATTCCGCTGAAAATTGCTCGCGACGGAAACGATGTGGCTGGAAATCGGCGCCTTCAACGACGGCACAACTGATGGGCGTTTCTATCAAGTAATGGCAGGGGAGACCATTTCACCTCGCATCGCCCCGACGGAAGACGAGCGATATTCGTGTATCCCGGTATCCGGCAAACGAAATGCTTTCGGCGCGCATGTTTTGCCGCATTGCGTCGAAAGTCGCCGCATTCTTGCCCGTCGCCGGGTCCATGAAGCTACCGTCGGTGCGACGCACCACCCAGTGGAGCCCGGCCGGGATCCCCCCAATCGTCACGGCGAGCGCCTTCATCTCGTATTCGCCGTCGCGCAGCCGTGGCGCGGACGTCTTGATGACCGTGTCGGGCGACAGACCACTCCTGACATCGGGGTATAACCTGTTCAGCGCCGCGGACATCATGCCCGGCTGTTGGTGAATGTCCGCCTCTAGCCCGAGCAATCGCGCCGCGAACATCAAATGCTGCGGCATCGAATAACCGGCGTTGACGACACTATTCGCATGACGCCGATGCGTGGTCATCCCGCTCGTGATCATGAAAAGATCGTGTTCGGACGCACCGTTCAATGCAAGCTTGCCGTCACCGGCGGAACTGAGTGCTCCCCGGAAAGCCGGCATCTTCTCGACACCGAGTTCCTTCGCGATCACAAGGAGACTCGCGGCGCCGCACGAGTTCTCGAAAATCTGCCGGCGCGAACTGATGCCGGCGGACACACGGGGAACACGTTGTTGCGTTGCGCCACTATCGCGTAGTCCGAAAAGGGGGCCTCCGGTTGCCCGGGACGAACGCTCCTGCAGAGCGTCCACGCCGGCGCCGTGATTCAGCGGGCCTGTCTGCATTCCATTCTCTGGCGTGTTCATCGGCGCTTCCGCGAGAGAATCACGCGCAGCGCGTGATGGATTGGCGAACAAGTGAATAGTCATCGTTCATGGAAATTTTCAATTGAAAGCCTGGATCGATCTGCGGCGGAAGGCTGATCGTGATTCGAAGGCGCTTTTCCACCAGGACAAAAGAGCGCTGACTTGTATGGTGCGAAGTATGGTGTGCATGGTGTTCGAACTGGTGCGCCGCTTGTTCGAGGAATGCGCAACGACGTATGACAAGAGATCGGATATCGGTGTGTGCATCCTATTCATGTGGCGCCATCTGTGCGCGCCCGCACAGATGGCAGTGGTGGATCCGTGGAGCATCGCGAATACCCTTTTGACGGAACGCGGCGGGCCCGGCTCAGGGGATGAGGCCTTGCCGCGCGGAAATTACCCTGCAGGTTCCTTCTCGTACGATCGATTAAAGGCGCGGGTCGCCTTGGTGAACCTGGCGATCGCAAGGAATCCGCCGCGCTTGGCCCATCGGGTGAAATTCCTCATGGCAGAATTTGGGGAAACAAAGGGGGAGTGACTAGACTGGATTGCGCAACGCAATTCATATCGACGGGCTCGAACACCAGAACAGGAGCAGACATGTTCCCAAATGCGGCAGGGCGGGTGAAATGCGTCGTACGCTGGTTCTGCGCGACGGCCACCGCAACGTTGATTGCCGCCTGCGGCAACGGCGTGTCGACAACCGGATCCGGAACGGGGCCAGGCTCGGGAGAGGGCGGCGCCACGCCAGTCCCGACTGCGCGGATCGAGTCCATCTCGCCGGTGATGCCGTCAGTCGGGCAGGCGGTGAGCTTTGCCGGCAGCGGTTCGGGGCGGACTATCCAGTATTCGTGGGACTTCGGGGACGGCGCCACCGCGCAGGGTGCCGAGGCCACCCACACCTATGCGGCAAGCGGAACCTTCGCGGTTACCCTCAGCGTGACGGACGGAAGCGGACAAAAGGCGTTCGCAACCTCGCAGGTGATCGTCGAGGCGAGCGCCACCGCACCTTCGGCGCCGCGGATCGTAGTCGACGCGGGCCAGGCGCTGGTCGGGGTCGCAAAAGGGATGCAAGCGACGTCCGTCGATCCCAATGGCAACATGCTGACCTATAGCTGGAATTTCGGCGATGGGGCGACGGCGATGGGCCAAAGGGTCATCCATACGTACGCCTCCGCGGGAACCTTCACCATCACCGTGCTCGCCACCAATCAGGCGGGTGCGAGCGCGTCCGCCACCACGCAATTGGCGGTAACCGGCACGACCGTGCCGGAAGGGCCGCCATCTCCGCCGTCCATTTTGGCGCCGGGCGTGGTGCGGCTGAATACACCGGCCCGGTTCGTCGGCTTTTCCCAATCGCTTGACGGTTCCGCGCTGGACTACGTCTGGCATTTCAGCGGCGATACGTTTACCGCCGCCGGACAGGTGGTCCAGAACACCTTTCTCAATGCAAGCCAGCAGGCCACCGCGACGCTCACCGTGACGGATGCGCGCGGCAACAGTGCCTCGGCGGCCGCAACCGTCATCGTGTTGCCACTGGAGCCGCCGCATTCGGTCGTGGTGCACGGGCCGCTCGAAACCGTCGTGGGGGAAGCGGTGGGTTTTTCGGCCAGCGTCGAGAATCCCGAGGGTAATCCGCTTGCCTATCAATGGGATTTCGGCGATGGCACGACGAGCACGGAGGCCGCGCCGTTTCATGCCTACGCTGCGCAGGGCCAGCACCGGGTGAGCGTCACGGTAGACGATCCGCAGACAGGCAGCGCCACGGGCTCGATGACGCTCTACGTGGCGGACAAGAGCCCCGTCGAAGATCTGGTGTGTGCGGGACAGGCGAGCGGCGCGGGCTGGTGCATCGCGCCGGCGCTGCCGATCGGCAATACCGCACTCAATGCGGTTTCGTTTGCAAATGCGCGCAGTGGCTGGATCGTCGGGGAGAACGGCGGTGTGGTCCATTCGACGGACGGCGGTATCACGTGGACGTCGCAATTGACCGCTCCGGCGGGGCAGGTGGGGGTCTCGGCGGTCGACAACGACCATGCCTGGGTACTGAACCGCAACGGTGAGGTCTTGCGGACGACCGACGGGGGCGTGAACTGGAATCCCATACCGACCCGCGCGCCGTTCGGACTGACCGCGATTCGTTTCGCCGATCCGGTGCATGGCTGGGCGGTGGGGCAGGGCGAAGGCATCGTCGCGACGACGGACGGTGGGGCGACGTGGGCGGTGCAAAACAGCGACAGCAGCAAACCCGCGCTGAAACGCGTGGATTTCGTTGATGTCAATCACGGCTGGGTGGTGAGCACAGGCGGTTATGTAATGCGTACCGAAGACGGCGGGCGGAGTTGGAGCACGGTATTCCGGGCGCCCGACGGGATCGCGCTGGCCGATGTGTCTTTCAGCGATACGCTGCATGGCTGGGTGGTCGGATTGTCGGGCACGCTGATGCAAACGACCGATGGCGGGGCGACCTGGGTGACGGGCGCCGCTCCGACGTCGGAGTCGATCGTCGCGGTCAAGTTCGTGAGCCCATCGGTAGGCTGGATCGTCACGGAGACCGGATTCATCTTCCGCACCGGCGACGCGGGCAGCAGTTGGGCCGCGCAGAATACGCCGACGCAGACGACCGGGCTGCCGGCCATGGACGCGGCAAATGCGAACAATGCGTGGATCGTTTCGGCGGGAGGCTCGTATCTGATCACGGTGACAGGCGGCCAATAGCCGCACCGTGCCCCGCCAACCTATTTCGCGTGCATCAATGAAACGGAGAATGTCGAACAGCCATGCTCAACCCGGCAGTGCGCAATATGCGGCGCGATATGACGCTACCTTGTGCACGTACCGCTGCGTTTCGGGATACGGAGGAATGCGGCCGCCATGTTTGATGATCGTGCCGCTGCCCGCGTTATAGGCCGCAATGACGAGGTCGGTGTGCCCACCGTGCCGTATCGTGAGCGCGCGAAGATATCGGGCGCCGGCGGTGATGTTCTGCTGTTTGTCGAAGAGATCGCGTGCGCCGTAGTATGCGCCGGTACGAGGCATGATTTGCATCAATCCCATCGCGCCGCGATAGGAGATCGCCTGTGGGTTGCCATGCGATTCAACATGGATGATCGCCATCAACAGCGCGTGATCGACTTGATAGCGGCGTGCAATGGGCTTGATGATCGACGCCAGCGCGACGACGCGGGGCTCGAGTCGTTGCGATCGTTGCGTGCAGGTTTTATTTTCACGCGCTTGCTTGTCGTCGGATGGGGGGGCGGAGAGCTTGACCGGATCCTGTGTCTGGCGGGACGTATGCGACCGAATCGGTGCCGTCGGCAGTTCGTTCCGGAATGTGCTCCAGTCAGACGGCCTGAAAGAAATGACGTCGTCCGACGCTTGCAATGATCGAACGGCATCGCGAGCAAGCGCGAGATTCTGCGCCGCCGCGGAAAAATCGATCGGCCGGTTCGATTGGCGTTCGATCCAGCTCGGCGTCGTCGTGGCCGCGGAGGGCGGAGAAGGCCATGCCGGGGCGGCCACGTTCCCGAGCGTCGGCTGGCCTCGAAGAGGCGTCGAAGGGGGCTGTAGGGAGGCGAACAAACCGCGTGCCGGAATGGCAAGCGCGCCGCATATGACAAGGGTGCGGACGGATGCTCGCGCGGTCAGGCTGGCGATTTTCCGGCGTCGATTGGCAATGGTGACAGAGGCGGAACCCTTCCCGCCTGCTTGGTTAACACGATAGGTCTGCATAAGAATGACGGATCGAAAATAGTTGATGTGCCAAAAATCGATGCGTCAAAAGCGGATGCTGTTCGTATGCGCTCGAATTCGTGCTCGGGACGAGGCGGTGTGCTACTCGTCAGGATTGCTTGATGGATGCAGTTTACTGGTCCAGGCATCGGGGACGGAATCGGACCACGAATACACGGGGGTGGGACGTGTCTGAAATGTTGTATTGAGCATTTGCGACTGCCGGACAGCACGAAGAGCGTATACCGGGTCCGACGCGGTCGATATCCTGCGCGTGCCAACAGGGAGACCGGGTTGCCATCGAGATGTGGGGCGAGGCGAAACTGGATTGGCAGCGCCGGCATATCCCGCTCGTGCAGGGCATCCCTTCTCGTGACACCTTCGGACGGGTGTTCGCGGCGCTCAATCAAAAGCAGTGCGAAGCATGCTCCAAGCGCTGGATGAGCGGTCCGTTCCCGGCACTGGCCGGGGGCAGGTCGTGGCGATTGACGGCAGGACCTTGCGTGGCTCACGCAACGCGGCGAGCGCGCCATTACGGTGGCGGGCTGGGCATGGCACTGAGTCAGGTGCGCACAGCGGAAAAATCCAACGAGATCACGGTGATCCCTGAACTGCTCGACGCCCTGCAGCTCAAGGGGGCGATCGTCACCATCGAACGCCGCTACTACGTCTGCAGCCTGCCGGCCGATGCGGCACACCTCACCCATGTGCGTGCCCATTGGCACATTGAGAATAACCTCCACTGATCGATCGATATGGCCTTTGGCGAAGACTAGTGCCGGGGGGGGGGGGGCGTGGATAACGCCGCGCAGAACTTCGTGATCCTGTGCCGCATCGCGTTGAATCTGCTCGAACGCGATACGAAGGCCAAAGTCGGACTGAAAGATCGCCGTCTCAAGGCCAGTGCCAGAGACCGCTATCGCGCCGAAATGCCTGGCGGGTAAGGATCTTCGTGCAATCGCCATGGCTCCGCATTTTCACGCTACTTTCGGATCAGTCTGATTGTCTGACGGCTTAAAACAGATGGCCGCTTATCCCGATAAAAAATATCGATTTTCGTCGTCATATCTTTGTTCATAGGTCGACTAACGATTGTCGTGTGACTTTTTAAGCACCTAAATTTTTTCGGTTTCCCATGAAAAACATCGAAGGCCCGATTGTGCTGCGCAAATGCAGCATAGGGCTTGCTGGCCTCATTGGTCTTTCATTCTTCTCGCTTCCGCAACCTGTTCATGCTCAGAGCTTGCCGATGCCCCCAGGTACGACTGCCGGCACCCTGTTGCGTCAGAACCAGCAGCTTCTGACGCCCAGTGTTGCGGGCAAACCAGGCGACAGTATCGACGCTGAGGATAACGCACCGTCGAAGACGCCTGGGGCGCCGCAACGCGCGGAGCCGCACGTGCATGTGCAGCGCTTCGTCGTGGATGAGTCCCTCCCGGAGCCTGCCGCCACTCATGTGCGAAAACTGTTCGCACACTTTGAGGGGCGTGAATTGAGCTTTTCGGAAGTCGCGCGTGTGCGCACGCTGCTGAACGTCTTGCTGCGCAGCGAAGTCGACGTGCTCGCCTATGCGACGCTGCCGCCACAGGAAGTCAACGACGGCACGGTGCGCTTTGAGATCCATCGTGGGCGCATCGAGAAGGTATCGCTCGACAACACTTCACTCGTATCGACGGCCGTGCTGGAGCACTACCTGCCGACGAACCGGACGGGTGAAGCGCCAACGCTTAATGAGCTTGAACAGGCAATACGGCAGATGCAGGCGCTGCCCGGGGTGGCGCAGGCGCGACCGTCGCTGTCGCCCGGAGAGGCGGTAGGCACGACCGACGTCCAGCTTCAGGCCAAGCCCGAT
Source organism: Burkholderia sp. NFPP32 (assembly GCF_900119325.1). Lineage (NCBI taxonomy): Bacteria > Pseudomonadati > Pseudomonadota > Betaproteobacteria > Burkholderiales > Burkholderiaceae > Burkholderia > Burkholderia sp. NFPP32. The sequence continues at coordinate 4,054 of NZ_FPJP01000040.1, read as the reverse complement.
GCACGGGTTCAGGGCGCGCTCGTCGTGGACAACTCGGGATCGGCGAGCTCTGGACGTAATCGCGCCGGCGCGCAGCTGGCAATAAACAGCCCGCTCGGGATCGGCGACCGGTTACAGGGCGTGGCGTTCTACGCCCCCCGCTGGGGGCAGGACCATGCGAGCGCGGGCGGCAATACCGTCATCGGGCAGTTGTCCTATGAAATCCCTCTGGGCTATAGCGGTGTGCGCGCGGGCGCATCGTATACGCGCCTCCAATACCGTCAGGGTGGACCCAATCAGGACGTGTTCGACGGTAACGGCGCGGCTGATGTGGCAGGCATTTACGTGAACAAGCCACTTATCGACCGGGACGATGCCAGTCTGACTGTCGGCACGACGCTCGATTACAAGCGCCTGCGCGACGGATTTTTTGACATCGACTCGAAACGCAGGTCGGTGGTAGGCGGCATCAGGGTATCCGGTTCGAAGCAGGGCACTTTCGCGGGACAACCGAACGCCGTGCAGTTCGACGCCGCGTTGCAGACCGGCTCGCTGACGCAGCGGGAATTGGGGCTGTTCGACGACGAGGAATTTCCAACTGCGGGTCGCTTCACCCGATTCAGCGGCAATTTCGAATATGCGCAAAAGGTCGTGGCGGGGTTCACCGCGTCAGTCAAGGGCAGCGTGCAACTGGCGAGCCGGCATCTGGACGGCTCGGAGCAGATGTCGATAGGCGGTGCGCAGGGCGTGCGTGGGTATGGCCCTGAACTGCCGGGCGTCGATCGCGGCGCACTCGTGCAGGTCGCGCTGAGCCGGCAGATCGATCCGGTTCCGGGGCTATCGGTGAGCACGTTCTACGACTACGGCCGAGGACAGATCAACAAGGATCGCTCGCTAGACGGTGCAGCCAACACATTTACTGTGCAGTCGGCAGGAATCGGGCTGAGCTATCAATACAACCAGAAAGTGGCGGTGAGCCTGAGCGAGGCGTGGCGCATCGGCGCGTCGCCGGCAGGGCAGCCGACATCGAAGGCCGGTCAGACGTGGATCAGCGCAATGCTCGTTTTCTGAACAGGACCTTTGCGCGATGCAGGAAGGTGCGCGAGGGTCAACAGGGTCTGGGCATACGCATGCCGATGCGTAGCCGGACACATTGATCGACGCAAATGCGTCGACGTTTTTTGTTTTGAAGCTTTAAAGGAGAACGCTCTGATGAGCACCATATCCGTAATGAAGACTCAGGCATCACGGCTCAAGCCGCTCGCGGCATTGATTCCGCTATTGATCGCAGGCCACGCGGGTGCCGTCGGCGTGGGCCAGGTCGCTGCTGGCACCGGCACGATCGGCACCAGCGGCACGACAACCACGATCAACCAGGAGAGCAATCGCCTGATTGTCAACTGGAACAACTTCGACATTGCGAACGGCGAGCGGGTGCAGATCAACCAGCCGACTGCACAGTCGGTGATTCTGAACCGCGTGAACTCTGCCAGTCGCACGCAGATCGACGGCGCGTTGAACGCGAACGGTCGGGTCTTCGTCGTCAACCCGAACGGTGTGGTGGTGGGCAAGACCGGCTCGGTCAACGCAAACGGTGTCGTTCTGTCGACACTCGACGTACGCGATAATGACTTCATGCGTACGCTCGGTGGCGCGGCGCCACTAGCGTTTCGCAAGGTGTCCGGCGCGGCCGATGCGGCGGTCGTCAACGATGGCACGATCACCGCCGGCTCGGCGGGCGTCAGCCTGTTTGGCAGCCAGGTGATCAACGGTGCGACGGGCAAGATCATCGCCCGCGGCGGTTCGGGAACCGCAGACTTGGCACGCGTGAATCTCGTGGCGAGCAACATTGTTGATGCAAGCGAGGCACGCTCGACGGGAGGCCTTATCACTGACGGTGCCAGCCGTGGTATTCCGAGCGCCACGGTTGTTGACGGTCTGGTGGCCAACGATGGGGCGATCAAGGTGGACGCAGGTGAGGTGCTGTTGAGCGCCACGGGTGGGCGCGGCACGCGGGGCGAGGCCATCCGCAACACCGGCTCGATCGACGCCAGCGGCGTTGACGTGGAGTTTCCTGGATTCGGCGTACGTCAGGTCGGCGGCAACGTGTTCGTCAACGGTGGTGGCGATGGTACGGAAACCCATCTCGGCGGGTCGATCAACGCCAGGAACCTCAGCGTGAACTCCAGCAATGACACGCTGGTGGACGGAACGATAAACGCGGATGGTATTAGTATCTTCGCGGCCGGGCCGGGCAAGGACGTCACGTTGCGGGTAGCGGACAACGCAAGGCTGGACGGCGACAATATTATTCTGTCGGGCGACAAGGTGGTGGTTACGGGCCGCGCTGTCGCGCGCACGCAGGCGCAGGTGACTGGACACAACAGTGCGGAGGTGCGCGAGGGCGCGCTTGATGCGCCGAACTGGTTGATCAGTAATGGGGGCAAGGTCACGACCGGTTCAGGGCCGAATGGTCCGACGGTTCCTGTCTACGGTGCGGATGGCTACGACCAGTACGGCTATGACAGAAATGGTTTCGACCGCAACGGTTTCGACAAGGACGGTTTCAACGCCCAAGGTTTTGACAGGGACGGTTTTAATCACCAGGGCTTCAACTCCCAGGGCTATGACCGCTACGGTTTCAATGCTCAGGGTATTGACAGGGACGGTTACGGCCGCGACGGCTTCAATGCCCAGGGCTTTGACCGAGGTGGCTACAACCGTCAGGGCTTCAACGCCCAGGGCTATGACCGCTACGGTTTCAATGCCCAGGGTTTTGACAAGGATGGTTACGGTCGCGACGGGTACAACGCCGCGGGCTTCGATCGCAATGGCGTGGCCCGGCCGGGGACCGGTAATCCGGGCGGCGGTGAGAACCCGGTGGCGTTTGTCCCGCCTTACTCCGCTGTCTACGGTGCAGACGGCTACGACCAGTATGGCCTCGACCGCGGCGGTTACGACCGCAACGGTTACAACAAGGCCGGGGTCGACCGTAACGGCATGTCGGTACTGCCTCCAGTGGGCGCCAAGCCTTATACCGCAGTTTATGGGGCTGACGGCTACGATCAGGGCGGTTACGACCGGGACGGCATGAATCGCGACGGTTACTACTGGACGGGCTACAACGCACAAGGATACTTCGTGGATGGATTTAACAGCAAAGGTTACAACAAGTACGGCTATAACCGTTTTGGCCGCGACGTCTGGGGCAGGTTGCCTACGGCGGTGTCGTATGCACCGGTCGCGCCGCAGATCTGGACTGTTGCCGGATTGAACCCGTAAGCTGCAGTGAACTAGACTAAATCTGACAGTGGTTGGCTTCTCATGCTGGCGCGCATTGGCGCGGAGGGCGTAGCCCGTAGCGGCAATGCGCGCCGCAAACAGCAAGGAGTCCGCCATGACTCAGGAACAGAAGGTCATCCGCGCCAAGGTCGGCATGCTCGAGCTGGCGCGGCAACTCGGCAACTCGGCAACGCCAGTCGGGCCTGCCGCGTGATGGGTTACACGCGCGACAGCTTCTACCGATTTAAGGAACTGTACGACCGAGGGGGGAGATAAAGTCGGAACTAATGGGATGGACGCCCCCACCTGGACCGCCATCGACCTGGCGATCAAGTTCTTTCAAATGTTCGATCAGGCGCTGAATCAGCAGCCGGAACGATCCCGTCAACTCGCTGGTGGCATCCTCAATCAACTCCGGTACCCGCCGGCCAATGTGCGAAATCCCTTGCGGGACGACAAGTCCGAATTCGCTAAGGAGACCGCGTATCTGGTTTGCCTGTGCAGTACGCGCTTCTACCGCATCGCTGGGCGCCTGCCGCAGCTTGATTGACGGCGATTTAGGCCTGGGGTGTCTTCGGTGTCGATGGCGGTCCAAATCCGCGCTTTTTGGGCGGCGTTAGATAGCGGCGGCACGATATGTTGCGCAATATGAGAAAGCGACAGCCAATCGCGATGATGGGGGATGAGATTGCGCGCGTAGCAAGGAGCCCGTAGGGCGACTGGAGACGCGCGCGGTGCGCGCTCAGATACTGGGGCGGGATATGGTAGAACGGCATTGCACCGAAGAAACAGC
>NZ_FPJP01000085.1:0-1232 GCF_900119325.1 Burkholderia sp. NFPP32 | reverse complement strand
TTCTTTCGCCAGCCCGAATGTCAGTACGCCTCTATGTGACACTTCTTTCCGAAATCTTAGTAACAGGGGGGGGCGTCCCGGCTGTTGCACGTAAACGTCAGCCCCTCGGGCGGCTAACCGATTTATGCAACAATTTCGCCATTGCGCCGCCCCATTTGAAATAGTCGACCTTACAGTTCTGAATTGGACAGATATTATAATAATGAAAAAATATCTTATTTTTACGTCTATCTGGTGCAGATGAACGGATCCGTATCATTTGACGCGGCAAGCCCGCCCGAGCAGCCGCTACCCCGTTCAAAGGTATTGCTACCTGTGTTTACAGCATGGATAGCACCGGCAAATACCGGCCAGTCGCCGCCACAAGTAAAGCACACCTGAACCGGCACGGCAGTTTGTTGATGCGTGATAGCGGCCATGAATGCCGTCGGTGCGTGTTTCCCGGTCGCCATTATGGCCGCAGCCTCTGCGGGATCAAGGGCGCGTGCTTGCTGCACCTCTTGCGCAATTGCGGAAATTGCGGTTGTCAGAATCAATACGGTGCCAGCCGTCGTAACGAGAGCATTTAATTGCCGACGCATGACATCCTCCATACATTAGATTGAAAATTGAAACACCTGCCGTCGCTTTCCGGAGAAGCCACGCGTCGGCATGTCCACCAAGCACGTCAACCGCTCGTGCTAGCTCCAATCATAGGAAATTATCATATGAAAACAAGCGAATATCTGATTAAGCGATTTGCCCCTCTTGCTGCTTTATCAAATCCGCAAAACGCAAATCAATATTGGTCAATATTTTTAAAATCGAAACTATCAAAATAAACCTATAAAACAACAATATTGATAGATTGTATTGTTTTAATTGCTTGACTCAAAATTGCCCTCCTGCCGGTCCTCGCAAATTGCTGCGGACGAGTTGGGTGAATTCGATTCAGCGTAGCAGCGCGACTGGGCGTTGCATAAATCGGTTGGCCGCCCGAGGGGCTGACGTTTACGCGCAACAGCCGGGGCGCCCCGTTACTTGAATGGAACCGACAGCATGAGCAAAAAACGACCGACTCCGGCCGCGATGGACACGCTGGTGCGCTATGCGCAGCTGACCGAAGGCGACCAGGAATTTTTCCATTCGGCCATCAATGATTACGTGCTCGCGTCAGCGAGCCGCCAGCGCAAGCTGGTCGAACAGTGGGCCTCGGGCAACACTGTTGAACGAGCCCGACATCTTTCGGAGGA
>NZ_FPJP01000039.1:0-30302 GCF_900119325.1 Burkholderia sp. NFPP32 | reverse complement strand
CTGGATGCGGATCACCACGGCATCCTCCTGCGCAGCTCGGTCGCGTCGCTGGAAACGATTCGCGCGACGGTGGCGGGCGGCGATGTCGCGGTGGCGTTGGCTTGCCTTCATTCGCTGAAAGGGGCATTCGCGATGATTGACGAGGCCGAGGTGATGGCGGCCTGCGTGCGTCTCGAGGAGCGGGGCGCGCGGGGCGATGTGGCCGAGATTGATCAAGCGCTCGACGAGCTGGCTGCGCTGATCGATGCCGCGCTGAGTCGGCGCGTGCCGCGCGCGGTGGCGCCGTGTTGAGCGTGATCCTGGCTTGCTATCGCAACGTCGGGGCCAACGAATGACGATAAACGAGACATCATGCATGGACCTGCCGCACCTCGAGGTACGCGGATTAAGCTTGACGTGGGCTACACCGCGGCTCAGCGCCGCATTGAGGGGGCAGGTCAAGCTGACGTTCCACGTCTGACTGAACGATGGGTTGGTCGTGGAACGAATCCTGTCGCAACGAGTGCTATTTGTCGTTGAATTTTTTATTTGAATAGGATTTTTGGTTGTCGAGGTGATGGATCTTCCCATCCGGATTTGTTCCAAAGGCGATGTTATTGGATTTTACGTTGTTTTTCCTGCCGCTTGCATCGTAATTAACCAAATTAATAGGATTGCTGTAAGAAAACAAGTGGTTCTTGTTTTCTTGTTTCGTGATGGAGTTCGATGCTCCGGTATCTTTGAACGATTTATAGTCGCGTGCGAGCTGAGTCGCGCCACCCCTGGACATCAGGGTGCTTCCCAGTGCCGTATTGTCTTGTTGCATCCGGTGCCGGGAGGTGCCAGGGCGATCCCCGCCCTGGATGTGCTTTTCAATGAAAGGATCCGTATAGGTGTTCTGAAATCCTCGGTTCGTCGGGTTGTCAATCGGCATGTGAATCCTGTAATTGGATGGAAGATTGATTGAGTCGAGATACATTGAAAATGTATTGCTCTTTTGGGGAGTTTTCTCAAAAACAGTCCGACGTATTCTGCGGAAAGGCGAAGATATCGAGGAAGACGAGTATTTCGATGGTTGTTGTCATTGCTGGCGCTGAGAAGTGGCGCCGGGAATTCGGACAGAAGGATAAGTGGAAGAGCGGGTCTCGGAGTCGGGGATGATTCCGGCAAAGGAAGCCAGAAGGTGACGAAAAGAAGCATCGGCTCAAGGCACTCGGCTACGTGGTCGCGTCGCTGGAAACGATTCGCGCGACGGTGGCGGGCGGTGATGTCGCGGTGGCGTTGGCTTGCCTTCATGCGCTGAAAGGGGCATTCGCGATAATTGACGAGGCCGAGGTGATGGCGGCCTGCGTGCGTCTCGAGGAGCGGGGCGCGCGGGGTGACGTGGCCGAGATTGATCAAGCGCTCGACGAATTGGCTGCGCTGATCGATGCCGCGCTGAGTCGGCGCGCGCCGCGCGCGGTGGCGCCGTGTTGAGCGTGATCCTGGCGCGCCGCCGCGAGGCCGGCGCAACGAACGACGATGAATTAGTACGTGTCTCAATGCTTCTGCGTGGGCGTCTGATTGCCCACGGGGACTTGTGCCATTAGTCTCGAAATACAGACTCCAGTGCATTGGGGAGGGTGGTTTCCACTGATACGCAATGGTGTTGAAACATGGACTGATGCGATCGAATACGATTCAGATCAATTAATCGCTTTTTATAATTAAGGAGTTTGTATGAAAATTTCGAGCCAAGAATTCAAGGCTGGACGACCGTTGATTGCACTGGCGGCGATGGTCGTGCTGTCGCAATCGGTTGTTGCGTCGACGCTCACCCGTGACAACGGCGCGCCGGTCGGCGACAACCAGAATTCCCAGACCGCGGGCCCCAATGGCCCGACCCTTCTGCAGGACGTGCAACTGCTGCAGAAATTGCAGCGTTTCGACCGGGAACGGATTCCCGAGCGCGTGGTTCATGCACGCGGCACCGGTGCGCGTGGCGAATTCACGGCGCTCGCAGATATTTCGAGCCTGACGATGGCGAAGGTTTTCACGCCGGGGCAAAAGACGCCGGTGTTCGTGCGCTTCTCGACGGTGGTCAACGGTGCGTATTCCCCGGAAACCGATCGCGATCCACGCGGCTTCGCAACCAAGTTCTATACCGCGGACGGCAACTGGGATCTGGTCGGCAACAATTTTCCGACCTTCTTCATCCGTGATGCGATCAAGTTCCCCGACATGGTCCATTCGGCCAAGCCCGACCCGTCGACGAACCTGCCGAACGACGCGCGCCGGTTCGATTTCTTCTCGCACGTGCCGGAATCGACCCGCACGTTGACGCTGCTTTATTCGAATCAGGGCACGCCCGCCAGCTATCGCATGATGGACGGAAACGGCGTGCATGCGTACAAGTTGGTCAATGCGAAAGGCGACGTGCGCTATGTGAAGTTTCATTGGAAATCGTTGCAGGGTATCAAGAACCTCGATCCGAAGCAGGTTCAGGAGATGCAGGGGCGAGACTACAACTACCTGAGCCGTGACTTGATCGAGGCCATCAACAAGGGCGACTTCCCGAAGTGGGATCTTTACATCCAGGTGCTGGAACCCGAACAGCTCGCGAAGTTCGATTTCGACCCGCTGGACGCGACGAAAATCTGGCCGGACGTTCCCGAGCGAAAAATCGGGCAGATGGTGCTCAACAAGAACCCGGAAAACATCTTCCAGGAAACGGAGCAGGTGGCCATGGCGCCGGCGAATCTGGTGCCGGGCATCGAGCCTTCCGAGGATCGGCTGCTGCAAGGCCGCTTGTTCGCCTATGCCGATACGCAAATGTACCGCGTCGGCGCGAACGGCCTGCAGTTGCCGGTGAACAAGCCGCGCGTGGCGGTCAATAACGTCAACCAGGACGGCGCGATGAACGCCGGTCATGCATCGGGCAGCGTGAACTATCAGCCGAGCCGCCTGCAGATGCGTGCCGAGCAACCGTCCGCGCGCAGCGTGCAAACGCCGCTGAAAGGCACGACGCAACAGGCGAAGATCCGGTCCGAACAAAACTTCAAGCAGGCAGGCGAACTGTTTCGCTCGTTCAGCAAGAAAGACCAGGCGGACCTGATCAACACGCTTGGCGGCGAACTCGCGAAGACCGACGACGAAAGCCGGCACATCCTCCTGTCGTACTTCTACAAGGCCGATGCCGACTACGGAACCGGGTTGACGAAAGTCGCGAACGGCGATCTGAAGCGCGTGCAGGCGCTGGCCGCGAAGTTGAGCGACTGACGGCGTGCGGCGCTCCCGCGTTGATTGAAGCCCGGCAGCCAGCGCATCGGCACGATCTGATGTCGATGCGCTGGCTGCTCGGGGCGGGGCGTGTTTTGACAGGTGATACATGCGAAAAATAGTCCTTCCGCTTCTGATGTACCTGGTATTGGCTCATGCATTTGCTGCGGAAGCGACCAGGGAAGGCTCGCCAGAAAGTCCCGAAATGGTCCGGGCGAAGCTAAAAAAATACTTTCTGGATGCGGCCCGGCAAGGCAATCAGCCAGTCCTGAACGATTTCATTGCCGCGCGCTACGATCTGAATGTCCATGATGAAAACGGATATACCGGTTTGATACTGGCCGCCTACAATGGACACCGGCAAGCGGTGGAGCAACTGCTGGCGGCGGGCGCCGATCCTTGCCTTCAGGACAAGCGCGGGAACACGGCGCTGATGGGGGCGATATTCAAAGGGGAATTTACGATCGCCGGCCGTTTGATGACGACTCGATGCCATCCGGACCAGCGTAATCACGCGGGCCAGACCGCCGCCATGTATGCCGCGCTTTTCAAGCGGGATCATCTGCTGGATGCCCTTGCCGAGAAAGGTGCCGATATGCATGCACAGGATACGGCGGGTAATACGCCGGAAAGCCTGCGGCAAGGCGTGCCGAGGTAGTGCGCGGCCGGCGTGAAGCCGCGAGGATTTTCCGCGGGTCACGCATTGTGCACGGGTGTCGTCGACTCGTGACGCGGGAACATTTACCTGCCTTCGCTTCCGGGTTCGGAAATTGATCTGACATACCTGGGGGATACCACCGTCGTCATTCATTTTCAGGCGCCGTGAAAATCCACGAACCTCGTCATTCCATTGATGTGACGTGATTGGAATATCGAGCGTTGTCGGTAGTGGGGAGGAGTGCGTCTGCTGAAAACAAGTGGATTTAATCATAATGATCGCCGTAATGACGAGCAGCACCTATTTGTTTGATCTGATTTTCGAATGCTTCGAGGCAGATGGAATATCCTGTGTGCGATTCGATGATGAGCTAAGAGTCGCAAGATCCATGGAGGCCGCCGAGAACTCGGTCGTTCTCGTGGACGTCCTGGGGAATATGGAAAGCAAGCGGTCGCGCTGCATCTATCTGACCTCACGGCTGGGTTCGAAAACTCCCGTCGTTCTATTGAATGTGCAACCCGATCGAGCCAGCATCATCGATGCGTTTGATGTGGGCGCCAATGATGTGGTGCTTGCTCCCGCTTCCATCGGCGAAATCCACGCCAGAACACTGATCGCGCTGCGAGGCGGGCGTTCGATTTCCGAGAGGATCAGGCAAGGTTCGATATCGATAGGCTCCTATACCATCGATAGAAGATCTCAAAGAGCGATAGTCGACGGCAATCATATCAGGCTGACCGCAAAAGAACTGGAGATTGTCTGGTTGCTGTTCTTGTATAAAAACGAGGAAATCAGCCGAGAGCGGATTGCCATGACCATTTGGGGTGTATCGGAAGACGTCGTGGCGCGGTCGATCGAGCAGTATATTTATCGATTGCGAATCAAGCTCGATCTGAATGGCAAGTTTGGGGTATCTCTTCTAACGGTATATGCTCGCGGGTATCGGATTGCCGAGGTTGAAATGATCAAGCGGAAGCCCAATGGATATGATGATCATGTTGAAACCCCGAGTCTGATTCCGGGATGATTGTTTTCTTGGTGGCGTGCTGCATCAAAGTGAAATATCCATTGTGTCCGATCCTATAAATATAAATCAACGTCCACGCGAATATAGCCGAAACTCCTGCTGTCCGGGAGGCGCAGTTTCTTGCATTGAATAATCGCGGCGTATACCTTGTCTGTCGCTTGGGCGTCGCGAGCGTCAACCGGTGCGAAGTGTTTCATCCAGCTCGTGCACGAAAGTTGAGGCGAACTTCAATGTAGCTGCTTGCCTCGGTGTCCAGACGCGTGGAGCCGATCTAGCATCGAAAAATGCGAATTAATTGACTGGTTTGGTGTTTTTTTATTTGACGTGCCGCGATCTCGCGTCGCGTGAGCGCTCATGCTGAGCGATCGGGGTGCTGAGACAACAAAATAATATGGCTGGTTGGTACTGGTCAGATTGAATTACAGAATTTTACTCGTTAGAATCGGCTTTCGTTTCAAAGGAAAGTTATTGATTGGTCCTTCGTGGGATCGATCATATTTGTTGAATAGAACTGCTAACGTAATGGGGTATTTTGAAATGGTGAAGTTTGAGAGATTCTCTGATGTTTTCGTCGCAGCCGTCCTTGCTAGCGTATCAGGTTTGTGCATCGCCCAATCGAATTCTCAATCTGTATCCAGCGGTAACAACAATTATGGCGCCGTCCGCCTGCTCGGCGCCACGGCGCACATGAACAATGCCGAGCTTACGAGCCCGCGCGCCATGCAGCGCATCGATGGCCCCGATAGCTCGACTCGCCTGAATGGCTCGATCGCGCTCGGTCGCGAGTTTTCCGGCGGCTGGCGCTTCGAGACGGAATACACGCTGCCGCGCCGCAGCGAGTTTGTCACGTACTGGGCGCCGTTCGGTGGGAATGCCAACCAGATGGACGTTTCTGCGCAACGCTTGATGTTCAATGGCTATAAGGATTTTCATCTGACCTCGGGACTTTCGGCCTACGGTTCGCTGGGCCTCGGGATCGCGCGTGTCGGTGTCAAGGGCTGGCAGGGCGATCGCACGCGTGAATTCGAACAACGCTCCCAGAACAATCTGGCGTACTCGTTGGGTGCAGGCGTGAACTACCGGATCAACAAGCGGTTCACGATGGAGGCCGGCTATCGCTTTGTCGATTCGGGCAAAGTGGAATCGGGTTTCAATACGTTCGCGAACCGGACCAATACGCGCGACGAGCAATTGAAAGGGAACCTGATCTCCAGTGAGTTTTTCATGGGTGTTCGCGGCGCATTCTGATGTCGGTGTGACGCTCTTGCCTTGTCGATGGCCGCGAGTACTGCGGCCATTTCAATTTCCATTTTCGATATTCACGAGGCTTGCGACCTTCGTAAAAATTGATTGAGGGTGTCAGAATTTCCGTTTCAAGACGGGGTGAGAATCACACGAAAGGTCGAACGAATCGATCCTCATAGAAAGATCGCGAACTGGTTCAAGACTGCTTTCCAATCGTGAGCGGACCGCCCATGACCGGCAGTGATGTTACGCAACGCAAGCCAGATGGAGCTTCGTCGCTGCCGCATCTGCCGGGAAGCAGCCGCGGGTTTTGGTGATCTTGCGCAGCTGCGAGTTGCCGTTTTCAACCGCGTGTTCCTGCCTCGATACCATGTACAGCAAGAAGTTCGATTACTTTTTTGTGTCCGGCGAAAAGTATGTCAGAGAAGCTGGTACCGAGAAGGCAATACACGAAGGAATTCAAGATGGGTGCGATCCGGTTGGCCGAAAATGCCGGTCAGCATGAGGCCGCTCTCTGGCGGGGCATGCCGGTGACCACGTTGGGGAACCGGGGCTGCGATCATCGCAGTGGCAACACGGACACGGAAACAGGGCCGACTTCTATGAGCAGTGAGTTGTCAGGCCGCCGTCCGGTCGACGGTCTGAAACGTACTGGATCTTCGCAGTGGAAAAATTGCTGGATGAAATTTCTGAAGTGAATCCGTGAATCTGTTGTCGAACAAAGCGGCTCGACGGGCGTGACGAGGACGTTGGCGTACGCGTATCCGGCACCGGAATCAATCGCTGGGCGGGCTGACCGGGCCGGAATTTGGCACCGTGAGCGGCGACGCTGCGCGTGTCATTGCGTAGAGGTAACTGTCTCCTGCGAGTACGCCGATGTTCGGTCGAGCCTCGTGGCTCTTCACTGTGCCTTCCAGTTCGAACCCCAGCCGCTCCATCATCGTGTGACTCCGGCCATCGACGGAGCAATGGGCGAAGACCCGATAGATACCAGGCTGGTTGATCAGCCATTGCGTGAGCTTCCGGAGCGCGAGGATGCCGGAGCGTCGCCGCCGGGTCGCGCCACGCCGGCAGACGACGTAGCCCAGCTCGATGCGTGGCGGTTCGATGCGCAATTCGATGAGCGCGGTGATACGGCGGGTTTGCTTGCATTCCAGTGCCCAGTGAACGTAGGTTCCAGCTTCCCTGCCGGCTCGCGACAACGCAATGAAGTTGCGCGTTTCTTCGATATGGGTATGCACCCGCCACGCAAGGTCGCGCATGGTGTCGAAATCGCTGAAGATGCTGTCGAACAGTTCCTCGGCGTCCCGGAACTCGAGCGGGCGCAGCAGGAGCGTGTCTGTCTCGATCAGCCTGGGCGGCTTGAACGGGGTGACTGACGTCATGATGTCTGATAGCTTCTTTGTCTAGAAAATTTCACGTGTCGAATCGTGGCGCCCAGCTTTGCGAGGGACGGGTGCGCATTGAATGTGCACCACAGTGGCAACGCCGCGAGCGATATGTCACGCCCTTAGCCAGAGGTGATCACCGGTCAGGATTCCCTTGAACATTTCGTCGCTGGATTCGATGATGTTTTGCCGCCAATATCGTCCGTGCTCCGCATAGTGGGACAGCAGGCTCGCGAGCACAGCGCCATTGAGCTCACGGGTCATCGGCACGCGCACGATCAGGATGATGCTGCCCGTGTCGATATCGATACCGAGCTGGGCCTGATCCTGTGCGTAGATGATCAGGTTCGCTTCAAGCATCAGGCGGAAGATGGTCAGCGTGCGGCCGGCCGTGACGGTGCCGAAGCAGAAATTCAAGTAGATCGCATCGGTATCTGTATCGAAGTGATCGAAAAGTACGTCGAAGCCCTCGACCTCGATGGCCCTCGTTTGCAAGACATGACTCGAGTCGCCAAGCCCGACGGTCGAGCAAAGATCGTGGATGAGGGTACTGAAGGCGTCTGGGTTCAACGATGTTTGATGATGGAACGGGTTCGGGGGCTATGGCCAGCAACGCTTGCGCGAAGTGGCCATAGATTTCAACGTGACATTACCTCGTTAGAACGCACCCTTGAGCGAGCTCGAAAAGTTGGAGCCGAACGCCTGGATGATTTTGTCGAAATTTTTGTCCAGGCTCTCCGACATCGTCTTCATCTGGTCCGTGCTTGCCTTGTTTTGACAGCCTTGCATCTTCTGCATCTTGTCCAACGCCTGACCGAGAACCTGGCCTGCCAGTTGGCTGACGACACCGATGGCCGGGCCGACGACACTGATGGCCGCTCCTGCTGCAGCTACTCCCATAACATCTCCTTTGGATAACTGATGATTGAAAGACGTCGTCAATTGACGATTTCGCTCCTGCCAACGGCAGGTTTCATGGATTACATCCGGCCAGAGGCTTCCTTGATGCCTGACGCGGCGGTCTTCATGAACGAAGTAAAGGCGCCCGTCTTCGATTGTTGCGCGTTCATTGTTGCAGTTTCCATTTGCATTGCCATGGACTCCTGATGAATCTGCTTCATTTGTGCGAGCTGTGCTGCGCTTTCGGGGCTGCTGCCTACTGCCATATAACCTCCGGTGAGAGAGATGAACCATCACTGCCGGCCCATGCGGCACCACGCCTGATGGATCCGGTCAGCTCGTTGTCCGGCATGCCGAAAATGAAGCACGCCGGTTGTCTGAATCGAACGATCCAGACATGTTGGTCAGGCACGCGCTGTCGAGCCGGTTTCCAGCAGGGACTGCACGATGCGCTTTGCCGCCAGGAAGCCGTGGTGGAGGCTGGCGAGACGCTGGCGATCCAGATCGGTTTCGGCTGTTGCAATCAGACACTCATGCGCTGCTGCGTCGAGCGCGTCGCACAGGCGATCGTCGTGATTCGACCCCATAGCGCGGTCGAGATACCCTTGCAAGTCATTGAGTTCCGCTGCTACGGTTTCGAGTTGTTCGTACATGTGAACTCCGGATGAACGGGTTAGCTGCCAGAGACGTAGATCTGCTTGACCCCGTCCGGCGACTGCGTATATTTCACGGCGCTTGCGGAAATCAATTGAGCAATCGGTTGATGCACTTCCGGCGGTGGAATTTCGGTCGCACTGACGACGATGTCTTTTACGTTGGCAGTCAGATCGTCGCGCACGCGCGCCACGGCGGCATCGAGCGTCTTCAGGCTTGCGACGGTTCCGTCGACCTCGAAGATTCCGCCGCCGCGATAGGACACGTTGGCACCGGCGATGCCCAGCGCATCCCGGATGTTCTGGACGTCGTTCTCGGCGATGTTGTAGCGACGCCTGACAGGCGGGTTCCCGAGATCGGCGAGAACTTGGCGAACCCGCGCGTCTTCTGCATAGCCCGCCACCATGCCGGTGATCGAGATATCGTCGTCCACGCGCTCGACGGCAAGACCTTGCACGTTGACGCGCGCTACCGCGCTTCGGATGTGTGCGACGAAATCCACCGGGGAGGATGCTTTGGCCGGCTGTGACGGCAACAATGACAAGGCAGTCAGCAGGGCCGCACAACAGGTCGTGACACCAGCGATCGCGGGCCACCTTCGATGACGCGGACGCTCGGATGGACGATTTTCCGCTGTCGGCTTGGCAAACAGCATCGAGAGCAAGGTCAGATCGCTTGGCCAGTCGACGTGTGCCGGCCCGACACAGATCACGATATCGCCGAACTGCACCGGAACGAAGTCAGCGAGCGTTTCGGGCTCGCTGGTGTCGACAACCGACTCGTTGCTTTCAACGTCCGGGCTTCTTCGTATCTGAACCACGCCGTCATTGGCAACGGTGAGCTCGATAGCGGAACCCGTCCAGTCCGTTATCCGGATATCGTCATCACGCGCCGATCCGATCGTGATCGAGCCGGGTGACAGGTCCAGTTGGGCACCGGAATGAAATCCGGTGATGACGCGAAGTGATTTCATGGTGTTTGCAGTGATTGAAAGATTGACACATCTGGCAACACACATCGAACGCCGCCTCTTTCATACACTGTAGTCAAGCGGTGGTATTTGTGTTCGATGTGGTGCGCCGTTTATTGAAGGAATGCGAAGTAACTGGCATGGCGGACGCGGGAAGGAGGCGCGACACGATCAATGATCACGTCGGCAGCGGATGTGCAGGGTGATCAGGGCCGTGTTGTGGGCTGAGCGGCAACGCTGCTCAGGAACGGCGTTCATTCGCATGCGTCGAGTGCTTGCCGGAGATCCGTTCGAGTCAGCCGCCAAGCATGGAAGAAGAGCAGCGGCTATCACCATCGTTCGCTTGCCCAGAACGCGATGTATCGGTTCAAGACACTCACCGGCCCCCTGCCTGCGGGCTCGACGCATCGGCTCGCAGGCCACTGAGGTTGCGATTCGTGTGGGGGTGCTCAACCGCATGACTGAGCTCGCACGCCCGCAGTCCGTCCGCATCGCCTGAGATCATGAACAAAGGCATCACTTCGTCCTTGTGCCTGATTTATGCAACAACGCGGTGGGAATCCATCGATACGTCGGGAGAGGATTCGGAACCTGATCGCCACTCATGAATTCAATCCATCCAGACGAAAGTTAAATGGAAACATGTTTATTATTTAGTTTTACTAAACCAATGACAACCGACTCTCTGCCGACGCGTTATACAGTCGTCACGCTGAATGGAGGTTCGGTTGATGGCCAAAAATGGACAAAGCTACGCGCAAGCGGATGCTGGCTGGTCGCCGCGGGCAAAACGCTCGCCGAAGCAGCCAAAGCGGTCGGGGTCGCGCGGCAAACCGCATACACGTGGAAAGCCCGGCTCGACGAAGGCGGCATCGAGGCGCTTCGTGTGATGGCGACGGGGCGGCCGGCGCAATTGGATGCGACCCAGCGCGAAGGATTGCGCGTAGCGCTGTTGCAGGGCCCGCTGGCACACGGATTCGGGCCAGCTATGGACGCTCAAGCGCGTACGGGCGCTCATCGAGCGGCTGTACGGCGTTACCTTTAGCGAGGTGCATGTCTGGCGGCTGCTGAGCGCATTGGGGTTTAGCTCGCAAAAGCCCGAGCGTCGCGCCATCGAGCGCAACGGGGAGGCGGCACTGACTTGGAAGCGCAAGACTTGGCCCGCGCTCAAAAAAAGTGTGCCGCCGAGCGACGACTGGTCGTCTTCATTGATGAATCGGGTCTCTCGGAGCGCCCCACGCGGGTGCGTACGTGGTCGCCCAAGGACTGCACGCCGATCATTCAGTATCACTTCAACTGGAAGCACGTTTCGGCCGTCGCCGGCCTCACCCGGACCAACTTCCTGTTCCGGCTGTACGACGGCGCGATCAAAAGCGTGCAGTTCGTCGAATTCCTCGAAGCGCTGCGCGCGCAACTCAGGCGCAAGCTGATGATCGTGTGGGGCGGTGCAGCGCAGCACAAGAGCCGCGTCGTGCGCGAGTACCTCGACAGCACGGATGGCGCCGTGCAGATGGCACTGCTGCCCGGTTGCGCGCCGGAGCCGAATCCAGTCGAATACCTCTGGGCTTGGCTCAAGCGGCGCGCCTTGGCCAGCTTCTGCCCCAACAACTTGGCCGAACTGAAGCACACCGCTCGATGCAAGCTCAAGAGCGGCCAGAAGCGCAAATCGATCATCGCTGCTTGCTGGAAGCAAGCCGAGCTTTGGTGATGTCATGATTTACGTCATTCTCAATAGGATGGGGAAACTGTGTATTTCAAGACGCTGATGAATCAGGCACGCGCGATACGACGGCGCGACGCAGCGCGAGCAAGCGGACAATCGCATGCTCAAACTGGGTTGGTGTGGATGGCCGACAGGTATTCAACAACAACAGCCCGATCAGGGCGTTGAAATGCTGCGTGCCCTCGTGCGGCACCTGCCGGTTTCCGTCGGACGCGGCGGATGACGCACGCTCCGCGACGACACGGTGACATGCGTCGTGCAGTATCGACAGGGACACCACGGATGGGTAATCGGCGCGGCGGCGGGATGCGATCAGGTTGATCAGCCACGTGTAGACGTCGTGTCTGGCGGCGCGGTGCGGGTGTGCCGCGCATGAGTCGCGCAATTCGAGTAGCGTTCTGATCGTTGTTTCGAGCGTCGTCTCGCCGTTTCTGGCGGGGGGCGGGAGCGCTGTGCCGGCGTATGTCGCTTCGGAAAGTGCGAAAGCGGATGCGGGATGGCCGGGCGATTCGATGTCGGTATCCCGAGGGGCGTGAAACCGGTGGGATTGCCGCTGGCCGTCCCGGTGATCGTCGGCGTCGCCATCGGAGACGGGCGCCAAAACAAATGCATCGTGGCTATCGCCGATATCGGCCATCGCGTTGCCTGCATGCCCGGCTTCGTGATTCCGGCTTTTGCCCGAGGCCATTCGGTTTTTCGCCAATGCGGCTTTCAACTGCCGCGCACGGGTAGCGTTCATGAGCGCCCCATTGCGTGGTGCGTTCACATGGGCGAACGTCACGCGGCCCTGGTAAAGCACTGCGGAGCGCCCGGGATGGCTCGAGGCCGGTCGACGGTCATGGCTGGTCTTGCCGTCGGTTTCCGAAGGGCGTCGGTTCTGACTGTTTACGATTTTCAACTTGGCACCGCCATTTGCATGATTTCCGTGGCGAGACGCAGGATGGCCGCGGCCGAGGCGGGCGCCGTGACCATCACGGCAATCGTCGCCGCGATGAGTTTGACTGCGTGAGACAAGGTCTGGTCCTGTATCGACGTCACCGCCTGCAGAAAGGAGACGGCGAGGCCGGCCAGCGTGGCGGCCGCGACAATCGGCAGCGACACGTACATGCACAGAAGCATGCCGCGTGTCGTGTATCCAATGAGCGTATCCATGTCCATGGTGCTTCCTCGCGGTTAACGGAAGCTCACGATCAAGCCGTGAATCAGGGTCGACCAGCCATCCATGACGACGAACAGCAGCAGCTTGAACGGAATGGCCACATTGGTGGGATTCACCTGGTTCAATCCCATCGCCAGCAATACGTTGGCGATCACGAGATCGATCACGATGAAGGCGATGAAGAGCAGGAAGCCGATCTTGAACGCCTCGGCTAGCTGGGTCAGCGCAAATGCGGGCGCGAGGACGATCAGATCGTTCTCCTGCAATGCGGCGGCGGTTTCCTTTGGCCACACGACCGACGCCGAGCGCAGGAAGAAGCGCTTTTCACGCGTGGCGGCGTGCTTTGCAAGAAATTCGCGAAACGGTTCGCGGGCGTTGCCGAGGATCTGGATCACCGCTTCGGAGGAATTGGCGGCCGGCGGCTTACCGTCGAAGCCGCGCAAGGCCGCCATGCCAACCGGCGCCATCACGTAGATCGAAACCAGGATCGCGATGCCGTTGATCACCATGTTGGGCGGCACCTGCTGAACACCGAGTGCATTGCGCAGGAGGCCGAGCACGACCACGATCTTGGCATAAGACGTCACGACCATCGCGATGAACGGCACGAGGCTGATCAACACGACTGCGACGAGCAATCCGGTGAAGTCACCTGCGTGAATCATCGCGTTGCGCCATGTCGAGTATTCGAACACCGAGCTGCTCGCCCACCGTGACAAGTTCGCCACGACCGATCAACTGGCCGCATGCAACCAGGCGAATCGGCATCTCGGCTGCCGGACGAGGAAGTTCCATTATGTAACCCGCGCGCAACGCAGCGAGCTGATCGATGGAGAGTGCGATGGTGTCGATTTCAAGGTTGACTGGCACCTCGAGCGCGCCGACATCGACGGGGTCGGCACGATCCGGTGCGTCATGACTGGAGGGGGATGGGTCTTGTGTCATAAAAGGATCCTCAAGAAGGGTAACGGTTCGACCGTCGGATTTCACCGGTGCAAGCATTTGCATCAGGCGGGGCGTGCCCCAGACGGCGATCGTTGAAAACGAAGTGCCGGGCGAGGCAAGGGCGGGTTCGATCGCGCCGAGCAGTACGTCGCCGGGCGCAAGGCTGCGCAGGACCGAGGTGCGCAATGGCTTCGCACCGATGCCCAACCGACCTGCTACAGGAATGGACGGAAACGGAAATGCCCGGGCCGGAGTCATCGTGTTCAACAGCCGTGCCACTTCGTGGGTGGCGGCGCTGTCCAGCCCGACCCTTGCACGATGGCGCTCGCCATTTAACTGAAACGAAAGCGACACGAAGGACACCGCGTCGTGCCCAGCTGGATGCGTGCCGGTGTGCGTTCGTGCGAGCCTGGCAACCTGCCAGCCGGCGGAACCGGCTTGCTCCAGCGCAACCGTCAGAGGGGCGAGCAACGCGCATGCAAGGGCGTCACGCAATGTGCGGTCATTGTTGCATGCCGAATCGATCGGCGGCGCCACGACCGACAGCGCGGGATAGGCGGCGAGATCGATGTCGATCGACAGTGTTTCGGTCCGGCGAACCAACGTAATCAAGCCGCGATCGGGAAACGGCGCGGTGGAGCAGGCACTGGAGTTGTCGTCACTGATCGACGCGTGACATTCGGTCAAGCCCGGAACTCGGTCGACCAGCGCTGGCCACCGCGCGTCGAACACCAACCGGGTGATACGTGCTGCGCACTGGGCGACGTCGGGAAGCCGGGGCGGTGCGGTCGGGATCGGTGCGCCGTCCGGGTTTGACAGCACGCGCGCGATGCGGGACCGGGGATTCGTGTTGGTCGGGATCATCGCGTCAACGGATGCTCAGAAACACGTCGTGCGATTGCCCGAGCGCGTGTAGCGAGGCACGCAGCGCCTGCTCGAGTTCATCCAGATGCGCGGCGAGAAACGGTCGCGTCGCGGGATCGCGGGTTTCGAAACACAGCGACAGATCGAAACGCGACAGCGAAAGATTCAGCGTGGTTCCGGCCAGGATATGCGCGTCGAGCACCAGTCTTGCGTTCCAGTTTCCGGCCAGCCGTATCGCATCATGGCTGCAAAACTGCGTAACCTGATGGACGAATGGCGCCATCGTCGTACGAAAGCGTTCGCGCTCGAGTGGCAGCGTATCGACGGTTCCCGGATCGGGTTGCGCGTCGCGACCCGTCGCAAACGCTTCAGCCGCCGCTGCGTCGGAACCGTCGTGCGGTGCGTTCCGCGTATCCGGCGATACGATGCCCGTCCGCGCGTCGCGCGCGGCCGGCGAGATGTTCGCCCTGGCCTGCGACTCGACGGCGTCGGACGATGCCATGTCGCTGGTCGGCGGTCTGCCGGTTACGCCGCGAAATGGCGGGTAAACGGACGACCGGCGAGCGGTATCGGTAGAGGCGGGCGAGGTTGACGTCGAGGATGTGGTCATCGATCAGACATTCAGTAGGGGTTGTCATAACGCATGGACGTGGCCGAGCGACTTCAGCTCGACGTGTTTGGCGAGTTCCTGGTACGAGTAAACCGGCAGCCCGTTCAGGCGCTCTTCGATCATGCGTCGCACATAGCGGCGAATATCCATCGACGTGACCACCGCGACATCGTCGCCGGTCGCATGGCCGGCCAGCGATTGAATGCGGTCGGTCAGCAACTGAATCTCATCGGGCGACAGCGCCAGGAAATTGCCGGTCGGCGTCTGCTTGATCGCGTGCCGAATATGTTGTTCGAGCTCGGGGGCGAGCAGGACAGCCGACAGTGTCCGCCCGCCGCGCGTCGCGCGATGCGCGAGGAAGTGTGCAAGGTCGCCGCGGACGTATTCCGTCAGCATCAGGACGTCTTTCTCCCTCGGTCCCCACACGACCAGGCTCTCGAGGATGTTGCGCATGTTCCGGATCGAGATCTGTTCCTCGAGCAGCCGGCGCAGCACGTCGGCGATGCGCTGGACCGGCAAGCCTTTGTGCACTTCGGCGACCAGCCCCGGATACTCGATGCCGGCCTGCTCGAGGATCCGCTGCGTTTCCTGGATGCCGACGAACAGCGATGCGTGTTGCCGCAACAGCATCGACGCCGCATGAGCGAGCACCTGTTCGCCGCGCCAGACCGTTGTGTCGGCGGGCACGCGGTCGTCACTCAGCCAGATGGTATCGGCACCGCCCGGGTAAAGCGGTGGGCGGATTTCGGCATCGGCAACGACGTTGTCGTCCGACGTGTAACGAGGCGCGATCATGACCTTGCGATGCGGCAATTCCACGCTCCAGTGCGGTACGTCGAAGAGCATCAGCTCGCAGGTTGACGCCGGCAGGTTGTCGCCGGTCCAGAACATAACCGCCGGGAACGGTAGCCCGAGTGCTTCCTCTAGCGACGCGCGTTCAGCGGCGAATGCTCTTGAAAGCGCGTCGGCGACCAGGCGCGGAACGAGATCGTGGGAGACACGCACGCCGACAGGGCAGGTGAATTGCGGGGCGCGCGGCATGATTACGCCGATCTCGGTGTTCGGGCCGGTGCGCTGCGTTGCATGGGCAGTGCCGCCCGCACCGGCTTGCGCGGAATTGTCGCGCCTGGCGAGATGGCGGCTGCCAACGAACAGGGCGATCGCGAGACCGATGAACATCAGTGACGGAAAACCGGGAACCGCCGCGAAGCCAAGAACCATCGCTGCCGAAACGGCGAGCGCACGGGAATTGCCGCTCAACTGCCGGCCGATTTGTGCGCCAAGCGAAACGGGCTTCGTGTCACGCTCGTCGGACACGCGCGTGGTCATCACGCCCGCGGCGACCGACAGCAACAGCGACGGAATCTGCGAGACCATCGCGTCGCCAATCGACAGGATCGCGAACCGGTCGGCTGCCTCGCCGGCGGACATATCGTGATAGGCGATACCGACGGCAATGCCGGCGACGATATTGATCAACGTGATGACCAGCCCCGCGATCGCGTCGCCTTTGACGAACTTCATTGCGCCGTCCATGCTGCCGTACAGTTGGCTTTCCGTCGCGAGCGTCGCGCGCTTGGCGCGCGCTTCGTCGGGTGTGAGCAGGTCGGCGCGCAGATCGGCGTCGATGCTCATCTGTTTGCCGGGCATCGCATCGAGCGTGAAGCGCGCGCTGACTTCGGCGACCCGCTCGGAACCCTTCGCGATGACGATGAACTGGACCGTGGCGATGATGCCGAACACAACCAGACCGACAACCAGGTTGCCGCCCACCACCAGCAAGCCGAAGCTTTCGATGATGTGCCCGGCGTCCGCGTGCAGAAGAATCGATTTGGTCGACGCGATGTTGAGCGACAGCCGGAACAATGTGGTGAACAGCAGCAGCGCCGGAAACGACGACAGTGCTATCACGTTCGGCATGTAGAGGGAAACCATCAGCAACGTGACGCTGATTGCGATGTTGATGGCCAGCAGGATATCGATCCAGGTCGTGGGCAGCGGCAGGATTATCAGTGCGATGATCGCGACCAGCAGGGCGGCGATGCCGATTTCGCCACCGGCCGGCAATTTGAGCGATTTAAGCATGCGTGTTCTGCCCGGGCGTCAGTGGGAGGGCGCAGCCGACGGTGCGCCTTCGCCTTCGTTGTTGTGCGTCGGACCCAGAGCATCGACCCAGCGCAGGATTGCCGCGACGGTCTCATACAGCTCCCGTGGGATCGGCCCGCCGAGCTCGACTTTGTAGAGCGCGCGGGCAACCGGCGGATTGCCGACAACAGGCGTGCCGAGTTCTTCCGCGTAGCGGCGAATCAGCGCGGCGGATTCGTCGATGCCTTTCTCGATCACGCGTGGCAACGGGTGTTCATGCGGCGCATAACGCAGCGCGACCGCGAAATGGGTCGGATTGACGAGGACGACGTTCGCGAGCCCGATCGCCTGTTTTTTTTCGGGAGGTGCCGACGTGGCGAGTTCGCGCGCGAGGCGCAAGCGCTCGCCCTTGATCAGCGGATCGCCTTCCTGTTGTTTGTGCTCGCGTTTGATGTCGTCCTTGCTCATCCGCATTTGCCGGATGAACAGGACTTTCTGAAGTTTCAGGTCTGCGGCGCCGACGATGACGAATACCACGCATGCGACAAGCATCAGTTTCAGCGACAGGTTCCAGAACATTGTCGATAGCCCGCTCAGCGGTTGGTGGAGCGAACCGACGACGAGCGGGAAGAGACCGGCGACCGTAACCCCCATCACGCTGCCGATCAATAGCGCCTTGACGACGATCTTGAGCGATTCGATCACGCTGCGGAGCGAAAACATCCGTTTGAGGCCAGCCGCCGGATTGACGTTCTCCACTTTCGGCACGATCGGCTTCATCGCGATCACCATGCCGACCTGGGCCAATGAAGCGAGGGTAGCAGCCACCGCACTGGCGAGGATGCAGGGAACAACCACGGAGAGCGCGTGCATGCCGATCTTATAAAGCGAAGCATGAATGGAGCCACGTTCGGCGTCGTTTTGAGAAAAATCGAGCGCGACAAAAACGATGCCGCGAACCCCGTCCGCAAAGTGATTTCCCGCGAACCACAGCAGCATGACGACACACGACATCGCCAGCGCGTCGCTGACATCCACGCTTTTCGACGTCTGGCCGTCCTTACGCGCATCGCGCAGGCGCTTGGGAGTCGGAAGTTCGGTTTTTTCGCCGCTCATGAAGTATTCCACGCTCGATGGATGGAAACCGTTTGCATCGTAACGATCCGGCGCGTGGTCGAGCCATGATTGCCGCGACGCATCCTAGAGATTGGCGAAGCGCGGGAGGGGGCACTGAACCATTCGCGCTAGTCTGCCGGCAGAGGGCCGAGCCCGCTTCGTGTTTGCGAGAGATCGTGCGCGCCGAAATTCGGGTGCGTAAAAAGTTGACGGATATGCTTATGAAGCAAATTAAGTGAATGGAAGCCGCAACTGAAGTGATGAAGTCGAATCGATTGAAACGGAGGCGTGTGCAATGGTTGTGGAAAGGATGGACGAATGCCTGAATTGCAGCAACGACATCGTCAGCGGATTGATTGAGGTCGTATCGGTGTCGTTGTTTCGCCATTTCCCGGACGTGAAGGTCGATCTGGACGATGTCGAGAAAGTCATCGGGGCGCTGACGGTGCTGCGGCCCAATGTCGTGGAGATCGAAACGCTGACCGGGCTGCTGCACATGTTTCGGGGCAACTGGGATGAAGCGATGCACGTGCTGCGCTCCGTCTGCGAACGCGTGCCCGCGTTTCCTCATGCAAGGACGCTGTTGGCCGTGTGCCTGTCGACGAAAGGTGATGCGAGCTGGCGCCGTGTCGCGGCCGAAGCCGCGGAGCTGGCGACGGATCCGCATACAGCGGCGCTGGTGACCGTGATGCAGGCACGTGAGGATCTGCAGGACGCCATTAAGGTGCAGCAAAGCGGGGGAAGGTTCGTGATTCCCCCGACATTCGCGGCGTTGATCGCGGAGCAGGACGGCGGAGCGTCGGAAGCGGCTGGGAGCGAAGGCGGCAGCGTGCCGGATTCGGCCAGCTATCTGCGTCTCTAATTGCGTGCGCGATCTCGAAGAGAGGAATATCACGATGATCGATTCAGTGGGGTTCAGTCGCATCGCATTGGGGCAGGTCGGCATGGACGACGGCAATGCCATCGGATCGTCGAGCGGCGATCGTCACCTCGCGGAAAGTTTCCAGGCGTTGATGGAGCGGCCGAAGATGGCTGACCCGGTTGCAGAGCCGGTCGATGCGGGTCAGGCGGCGGCGCACCTGTTGCGTGAACAGAATGCCCAGTTCGTCAATGTGAACCGAAGCATGATGGAGACGCTTGCCGCGACACCCGCGCTCGACATGCGCGAACTGCATGCCCGATCGATGCAGATGCAGGTCGATCTGGCGACCATGAATCTCGATGTAACCGTGAAACTGGGCGTGGTCGGTGCGTCGAAGTCGGCGATCGAAACGCTGATGAAGAACCAATAGTGGCGACAGGATGGCGATAGCTTCGGGAGATACACGTTCGATCTGGTGGTCTGCAGCCCGATTGGCGGTCGCGGCGCTGATGTGTGTCATGTTCGTCGGGTGCAGCAAGAACCTGTACGAAAACTTGAGCGAGCAGGATGCCAACGAAATGATCGCGGCACTGTTCGAGAGCGGGATCGTTGCGTCGAAGCAGCGTGGCGGTAACGGCAAGTACTGGGTGGTCTCGGTTCGGGACGACCGGTTCGCCAATGCAATCGAGGTCCTGCGCGACCGCGGGTTGCCGCGCGAGAGGCATCACGATCTCGGTGCGTTGTTCAGGAAGGATGGTCTTGTTTCGACGCCCACCGAGGAGCGCGTGCGATTCCTGTACGGGTTGTCTCAGGAGCTGTCGTCCACGATATCCGCAATTGATGGCGTGGTGGTCGCGCGCGTCCAGATCGTGTTGCCCAACAACGATCCGCTGGCTCAGGAAGTCAAGCCGTCGTCCGCATCGGTCTTCATCAAATATCGCGGCGATTCCGGTGTGGGCAAGATCGTGCCGCAGATCAAGACGCTGGTCGTCAACAGCGTCGAAGGGTTGGCCTACGAGCGGGTCAGCGTCACGGCCGTGATGGCGGAACCCGGAGCGACGCGTGCCGTGGTGTCGCAACGCTTGCCGGTGGCGTGGATCGCAGCCGGGCTTGCGGCGACCGGACTGATGGGCGCCGCGCTGTTCATGTTGATCAGGTCCGGAATGGGAGTGCGCGTGCTCAAACGGATCCGGGCGCAACTCGAGCGCTTGCGTGGATCGTCGGGCTGATGCGTGCCATAGTCGCGAAACGGGCGTAATCCCGGAACGAGGGAGAGATGAAATCGATGCTTCGATAGAGCGGTGGTCGAAAGCGTTGGCGGCTTATCAGCGCAATGCCCGAACCGCGTCGGTCTGGGCCGATGCGTCATGGCTGGCGGGATACGCCGGATGTGAATCCGGCGATGACGGTCAGGTATGCGTATCGCTCTCCGAAGTCGCGTCAACGCTGGATGAGCGGTGTGTCGCGGCCGTTTCACTTGCGTTGTTGCGGTCGCTGGATATTGGGGTTCCCGCGTTGAACACGCTGGTGGGGCCGCATTGGTCGGCGCTCGATGCGGTCCCGGGCGAAGTGGCGGCGCGCATTCTGCGTACGAGGTCGCTGATATTTCGTCGAATGGAAGTGCGTCGCCTGATCGACAGGCAATCGAGGGCGAAGTTATATGAATGGACAGGAATGCAGATAGATTTGTTCTCGAATCCGGATTCCAATGCGCCGGACATCGCGTCGCTGGCGCGGACGGCAATGATTCCGCCTTTGCGCGAACTCGATGCGAAAGCGCTGTCGGGAGAGGGACTGGCGTTGTTGATGCGTGACCTGGACGTTGATCGGCCGCCATTCACATTGCAGCGGCTTTTGTTCGCACGGAATATCGGGCTTCCGGCATGGCCAGGTGAGGTTGATCGGGCGCTGGACTACGAAGGATCGATACGATTGATGGCGGGATTGCCTGAATGGTTGCCGGAGTGGGGATGGGTATTTGGCTAAGGCGCGCGAGTGACGCATCGGGCGATGACGCACCAGTCATTGGTACGGACTCGGAGGTTATCAGGCGCGATGCACTTGGCGTGCTCCTGGAACTCGACGCAGCCTGCGAGCAAGTTCGGCAGGATCGTGTGCGCTTACTAGACCAGGCACGCAACGAAGCTGCTGGAATGATCGCGGCGGCCGAGGTGAACGCCGCGGCGCTACTTGCCGAAGCGCGCAAACACCGCGACGAAGCGGCGGAGCAAGGCTATCGCGAAGGGCGGCAACAAGCATTGTCGGAATGGATGGGGCATCTGGCGGAAGCTGGCGACCTGCGCCGCCGCGTGCAGCTCGGGATGCGCGAGCGAATGGCGGAGGTCGTGACGCTCACGGTCGAGCGGATCGTTCGAACCGAAGGCACCCGTGCGCTGTTTGCACGCGCGCTCGACACGATCGAGCAAATCATCGAAGACACCGTGATTATGCGTATTGCCGTGCATCCGGACGACCATGCAGAAGCACGGAAGATCTTCGGTATACTCGCGACGCGCTGGCGCAAGGCCGGCCGATCGTTTCCGCTGAGGATCGTGAAGGATCCGCGCCTCGCGCGCGGCAGTTGCCTATGCGAATCCGATTTGGTAATTGTCGATGTCGGTGTCGACGCACGGTTGCAGGCGGTGCGGTTGGCCGCTGGGCACGCGCTGAGCCTGCCGGTCGATGACGCCGCCGGAACGGATCGCGACGGAGATGCGAATTGACGAAGGATTGCATGCCTGACGCATGGTTGCCGGGACTCGTGGCCGACCAGGATCGTTTCGCGGACGCGCTGGCAGACGCGCTCCTCGCCAAATCGGATGCCGTTCGGACCGGAAAGGTGCTGGAAGTCATCGGTACCGTCGTCAAAGTGGGTGGCCTGGATGTATCGCTGGGCGATCTGTGCGAATTGCGCGCGGCGAACGGGGCTTTGCTTCAGTATGCAGAAGTGATCGGTTTCACGCGAAGCGTCGCGCTGCTCTCACCCTTTGCCAGACTGGACCAGGTGTCGCGGGCTACACGGGTGGTCGCACTGGGGCGTCCTCTGTCGGTGCCGGCCGGGCGCGTATTGCTCGGGAGAGTCGTGAACAGTTTTGGCCAACCGATTGACGGCGGCTCGCCCATTCCTGCAAACGAATCGACATCGATCTTTGCCGAGCCACCGGCACCCATGCAGCGCCGCATGATTGCCGCGCCGCTCGCCACTGGTGTGCGCGCGGTTGACGGGATGCTCACGCTCGCTGAAGGGCAGCGTATGGGTATTTTCGCGCCCGCCGGGGTTGGAAAAAGCACGCTGCTAGGCATGTTCGCTCGCGGCGCGCAGTGCGACGTGAACGTGATCGCCCTGATTGGCGAGCGTGGCCGGGAAGTACGTGAGTTTGTCGAAACGATCCTTGGCCCGGAAGGCATGGCGCGCTCGGTCGTGGTGTGTGCGACGTCGGACCGGTCGGCGATCGAGCGTGCGAAAGCGGCCTATGTCGCGACCGCCATCGCCGAATCGTTTCGCAACGAAGGGCAACGTGTGCTGCTCATGATGGATTCGCTCACGCGTTTCGCGCGCGCGCTTCGGGAAGTAGGCCTGGCCGCGGGCGAGTCGCCGGTGCGGCGCGGCTTCCCGCCGTCGGTGTTCGCCAAGATGCCATACTTGCTCGAGCGCGCCGGCATGGGCGCGCGCGGTTCGATCACGGCACTCTATACCGTGCTGGAAGAAGACGATTCCGGCGGCGATCCGATTAGCGAGGAAGTTCGCGGCATCGTCGACGGCCACATGGTGCTGTCGCGTGAAATCGCCGCCAAGCACCAGTATCCCGCCATCGACATGCTCCGCAGTCTGTCGCGCGTGATGCCCCAGGTCGTGCCACCCGATCACGTCGAGGACGCCGGCCGCGTGCGTCGGTTGCTGGCGCAGTATGGCGAGATCGAAGCACTGCTGCAGATCGGCGAATACCAGAGTGGGTCGAATCCGGTCGCTGACGAGGCGATCGCGAAGATCGACGCCATTCGTGCATTCCTGTCGCAGCCGAGGGGCGGGCATGAAAACTTCGACGAGACGCGCGACGCGTTGCGTCGGCTCGCGGAGTCCGGCGTATGACGCACGTGAAGCGGCGACTCGTCGCGCTCGAGTGTGCGCGACTGCGATTGGCGCGGTGTGACGACCGGTTGAGAAAGCGGCTCGCCGCACTGATGGAGGAGCGGAACACGATTGAGCAAGCCTGCGACGAACCCCGCGCGCGTATACGGGAAGTCGACACGGCCCTCGGCCGCGAGCAAT
Source organism: Burkholderia sp. NFPP32 (assembly GCF_900119325.1). Classification (NCBI taxonomy): domain Bacteria; kingdom Pseudomonadati; phylum Pseudomonadota; class Betaproteobacteria; order Burkholderiales; family Burkholderiaceae; genus Burkholderia; species Burkholderia sp. NFPP32. The sequence goes on along the minus strand of NZ_FPJP01000039.1, from coordinate 6,589 downwards.
CGCGTATCGATGCGTTGACCCGTGACGGCGAACCGTTTTCGATCGACGTATGGATGCAGGCCAATCGATGCATCGACTCCCTTGTTCAAAAGCGCTCGGCGCTGGCGGCGAATCTGGATCGGCTGATCGATGCGTTGTCGACCAATGACCACGAGATCGTTCGGGTTCGGCAGGAGGCCGCGATGAATCGGTTTCGCGACACGCTCCATGCGGAAAAAATCGACGTGATCCGCAGCGAGATGGCCGTGCATCACGAGAAACGTGTCGACGAAGAGGTCGAGGAACTGGCTTTGATGCGCCGTGTTGCCGCCGGTCGACACAATGAATGAACTGCTCGCCGTGTCGCCGCTGAACGGGCGGGGCGTCCTCGAATATCTGTCGTTGCTGGGCGTCTGTTCGCTGCGGCTCGGCATCATCATGATCGTCTTTCCGCCGGTTGGAGACGGCGCGTTGCAGGGCACGCTGCGTACCGGTCTCGTGCTGCTATTCAGCGCCTATGTCGCGTATGGGCAACCGGTTGAATTCCTCGATGCGTTAAACGGTGCATGGTTGGTCCAGACGATCATGCGTGAAGCAGCGATCGGCTTCCTGCTTGCGTTCTCCGCGTCGACGGTGTTCTGGGCCGTGCTAAGTGTCGGCGTCTATATCGACGCGATCACGGGATACAACAATATCCAGATCGTCAATCCGGTGCGTTCGGAGCAGTCGACACCGATTTCGACATTGTTCGGTCAACTGGCAAACACCGCATTCTGGGCATTAGGCGGCGGTATCGTTTTGATCGGAATTCTGTACGAATCGTATGAATGGTGGCCCATTTCATCAGATTGGCCGAATTCGACCCGCATTCTTTCCAGTTTTTTGCTGCAGCAGACCGATACGTTGATGCAGACGATCGCGAAACTGGCGGCGCCGATGGCGTTCATGCTGCTGCTGGTCGATTTCGGTTTTGCATTCGCGGCAAAATCCGCGCCCAAGCTCGATCTGATGAACCTGAGCCAGCCCGCCAAAGCGTTGCTGACGATCGTTATGTTGGCGTTGTTTACCGCGTTGTTTATCCACCAGGTGCACGGACCGCTGACTCTCGCCGGGCTATCGGATCGGATTCGCGAATTGGCATCGCGAGCCGATCGATAGCGAGTGGAATATCTGATTTGTCAGATCTGTTTCAAAGAAAGATTGAGAATTGACAACGTCAATGATGTTAGATTGACTGCACACGTCATGGCTGAAGTTCGCCGTAAGACACTGACCTGTCAGATTGAGGCGCCTATGTTTTCCATGATTTATTTTTCGCTTGCATCTGCACTTCGTTTTAAAAAGACGACAAAAGACTGGATAGATAGAATTGCGAATGGTGATCTGCATTCGGCGGTCGGGCTGGTGAATGGGAGGGAAGCCGATTCCAGCCCGCCGACGATAGATGGCCTGCAGATGCACGCAGACATGGATCTCGTCATGGGCGCGGTCTCTGAGGCGGAAGATCGCTATCGACTTGCGCAAAAGCTGATGCGCAATACGCGTCACGTGCTGCGGATCGCGTCGTGCTGCAACGCCGGCTGGCAGTCGCTGTTTCGATATCGGTTTGACGCTGCTGTGTCGTGCTTTGCCCGCGTTATCGAGGAGCCGCATGCTACGTCATCGGAGCGCGCGCTCGCGCGCCTCGGAATCGTCTGCGCATTACATCATCTTGGGCGCGCCGCCGATACCGACCAGGCGCTCGACGCGTTCGACACCGAAGTCGGCGGGGTCGGTCCGATGCACGAAGTCTGGCAGGATCTGGCAATCATGCTGCGTGGCGATCTTGCGATCCAGAACGAATTGAGGCTGGCGACGCAGATTGGCGACCATGCTTTCTGGCAGTCCGGCCTCCAGGCAGACAGCGCGTCGCTCGGCGTCGAGCGTCGGCAGCGCGGCGAATGCGATCAATCGAATCTGGCCATGCTGTCGACCCGCTTGCGCGCGCCGCTGTTGCGTCAACGCATGATGTTCCTGACACAATTGCGCGCGCTGGCCCGCGGCGACCGCAACGTCGTCGCCGATCTTGCCACGCATTTGCGTTGGGCTCAGCGCAACAACATGCACGGTTACGAACGCACGGTGCGGCTTGAAATGGCTCTGTCGGCGCTGGTGGCCGGCTTGCCGCAGGTTGCGGAAGGTGTGCTCGATCCGTTGCACCGATCGGCGCACGACGTCGGCGCCGGAGGTCGGGATCTGGACTATCTCTATTGCCTCGCGAAGATCCGGCAACTGCAGGGGCGAACGCACGAGTGGTTGCAACTGTATTCCGATTACGCGGTGACGGCGATGCATTGCCTGCGCGTGGAATCACACATGCTGGCACGTTTCGCCAATCGCACTGCGATCAACATGCCGCAGCGTGACGATGTCGGCGCGCGATTGCCGCCGAAGTATCTGCGGGCCTATGTGTTTCTGCTGGAAAACATCAACTGCCGCGATCTGTCGGTGCGAGCGATGGCGGCCGAGATCGGTGTAAGCGAGCGTGCGCTGCAGAGCACTTTCAAGAGCTGCCTGGGGATGTCGCCGATCGAGCTGATTCGGCGCTGCAGGATGGAACATCTGAAGGCAGGCCTGATGAATCGGAACACGCGCCGTGATGCTGCGTTTCCGCGACCGGAGAAAGCCGGGCAATCCGTGCTGGACGAAGCGTGAGAAGGCGGAACTTCGACGAGGAACGGCATGTGGAACGCAAGACGCAATCTGTCGTGAATCGCGCGGTGGCCGGCATCGCGTCTGTCGCGAAGCTGCTTGTGCTGGCCGTCGTGTTTGTCGTGACCATCGCGCCGTTTTCGTCATACGGCGCCGAGGTGCGCTGGCGCGAACCGAAGATTCACATCGCTGTACAGAAGAAGGAATTGAAGGATGTGCTGCGTGATTTCACAGCCAGCATGGGCGTCAGTGCCGCCATTTCCAATGACGTGCAAGGCGTGGTGAGCGGCACCTTCGACATGGCGCCGCAACGCTTTCTCGATACGCTCGCGTCAACCTTCGGCTTCATCTGGTTCTATGACGGGTCGGTACTGACCGTCACCTCCGCCAGCGACGTGACGCGCAACGTCATCCAGCTCCACCATACGTCCCCCGCGAATCTGCGGGCGACACTCGATCGCATGAGCGTCACCGACGCGCGCTTCCCGGTCAGCTCCGACGAGGAATCGCGCACGCTGCTCGTCAGCGGGCCGTCGCAGTACGTGAAGATGGTCACGGATATCGCGCAGCGGGTCGATGCGGGCTCCGAACGAAAAGGCAGCTCGGTGGTGCGGATGTTTGCGCTGAAGAACGCGTGGGCAGCCGATCGTCAGGTGGAGATCGACGGAAAGACCGTCACGGTCGCGGGCGTGGCTTCCGTGCTGGCGAACCTGTACGGCCAGTCGGCGATAGCCGGTGACGGGCGGGGTGGCGCACAACCTTATGGCGTTCAGCGTCAGATGGGGATGCCGGATATCGACGGGCAGGCCGCGCCGGACGTCAATTTTGTGCCGCTGCCGGGCGGCGGTCCGATCCAGGCTGGCGTCACGCTACCGCCGCTGCCGCCGGGGACGAGCGTCGGCACGACCGTTCAGCCGGGAATATTGGGGCTGCTTGGCGGGAATGCGCGGCAGCAGCTTGCGCCGGCGGGGCAGGCGTTGACGCCGGGCTACCAGCCGGTGCCGACGTCGCAGGGAGAGCGGCTGCCGGTCATCCAGGCCGATCCCGGGACGAATTCCGTCCTCGTTCGCGATACGCCGCAGCGGATCGATCAGTACGCATCGCTCGTCAATCAGCTGGATGTGCGTCGGGAACTGATCGAGATCGAGGCGCACGTCATCGAGATCGAGGAAACGGCGTTGCGACAGATGGGCGTGAACTGGCGTGCGCGCAGTAAGCATGTCAGCGCGCAGACTGGCGGCGCACCGTTCGGCGCATCCTCGGGCAACACGCTGACCGCCGTGGTCGGCGATGGCGGCCGCTATCTGATGGGGCGTATCAATTTTCTGCAACTGGAAAACAAAGCCCGGCTCGACGCCAGCCCGAAGGTCGCGACGCTGGACAACGTCGAAGCCATCATGGACAACCGGACGCGTTTCTTCGTACGCGTGTCCGGTCACACTTCGGGCCAGTTGTACAGCGTGTCGACCGGAATTTCGCTGCGCGTATTGCCGATGGTAGTCAAGGAAAACGGCCGGCAGCACATCAAGCTGGTCGTCAATATCGACGACGGGCAGATCACCGGCAAGACGGTCGATAGCATCCCGGTGATCAACAACAGCTCGATCCGCACGCAGGCCGTGATCGGGACGGACGAGAGCCTGCTGATCGCAGGCTATCGCATTGAAAGCCGGGCGGAAGGCGAGTCCGGCGTGCCCGGGTTGTCGAAGATTCCCGTCCTCGGGGCGTTGTTTCGACAGAATGAAAATGCGCGCCGCAAGATGGATCGCGTGTTCCTGCTGACGCCTCGCATAGTCGAATATTGATTACTCAATCCTTCACATATGATGAAACGACATCTATTCCTGATGACCGGCGTGCTCGTGATGCTGTTCGGGCTCGTCGCCTGCGGGACGACGACCGGTTATGACCAGATCACCGGTTGCGCCACGACTTCGCAAAGGTCTTGGTACGGCGCAACCAAGATGCTCCACGTCGAATGCATGGACGGCACGATCGTCGACAACGGCGTGATTGTGCGCAGGGGTACGCGGCGCTGACCGCGCTGCTTGGGGTTGCGGATTGATAAGGGAACGGGAAAGGTCATCGGTTCACATTACAGGAGAACATCACATGGGCGTACGCGACATCACCAGGCAGTCGGCACTGCCGCAGCCAGCCGGATCGGATATCGAGGACAAGAATCGCGCTCATACGTCGAGCGCGACGGCTTCAATGACTTCAGAAGCACAGCATGTCCAACTCAACCCTCCTGCTCCTGCGCCGGGTGGTATTTTGAGTGGTCTTCCAAAGAAAATGGCAAAAGAAGAAGAATCAAAGGAATTTTCGGAGGAAAAATCTCGTTTGGAAGAGGCAGAAAGAACTTTCCAAAAGGAAAAGGATGTTTGTGATAGGGAAGAATCGATGGCGAGAATATTAGTTCAATTCTCTACGGAATGCGCTCGTAGGATTGAGGATGCCGCACGCAGCAAGTAATAGATCGGTTAAAAACCTCCGCTCCGCTCTTCTGAAGCTGTTTCGGCTGAAGAGGGAGTGGCCAGGTTCAAGTACGCTTCCCGAATATCGGAGCACCGCTCGAAACGTGTGCGAGACGACACCTGGCTACCGAAGCGGTCGGTCACGGTCACCGCAAATAGGTGGAATCGCATCAACGAGACCGTGCGCTAAGAAACGCTAACAGAATGATTTTTGAAGGTGTCGCCAGCAGATGATGCAGGCGGCGATTTTCATGAACGCTTCGTGTATGGCGGCGAGGCGCTCGAACCGAATGCGCAGGCGTCTGAAGTTGTGCAGCCACGCGAAGGTGCGCTCGACGACCCACCGGGTCTTGCCAAGGCCGCTGCCGTGGGGCTCTCCACGGCGTGCGATCTGCGTAGCAATACCGGCAGCGTGCAGGGGCTTGCGATATTTGTCGTGGTCGTAACCGCGATCGGCCTGCTCGATGACGGGCTTTGACAGAGGCCGCCCCCGCTTGCCCCGAATGGGCGGGATGGCCTCGATCAGAGGCAGCAGTTGGGTGACGTTGTTGCGATTTGCGCCCGTGAGGATCAGCGCGAGCGGGATGCCCTGCGCTTCGGTAACGAGATGGTGCTTTGAACCGGGGCGCGCCCGATCAGTGGGATTGGGTCCTGTTTTTGACCTGATCCCACTGCACGAATGGAGGACGAATCGATGACCACACGCGACCAGTCGATGCGATCGGCTGCACGAAGTTTGGCCAGCAATACTTCGTGCAGCCGGTCTCAGACGCCCGCCTGCTGCCAGTCGCGCAGTCTGCGCCAGCAGCTCATGCCCGAGCCGCAGCCCATTTCCTGCGGAAGCATTTCCCAGGGAATACCGGATTGCAGCACGAACAGGATGCCGGTCAGCACGGCGCGATCGTCCAGCGGCTTGCGGCCCGGGTATCGCGTACGGCGTGGCTTCGGTGGAGGCAGCAGCGGATGGATCAGTGACCACAGTTCGTCATCGAGTATCGGTTTGGCCATGGCCTCCTCGTCAGCGAAACAACGAAGAGGTTACTAACGTTTTCGAAAGTATTGTCATGTTCATGAGACAATACACGCATGAAATCCAAACGCAAATCGGACGGCCGGAAACTGGATCACGCAACGTTGCAGGCGATGCGCCAGCAAGCGGTGAAAGCCGTTCGCGAAGGGCAAGACGTGGCGAGTGTGGCTGCGGCCTACGGGGTGAACGAGCGCAGCGTCTATCGTTGGCTGGCCGACTTCGCCAACGGCGGACAAAACGCCTTGCTGGCCAAGCCGATCCCGGGCCGGCCGCCCAAGGTCACTGCCGAGGAGATGCGCTGGCTGGCGCAAGCCGTGCGTGACCACACGCCGTTGCAGTTCAAGTTTGAATTCGGGCTGTGGACGTTGTCGCTGATTGCCGCGCTGATTGAGCGGCAGTTTGGCAAAAAGCT
>NZ_FPJP01000038.1:0-33440 GCF_900119325.1 Burkholderia sp. NFPP32 | reverse complement strand
GTTCTCGACGATCTCCTCGACCTCCACCACGGTGATCTTGCCGGCCATCGCGCACATCGGGTTGAAATTGCGCGCGGTGCGGCGATAGATCAGGTTGCCGGACTTGTCGGCCTTCCACGCCTTCACGAGCGCGACGTCGGCCGTCAGCGACGGCTCGAGCACGTAGTGGCGATCGCCGAACTGGCGCGTCTCCTTGCCTTCCGCGATCACGGTGCCGTAGCCGGTATTGGTGAAGAACGCGGGGATGCCCGCGCCGCCCGCGCGCAGCTTCTCGGCCAGCGTGCCCTGCGGCGTGAATTCGAGCTCGAGTTCGCCGGCCAGGTACTGGCGCTCGAACTCCTTGTTCTCGCCGACGTACGACGAGATCATCTTCTTGATCTGGCGCGTTTCCAGCAGCAGGCCGAGACCGAAACCGTCGACGCCCGCGTTGTTGCTGATGCAGGTGATGCCCTTGACGCCCGAATCGCGCAACGCGCCGATCAGCGCCTCCGGAATCCCGCACAGGCCGAAGCCGCCGATCGCGAAGGTCTGGCCGTCGCGCACGATGTCCCGGAGCGCTGAAGCAGCGCTCGAATGAAGTTTACTCATACGTAATCCTTATTGATATTCGCGCCCGTCGGACGCGAATCGCCGGTGTAGGAAACCGATTCAGCGGGAGGATGTCGCGGGGTCAGACTTCGGCCACACTTTCAGGAAGTGAATGATCGGAAGTTTCGGTGTTGAACAGGAATCCTTCGTAATCGCGTTCGATGATGCCTTCGCATACGGCGATGTAGGAATCGAATCCCTCGAGATCGAGCAGGACGGCACGCGGCTTGCCGGGCACGTTTGCGCCGACGTACCAGGAGTTGCTCTGATGGATCAGCGTCTTCTCCGCGATCGCCTGGATGCGTGCCGTCCACGCTTCCTGCGCCGCGCGAGTCGGCTCGACGGTAGCCGCATCGTGGTGTGCGGCGCGCTCGATCAGCTTCATCACGAGTTCGACCTGGTGCTCGTCGCACGGCACCGCGCTGCTCAGCGAGGCGGTGCTGCCGGGACCCGCGATGTTGAAGAGGTTGGGGAACGCCGCGCTCATGAGCCCCAGATACGTCTGCGGGCCGTTCTTCCACGCGGTGCGCAGCGATTCGCCGTGACGCCCGCGAATGTCCACGTTCAGCAGCGCGCCCGTCACCGCATCGAAGCCGGTTGCGAATACGATCATGTCGAGTTCGATCTCGCGGCCGTCCGCGACGATGCCGTTGCGGGTGATCGACTCGATCGGCGTTTCCTTCAGGTCGATCAGCGACACGTTGTCGCGATTGAAGGTTTCGAAATAGCCGCTGTCGGCGCACAGGCGCTTCGTCAGGATCGGATGGCCGCTCGGCGTAAGCTTGTCGGCCAGCACGGGATCGTCGATCTTCTCCCGGATCTTCGCGCGGACGAATGCCGTGAGCGTGTCGTTCGCCTCCTTGTTCGTCAGCAGATCGTTGTACGACGTGTAGAAGCACAGCCCGCCCGCGGCCCAGCGCGCTTCGTATTCGCGCAGGCGCTCTTCCGGCGTGACGGACAGCGCGGAAATCCGCAGCGGTTGACGCGGTTCGCCGCCGACACAGACGAAGCCACCGGGCGATTGCCATTCCATGCGGCGCAGTTCCGTGTAGTTCGCCTTCATTTGCTGCTCGTATTCCGCGTCCATTGGACGGTTGCGCAGCGGGATGCTGTAGTTCGGCGTGCGCTGGAACACGGTGACGTGCGCGGCCGATTGCGCGGCGACCGGGATGAACTGAATCGCCGACGAGCCGGTGCCGATCACGCCGATGCGCTTGCCGGCAAGGTCGACCGTGCCGGTCGGCCAGCGCGACGTGAAGTAGGTTTCGCCGGCGAAGCTGCCGTATCCGGGGACGTCCGGCACCTTCGGCGCAGACAGGCAGCCGGTCGCCATCACGCAGTAGCGGGCGTGCAGTCGTTCGCCGGCGTGAGTGACGAGCGTCCAGCGGGCGCGCGATTCGTCGAACGTCGCGGCATCGATCCGCGTGCCGAGCTGGATGTGTTCATAGAGCCCGAAGCGGTGCGCGACGTGATCGAAATAGCGCAGCAGTTCGGGCTGCGATGCATAGCGTTCGGTCCAGCGCCATTCCTGTTCGAGTTCGCGCGAGAACGAGTACGAATACTCGAAGCTCTCGATGTCGACGCGTGCGCCGGGATAGCGATTCCAGAACCAGGTACCGCCGATGCCGTCCGCCGCGTCGACGAGCCGTACGGACAGACCGGCTTCCTTGGCCCGATGCAGCATGTACAGGCCGGCTACGCCGGCGCCGACGATGACCATATCGAATGCGGCGTCCTCGTCTCTTGATGCGATATTCACCATGTCAGTCCTTCAATATGAACGTGTTGCTGGATTGATCGGGTACTTCCGTTTCGATACAGGGAGAGCATGCGCCGGCCTGGAATCCGGCTGGCGCCCGGGCGGCATCGCAGCAGCGATGCGCGCGCCGGGAGAAGACACATCAGTCGTAGGCGCGCGAGCCGACGGACACGGTTGGCGCGGACCACTTTCGGCCATAAGCCAGCATCATCACGAAGCTGAGGACGAAACTCAGGCCGCCGACCATCAGCAGGCCGAGCTCGCCGAGCACGGGCAACAGGTTGGTGAGGAAGCCCGTCACGACCCAGGCGATCGCCATCACGGAGCCGGCGACGCCGAGCGCCCAGCCCTGGCGGTCCTCGGTCACCGCGTCCGAATACGCGGTGTACATGGTGGTGTATGCAACCATGTCGAAGCAGCCGACCACCATGCCGAGCACCCAGAGCGTGTTTTCGTGCGGAAACAGCGCCGACAGCACTTGCCCGACGCCCGCGATCAGCAGGCCCGTCTTCGCGATGTCGACCACGTTCCAGATTTTCAGCATCAGCCGCACGATCACCATCAGCCCGAACACGAAGGACATGCCGATCAGGCCGCTGAACAGGCCGAGCTGCGAGCTCGTGTACTGGAATTTCGTCTGCAGCACCAGCATGATCGTCTGCAGATACAGCCCGTAGCCGACCTGCATCAGGAAGAACACGATCGACAGGAACGCGATGCGGCGGTGCGTGCCGGCCTGGTAGATGATCCGCAGCGGCATCAGCAGGTCCACACGCGTGTTGCCGGTCGGCGCGACCGCGTTGCGATATGACCAGAACGTCCAGAGCCCGCAGACGACCGACAGCGCGGCGACCAGCAGGAACGGCGTGCCGTAGTTGAAGAACGGCGCGATCGTGCGGTCCGACGTGACGCCGCCGAGCACGGGGCCGACGATGACGCCCGCGCTGAACGCGATCGACATGATGCTCATGTTGTACGCCTTGGTTTCCGGCGTGCTCATGTCCGTGATCGCGGCCTGCGCGATTCCTTGGCAACCGGCCATCAGGCCGCTCAGGCCGCGTCCGATCAGCAACAGCGCGATACTCGGCAGCAGCGCGCCGAGCGCCATCAGCAAGTAGCTGAGAGCCAGCCCGAACACGCACAGCAGCATGATCTTCCGCCGGCCGTAGCCGTCGGACAGCTCACCCATCAGCGAGGAGCCGAAGAACATGCAGAACGGATAGACGCCGTACCCGAGCCCCAGATAGAAATTGCGGAGTTGCGGACTCGTATCGGCGCCGATGATGCCGGATTGGGGATCGGAGAAGATCGCCGCCATGATCGGGTACACGAGCCCGAACCCCATCGCGTCGATCGCGATGGCGAGCAGGCATGGACCCAGTAGTTTGAGATTGAGTTTGGACATGTATGGCCTCGGTAGTAACGTGACAGCTACAGTAGTCGAAGGCCGGTTTTGCGAGTAGAGACGTATCTGCAATAGAAATTATCGTAGTTACCGATAACCAACGATATCCTTTCAGACGTGTAAGGAACGGCTAATGGTAGCGGGTCTGCGGCCCGATGAGTTTTTAAACCGGGCAATCTTGTCGCGACGCGACGACGCTCGATCGACTGCGCGACGGCGCCTGCCGTCTTGACACCGTTCGAATCCGCGCCCTACCCCGTTGCCGCCGGCGCCGTTACACCGCCCCATCCCCGGCTCCTTTACGCCGCTCATCGACATGCCGGGTCGGCAATGCGGCGAGCCCGCGCACCGCCGCCGTGTTCTCGGCGCCGTCCTCGCTGCTGTCCGTGATCTCGTCCAGCGCCCGGTTGTTGGTGTACGGCCCGAACACCCCTATCGACACCATCACGATCAGCATGCTGCCGCCGATCAGCACGAACACCGCGGACACCCCGGCGCGTTCGAGCAGCAGCGCGACGATGAAACTGCTCGCGATTCCCGTCAGGCGGCCGATCGAATGCACGAAACCGAGCGCGCGCCCGCGGATCTCGGTCGGAAACACTTCCGACTGATACGCGGTGCCGTTGCTCGCGAGTACCGTGTTGGACAGCGTGACGAGCAGGCCGAACGCGATCACGAACGGCGCCTGCGCCGACATCGCAAACGCGGTGCCGAACAGCGCGACGCCGAACGCCGACGCGACGATCAGCCACTTGCGCTCGATCCGGTCGGCGAGCAGGCCGGCGACGAACGGCGACACCGGATACGCGAACGCGATCACGAACGCATACCAGAGGCTCTTCGTGACGGTCGCGCCCTGCGCGGCGAGCAGCGTCGGCAGCCACTGGCTGAAGCCGAAGAAGCCGATGCTCAGGAATGCGTTGAACACGATCAACATCGCCGTGCGGCCGCGATGCTGCGTATCCCACATCGACGGCGCGCGCCGCGCGGCCGGTGTTGCGACGGCTGGCATCCGGACCGCGGGCAGCGGCCGGCCGGATTCCCGCTCGACCGCCTGCTCGAGCCGCTGCAGCACGGCTTCGGCCTCGGCCTCGCGGCCGGTGCGGGCGAGCCAGCGCGGCGACTCCGGCAGCCGCGACTGCAGCCACCAGACGACGACCGCGCCGCTGCCGCCGAGCAGCACGACCCAGCGCCACCCGGACATGCCCAGCGGATCGTGCGGCACCCACAGCCACGACACCAGCGCGAGCACCGGCATCGCGAGATAGCCGACCGCGAAGCACAGCGCGAACGCACGGCCGCGCACGGCCTTCGGCACCAGCTCGGTCAGGAACGCGCCGATCGTGATCAGCTCCGCGCCGATGCCGCAGCCCGCGATGAAGCGGCACACGAGAATGCCGAGCGCGTGGGTCTGCACGCACATCGCAAGGCTCCCCGCCGTGTAGAGCAGCAGCGCGCCGGTGAACAGCGCGCGCCGCCCGAAGCGGTCCGCGAGGCGCGATACGAACATCTCGCCGACGAACAGCCCGGCGAACGTCGCCGCGCCGAGCGCGCCCTGGTCCGACATGCCGAGCACGCCGTGCGAGCCCGCGTGAAAGATGCCGTCGCGGATCAGCCCCGGCGGCAGGTAGGTCATCTGGAACAGGTCGTAGACCTCGAAAAACCCGCCGACGCTCAGGAACAGCACGAGCATCCATATGCTGGCCGTCGCGGGCAGGCGGTCGATGCGCGCGGCAATCGACGCCGCATGGGAATGGGACATGGCGACTCCTCGATGATCCGCCCGCGCGGCCTGCGCGAAGCGGCGGACCGAGCGCCGGCGCGGGGTGCGCGCGGCGCCGGCGTTCATACGGTGGCGACCGGATTGACCGGCGACCCGACAAGCCCGCGCAGGTGCAGCGGCGGCGCGGTCAGCAGGAAGCGGTTGCGCCGGTGCGCGCGCAACCAGTCGGCGAGCGGCGTCAGGTGCCACAGCTCGCCGAGATGAATGCCGAGCTTGAACAGGCACAGCTCGTGCAGCGGCATCAGCGCGCCGGGCCGCTCGCGCGCCGACGCATGGCGCGGGCGCTCCTCGACCGCGTGGTTGTCCGCTGCGAGCGCGGCGAGCCCCGATGCGTCGATCCATTCGAGCAGGCGCGGGTCGTTGCCGTCCAGCACGCAGCACACGTCCGGCGCGGCCTGCTCGCCGCGCGCGTCGGCGTCGAGCAGGCGATCGGCGAAGCCCGTATGCACGCACACGATGTCGCCGCGCTCGACGACCACGTCGTCCTCGCGCAGCACCGCCATCCATTCCGCGTAGCCGATCTTGCGCCGCTCGTCGCCGAAGTGGCGGCGCAGGTCGACCAGCACGCCGCGCCCCTGCACGCCGGTTTGCGCCATCACCTCGATGCCGAGCGCGCGCGCGCCGCCGCGCGGCGCGCCCGCTTCGGGCACCTGGATGTGCTCGTCCATCCGGTAGCCGTTGTAGAACACGCGGGCTCGCTCGCCGTCGCCCGCCGGATCGAACAGCGAGCCGACGTGCGACAGCGCATCCCATTGCGTCGAGAACTGCGAATGCATGCAGAACGAATCGTCGCAGACCACGTCGGTTGCGTTCGCAACCTGCTCGTCCGCCCGATAGCCGAAGTACGGCTGGTCGCCGAGCAGCGCCGGCATGATCGCCGGCGGCCGGCGCCGCGCGTTCAGCCCGCCGCCGTGCGGCACGTCGAGCGGCAGGCTCAGCGAAAACACGCGGCCTTCGCGCACCTCCGCGACGCCGCGCAGCACCGCGTCGGCCGTCAGCCAGTTCAAGCGCCCTTTCTGATCGTCCGGGCCAAAATCCCCCCAGTTCGAGCCGGGCGGCCGATGGGTCCAGCGTGGCTTCATGGTGTCTCCTCCATGCAATGTCCAGGGTGCGGCGGCCGTGCTTCGCGGCCGCGTCGCACGTCGCGCCTAGCGCGTGCGGATCACGCCCAGCCCGGCGAGCCGCTCGTATTCGCGTTCGCCGAGCAGCGGCAGCAGAATCTCGCGATTGTTCTCGCCGAGCGCGGGCGCCGGCCGGCGGAACGTGCCGGGCGTGGCCGACAGGCGCGGCGTGATGTTGTGCATCGGCAGGCTGCCGACGTCGTCGTCCGGCAGCTCGACGAGCGCCTCGCGCTCGATCACGTAGTGATCCTCAACGATCTGCGCGATGTCCTGGATCGGCCCGACCGTCACGCCGGCTTCCTCGAAGAACGCGAGATTGGCGTCGAGATCGCGCGCGGCGATGAATTCGCCGACGATCGCATCGAGCGCCTCCGCGTGCTGCACGCGCTGCACGTTGGTCGCGTAGCGCGGATCGTCGATCAGGTCCGCGCGGCCGATCGCGCGGAACAGCCGCTCGGCCATCGCCTGCGTCGAGCTCGACAGGCACAGCCACTTGCCGTCGCCGGTGCGATACGCGTTGCGCGGCGCGGTGTTCGACGAGCGGCTGCCGGTGCGCGCCTTGATCTCGCCGGTCATCACGTAGTTCGCGGCGGCCGGCCCGAGGATCGACAGCAGCGGCTCGAACAGCGACACGTCGATCACCTGCCCCGCCGCGCCGTGCTGGTCGCGCGCATGCAGCGCGACCAGCACGGCAATCGCGCCGGACAGCCCGGCCGTCATGTCGCCGAGGAACATCGGCGGCAGCACCGGCTCGCGATCGGCGAAGCCGTTGATCGCCGCGAACCCCGCATACCCTTCCGCGAGCGTGCCGAAGCCCGGCTTGTGGCGGTACGGCCCCGTCTGCCCCCAGCCGGAAATCCGCGCGATCACCAGCTCGGGACGGATCGCGAGCAGGTCGTCCGGGCCGAGCCCCATCTTCTCGGCGACACCGGGCTTGAAGCTCTCGACGAACACGTCCGCGTCGCGCACCAGCCGGCGGACGATGTCGATCCCCTCGGGCGCGCGCAGGTCGACGCATACGCTGCGCTTGTTGCGCCCGTACACCTTCCAGTTCGTGCTGATCCCGCCCGCGCCGACCGCGCGCAGCGTATCGCCGCGCTCGCTCTCGACCTTCACGACGTCCGCGCCGAAATCGGCGAGCTGCACGCTCAGCATGTTGCCTGCCATCAGGCGCGACAGGTCGACGACGCGCACGCCCGCGAGCGGCCCCTGCGCGCCGGCGTCGAACGGTTTCGGATGGATCGGGCCGGTGGACGCGCGACGGCGCGCGCCGGCCGCGTGAGCGGCCTGCGGGTCGGGAACGAACATGCTTGTCTCCTGGTTGGTGTGTGTGTCGTTCGATGCGGACTTCGAAGTGCGCGCGCTCGGTCGCGCACGACGCTACTCGAGCAGCACGCCGAGCTGGTCGGCCGCGCGGAACGCCGCGCTCGCGGCGGGCAGATCGCCGCCCAGCGCATGCGTCAGCTCGGCGGCGGCCGCCTGCACGCGCGGCAGGTAATCGGCCAGCACCTTCTTGTTGAAGCGATAGCGCGGCACGCCGAGCGAGATCGCGCCGCTCAGCACGCGGCCGACGCCGAACGCCGGGCACGCGATCGCCGCGCTTTCCGGGTCGCGCTCGGCGATCGACACCGCGTAGCCCTGCCCGGCCGTCTTCTCGTAGTCGCCGCCGCGCGTGCCGCTGAACGCGAGCAGTACGCGCCCGGCCGCGCCGACGTCGAGCGGGAAGCGGTCGCCCTCGCGCAGATGCGTGCGCACCGAGCGCTGCGCCTGGATGCGGAACAGGCACACGCGCTGGTCGCCTTCGCGCACGTAGAACGCGGCCGTCTCGCCGGTTTCCGCCGACAGCTTCGACAGGATCGGCATCACGTACTCGCGCAGTTGGAACGACTCGCGATACATCATCCCGAGCTGGAACACGGCGGGCCCCAGCACGTAGCGCCCGTCCGGCAGGCGCTTGATGAAGCGGAACTGCTCGAGCGACTCGAACATCCGCAACAGCGTGCTCATGTTGAGCCCCGTCTCTTCGCTGACCTGCGCAAGCATCAGCCCGCCGGGCGCGTTGCCGAACGCCAGCAGCGCGGTCAGCGCGCGGTTGACCGCGGCCACGCCGCCCTCTGCCTGATTGCTTGTCTCCACCTTGCTCATGTCCACCTCGTGCGATGCCGGCAGCGTCACGAGGCGACGCGGCGGCCGGCATCCGAAAAATGAAAGTCACTTTCATTATACGCAGATCATCGATGACATCAACATGAATCCGCGCGGCTTCGGTCGCTCATCTTCTTGCAACCGCCTTTGAAACTAGGCGTTAACGATAATCTTGACGAATGCCATCATCCATCACAAAAATGAAAGTGACTTTCATTTTTAGAGATCAACGATGAATTCGTCGCCTCAACCCGTCTGGCGTTCGCTGCTGTACGTCCCCGCTCACGTCCCCCGCTTCGTCGCATCGGCCTCCGCGAGCGACGCCGATGCACTGATCCTCGATCTCGAGGACAGCGTCCCGCCCGCGTGCAAGGAGGCCGCCCGCGACGGGCTGGCCGACACCGTGCCGGCGCTGCGCGCGCCGGGCCGCGACGTGCTGGTGCGCGCCAACGGCCCGCTCGACCTGCTGGTGCCCGACCTGCGCGCGGCCGTCCGTGCCGGCGTGGACGGCGTCGTGCTGCCGAAGGTGCGCGGCGGCTCGCACGTCGAGGCGATCGACGAACTGCTGGCCACGCTCGAGGAGGAAACCGGCGTGCCGCCCGGCGGCACGCGGATCGTCGCGATCGTCGAGACGCCGCGCGCGTTCCAGTCGATGGACCGGATCGCGCAGGCATCGCCGCGCGTCGTCGCGATGATGCTGGGCGGCGGCGACTTCGCGCTGAACTGCGAAAGCGGCGCGGGCGCCGACGTGCTGCGCGTGCCGAAGCAGCTGCTGATCATCGCCGCGCGCGCCGCCGGCATCCTGCCGCTCGGCCTCATCGGCGGCCTCGACGAACTGCGCGATCTCGACGCATTCGAGCGCCTCGCGCGCGCGTCCGCGGAGCTCGGCTATGCGGGCGCGACCTGCATCCATCCACGGCAGGTCGGCGCGCTCAACCGCGCGTTCCGGCCCGACGACGACGCGGTGCGCGACGCGAACGCCGTGCTGGCCGCCTACGACGACGCGCGCGCGAACGGGCGCGGCGCGTTGCGCGTCGACGGCAGGATGGTCGACGCGCCCGGCGTCGCCCGCGCGAAGCGCGTGCTCGCACGTCACGCAGCCGTGCAGGCACGTGCCGACGGCGCACCCCGGTGATGCGCGCGCCGCCCTTCATCGCCGTGCTTCACCCCTGCGCACGCGCGCGTCGCGCGGTGCACGCGTGCGTTCCACCGCTCCGCTGCCCGTTCGCCGCCCGGCCCGGATAGCGTCGCCCCGCAGCACCGCCGCATCGCTCGACCGGCGCGGCGCCGCATTCGAATAAATAACAAACCCTGGAAGGAGACAAGCCATGGGCAAGCGGATGTCCGCACTGTGCGGACTGGGCCTCGTATCGGCCGGCGCCTGCGCGCAGAGCACGATCACGCTGTATGGCGTGGCCGACATCTATACGGAATTCCTCACCCACCAGGCCGCGCCCGGCGACAAGTCGTCGGCATCGCTCGTGCGGATGGCGTCGGGCGGCAAGAGCGGCTCGCGCTGGGGCCTGAAGGGCGTCGAGGAACTCGGCGGCGGCTGGCAGGCCGCGTTCCGGCTCGAAAACGGCATCAACCTGAACAACGGCACCGGCACCGGCGCGGGCGGCTTCGACCGCTCCGCGTGGGTCGGGCTGCAGCACGAGCGCTGGGGCGCGCTGCGGCTCGGCCACCAGTACTCGACGCTGTTCGACGTCATGGAACGCTATTCGCCGACGGGCGCGTACTCGACGCTGTACGAGCCGGCCGGCGCGATCGTCGGCGTCAACTTCCGCGAGAACAACGTCGCCAAGTACCTGGCGAAGATCGGCTCGCTGACGCTCGAAACGCACTATTCGTTCGGCGGCACACCCGGCGCGTTCCAGTCGAACGCCGCCTACGGCGCCGGCTTCGACTATGCCGGCGGCGCCTTCTCGTTCGCCGCCGCGTTCGACAACGTCAACACGCCGCAGCCGGGCGGCTTCGCGCATTTCCGCCGCTACGCCGCCGCCGCGATCGTGTCCGTCGACCGCGCGCAGCTGCTGGCCGGCGTCACGCACGGCCAGAGCGGCGTCGCCACGCCGTCGGTCGTGACGAACTACACGTTCTGGTGGGCCGGCGTGCGCTACATGATCACGCCTTACCTGCAGGCGATCGGCGCGTTCTATTACGAGGACATCCGTGCGCAGAATCCGCCGAACGCGCAGACGCCCGCGCCGCACCCGGCCAACCCGCAGCAGGTCACGCTGCAGTTGAACTACTTCCTGTCGAAAGCCGTCACGCTGTACCTGGCGGGCGGCTACGCGCGCCGCGCCGCGCTCGATTTCGACAATTACAACTACAACTTCCTCCACTACTCGCTGGCCGCCGACCGCGCCGGCAGCGCGGGCGCCGCACTCGGCCTGCGCAAGCTGTTCTGAGCTCG
Organism: Burkholderia sp. NFPP32; assembly: GCF_900119325.1. NCBI lineage: Bacteria > Pseudomonadati > Pseudomonadota > Betaproteobacteria > Burkholderiales > Burkholderiaceae > Burkholderia > Burkholderia sp. NFPP32. The sequence continues at coordinate 22,223 of NZ_FPJP01000038.1, read as the reverse complement.
CCTCTCCCCCAGTTTCAGGAACCTTCGGAGTCATCGCACCATGAACCGCCGCCACTTTCTTTCCACGCTGACCGGCGCCGCGCTCGCGCTGCCGCTCGCCCATGCCCGCGCCGGCGCGCTGCCGGCCGCCGGCATCACCGCCGACAGCCCGGATCTCGCGCAACAGCTCGCCGACTACGCGGCCGGGCTGCAGTATCGCGACCTCGACGCCGCGACCATCGAGACGATCAAGGCGCACCTGATCGATGCGCTCGGCTGCGCGATCGCCGCGCACGACGAACGCCCGGTGCGGATCGCGCGCGATGCGGCGCTCGCATCGCCGGGCGGCGTATCGACGATCGTCGGCACGAACCGGCGCACGAGCCCCGATCTCGCCGCGTTCGCGACCGGCACCGCGCTGCGCTACTACGATTTCAACGACGCGTACGCCGGCAAGGAGACCGGCCATCCGAGCGACAACATGTCCGCGTGCCTCGCCGTCGCCGAAGCACAGCATGCGACCGGCCGCGACCTGATCCTGTCGATCGCGATCGCGTACGAGATCGCGTGCCGGCTGATGGACGCCGCCGCGATCAGCCCGCGCGGCTGGGACCACACGTGCTACAGCCTGCCCGCCGTCGCGCTCGCCGCCGGCAAACTGATGCGCATGCCCGCGCCGCAGCTGGTGCAGGCGGTGAACCTGTCGATCAACAGCCATCTCGCGCTGAACCAGACGCGCGTCCAGCAACTGTCTAACTGGAAGGCGCTCGCCGATGCGGACGCGGCGCGCAACGCGGTGTTCTCGACGCAGCTCGCGCGCGCCGGGTTGACCGGCCCGTCACCGATCTTCGAAGGCATGGCGGGTTTTTTCCCGCAGGTGTCCGGGCCGTTCGCCGTCGACACGCGCGAATTCGGCGGGCGCGGCGGCGCGTTCCGGATCGGCAAGTGCTTCGTGAAGTTCTATCCCGCGCAAGGGCTCACGCAAACCGCGATTCCGGCCGCGCTCGACGTCGCCGCGCAGGTCGGCGACCTGCGCCGCATCCGGCGCATCGAGATCCACACGACCGAAGTGGGCTACGTGACGGCCGGCCGCGACCGCGAAAAATGGGCGCCGTCGACCCACGAGACCGCCGATCACAGCCTGCCGTACATCGTTGCGCGTGCGATGCTCGACGGCGACATCACGACCGAGAGCTACCGGCACGACGCGCTGCGCGATCCGGCGCTGCGCGCGCTGATCGAGCGGATCACGGTGCACGAAGACCCGGCGCTGACCGCCCGCTATCCGGCGCAGGCGCCGAACCGGGTGACGGCCGTGTGCGAAGACGGCACGACCTGCACGAAGCAGGTGGACGACCTGCCCGGCTCGCCGACTCGGCCGATGCGGCGCGACGACTACGACGCGAAGTTCACGAAGAACTGCCGGCGGCACTGGAGCCCGACGCAGGTCCGCGCGGCGCTCGATTACCTGTGGCGGCTCGACGAGCAGCCCGACATCGCCGCGCTGCCGCCGCTGCTCGTCGTCGGCCGACCCGTGTGAACGGCCCTGGGGCGGCTCACGCTAAGCCTCCGCCGCGACACCGTGCCGCTCGAGCGCTTCCGCGACCTCGACGATGCGGCCGCGCAGCCACGCGTGCGCGTTGCTGCCGTCATAGCGGCGGTGCCAGTACAGCGACCACGCGACGGGCTCCATCGCGAGCGGCAGCTCGCGGATCACGAGCCGCGCATCGTCGAGGCTCACCGCATGCCGCTCCGACATGATCACCGCGTACGGCAGCGCATCCAGCATGTTCGGCACGACGAGCCAGTGCGGCACGTTGAGCGCGATGCGCCGCGTGCAGTTCATGTTCGCGAGCAGGTTGTCGACCAGGCTGTGGTCGACCGGGTTGATCGTCACGTTGAGGAAGTCGAGCGCGAGGAACCGTTCGAGCGTCAGCGGCCTGCCCGCGTCCGGATGGCTACGGCTCATCACGCAGACCATCCGGTCATGAAACACGGTTTGCGACGACAGCGTGCCCGAATGTTCGAGGCCCGCGCTGACCGCCAGGTCGAGCAGCCCCGACTCGAGCGCGTCGGCGGTCTTGGCGGCGCTCATGTGCACGACGTCCATGCCGATATTCGGGCTGGTCAGGCGCATGCAGCGCAGCAGGGCCGGCAGCAAAAGCAATTCGGTGAGATCCGACATGCGCACCGTAAAATGGCGCTCGGACGTAAAAGGATTGAATTGATAATCCGATTCAAATAATTCCTCGATTTGTTGCATGATTTGTCGAATCGGCATGGCCAGCGCCTGCGCGCGCGGTGTCAATTCCATGCCGACCGCGGTGCGCGCGAGGATCTCGTCCTTGAACACGAACCGCAGCCGCGCCAGCGCGTTGCTGACGGCCGGCTGCGTGAGGCCGACCTTCTGGCCGGCCCGCGTGACCTGTTTCTCCGTCAGCAGCGCATCGAGTATGACCAGCAGGTTCAAATCGATCGAACGTAGATTCATGTTTGCGACCATCCACTAAACAGGTTAATCACCGCCTCCGATCACGATTTCGAAATTCCGCAATCGGAGCAATCCCCTGATATTTAGTGCAACGCACAAGAATAGTCCAATCTTGACTTGTCGATATTTTTTGGATAACGGTCGATATTATTTATGGTTTTAAATTAAATTGCCCGTTTCGCGTCGATTCTTCTGAATACCTTGTCAATCGGCAATTTAATTCGCATTTTGCGCAAGCCGGTCGCGTTGCAAAAAATGTGCGGGCGGCCGCCGCCACGGCCGCCCACACGCTCAAACGGTCGCGACTGGATTCACCGGCGCGCCGACCAGCCCGCGGATATGAAGCGGCGGCGCGGTCAGCAGAAACCGGTTCCGGCGGTGCGCATGCAGCCAGTTCGCGAGCGGCGTCAGGTGCCACAGCTCGCCGAGGTGAATGCCGAGCTTGAACAGGCACAGCTCGTGCAACGGCATCAGTGCGCCCGGTTGCGCGAGCGGCTGCGCATGCTGCGGACGTTCCTCGATCGCGTGGTTGTCGGCCACGAGCGCGGCCAGCCCCGATTCGTCGATCCATTGCAGCAGCCGCACATCGCTGCTGTCCAGCACGCACGCGCTCGCGACCGTCGCCGGCGATCCGCCGTCGTCGTTCAGCAGCAGATCCGCGAAGCCGGTGTGAAGGCAGACGATGTCGCCGCGCTCGACCTGCACGCGGTCCGCGTCCATCACCTGCATCAGCTGCGCGAAGCCGACCTTCGTGCGCGCGTCGCCGAAATGACGCCGCAGGTCGATCAGCACGCCGCGCCCCTGCACGCCCGTCTGCGCCATCACCTCGATGCCGAGCGCGCGCGCGCCGCCCGTCGCGTCGCCTTCCTGCGGCACCCGCAGATGCTCGCCCATCCGGAAGCCGTTGTAGAACACGATTTCAGGCACGCCGTCGTCGTCCGCATCGAACAGGCCGCCCACGTGCGACAGGCCGTCCCACTGCGTCGAGAACTGCGAGTGCATGCAGAATGAATCGTCGCAAACCACATCGGTTGCGTTCGCAACCTGTTCGTCCGCGCGATAGCCGAAGTACGGCTTGCCGCCGAGCAGCGCCGGCATGATCGCCGGCGGCCGGCGCCGCGCGTTCAGCCCGCCGCCGCGCGGCACGTCGAGCGGCAGGCTCAGCGAGAACGACAGCCCTTCCCGAACCTCGGCTGCGCCCTGCCGCACCTTGTCCGGCGTCAGCCAGTTCAGCCGCCCCTTCTGGTCGTCGGGACCGAAATCGCCCCAGTTCGAGCCGGGCGGCCGCTTTTTCCAGCGGGGTGCATTCAAGATCGGTGTCCTCCTTCAGACCCTGACGTCAGCGCCGCAAGCGCGTCGAGCGGCGCATCGTCGGCGAGCGCCTGCACCGCGTCGCGCAGTGCGAGCGCGCGCGCCGTGCCGAGCGCCGAACTCGCCGCCAGCACGAATTTCGCGGTGAGCTCCTGTTCGGTCAGCGGCCGCGAATTCGTGCCCTTGCTCGACTCGATCCGCGCCTCGCGCACCTGCCCGTCGCGCAGCTCGACGCGCAGCACGGCCGGCAGGAAAGTCGGGAAGCGTGCGTCGCACCACGGATCGGCCACGCAGCGCACCTTCGCGGCCAGCGCGCGCCGTGCGGGGTCCTGCGCAAGCGCATCGCCGAAATCGTCGAACCAGACGCCGAGCCCGCCGCCGCCGAGCAGCGCCGCCGCGACCGTGTACGGCCCCGAGAACGCGGCCGCATAACCGTTCGGCGGATTCGCCTTCAGCTCCGCCGGCTCGCCGATCGTGCGCAGCGTCGACGTCGCGACCCGCAGCTCGGCCGACACCACGTCGTCCGCCGTCACGCCTTGGGCCTTCAGTTGCAGCGCCGCGTCGATGCCCGGATGCGTGAAGTGGTTGCACGGATACGGCTTGAAGATGATCCGGCTCGTCTCCCATTCGTCGCCCAGGTCGCGCAGCACCGCGTCGACGTCGGCGAGGTCGCCGCACCACGCGTGGAAGAAGCCGAAGCGGCCTTCGAGCGCGGTCGGCGGCGCAGTCACGCCCGCGCCTGCCAGTTCCGCCGCGCTCACGCCCGCGTGCGCCGCCCAGCCGCAGTGGATCCGCTTCACCGAGCCGCCGGTGCGGTTCGCTTCGAGCAGGCCCGCGCCCATGCTCGCGGCAATGCCGAGCGCCGCCGCGATCTGCGCGGCGTCGAGCCCGAACAGCATCGCCGCGGCCGCCGCCGCGCCGACCGTGCCGCAGATCGACGTCGCGTGCTGGCCGCGCTCGAAGAACACCGAATTGCCGAGCCGCTCGTTGTACGCGGCGACCCCGAGCCGGATGCATACCTCGGTGCCGACCGTGATCGCATCGAGCAGCGCCGCGCCCGACGCGCCGCTCGCCTGCGCGGCGGCGAGCGCGGCCGGAATCACGGACGCGCTCGGGTGCAGCACCGACAGCATGTGCGAATCGTCGAAGTCCATCGCATGCGCGAGCGTGCCGTTGACGAGCGCGGCGCTCGCGGCCGGCAGCCGGTCGGGCGCGCCGATCACGCTCGCCGGACCGGTGCCGGCCCAGCGCCGCGCGACCTGCAGCACCGACTGCGCGACCGGTTCGTCGTGCGCGATCAGGCTGTTGCCGAGCACGTCGAGCACGCGCGCGGCGGCCTCGACGCGCAGCCTGCGATCCAGCCCTTCGGCGCGCACCGCCGCCGCGAATCGGCCGAGCGCGCCGACGATGCCGTCGGGCGGCGCGGGCCGGTTCGGTGCAGTCGTATCGGCGGCCGCCGCCTGCGCGGAAAGCGTCTCGGGTGTGCTCATGCCAGTGCTCCACTGAGTCGAAGATTGTTCGCGAGCGCGAGCGTCACGCGCGCGTTGGCGATCAGCGGCGGCGCGACCACGCGGCCGTCCGGCAGCACGAACACCGACGACGCCGAGGCCTTGCCCGCCGCCGCATCGACCGCCTCGAGCACGCGCTCGGCCGCGCGGATCTCGTCGTCCGACGGCGTGAACACCTCGTTGATCACCGAAAGCTGCGACGGATGAATCGCGAAGCGGCCGACGAACCCCATCGATTTCGCGCGCAGCGTCGATTCCTTCAGCCCGTCGAGATCGGGCAGCGTGTGATAGACGGTCTGGATCGGCCCGTTCAGCCCCGCCGCACGCGACGCGACCACGCAGCGCGCGCGGCACACCTCGAGCGTGAAGTTGTCGACGCCGATCTGCAGGTCCGCACGCAGGTCGCTCTCACCGAGCCCGATCCGATCGAGCCGCGGCGACGCGGTCGCGAGCTGGTAAGCCGTCTCGACGCCATACGCCGACTCGATCAGGATCTGGATGCCCGCCTCGCAGCCGAGCGCGTCGAGCCAGCCCGCCACTTCCTGGATATGCTGCGGCAGGTCGCATTTCGGCAGGCGCAGCGCCTGCAGCGCGGGCTGCGCGATCGCGTCGACGTCGTCGCGGCACCACGGGCTGCCGATCGGGTTGATCCGCACGTACGTCGGCTTCGGCGGACCTTCCGCGAGAATCGCGGCGGCCGCCTCGCGTGCTTCGGCCTTGTGGCTGGCCGGCACGGCATCCTCGAGGTCGAGCACGACGGCGTCGGCTTCGCTTGCATACGCCTTCTCGACCACCTGCGCCTTGTGCGCGGGCACGTAGAGGTAACTGCGGTAAGTTGCGCTGGTTTTCATAGAATGCCCCGTTCGGTCAAATCGGCGATCTCGCGCCGCTCCAGTCCCAATGCGCCGAATACTTCGTCGTTGTGCGTGCCGCGCGCAGGCCCGCCCCAGCGGATCGCGCCGGGCGTGTCGGACAGCCGGAACGGCACGTTGTGCGTGCGGAACGCGCCGAGCTCCGCGTCGGGCACCGACACGATCGAGCCGAGCGCCGCGTACTGCGGATCGCGCAGCACGTCGGCAACGTCGTAGATCGGCGCGACCGCCGCCTGCGCGCGCTCGAATTCGGCGATCACGTCGTCGCGCGTGCGCTGCCCGATCCAGCCGCCGACCGCCGCATCCAGCTCGTCCGCATGCTTCGCGCGCTCGGCGCCGTTCGCGAACCACGGTTCGTCGATCAGGTCCGCGCGGCCGACGAGACGCATCACGCGCTCGGCGATGCTGTGCGCCGACGTCGACAGCGCGACCCACTTGCCGTCCGACGTGCGGTAAACGCCGCGCGGCGAATTGTTCGGCGAACGATTGCCGGTGCGCTCGGGCACCCGGCCCGTCTGGTCGTAGCTCGCGACCTGCGCGCCCATCGCCGCGAGCATCGTCTCGATGATCGCGAGATCGACGACCTGGCCGCGCCCGGTGCGCTCGCGCGCCTTCAGCGCGGTCATGATCGCGAACGCGGCGGTCAGCCCCGCGACCGTGTCGGCGAGCGGGAACGACGGCAGCAGCGGCGGCCCGTCCGCCTCGCCGGTGATCGACGCGAGCCCGCTCATCGCCTCGGCCAGCGTGCCGAAGCCCGGGCGGCTCGCATACGGGCCGAACTGGCCGAAGCCCGTCACCCGCACGAGCACGAGCCGCGGGTTGAGCGCGGACAGCACGTCGTAGCCGAGCCCCCAGCGTTCGAGCGTGCCGGGCCGGAAATTCTCGACGACCACGTCCGCCTGCGCCGCCAGCTCGCGGAAGATCCGCTGGCCGTCGGCCGTGCCGAGATTCAGCGTGACCGCCCGCTTGTTGCGCGCGAGCACCTTCCACCACAACGGCACGTCGTCGCGGCGCGCGCCGTACTTGCGCGCCGGATCGCCGTCCGGATGCTCGACCTTGATCACGTCGGCGCCGTAGTCCGCGAGCATCGTCGCCGCGAGCGGGCCCGCGAACAGCGTCGCGGCGTCGATCACGCGAATGCCGTCGAGCGGCGCCGGTCTGGAGGCGTCCGACGCCGCGCCGGCGTCGACATCCCCGATTTCCACAGTGGCCATGCCGTTCTCCAGTCAGATGGATTGCACGGCGCGTCGTGCGCCGACATCGTCTGCATGACTAATCGTCGTGCAGCGATGCGGACACGGCGCGCGACCTGCCGCTCAGACGGCATTGATCCGGTAGATCGGGAAATACGTCTGGATCTTCCCGTTCAGGTAGTCGGACGCAAGCTTCGGCACCTCGTCGAAATCGAAGATCTCGGTCGGCTCCTGGCCGATCCAGCCGCTCGTTTCCTGGAAGTCGCGGATCGTGATGCTGTCGTCGTAGCGCCACGCATGCGTGTGGATGTGCAGGCGGCGGTTGATGCATTCCGTCGCGCGCAGGTTCCACAGGCGCATCCCGGTCTTCCAGCCGACCGTCGTGACGATGCCGGTGCGGCCGACCACGCGCATCGTCGCGCGATACAACGCGCCGCCAAGGTTGTCGAGGAAGATCGCGACGCCGCGGCCGCCGCTCAGTTCCGCGATCGTCTCCGCGAACACGCGCTCCGACTCGCGATAGCTCGCCTGGTACTCGGGATCGGTCTTGTAGCGCTCGTCGTCATACGCGAGATTCGGGAACTTGCGGCGATCGACCGGCGTGATGCCGAGCTTCGCGAGCTCCTCGAGGCGCCGGTCGTTGCTCGCCGTCATCGCGACGCGAAAACCCTCGCGCTTCGCGAGCTGCAGCTCGGCGAGCGTCGTGCCGCCGCCCCAGCCGAACACCAGATAGTCGGCCGGATCGACGTCCGGCAGCTGCGAGCGCCAGCACGCCGACGCCACCTTCCAGTTGTCCCACGCGGTGAAGTAGCGGCCGTACGTCGCCCATTGCAGCAGCGAATGCCGGCTGTCGGTCGGCACCGCCACGAGGTTGTCGGCGCGCATCTTGGTCCGCTGCGCCATCACGCCGATCGTGCCCGGCGCGTCGTACGCATAGACGAGCTCGGCGAACCCGTATTCGTCGCGCTTGCCGAACGGCATCACCATGCAGATCTCGCCTTCCTTCAGCGTCTTCACGCCGCTGCCGCGCTCGACGATGCGCACCAGCGCACCGTTGCCGAGCACGATCTTGTCCTCGCGGCGCTGCCGGCAGATGTCGACCGGATTGCGCGACAGCGCGTGGTCGAGGTTCGCTTCCCACGATCCGTACAGCGGCTCGACCAGCACCTCGTCGGCTTCCAGATCGGAGAATTCGAAGGTCTCGCGACGCAGCTCGCCCGCCACGGGCGCCTGCTTCCTGCTCGGTTCCGGTCCTGCGTAGAGAACCCATGCATCGGTCTTGATCATCGTCATGCCTCGGTAAATGACTCTGTATGAATGTGCACGCCGAACACGCCGCTTCGTTCAGCGCGAATACGCCTGCTCCAGTGCCGCCTCCACGTCGGCCGTCGCGGCGACCTGCCCGAGCTTCGGGAAGATCTGCGTCAGCGCGAAGTGCTGCGCGTCGGTGGACGACGTGCTGACCGCGTCGCTGACGACGACGACGTTGTAGTTGTTCTCGTATGCCTGGCGCGCCGTCGATTCGACGCCGATGTTGGTCGCGATCCCGGTCAGCACGATGTCCGTGATGCCGCGCCGGCGCAGCTGCACGTCGAGGTCGGTGCCGGTGAACGCGCCCCACTGGTGCTTCGTCACGACGATGTCCGACGGCCCCACGCCGAGCGCCGGCGCGAACGCGCTCCATTCGGGATCGAGATTCGGCGGCGCCGACGGCGCATCCGTCCTGACCTTCAGCGCCACGCCGCCGTCCGGCTGATAGCTCGTGTGCACGTAGATGACGGGCAGCTGCAGCGCGCGGAACGCGGTCGCGAGCTCGACCGTCTTCGCCACGACCTGCGCGCCGGTGTAGGGCACGACCGGCAGCGACACGATGCCGTTCTGCAGATCGATTGCGACCAGCGCGACCGTGCGATTGAGCGTCGGAATGGACATGGTGAAACCTCACTTCTGTTGGGAGATGGAAGAAGCGGCGGCATCCAGGTGCCGGCTCGATGCCGCGTTGAGCAGCAGCAGCACGCTGACGACCGCCAGGACGATGGCCAGCTCGCGCAGGCCGCGATCGCTCGCCGGATGGCCGAGCGCCAGCCCGACGAGCGCAAACGACAAGCTGCCGCCGACATACTGCGCGGTGCGGTACAGCCCCGAGGCCGTGCCGATCCGGTCGTGCGGCGCGCTCTGGTAGAGCGCCGCCTGGTTGCCGAGATTGTTGAAGCCGTTCGGCACGCCGAACACGATCGACAGCAGCACGATCGACCAGACCGGCATCGCGCTGGTGAGGAGGCTCATCACGACGCTGCCGATGCACAGCATCGCGGAGCCGATGATCAGCACCGGCCGCGAGCCGTGACGGTGCGCGACGCGGGTCGCGAGCATCGTCGCCAGCGTGCCGACCGCGGCGATCGGCAGCATCACGAGGCCGGCGTCGGCGGCGGACAGGCGCTTGGCTTCCTGCAGCCATATCGGCAGCGCATAGAAGATCGCGTAGAACACCGCGTAGGTGCCGACGCAGCGCAGGTACGTGCTCGTGAGCGCGCGGTTGTCGCTCAGCATGCGGATGTCGATCAGCGGCGTCGCGGCCAGCCGCTCGCGCCGGACCAGCAACGGGCACAGCACCAGCGTCGCGACGAGCAGCAGCCAGTCGGGCTCGCGCGACACCGATTGCAGGAACAGCAGCAGGCTCGTGAGCGTCAGGACGAACAGCACGACGCCCGGCAGGTCCAGCTCCTTCAGCGTGCCCCGCAGCGTACGGCGTTGCCGCGCGCCGCGCGGGACGACGTCGGCCGGAATCCACAGCCACGCGAGCACGAAGGCCAGCAGCACGATCGGCACGTTGATCCAGAAGATCGCGCGCCAGCCGGCGAACTGCACGAGCGCGCCGCCGAGCGGCGGCCCGAACGCGACGGCCACCTGCGCCGCGACCGAGATCGCGCCGAGGCCGCCCGTCGGCGTCGCGCCGTTCGCGTGCCGCTGCGACCACGTGCGGATCATCGCCATGCCGGCCGGATACGCGGCGGACGTGCCGATGCCGAGCGCGACGCGCGACGCGATCAGCCACCCGAGCGACGGCGCGAACGGCGCGAGCGCGGACACGATCAATACGATCGCGAGGCCGATGCAGAAGATCCGCTTCGCGCCGAACCGGTCGGCGAGACGCCCCATCGTCGGCTGGCCGACCGCCGTCGCGAGATAGAGGCCCGACACGAGCCACATCGTGTCGATGCGTTCATGCGCGGCACCCTGCGGGTTGAACGCCTGCTGGATGCTGACGAGCGCGACCGCGATCATCGACGAGTTCAGCGCATTGAGCAGCGTGCCCAGCACGATCGGTCCCACCAGCCTGCCCGGCAGGCGCAGGCCCGTCGCGCGCCCATTGCCGCCCGGGGACGAGGATGTGGCTTGCGCAGGTCGATCGTGATTCGTTTTCATGGCGTCGTCACGTGGTGAATTCGCATCGCCCGATCAAATTCGAACGTGCGTTCACCTTACCGTTACGATTGCCGTGAATGAAATGGATTGTTGCGATGCACACATTCGTCGCTTGAATGCAGATCGCGAGCCGAATGCTCGAAAGCGGCCCCGGCTAGCCGGGAATGACATCGGCAAACAAACCGTGTCCCTTGGCGGACGGGCATATCCCGGGAGCGCGGCGGATCTTGCCGAGTGCGTACGAAATTATTTGCGCCGTGCGCTTCCATCGGCCGGCGACTGTTTCATGCGGCAGTGCAATGGGGATTCAGAGCGAGGGCTCTAGAGCGGCATGCCGGTTCTGCAATGAGGCTCGTCTTGACCGCGCTGAAGTACCGATAAACCACGCGCTGTCGACCGTTATCGACAACGCGTTGCGGAAATCGCTCGATATACGACGATCCGCTCGATCGCGCTCCGATCTATTGCGTGCGCGTCGACACGCTGCCGTGATCGAGCGACGCCGCACGCAGCGCCTCCCCCGGCTCCGTAAAGTAGCGCTGCCGCAACTGCGCGATCTGCACATCGCGATCCTGTGTCGACAGGTTCTGCGCATCGATCTGCGCGCGCTGCGCCGCATATTCGTTGTACTTCGCACGCCACGCGTTGTCCGCCTGCTGCATCTTCACGACTCGCTCGGCAGCCTCCGGCCCGAGCGTTTGCGCGAGCTGCGCGCGCATTTCATCGGGCGTCGCGTTTGATTTCTGCACGTGGTCGATTTGCGCGATCGCGTTGTCCTGCTCCTTCTGGCGCTCCAGCCCGGCGCGCCGATCGGGCGGCAGTTGCTGCTCGAGCGCGGCAAGACCTGCCGCCTTCTGGTCCTCGGTCAGCGACGGATCGCGGACGATCTTCAATCGTGCGAGATCGTCACGCTGCAGCGTCTGCTCGGCGCCGACGAACGGCTCGCTCCAGTCGCCAAGCGTGCGGCTCGCGATCGCCGCGCGCCGGTCGAGCGCGAGCTGCAGTGCCGGGAGGTCGAGCTTGTTGTCCACGGCGCCGCCGCCCGGCAGCTTCGCGAGTTCGGCGAAATACGCGCGGTAGCGCTGCCAGACGTCGAGCGCCTCGCGTTGCGCAACCGTGCCGTCGAGCTGCGCGGCAACCGCGCGCGCGACGAGCGCATCGAGTTCCGCGGCGCGCAACTGGTTTTGCGCGGTCAGGAAATAGTCGAAGAAGCCGCGCACGGCCACGACCTTTGCGAGATGGCCGTGCGCATCGAGCGGCAGGCGCGGCGCAGTCGAGCCGGCGAGTGCCGGGGGCAGCCCGCTTGCGCCGAAACCGGGCACGGTGCTCGCCGCCGTGCCGCCCGCCGACGCGGACGACACGGCCCCGGCAGGCGCGACGCCGGACATGCCGGCGTCGCGCGTCTTCCGGGCGTCGAGCCCATACCAGAGCGCGCCGGCCGCAACGACGCCCGCTGCCCCGTAAAGCGCGACGCGTCGCGCGATGCCGCTCTTGCTACCTGTCATCGCTTACACGCCTTGCGTTTTCAGCCGGTTCGCGTGCGTGCGGATCGCCGCAACCGGATCCTCCACATTCGCGCCAAGCACGCCGAGAATCTGGTTGATCGCATCGGTGTGATCCCAGTGATACGTGCCGAGCACCTGGCCGAACAGCGCGCTGCATTGCGATACGACGCCGTCGTTCGGACCGGAGCCGCGATTGATCATCACCGTGCCGCTGCCGAACAGCGCGAGCGTGGCCGGATCGAGCACGTTCGCCGGATCGGTGGCCCCGCTCACGCTCGTATCGACGGCACCCGTCACGCCGGCCACCGTCGTTGTCGGCTGGATCGCCGTGCCGCCCCACGAATAAAGCAGGTGCGTGTTGCCATCGACCGTCTCGGTCGACGCGCCCGCCCGACACGAGCCCGGCGCACCGAGACCCGCGCTCGGAAATTTCCGGTTGTATTCGGCGGCCTTCGCCGTCGTCAGCACCGACAGCGCCTGGATCGCATTCTGGTTCGTATTGAAGTTGCTGCTCGTCAACGTGCCGAGCGCGTTCGCGAACGCGCCGAGCACGGCCGACGACAGGCCGGTCGGATCCGCCTGCAACAGTTGCTGGACGAAGTCCGCGAATTGCGAACCCCAGTGCGGCGTGCTGATCGTCGTCACCGATGCGACCAGTTCCGGCGCAACAGACGCAACATAACGCGACGTCAGACCGCCCTGGCTATGGCCGATCAGATTCACTTTCTGCGCGCCGGTCGCCGCGAGGACCTGCTTCACGTATGCAAGCAATTGCTCGCCGCGCCCGTTCGGGCCATCGTCGCCCTGATAGCCGGACAGATTGGCAACGTATACCTTCGCGCCGTGCGCCTGCAGATCCGCCGGAATGTGATACCAGTACTCGACGACGCCGCCATACTTGTCGGTGCCGGTCAGCCCGTGCACGAGAATGATCGGGTACCGGGTCGCCGCATAATCGTCGACGGCGGTCGTCGCGGCGGAAGCGGCCTGCGCGCCGGCCAGCGACAGAATGGTTCCAACACTCGCGGCGGGAGCCGCGTTCATTGCGAATGCGACCACGGCCGCCGCTGTCTTCGCTCGTATCGATCTGCTCATCTTGTTCTCCATTTTTTACGTGCATGTCGGTTGCTTGAGGATGAGGACGCGAGATTCGCCGATGCAGCGACGCTTCCGGCACTGAAGCGTCGCCCGGGCGCGGGATGTCGGCCATACCGGCCTCGACGGCTTGGCGCGACACACACCGACGCCCGAAAACGAATAAAAACGAACACAAACGAACGTTTTCGCACCGGCAGGCGAAGTGAATCACGTTAAACAAGACTGCGCAGACGGTTAGACAGGGCCCTCCAGTCAGTTGACAACGGGTGCGTCAACCGCTAAATCCATCGCTCTTCCTCGATGTCTTGCGATCCCGGCTGTTGCGGCTGAGCGCCGACGCGCATCAAACGGATCAATCTCGCCCGGGTGACCTGCCCTGGAATTTTTGGAACCGGCGGCAGCGTTTCGGCGGCCTGGCGGCGGACGACGTGAAGCGGCTCAAGCAACTCGAGCAGAAGCACGCAGGGCTGAAGAAGATGCCGGCGGCATGTGCCCTGAGATGGGCGCGCGCAACGGCATGGAGATGGCACTCGACGAGCCGGGCAAGCCCTGGCTGAACGGCGCCGGCGTGGACGAAAGTTTCAACGCCGAGTTCCGGGATGAATCAACGCTCCCTACACCCGCCCCGCCAGATGAAACCGCGACGCCGGATGCCACAACCGCACCGACGTTGCGATGTGCTCGCCGACCCACGTGCGGCGGCTCAACAACAGACACGGCTCGCCGATTTCCATCACGAGATGCCGGCGCACCTGCGCATTGGGTTTCTCCGCGTAGATCCGGAACTCCGCACGCTGGATCGGCGCGAGCCGCACCATGTAGTGATTCGGCGTCTCGATCGTGAAGTCCTGTTCCAGATACGCGGGAAACAGCGCCGGATTGACGTAGCGATCCTCGAACTGGATCGGCTCGTCTTCCTCGTAATGCACGATGCGCGAATGGAACACGGGTCCCGAACGCAGCCCGAGCGCTTCGACCGCCTCCTGATCGTCGCTGCTTTCGATCAGCAATACGCGCGCGCTGTGCCGGTGGCCGCGCTCCGCGATCTCGTCCGCGATGTTGCGGATTTCCAGCACCGTCGATTCGTAATGCCGCCGTTCGACGAACGTGCCCGCGCCCTGGATCCGGGTCAGCACGCGCTCGGCGGTCAGCTCGCGCAGTGCGCGCGACACCGTCATCCGCGCGACGCCGAATTCCTTGACCAGTTCGGCCTCGGTCGGAATCGCGCCGCCGGGCTTCCAGTCGCCGTTCGCGATCCGCTCGACGACGTAGCGCTTGATCTGCTGGTAGGCCGGCAATGCGCGCGCCGGCACGCCGTCGCCCGGTGCGCCCGCCAGCCGGCCGGCAAGTTGTCGTTGCGTTTCGTTCATGCGCCCTCGATCGAATGAATGATGGATCGTCCGCCAGCCGTCGCGTCGCTCGGCGGCCGGCCTCCGGCCGTTACATCACGGGCGGCGGCACGCTCGCGACGATGCCGGCGGCGATCGCGATGTCGTCCGCGAGCGGTCGATCGTCCCGGTACACCGGCACGCGTTCGCGCACATGCCGCCACAGCGCGTCGGTGGGTGCGGCCCGCGATGCACCGTCCGCCTGCAGATCGTAGGCCTGTGCGGCGGCCAGCAGCTCGATCGCCAGCACGCGCGTCGTGTTCTCGATGATGTCGAGCGCTTTCAGCGCCGCCGGCGTCGCATGGCACAAGTGATCTTCCTGCAGGCCCGACGTGATGCCGCCGTCGAGGCTCGCCGGCGCCGCGAGCCGCTGGTTCTGCGCAACGAGCGCGACCGCCGTGTACTGCGCGATCATGAAGCCCGAACAGGTGCCGCCAGGCGTCGCGAGAAACGCCGGCAGCCCGCTCACGAGCGGATTGACGAGCCGGTCGAGACGCCGTTCGGCGATTGCCGCGACCTGTGCCATCGCCGCCGCGAGGCTGTCCATCGCCAGCGCGATGCCCGCGCCGACCGCATGCGCCTGCGAATGGACGGTCGGCGCGTCGCGCGTGCCGGCCACGATCGGATTGTCGGTCACCGACGCCAGTTCGCGATCGACCACCTCCGCCGTCACGTCGAACACGTCGCGCGCCGCACCGTGCACGTGCGGAATCGTGCGCAGGCTGAGCGGATCCTGCGTATGCCGGCCGCTTGCCGCCGCGAGCATCCCGCTGTCGGCAAGCAGCGCACGCAACCGCGCGCCGACGTGCCCGATGCCGGGCGAAATCCGCAACGCAAGCGACGCCGGATCGAAGGCGGCGAGCTGCCCGCCGAGGTTCTCGAAGCTCGTCGCCGCCACCCAGTCGGCCCAGTCGAGCAGCCGCTCCGCGCGCGCGAGCGCGAGCGCGGCCAGCCCCGTCACGCACGGCGTGCCGTTGACGAGACTCAGCCCTTCCTTCGCGCCGAGCACGAGCGGCGCGCGGCCGATGCGGCGCAACGCCTCGTCGCCGCGAATCCGCTCACCGCGGTGGCGCGCATGGCCATGGCCGATGCAGACCAGCGCGACGTGCGCCATATGGGTCAGATAGCCGACCGAGCCGTGCGCCGGCACTTCCGGCAGGCAATCGTGTTCCAGCAACGCGACGAGCTGGTCGACGACGTCGGCGCGCACGCCCGAATGCCCGTGCGCGTAGTTGTTGATCGCCGCCGCGACGATCGCGCGCGTTTCCGGCGCGCCGAGCGGTGCGCCCACGCCGACCGCATGGCTCATCAGGATGTTGCGCGACAACGTGCTCTGCTGCGCCGGCGACACGATCACGTCGCACAGCGCGCCGACGCCCGTATTGACGCCATATGCGCGGATGCCGCGCGCGACGATTTCGTCGACGAGCTCGCGCGCCGCGACGACGCGTACGCGCGCATCGTCGGCCAGCGCGAGCGGCTCGCCGGCTGCCACTGTCGCGACCTGCCGCCAGTCGAGCGGCCTTGCCGAACGGAATACGGTCATGGCAGCCTCAGTTCGCGGAACGGTCGTGATGGCTCGACACGAACTGCCGGAAGCGCTCCGAGCACTGGCCGCCGAACAGATCGCCGGGCGTGCCGTCCGAATCGACTTCGCCCTGATGCAGGAACATCACGCGGTTCGACACGTGCCGCGCAAAACCCATCTCGTGCGTGACGACCAGCATCGTGCGCCCTTCCTCCGCGAGCGAGCGCATCACGCGCAGCACCTCGCCGACCAGTTCCGGATCGAGTGCCGACGTCGGTTCGTCGAACAGCATCACCTTCGGATGCATCGCAAGTGCACGCGCAATCGCGACGCGCTGCTGCTGGCCGCCCGACAGGTGCGCCGGATAGTAGCCGCGCTTGTCCGCGAGGCCGACGCGCGCGAGCAGCGCCTCGGCTTCCTCGACCGCTTCCGAGCGGCTGCGCTTCTGCACGCGCAGCGGGCCTTCGACGAGGTTGTCGAGCACCGTCATGTGCGACCACAGGTTGAAGTTCTGGAACACCATGCCGAGCTGCGAACGGATCCGGTCGACCTGACGCCGGTCGCCCGGATGGAGCTTGCCGTCGCGCGTGCGCTTCATCTTCAGTTCCTCGCCCGCGAGCGCGACGGTGCCGTCGTCGGGCGTCTCGAGCAGGTTCAGGCAGCGCAGGAACGTGCTCTTGCCCGAGCCGCTCGCGCCGAGGATCGAGATCACGTCGCCCTCGTGCGCATCGAGCGAAATGCCCTTCAGCACATGGTGATCGCCGAACGACTTGTGGATGTTCCTGACCGACAGGGCAACGGGAGCAGCGGTGTTCATCGGATTCTCCGGGAAGGATGGATACGCTCAGGGCGCGACGCGCCGGGCATTGCGCGCCGCCGCGGCGGGCGTGCCGGCCGGCTTCGGCGCGCGCAGGTGGGCCGACAGCCGCCATTCGAGCGCGCCGAGCACGCGTACGACGATGAAGTTCAGGCCGAGGTAGATGAGGGCCGCGCACACGAACACCTCGGTCGTGCGGTAGGTCTGCTGGATGATCTGCTGCGCGACGCCCGTCACTTCCCACACCGTGACGAGGCTGGCCAGCGCGGTCGACTTGACGAGCAGCACGGCTTCGGTCGAATACGCGGGCAGGCACTGGCGCAACGCGATCGGGCCGATCACGCGCCGCAGCAGCGCGAAGCCCGACAGGCCGATCGAATAACCGGCCTCGATCTGCCCGACCGGCACGGCCATCAGCCCGCCGCGCACGATCTCGGCCGTATAGCCGGCCGTGCACAACGCCAGCGACAGCACCGCGCACGCATACGGTTCGCGCAGCAGCGGCCACATGAAGCTCTCGCGAATCACGCCGAACTGGCCGAGCCCGTAGTACACGAGAAACATCTGGATCAGCAGCGGCGAACCGCGAAACACCAGGATGTACGCGCGCGCGAAGCGGTTCGGCAGCCAGCGCGGCGACACGCGCATCGTGACGATCACGAGCGACAGCAGGCCGCCAAGCACGAGCGACGCGAAGAACAGGCCGAGCGTGGTCGGCACGGCCGCGAGCAGCTGGCGCAGCGTGTCGATGAGGAAGTCGAAATCGATGGACATGCGTGCTCTCCGTCAGTTGCGCGCGAAATTGCGGCGGAACGAGCGGCCGACGATCGCTTCCGCCCGGTTGAACACGCGGTTCGACAGGCCCGTCATCACGAGGTAGAGCGCGCCGCCCGCGACGAAGAACACGAAGTACTGGTGCGTCGAGTTCGCGGCGATCTGGCTCGTGCGCAGCAGCTCGGCGAGCCCGGTGACCGAGATCAGCGCCGAATCCTTCAGGCTCAGTTGCCACACGTTGCCGATGCCGGGCAGCGCGAAGCGCAGCACCTGCGGAATCAGGATGCGGCGCAGCACCATGCCGCGCGGCATGCCGATCGAGCGCGCCGCTTCGAGCTCGCCCTTCGACACGGCCAGCACGGCCGCGCGGTACACCTCCGCCTGATACGCGCCCGAGATCATGCCGACCGCCAGCGCGCCGATCACGAACGGCGGCACGCCGATGAAGCCTTCCGCGCCGAACCACTGGCCGATGGTCGTGACGAGCGTCGAGCCGCCGAAATAGAACAGGTAGATGACGAGCAGTTCGGGCACGCCGCGAAACACCGTCGTGTAGAGATCGCCGAGCAGGCGGGCGCTGCGGTGGCGCGACAGTTTCGCGGCCGCGATCGCGGCGCCGATCACCGCGCCGACCGCGAGCGCGGCGAGCGTCAGCGCGACCGTCATCAGTGCGGCGAGCAGCAACACGCCGCCCCAGCCTTCGGTTCCGAAGCCGAGCATTTCAAGAATCGCCATGCGTGTCTCCCGGCATGCGTTGAGTGAATCTGCAGGATGCGCGCCGCCGCGCGTCGCCGTGTCGTTGCGTCGTGACGTCAACTACGCGGCGGCGGCCGGACGCGCGCTTACGGCGTGACGTCGGTCTTGAACCACTTGTCGGCAAGCTTCTTCACGGTGCCGTCCGCGAGTGCCGCGCCGATCGCCGCATCGAACTTGGTCTTCAGGTCGGGATCCTGCTTGCGGAACGCGAGACCTTCGCCCGGCCCCCAGATCGGCCCGCCGAGCTTCGGGCCCGCGAGCACGATCGACGCGTTTTCCTTCTTCTCGGTGTTCGCCGCGTAGTACGTGACGTCGTCGAACGACGCATCGATGCGCCCGGCGACGAGGTCGAGATCGCGCTCGGGCGAGGTCTTGTACACGCGGATCGACGCGATGTCCTTGAAGCTGTCGTTGATGAATTTCGTATAGACGGTGCCCGACTGGATGCCGATCGTCTTGCCCTTCAACTGCTTGCGCAGCGCGTCGACGGTCGGCTTGTCGGCGTTCGCGTCGCCGGTCAGCTTGACGGCCGGTGCGCCGGGCGCGGCCTTCGGCAGGATCTTCGTGTCGGTGACGGCGAACGTCGCCGGCGTGGCCGCATAGGGGCGCGAGAACAGCAGGATCTTCTCGCGCTCCGGCGTGATCGAGATCGCATCCATCAGGACATCGAACTTGCCGGCCTGCAGGCCGGGAATCATCCCGTCCCAGTCCTGCGCGACCATGTTGCACTGGATCTTGATCCGGCCGCACACGTTGGCGAGCAGTTCCGGTTCGAAGCCGCCGAGCTTGCCGCCCGGCAGCGTGAGGTTCCACGGTGCGTAGCCGCCTTCGAGCGCCACCGTCACCGTCTTCCATTCCTTTGCCTGAACCGGCGCGGCAAGCGTTGCCGCTGCAGCCGCGATGACGCCGATCGTCCTGATTGCCCACTTGATGCGCTTGCCGTTCACGAGATTTC
This sequence comes from Burkholderia sp. NFPP32, assembly GCF_900119325.1. Lineage (NCBI taxonomy): Bacteria > Pseudomonadati > Pseudomonadota > Betaproteobacteria > Burkholderiales > Burkholderiaceae > Burkholderia > Burkholderia sp. NFPP32. The sequence goes on along the minus strand of NZ_FPJP01000038.1, from coordinate 2,622 downwards.
TCCTTGCGTTGAAGTTCGTCATCCCCTCGGTCATTCAAGCCGCCTCAGGAATTTGTCTATACAAGCATGCAAGAAGAAAAACCGCGGGACAAGCGCTGATCAAAAAAAACCGCGTAAACGCGGGAAATCCCCTAAATACGGGGCTCCAGCGCGCGTCATCGCGGGGAATCCGGGCACGAATTTGGTGCAGCGGACGTGGACAAATCCCAAGGATGACTAGACAAATTTTGAATTCGATCGCCTGGGTGCCGACCATTCGACGCGCGGAGACAGGCAGGTCGGACTGACCGGAATAAGGTCTGAGGATTGGATATCCGGTCGATGCTCGATCGAGTATTCCGGGCCGCGCGTCGACATCGCGCGCGCCTGGTATGGCCGCGCGTTCGCGCTCTCCGGAAGTCGACGCGAGCGCGACCGATCGGATCGGGGAACATGTCGACGCCCCCCCCATCCGCGCCATGCTCGCGCGCCACCTTCATGAACGTTTCGATGTCGGCCACGAGATAGCCCGTGCGCGCCGCTGCGGGCGGCCAGCGGATCGGTTCTTGAAGCAGAACGAGGAAAGCGTGCCGGACGGCGTGAGGACGAGCTAAGACAGGGGCCGACCGGGTGTCGGCGTCACCTGGAGGACACCTGATTCGACTTGCTGCCGCCAGACCTCGCGACAAAGCTGTCGGTGAAACGGTTGAAATCGCCGGGGGCGACTGACACGAGCATCGTGTCGTATTGCAGACCTGCCGCGAGCGCACGTGCATGCGTAGCGGCAGGTCCGGGAGGCGTTGCGAACGAAGCGGGAGCGGCAGCGAAGCCGTCCGCCAGCATCAGCGCAAGCAATGCAGTTCAGTGCGAACGTTCTCCGCGGTTGAATTTCCTTCCTGTTTCAACCTGCCGGACAAACGATCAGGCGCGGCTGTGCCCTTCCCCGCTTCGAACATCGCCAAGCATGGTGACGAGGACGAGCGCGGCGATCAGCCCCAGGTGCTCGAAGAAGCTGTTGAGCGCCATGAAGCGCGCTACGCCCGTGCGGTTCCAGAAGTCGTTCGCCACCAGCATCGCGACGACGGTCAGCACGCCGAGTCCACCCGCGCCAATCCAGGTGAACCGGCGAAATACCACGCACAGCGAACCGCCGATCTCGACCACAACCGCCAGTGCAGCCCAGAACGCGGGCGGATGCAGACCGAAATGCGCCTGCTCCGCGATCGCATCGTCGAAGTGCAGTGCCTTGTCGACGCCTCCGATCAGGAAAGCGGAAACCAGCGCAAGCCGCACCAGCGCGCCGACCCACGGCTGCGCCAGCAGGACGCGAATCCACCCTGGGCTGTACCGGCCGATTGTCGTCGACATGTCAGATCGCCCAGCAGGAACAACCGAACGCGCCCCAGAAGCCCTTCGCGTCCGACGTCGGCAATGCACTGCCCCACGCGCTCGCATGCGCATGGGCGTGCACGTTGCACGCACTCGCGCAGCCGCACATCGCGGCGGCCGCCGCACGCTGCAGCGGTGCGCCGTTGCGCTGGGTCGCGCCCCAGCCGCCGTAGCCGCCGTACTCGCGCACCGGCGACCAGTCCGGCATCGCGGGCGGAATCGGCGCGTCGTGCGACGCGAACGGCCCCGCGCCCCATACGATCTTGCCGCCGACCACCGTCAGCAACGCGGTCGTGCCCGCGATATCGTCCTCCGCGCATGCGAAGAAATCGCGATCCGGGACCACCAGGTCGGCGAGTTGCCCGACCGCTACACGCCCTTTCTTCCCTTCCTCGTTCGAGAACCAGGTCACGTATTCGGTCCACATCCGCAGCGCGGTCTCGCGATCGAGCAGGTTACGCTGCGGATACATGCGCAGCCCGCCGACCGTCTTGCCCGTCACGAGCCACGCGAGCGACACCCACGGGTTGTACGACGCAACGCGCGTCGCGTCGGTGCCGGCCGACACCTTGATGCCCTTCGAGAGCATCTTCGCGACGGGCGGCGTCGCTTCGGCCGCCTGTGCGCCATAACGCTCGACGAAGTATTCGCCCTGGTACGCCATCCGGTGCTGCACCGCGATGCCGCCGCCCAGCGCCGCAATACGGTCCATCGATTTTTCGGTAATGGTTTCCGCGTGATCGAAGAACCAGTTCAGGCCTTCGAGCGGGATGTCCTTGTTGACCTTCTCGAACACGTCGAGTGCGCGGTCGATCGTTTCGTCGTAGGTCGCATGCATGCGCCACGGCCAGCGGTTCTGTGCGAGCACGCGCACGACGCCTTCGAGATCGTCCTCCATCTGCGCCGGCAGGTCCGGGCGCGCGACGCGGAAATCCTCGAAGTCGGCCGCCGAGAACACCAGCATCTCGCCCGCGCCGTTGTTGCGGAAATAGTCGGTGCCGTCGTGATACTTGACGCTCTTGGTCCAGTTCACGAAGTCTTCCTTCTCGGCGTTCGGCTTCTGCGTGAACAGGTTGTACGCGATCCGGATCGTCATCTCGCCCGCGTCGTGCAGCTTGCGGATCACTTCGTAATCGTCGGGATAATTCTGCGAACCGCCGCCCGCATCGATCACGCCCGTCACGCCGAGACGGTTCAGTTCGCGCATGAAGTGGCGCGTCGAGTTGTACTGGTATTCGAACGGCAGCTTCGGCC
>NZ_FPJP01000001.1:456043-909356 GCF_900119325.1 Burkholderia sp. NFPP32 | reverse complement strand
ATCCTATAACAAGTCTGTCTCGATAGCCGTTAGCGCTTCAGCGCTTACGGATATCGAGCGTCGAGTGCGAGGCACTCGACGTACGACGGTTGAAGTACCGCGTACGTGTGAGATACAGCTCACAACTCAAGATTACTGCTTCTTCCCAGATTGGTTCTGTTGGCCACGCCAGCAGAACAACCCCCTTTGCCTGATGACCATAGCGAGTCGGTCCCACCCCTTCCCATCCCGAACAGGACCGTGAAACGACTCTACGCCGATGATAGTGCGGATTCCCGTGTGAAAGTAGGTAATCGTCAGGCTCCCTAAGCCAAGAACCCCCGCCCGAAAGGCGGGGGTTTTTGCATTGGCGCGGCCAAAATGCCGGGCGGCCAAGCAACGGCACCCAGTCGGGGCCAGAGCCGGAGCGCCGATGGCGTCCAAGTCGTCCCTCCCTGCCCGATGGCAGTGCCGCATTCTGTCAATAGCTGATATCTTTAGCGGTTCATCGGCTTATTGGTTGCATCTTCGATCAAAAGCACAACTCCCTCCACTTCACGTATCGATAGGCACGGTCGGACGTGATCAATTTTCCAACGTCCACGTCGAATGCAAAGCAGGAGGCACAGTTCTCCTTCCGCGAACGGTGCGCATAGCCACTAAAGCCCTTCGGCTCCCGCAATCGCTCTTCGACTAAATAACCCAGGATCCATACGAAACAAGCGCGTTATCTGGCGTGCCCACGTAAAATTTGCGAATCCCCATCTCTGCATTCAAAACGATGAACGCCGCCACACAGGTAGCCCGGGCCGTTTGCCCGCACGATTGTCCGGACACGTGTGCCATGCGTGTGACCGTCGAAAACGGCAAAGCGATCAAGGTCACGGGCGATCCCGACCATCCGCCGACGCAGGGCGTGTTGTGCACGAAGGTCAGCCGGTATGCCGATCGGGTTCATCATCCCGATCGCCTCACGGTTCCGCTCAAGCGTGTCGGCGCGAAGGGGGAAGGGCACTTCGTGCCGATTAGCTGGAGCGACGCGTTCGACGAGATCGGCCGCCGCCTCGGTGAAATCGCCGCGCGCGAGCCGGAAGCGATCGTGCCGTACAGCTACGCGGGGACGATGGGGCTTGTGCAGGGCGAGGGCATCGCCCAGCGGTTCTTCCACAAGCTCGGCGCATCGCGGCTCGAGCGCGCGATCTGCGCGGCGGCCGGTGCAGCGGGACTGCGTTACACGTATGGCGGTAGCCTCGGCATGCACCTCGAGCATTTCGAGGAAAGCGAACTCATTCTGATATGGGGCGCGAACCCGATCGCGTCGAGCCTGCACTTCTGGACACGCGCGCAGGAAGCGAAGCGCCGTGGCGCCCGTCTTGTAGCAATCGACCCGTATCGTTCGCTGACAGCGGAGAAATGCCATCAGCACATCGCGTTGAAGCCGGGTACCGACGGCGCATTTGCGCTCGGCATGATGCACGTACTGATTGCCGAAGACCTGCTCGATCACGACTACATCGCCAGCCATACGTTCGGCTTCGACGCACTCAAGGCGCGGGCGATGTCCTATCCGCCGGAACGCGTCGCGCAGATCTGCGGTATCGATGCGTCGGAGCTGATCGACCTTGCGCGTCGTTACGGCGCAACCCGCAAGGCGTCGATTCGCCTCAACTACGGCATGCAGCGTGTCCGCGGCGGTGGCAACGCCGTGCGCGCGATTGCGAGCCTGCCGGCGCTGACAGGGGCCTGGCGGGATCGGGCTGGCGGGCTGTTGCTCTCGTCGTCGGAATCCGCACCGGTCAACCAGCAGGCACTGCTGCGCCCGGATCTGATGCCGGGTTGGCCGCACAAGCTGCCGCGCATCATCAACATGAACGCGATCGGCGATGCGCTGTTGCACGCGGGTGATGCAACGTTCGGGCCGAAGGTGGAGGCGGTGATCGTGTACAACTCGAATCCGGTGGCAGTCGCGCCGGATTCCTCGAAGGTTGCCGCAGGGTTTGCGCGCGACGATCTGTTCACGGTCGTTCTCGAGCATTTCAAGACGGATACCGTCGATTTCGCCGACATTGTGCTGCCGGCGACCACGCAGCTGGAGCACCTGGACGTCCACAAATCGTACGGCCACACCTATGTGATGGCAAACCTGCCGTCGATTCCGCCGGTCGGGGACGCGCGGCCGAACACGGAGATCTTTCGCGGCATCGCGCGCAGCATGGGGCTCGACGAGCCCGCGCTTTATCACAGCGACGAAGAGGTCGCGCGCGCGGCGCTCCGGTGGGACGATCCGGCGCTCGACAGCGACTGGGACACGCTGAAACGGGAAGGCTGGCTGAAGTTGAAGCTGCCGGACGCGCCGTTCGCGAATGGCGGTTTCCGCACGCCGTCCGGCAAGTGCGAGTTCTACAGCCCGCGACTCGAGCAGATGGGCATGGACCCCATTCCCGACTACCTGCCGCCGTTCGAGTCGGCCGAGGCCGCACCCGAACTCGCCGCGCGCTATCCGCTCGCGATGATTTCGCCGCCGGCCCGCCACTTCCTGAACAGCACGTTCGTGAACGTCGACAGCCTGCGCACTACGGAAGGCGAGCCGCATCTCGACATGCACCCGGCCGACGCCGATGCGCGCGGCATCTCGGAGGGCGACATCGTACGCATCTTCAACGACCGCGGATCGATGCAGGCGCTCGCGAGAATTACCGATCGCGCACGTGCAGGGCTCGTTGTCGGGTTGTCGATCTGGTGGAAGAAGCTGTCGCCGGACGGCAGGAACGCAAACGAAGTAACGAGCCAGGCGCTGACCGATCTCGGCAATTCGGCGACGTTTTACGACTGTCTTGTGGAGGTTGAGCGAGTTTGATCGAATATTCCCGTATGATCAGACGATTTTCCGCGAAAGTTCGAAGTGGACATCTAACCCTGTTGTCTCGGGACGGGCGAGCCGTTACGATGCGTTTTAGCACGACCATTCGAAAATCTGTGAGGAGACGCGCAGTATGGAAAAAATTTGGCTGAAATCGTACCCACCCGGCGTTCCAGCCGAAATTGATGCGTCTCCTTATCCGTCTGTCCCGGACCTCCTCGACGAAAGCTTCCGGCTGTATCGCGACCGCACGGCGTTCGTCTGCATGGGCAAGGGCATCACGTACGGTGAACTCGACAAGCTGTCGCGCCAGTTCGGCGCGTGGCTGCAATCCCGTGGTCTCGCGCGCGGTGCGCGCGTCGCGATCATGATGCCGAACGTGCTGCAGTACCCGGTGACGATCGCCGCGGTACTGCGCGCCGGCTATACCGTCGTCAACGTCAATCCGCTCTACACGCCGCGCGAGCTCGAACATCAGTTGAAGGACAGCGGCGCCGAGGCGATCGTCATCCTCGAGAATTTCGCGTCGACGCTGCAGGCCGTCATTGCGAATACGGCCGTCAAGCATGTCGTCGTCGCGTCGATGGGCGACTTGCTGGGCATCAAGGGATGGCTCGTCAATTACGTCGTGCGCAACGTGAAGAAGATGGTGCCTGCGTGGCAGTTGCCGTCGTTCACGCGCTTCAAGGCAGCGCTGTCGGAAGGCGCGCGGCAGGCGTTCAAGCCGCAGAGGATCGGCCCCGACGACGCCGCGTTCCTGCAATACACGGGCGGTACGACCGGCGTCGCGAAGGGTGCGACGCTGCTGCACCGGAACATCGTGTCGAACGTGCTGCAGGCCGGCGCCTGGCACCATCCGGCTCATGAGAAGTACCCGGAGGTGAAACAGTTCGTGACGGTTGTCGCGCTGCCGCTGTATCACGTGTTCGCGCTGACCGTCTGCGGTTTCCTGACGATGCGCACGGGCGGGATGGGCATCCTGATCCCGAACCCGCGCGACATCGGCGGGATGATCAAGGAACTGAAGGGCTACCAGATCTCGACGATTCCGGCCGTCAATACGCTGTACAACGCACTGCTGAACCATCCCGAATTCAATCAGCTCGACCTGTCGAAGCTCGTGATCGCCAACGGCGGCGGCATGGCGATCCAGGAGGGCGTCGCGAAGCGCTGGTATGAAAAGACCCATACCGCGATCATCGAAGGATACGGGCTGTCAGAAACGTCGCCGGTGGCGACCTGCAACCCGGTGACGGCGACCGAATACAGCGGGACGATTGGTTTGCCTCTGCCGTCGACCGAAGTGGCGATTCGCGACGACGCCGGCAACGACGTCGCGCTCGGCGAGCCCGGCGAGATCTGCATCCGTGGGCCGCAGGTGATGGCCGGCTACTGGAACCGGCCGGACGAGACCGAGAAGGTCATGTTCCCGGACGGCTTCTTCAAGACGGGCGACGTCGGCGTGATGGATGCGCGCGGTTACGTGAAGATCGTCGACCGGAAGAAGGACATGATTCTCGTGTCCGGCTTCAACGTGTATCCGAACGAAGTCGAGGACGTGGTGGCGTCGCATCCGGGCGTGTTCGAGGTGGCGGCGGTCGGCGTTCCGGACGAGCATTCCGGCGAAGCGGTGAAACTGTTCATCGTGAAGAAGGACCCGGCGCTCACCGACAAGGACATCCTCGCCTACTGCAAGGAGCGGCTCACCGGTTACAAGCGGCCGAAACTGGTCGAGTTCCGCACGGAGCTGCCGAAAACGAACGTCGGCAAGATTCTGCGGCGCGAACTGCGCGACGGACGCGCGTAACGTCGAAATCGACCGCGAAAGCCCGGCTGTGTGCCGGGTTTTTTATTTGCTGCGCCGCGTGGGCGCGAAATTCGACGCCGCCGGATCCAACCGCGCGGAACAGGCGTCCGACGAAGGGGACTCCCTCCGGCCGGGACGATTCGGTCGAGTGGCCGGCGGGAGCGCCGAGGTCGGATGGCACGGCATTTCGGCGCATGCGTTGGCAGCGCCCGGCATTTGCGTATGCTTTGCCGCAGGACCATGCAGATGGTCGTGAATCGCACCGAGATCGTCCGGCACGCCGCTTCCGTTTTCATCGCCGGAAAAGAAAAAGGCGCCCGAAGGCGCCTTCAATATGCTGCGGCTTGTCAGACAAGCTGATTAGAACTTGTGACGGATGCCGACGCGTGCTGCGACCTGGTTGCTGGTGCTCGAACCTGCGAGACCGTTGATCGCTGCCGTTGCCTGAACGACATTGCCTTTCGCGTCGAGCACGTTGCCCGATGCGTGCTGGTACACGCCGATCACGTAGACGTCGGTGCGCTTCGACAGGAAGTAGTCGACGCCCAGCGAGCCCTGGTGGTACTTGGCTGCCGAGTTGCCGTCGATCTTGCTGCCTTGCGTGTAGTCGTACGCTGCGCCGAGAATCAGCGCCGGGGTCAACTGATACTTGAAGTTGATTTCGCCGTTGTTGAACGTCGCGGTCTGGTTCACGAACGGACCGACCGAGAAGCCCTTGAACTTCGTGTTCGAGTACGTCGCGCCGATCGTCGCCGCGCCGAACGTGTAAGCGCCGCCTGCACCGATGACCTGGTACGTGTTCGCGTTGTTCGCGTATGCGCCGTAGACCGGCGACGATACTGCCGTCGTCGCAGCCGTCGAGCCGTTGTTGAACATGCCGCCGAAGTTGCCCGGCGTGCGTGCGTTCAAGTAGCCGACACCCAGGACCAGCGGGCCGTTGTTGTAGCCTGCGCCGAGCGACCAGACCTGGTTCTTCGAGAACTGGCCTGCCTGACCGCCGAAGCTGTACAAGCCGCCGAACGTGAGGCCGCCGTACGACGGGCTCGTGAACTTGACCGCGTTGTTTACGCGATAGGCGTTGTTGAAGTTGTCAAGGTCGCCCGGGTGAGCGGCGATGTAGCCGCCCCACTGGTCGCCTGCCTCGAGCGGGCCGACGAAGTCGACGACGGAGTCGTACTGACGACCCAGCGTGACCGTGCCGTACTGGCTCGACAGGCCGACGTAAGCCTGACGGCCGAACATCAGGCCGCCCTGACCGAGCTTGCCGCTGTTCACGTCGAAACCGTTTTCGAGGGTGAAGATCGCCTTCAGGCCGCCACCGAGGTCTTCGGTGCCGCGCAGGCCGAAGCGGCTGCCTTGCATCACGCCGCTGGCCATGCTGTACAGGTGCTTGCCGCCCGCGTTGTTGTTGAAGAGCAGGCCTTCATCGATGATGCCGTAAAGCGTCACGCTGCTTTGCGCATGAGCAGCGCCAGCGAACGCGCCCAGCGCGACGAGCGCGAGAAGCGACTTTTTCATTAACGGATCTCCAAGAATCACTGAATTTTTTTGGCGGGGCGGATAGTTATGTTCTGTTGACGGGCCCCATCAACTTCGCAAGAAGTCGCACGTAATGTAGCAAAACCGTTTTTTGCCACAAAGCGAAATGCCGCAGCTCAAGGTCGCCATGTTTCCTTTATGCAACAATGGTTAAAATCACGGGTTAACCGCAATTTCCGCTGAATAATCAAGTCGGTTACGCAGCGGACTCGTGCTCTCGCCGCTCGCGGCGGCACATGCAGCCAGGAGAACAGGATGGTGTTGGATGAACTGATCAGCGAATTCGATCGCGGCCTGCGATCGCTGACCGGCATTAGCCGGATGAGCCGGCCGGTGCCCGCGCCGGCCGCCGCGCCGGACGTCGAGCTGACGCCCGCGGAGCGTACGCATGCCGCAGGGCTGATGCGCGTGAACCACGTCGGCGAAGTCTGCGCGCAGGCGCTCTACCAGGCGCAGAAACTCACCGCGCGCACGGCGTCTGCGAAGGCGATGTTCGAGGAGGCCGCGCGCGAGGAGGAGGACCACCTCGCGTGGACCGCGCACCGCCTGAAAGAGCTCGATTCGCGTCCTAGCCTGCTGAACCCGCTGTGGTATGCCGGCGCGCTCGCGATCGGCGTGGCGGCCGGCACGCTTGGCGACAAGGTCAGCCTCGGTTTCATGGCCGAGACGGAGCGGCAGGTCGAGAGTCACCTGGAAGGTCATATGTCGGAACTGCCGGCGACCGATACGGCATCGCGCGCGATCGTCGACCAGATGCGCATCGACGAGGTGAAGCACGGCAAGGCCGCGACCGACGCCGGCGGAATCGAACTGCCGCTGCCTGCGCGGATGCTGATGCGTGCCGCGTCGAAAGTCATGACGAGCACTGCATACTATCTCTGAGATTTGCGCCGGGCGACGCATGACGTCGCCCCGGCTCATCGCCTCCGATCCCGCCCGTTTATTCCACGTTTTCCCGCCCCCGAAAGCCCCGTCCGCACGCCCGTCTGGCCCGCCTTTCTCATGTATCACCTTCACATGTTGCACTAGCTCATTCATTTATAACGGTTTTTGGAATGAGGGGGCGCATGAGCATGTGCGCGTAAGTCCTTGTTCTAACTAACAAAATTCGTCAAAAAAGCGGGCCGCTCCCTTGACCGTGCCACACCCTTCCTCTAAAGTGGGAGACAGTGTGAGAAAGTGTATTTTTGTGTGATTTGGCGGGCTATTCCGGCTAAATTCTCAGCATTGGTCGGGTACTTCGGTGCCCTGAACGGGAGAGCGGAAAGTGTTCCAAGGGGCGTCGGCGCTGACGCTCGATGCGAAAGGGCGGATGTCGGTGCCGGCTCGCTATCGCGAAGCGCTGCAAGGACAGGCAGAAGGACGGGTGACTGTGACCAAGCACCCGGACGGCTGCCTGTTGCTGTTTCCGCGCCCCGAATGGGAAGTGTTCCGCGCCAAGATCGCCGCGCTGCCGATGGACGCGCACTGGTGGCGGCGAATTTTTCTCGGCAATGCGATGGACGTCGATCTCGACAGCGCGGGCCGGATTCTTGTATCGCCCGAGCTGCGCATGGCAGCCGGACTGGAAAAGGAAGTCATGTTGTTGGGAATGGGTAGTCACTTCGAGCTGTGGGATTCGCAGACCTACAACGCGAAGGAGCAGGCGGCGATGGCGCAGGGCATGCCCGACGCGCTGAAGAATTTCACGTTCTGATTGCGGTGACGGAGACGCCCGCGATGGGAAACGAATTGCAGCATCGGACAGTGCTGTTGGATGAAGCGGTCGAGTCGCTCGTGACGCGGCCGGACGGCGTTTATGTCGACGGCACGTTCGGGCGCGGCGGCCACAGCCGCGCGGTGCTCGCGCGGCTGGCGGCGGCCGGGCGGCTGATCGCGTTCGACAAGGATCCGAGGGCGATCGAGACGGCGCAGGGCATCGAGGATGCGCGCTTCTCGATCGTGCATGACAGCTTTGCTTCGATGCGCGACGCGCTTGCGGCGCGCGGCGTCGAGAGGGTGTCGGGTGTGTTGCTGGACCTGGGCGTGTCCTCGCCGCAGGTGGACGATCCGGCGCGCGGCTTCAGCTTCCGCGCCGATGGTCCGCTGGACATGCGAATGGATCCGACGCGTGGCGAGTCGGCGGCCGAATGGCTCGCGCGGGCTTCGGTGCAGGAATTGACGGAGGTGATACGAGATTATGGGGAAGAACGGTTTGCTTTTCAGATTGCAAAGGCGCTTGTTGCTCGCCGGGCAGAGTCCGACCGTCTTGGGCCTCTCGACACCACGGGCGAGCTTGCCCAAATCGTGGGTCACGTCGTCAAAACCCGTGAGAAGGGCAAGGATCCGGCAACCCGCACCTTTCAGGCTATACGGATTCACGTCAATCAAGAGCTTGCGGACCTGCAAGTCGTACTAGACGCGGCACTGTCGTTGCTGGAGCAAGGGGGGCGGCTGGTGGTCATCAGCTTTCATTCACTCGAGGACCGGATCGTCAAGCGATTCATGCAGGCGCACGCCAGTGCGCCTGCGGTCGATCGTCGCCTGCCGATCCGTGCCGTCGATCTCCCGAGCCCGCCGCTCAAGATCATCAGCCGCCAGTTTCCGAGTGAAGCGGAGGTCGCCGCGAATCCGCGCGCCCGGTCCGCCGTGATGCGCATTGCGGAGCGCGTCACGCCATGAGTCGCTTCAATATCTTCCTGCTGATCATCGTGATGGGCTGCGCGCTGTCGGTCGTCAACTCGACGAACCAGCAGCGGCAGATCTTCATCCAGCTGCAGCGCGCGCAGTCGCAGGAGCGTCAGCTCCAGCAGGATTATGCGCAGCTTCAATATCAGCAGAGCGCGCTGTCGAAGACGTCGCGCATCGAGCAGCTTGCGAACGATTCGCTGAAGATGCAGCCGATCACGACCGGCCGCACGCAATACCTGACGCTGCCGCCGGGCGCCGCGAAGGCGATCGACGCGCCGATCCCTGCTTCGGCCGACACGGCCGGCAAGGGCAAGGGGGGCGCGCGATGAAGCCGTCGCAAAAGCGCCAGAACGTGAAATTCACATCGAGCCCCGTGCTGGGTGTGCACCTGCCGATGTGGCGCTCGAAGCTCGTCGTGTTCATGCTGTTCATGGCGTTCGTCGCGCTGGCCGCGCGGGCGTTCTGGATCCAGGGGCCCGGCAACGCGTTCTACCAGAAGCAGGGCGAAAGCCGCTACCAGCGCACGCTCGAGCTGCCCGCGACGCGCGGCAAGATCCTCGACCGTAACGGGCTCGTGCTCGCGACGAGCCTCCCGGTGCGTGCGATCTGGGCGATTCCCGACGCGGTGCCGGACGATCTCGACGCCGACAAGGTCAACCAGCTCGGCAAGCTCCTCGGCATGACGTCGAAGGAGCTGCGCGTGAAGCTGTCGCAAGACAAGGGTTTCGTCTACGTAAAGCGCCAGGTGCCGATCGACATCGCGGACAAGGTCGCCGCGCTCGACATTCCGGGCATCTATCAGCGCAACGAATACAAGCGCTTCTATCCGGAAGGCGAGATCACCGCGCACCTGATCGGCTTCACGAACGTCGAGGATGAAGGGCAGGAGGGCGTCGAACTGGGCGACCAGAAGATGCTGTCCGGCACGTCGGGCGTGCGCCGCGTGATCAAGGACCGGATGGGGCACATCGTCGAGGACGTCGCCGAGCAGATCCCGCCGCACAATGGAACCGACGTCGACCTGTCGATCGACAGCAAGATCCAGTACATCGCGTACGCGAACCTGAAGGCCGCCGTCGAGAAGTTCAAGGCGAAGGCCGGCGCGGCGATGGTCGTCGACGTGCGCACCGGCGAGGTGCTCGCGCTCGTCAACTACCCGACGTACAACCCGAACGACCGCTCGCGCATGACGGGCGAGCAGTTGCGCAACCGGATCATGACCGACGTGTTCGAGCCGGGTTCGATCATGAAGCCGTTCACGGTGTCGCTCGCGCTCGACCTGCATCGCGTGACGCCGAACACGCTCGTCGAGACGGGCAACGGGCATTTCGTGCTCGACGGCGCGCCGATCACCGACGACGCGGGTTTCGGCACGCTGACGGTCGGCGGCGTGATCCAGAAGTCGAGCAACATCGGCGCGACGAAGATCGCGATGACGATGCGGCCCGAGGAAATGTGGAATATGTATACCAGCATCGGCCTCGGCCAGGCGCCGAAGGTCGGCTTCCCGGGCGCGGTGGCCGGCCGCTTGCGGCCGTGGAAGAGCTGGCGCCGCATCGAGCAGGCGACGATGTCGTACGGCTATGGCCTGTCGGTGTCGCTGTTCCAGCTCGCGCGGGCGTACACGGCGATCGCGCACGATGGCGAGCTGATGCCCGTGACCATTTTCAAGACCGACCCCAACCAGCAGGTCGCGGGCACGCAGGTGTTCAACCCGACCACCGCGCGCGAAGTGCGCGCGATGCTCGAGACGGTGGTCGCGCCGGGCGGCACGTCGCCGGATGCGGCCGTGCCGGGTTATCGCGTCGGCGGCAAGAGCGGTACCGCGTACAAGCATGAAGGCCATGGCTATACGCGCAAGTACCGCGCATCGTTCGTCGGCATGGCGCCGATGCCGAATCCGCGCATCGTCGTCGCGGTGTCGGTCGACGAGCCGACCGCCGGCAGCCACTTCGGCGGTCAGGTGTCCGGCCCCGTATTCTCGGCGATCGCCGGCGACACGATGCGTGCGCTGAACGTGCCGCCGAACATGCCGATCAAGCAGCTTGTCGTGTCTGACGATTCGCCGGCAGCACCTTCCGCAGCGGGGCCGCAAAAGCTGGCCGCGGGTGGCGGTGCGAAGCATATGATCGTGTCCAGCACGACGCGTAATTCACCAGGAGTTGTTCGATGAGCGCCGCCCGCAGTTCCCATCCGGCGCATCAGCAGATCGCAGCCGCGCTTGCGTGGCTGCGTCAGCATGTGGCCCCCGCGGCACAACTGCATGCCGACACGCGCAGCCTCGAGGCTGGCGACGTGTTTGTCGCGTATGCGGTCGACGGGGCAGACAACCGCGCCTTCATTCCCGACGCCGTCGCACGCGGTGCGGCCGCCGTGCTGTATCAACCGGAAGGGCTGGCCGCCGCGCCGGCCGTGCCCGTCGCGCTGGCGGTGCCGGCGCTCGACCAGCTCGCCGGCGAGATCGCCAGCGGCTGGTACGGCGACCCGAGCGACAGCCTGCTTGCGGTGGGCGTGACCGGTACGAACGGCAAGACCTCGTGCACGCAGTGGATCGCCGCCGCGCTGACGGCGCTGCACCAGCCGTGCGCGGTGATCGGCACGCTCGGCAGCGGGATGCCAGGCCAGCTCGTGCCGACGGGCTTCACGACACCCGACGCGTCGCAGCTTCAGCGCAGCCTTGCGCAGTTGCGCGACGCGGGCGCGCGGGCCGTGGCGATGGAAGTATCGTCGCACGCGCTGCATCAGGGGCGCGTGAATGGTACGGCGTTCGACATCGCGGTATTTACGAATCTCACGCAGGATCACCTCGACTATCACGGCACGTTCGACGCGTACGAGGCGGCGAAGGCGAAGCTGTTCGCATGGCGTGGCCTGCGCGCGGCGGTCGTCAACCGCGACGACGCAGCCGGCCAAAGCCTGCTCGAGAAGCTGGCCGGCCGCGTGCGCACGATCGCGTACGGGATCGGCGACGCGCAGGCGCCCGACGCCGATCGCGAGCTGGTCGCGCTCGACGTGCGCGCTACCGCGACCGGCACGGCATTCCGCCTGCGTTCGTCGTGGGGCGACGCGGACGTCGAAGTCGGCACGCTCGGCACGTTCAACGTCAGCAACCTGCTCGCCGTGCTCGGCTCGCTGCTCGCGGCCGACGTGCCGTTCGACGCGGCGCTCGCCGAGATCGAACGGCTCGAGTCCGTCAACGGCCGGATGCAGCGGCTTGGCGGCCGGCTGCAGAACGACGAACCGCTCGTCGTGATCGACTACGCACACACGCCCGACGCGCTCGAGAAGACGCTCGACGCGCTGCGCCCGATCGCCGCGGCGCGCGGCGGCCGGCTCGTGTGCATGTTCGGCTGCGGCGGCGACCGCGACGCGACGAAGCGGCCGCTGATGGGCGCGATCGCGGAGCGGCTCGCCGACGAAATCGTCGTCACGAGCGACAACCCGCGCAGCGAAGATCCGCAGCGCATCATCGACCAGATCGTCGCGGGCATGACCGTGCCCGCTCGCGCACGCCGTATCGAGGATCGCGCGAGCGCGATCCTGCAGGCCGTGCGCGGCGCTGCACGCGAGGACGTCGTCGTGCTGGCCGGCAAGGGCCACGAGGCGACGCAGGAAATCATGGGCAAGAAACGTACGTTCTCCGACCAGGATCACGCGCGGCTCGCGCTGGCAGCGCGCCCGACGCACGGCAAGGGAGGCGGCGAATGACGATGCTCAGTCTCGACGAAGCCGCTCGCCTGATTCCCGGCGCAACTGTTCACGGCGACGCGGGCGTCACGTTCGACCGTGTGTCGACGGACAGCCGCACGGTCGGCCCGGGCGACCTGTTCGTCGCGCTGAAGGGCGAGCGCTTCGATGCGCACGACTTCCTCGCCGATGTCGCGGCGCGCGGTGCTGCCGCGGCGCTCGTCGCGCACGTGCCGGCGGGCCTCGCGATGCCGGCGATCGAAGGCGGCGAAACGCGCGCCGCGCTCGGCGCGCTCGCGCACGGCTGGCGCAAACGATTCCCGCTGCCGCTCGTTGCGGTGACGGGCAGCAACGGCAAGACGACCGTCAAGGAAATGATCGCGTCGATCTTCGCGGCGGCGGTCGGCACTGACGCGCGGCTCGCAACCGCCGGCAACCTGAACAACGACGTCGGCCTGCCGCTGACGCTGCTGCGCCTGTCGGCCGCGCATCGCCTCGCGGTGATCGAGCTCGGGATGAACCACCCGGGCGAGACCGAAATCCTCGCGCGCCTCACGGCGCCGACGGTCGCGCTCGTCAACAACGCGCAGCGCGAGCACCAGGAATTCATGGCGACGGTCGAAGCCGTCGCGCTCGAACACGCGGCCGTGATTCACGCGCTGCCGCCGGACGGCGTCGCGGTGTTCCCGGCCGACGATGCGTACGCGGGCATCTGGCGCGTCGCGGCGACGGGCAACCGGATCCTCGATTTCGCGCTGAACGATGCCGACCGGCAGACCGAGGCGCAGGTCACGGGCCGTCTGCAAGGCGGCGAACTCGCGATCGACACGCCGGCCGGCGCCGTCACGGTGCGGCTGCGTGCGCTCGGCGAGCACAACGCGCGCAACGCGCTGGCCGCGACGGCCGCGGCGCTGGGCGCCGGCGTCGCGCTGTCGGCGATCAGGCAGGGCCTCGAATCGTTCGAGCCGGTCAAGGGCCGGCTGCAGGTGAAGCAGGCGATCGCCGGCAGCCTCGCGGGCGCGACGGTCGTCGACGATACGTACAACGCGAACCCCGATTCGATGCGTGCCGCGATCGACGTGCTCGCCGCGCATCCGGCGCCGCGCGTGCTGGTGATCGGCGACATGGGCGAAGTCGGCGACGAAGGGCCGGCATTCCATCGCGAGATCGGCGTCTATGCGCGCGAGCGCGGGATCGACGCGCTGTTCGCGCTCGGCGATGCATCGCGCGATGCCTGTACGGCATACGGCGACACAGCCCGCCATTTCGACGACGTCGGCGCGCTCGTGTCTGCGCTGCTCGCGGCGGGCTACGGCGCGCAGGCGACGGTGCTCGTGAAGGGCTCGCGGTACATGAAGATGGAGCGCGTGGTTGACGCGCTGACGAACCAACCCGCAGCGGGCGCGACGCCCGCTGCCCACTGAGTAGAAGGAAGGAAGCATGCTGCTGGCGCTGGCGCAATGGCTGCAAGGAGACGCAAGCTTTTTGCGCTTGTTCACGTACCTCACGTTCCGGGCGGTGATGGCCACCATCACCGCGCTGGGGATCGGGCTCGTGTGCGGACCGTGGGTGATCCGCAAGCTGACGCAAATGAAGGTCGGGCAGGCCGTGCGCAAGGACGGTCCGCAGACGCACCTCGTCAAGTCCGGCACGCCGACGATGGGCGGCGTGCTGATCCTGATCGGCATCGCGGTCGCGACGCTGCTGTGGGGCGACCTGACGAACCGTTTCATCTGGATCGTGATGCTCGTCACGTTCGGTTTCGGCGTGATCGGCTGGGTCGACGATTACCGCAAGGTCGTCCACAAGGATCCGCGCGGGATGTCGTCGCGCGAAAAGTATTTCTGGCAGTCGGTGATCGGTCTGTTCGCGGCCGTCTACCTCGCCTTCAGCGTGTCCGAGGCGAACAACGTGCGCGTGTTCGACCTGTTCATGGCGTGGGTGCGCAGCGGGTTGTCGATGGGGCTGCCGGCACGCGCCGACCTGATGCTGCCGTTCCTGAAGTCGATCAGCTACCCGCTCGGCGTGTGGGGCTTCATCGTGCTGACCTACTTCGTGATCGTCGGCGCGAGCAACGCGGTGAACCTGACCGACGGCCTCGACGGCCTCGTGATCATGCCGGTCGTGCTGGTCGGCGCGTCGCTCGGTGTGTTCGCGTACGTGATGGGCAGCGCGGTGTATTCAAAATACCTGCTGTTCCCGCACATTCCGGGCGCGGGCGAGCTGCTGATCTTCTGTTCCGCGATGGGCGGGGCAGGGCTCGCGTTCCTCTGGTACAACACGCACCCCGCGCAGGTGTTCATGGGCGACGTGGGCGCGCTGGCGCTCGGCGGCGCGCTCGGCACGGTCGCGGTGATCGTGCGCCAGGAAATCGTGCTGTTCATCATGGGCGGCATCTTCGTCGCGGAAACGCTGTCGGTGATGCTGCAGGTTTCGTGGTTCAAGTACACGAAGAAGCGCTACGGCGAAGGGCGGCGCCTGCTGAAGATGGCGCCGCTGCATCACCATTTCGAATTGTCCGGCTGGAAGGAAACGCAGGTGGTGGTGCGTTTCTGGATCATCACGCTGATGCTGTGCCTGTTCGGTCTGACCACCCTCAAGCTGCGGTAAAGGAAAGGTAACAAGGATGTCTGGCGAGATGTTTGGAGATCGGCAACGGCCGATGGTGCTCGTACTGGGGCTCGGGGAATCGGGTCTCGCGATCGCGCGATGGTGCGCGAGGCACGGGTGCCGGCTGCGGATTGCCGATACCCGCGAGGCGCCGCCCAACCTTGCCGCGCTGCAGGCAGAAGGCATCGATGCGGAGTTCGTCGGCGGGCCGTTCGCGCCCGCGTTGCTCGACGGCGGCGTCGAGATCGTCGGGCTGAGCCCCGGCCTGTCGCCGCTCGAGCCGGCGCTCGCAGCGCTGGTCGCGGCCGCGAACGAGCGCGGGATCGCGGTGTGGGGCGAGCTGGAATTCTTCGCGCAGGCGCTGCGCGCGCTCGGCACGAGCGGCTACCAGCCGAAGGTGCTCGCGATCACGGGCACCAACGGCAAGACCACGACGACGAGCCTCACGGGCCTGCTGTGCCAGCGCGCGGGCAAGAAGGTCGCCGTCGCAGGCAACATCAGCCCGGCGATGCTCGACCGGCTCGCGGGCGCGATCGACGAAACGGCGCTGCCCGACGTGTGGGTGCTCGAACTGTCGAGCTTCCAGCTCGAGACCGCGCGCACGTTCGCGCCCGATGCGGCCGCGATCCTCAACATCACGCAGGACCACCTCGACTGGCACGGCAGCTTCGATGCGTACGCGCATGCAAAGGGCCGGATCTTCGGCGCGACGACGACGCGCGTGCTGAACCGCGACGACGCGGCCGTGATGAAGTTCGCGCCGGTAGCGGGCGTGGCCGACGCGCCGCGCACGGTCACGTTCGGCCTGAACGAGCCGACCCAGGACGGCGACTACGGGCTGTCGCGCGACAACGGCATCGCATGGCTGGTGGAAGCCGTCGATCGCGACGCGCCGGAGGAAGCGGCGCCGACCCGCCGGCGCAAGCGCGACGCCGCGCATACGCCCGACATCGCGCAGAAGCGCTTGATGCCGGCCGACGCGCTGCGGATTCGCGGGCTGCACAACGCGGCGAACGCGCTGGCCGCGTTCGCGCTCGCGCGTGCGATCGACCTGCCGGCTGCGCCGCTGCTGCACGCGTTGCGCGAATACCGCGGCGAAGCGCATCGCGTCGAAGTGATCGCGACGATCGACGACGTGGACTACGTCGACGACAGCAAGGGCACGAACGTCGGCGCGACGGTCGCCGCGCTCGACGGGCTCGCGCAGAAGATCGTGCTGATCGCCGGCGGCGACGGCAAGGGGCAGGATTTCGCGCCGCTGGTCGCGCCGGTCGCGCGCTGGTGCCGCGCGGTGATGCTGATCGGCCGCGATGCGCCGGCGATCCGCGACACGCTCGCCGAAACGGGCGTGCCGCTCGCCGATCACGCAACGCTAGAAGGTGCGGTGCATGCAGCGGCCGACCTGGCGGAGCCGGGCGATGCGGTGCTGCTGTCGCCCGCGTGCGCGAGCCTCGACATGTTCAGGAACTACGCCCATCGCGCGGATGTGTTCCGTGCGGCGGTCGACGAAATCGCCATCGACAAAGGAGCGACGCCATGAGCTGGTCCGATCGCCTCGTCTCCCGTTTCAACGACCGGCGCGATGCCGGCGGCAACGCCGCGGGCGGTCGCGTCGCGTCGGCCACGCGTGCCGCGACGGGCGGCCTCGCGAGCGTCGTCAACGGCGTGCGTCCGAGCCGGTCGCGGATGCTCGACTTCGACTACTCGCTGCTGTGGGTGGCGATCGCGCTGCTCGGGCTCGGCGTCGTGATGGTGTACTCGGCGTCGATCGCGATGCCCGATTCGCCGAAATACGCGTCGTATCACGATTACGCGTTCCTGATGCGCCACTGCGTGTCGCTCGTCGTCGCGTTCGTCGCGGCGGTGATCGCGTTCCGCGTGCCGGTGTCGACGTGGGACAAGTACGCGCCGCATCTCTTCCTGATCGCGCTCGTCAGCCTCGTGATCGTGCTGATCCCGCACGTCGGCAAGGGCGTGAACGGCGCGCGCCGCTGGATTCCGCTCGGCATCACGAACATGCAGCCGTCGGAAGTCATGAAGCTCGCGGTGACGATCTATGCGGCGAACTACACGGTGCGCAAGCAGGAGTACATGCAGAGCTTCGCGAAGGGCTTCCTGCCGATGGCGTGCGCGGTCGGCCTCGTCGGTGCACTGCTGCTGCTCGAGCCGGACATGGGCGCGTTCATGGTGATCGCCGCGATCGCGATGGGCGTGCTGTTCCTCGGCGGCGTGAACGGCAAGCTGTTCGGCGGCCTCGTCGCGACGGCGGTCGGCACCTTCACGATGCTCGTGTGGCTGTCGCCGTGGCGTCGTGAGCGGATCTTCGCGTATCTCGATCCGTGGGACGAGCGCTACGCGCAGGGCAAGGCCTACCAGCTCACGCACTCGCTGATCGCGTTCGGCCGCGGCGAGTGGTTCGGCGTCGGCCTCGGCGGCAGCGTCGAGAAGCTGAACTACCTGCCCGAAGCGCATACCGACTTCATCCTCGCGGTGATCGGCGAGGAGCTCGGTTTCGTCGGCGTGATGGTCGTGATCCTGCTGTTCTACTGGATCGTGCGTCGCGCTTTCGAGATTGGCCGCCAGGCGCTCGCACTCGACCGCACGTTCGCTGGGCTGACGGCGAAGGGCATCGGCATCTGGTTCGGCGCGCAGACGTTCATCAACATGGGCGTGAACCTCGGGCTGCTGCCGACCAAGGGCCTGACGCTGCCGCTGGTGAGCTATGGCGGTTCCGGCATTCTGCTGAACTGCGTCGCGCTCGCGGTGCTGCTGCGGGTCGACTACGAAAATCGCGTACTGATGCGGGGAGGGAAGGTATGACCTCCTCGCGTCAGTACGCGATTTCGGCGAAGGCTGGCTTCGTGCGCGAAGCGTGCGAAGTCAAGCGAAGCGGCCGTAGCCAAAACGTTTGTTCATCCTTGCTGATGCGGGGAGGGAAGGTATGACCGCGTCGCGACGCACGCTGATGGTGATGGCAGGCGGCACCGGGGGCCACGTGTTCCCGGGGCTCGCGGTCGCGCACCGGATGGAAGCGGCGGGCTGGCGCGTCGTATGGCTCGGCAATCCGGCCGGGATGGAGGCGACGCTCGTGCCGAAGCACGGCATTCCGATGGAATACGTGCGGTTCGGCGGGTTGCGCGGCAAGGGCCTGAAGACCAAGCTGACGCTGCCGTTCAACCTGCTGCGCGCATGCTGGCAGAGCCTTGGCGCGCTGCGCCGCGTGCGGCCGGACGTCGTGCTCGGGATGGGCGGCTACATCACGTTCCCGGCGGGTGTGATGACAGCGCTGTCGGGCCGTCCGCTCGTGCTGCACGAACAGAATTCGATCGCGGGCCTGACGAACAAGGTGCTCGCGAAATTCGCGAAACGCGTGCTCGTCGCGTTCCCCGGTGCGCTGCCGCACGCGGAATGGACCGGCAACCCGATTCGCACGGAACTTGCACGCACGGAAGCGCCCAAAGCACGCTATGCATCGCGCAGCGGCCCGCTGAACGTGCTGGTCGTCGGCGGCAGCCTCGGCGCGGCCGCGCTGAACGAAGTCGTGCCGCGCGCGCTGGCGATGCTGGCGCCGGGCGAACACCCGCGCATCGTGCACCAGGCCGGCGCGAAGCATATCGACGCGCTGAAGGCGAATTACGAAGCGGCCGGTTTCGCGGCCGGCGATGACGTGCGGCTCGTGCCGTTCATCGACGACATGGCAGCTGCGTACGCGGCGGCGGATCTCGTGATCTGCCGCTCGGGCGCGATGACGGTGTCGGAGATCGCGGCGGTGGGCGTGGCGGCGCTGTTCGTGCCGTTCCCTTACGCGGTCGACGATCACCAGACGACCAACGCCGCGTTCCTCGCGGATGCGGGCGGGGCGGTGCTGGTGCAGCAACGCGACCTGTCGGCGGATTTGCTCGCCGACTGGCTGCGCGGCCAGACGCGGGCGTCGCTCGCGGACATGGCGGAGCGTTCGCGCTCATTGGCGAAGCCCGAGGCCACCGATGAAGTCGCGCGCGTTTGCGCGAAGGTGGCCGGCGCGAACCTGGAAATATTGCAATGAAACATATCGTCAAACACATTCATTTCGTCGGGATCGGCGGCGCGGGCATGAGCGGCATCGCCGAAGTGCTCGTCAACCTCGGCTACGAGGTCAGCGGCTCGGACCTGTCGCGCAATGCGGTGACCGATCGTCTCCAGGCGCTCGGCGCACGGATCGCGATCGGCCACGACGCGGCGAACATCGAGGGCGCGAACGCGGTCGTCGTGTCGACGGCCGTGCGCTCGGACAACCCGGAAGTGCTGGCCGCGCGCCACCAGCGCGTGCCGATCGTGCAGCGCGCGGTGATGCTCGCGGAGCTGATGCGCCTGAAGCAGGGGATCGCGATCGCCGGCACGCACGGCAAGACCACGACGACGAGCCTCGTCGCGAGCGTGCTCGCGGCAGGCGGCCTCGATCCGACCTTCGTGATCGGCGGGCGGCTGATCAGCGCCGGCGCGAACGCGCGGCTCGGCACGGGCGATTTCATCGTCGCCGAGGCCGACGAATCGGACGCGTCGTTCCTGAACCTGTATCCGGTGATCGAAGTCATCACGAACATCGACGCCGACCACATGGACACCTACGGCCACGATTTCGCGCGGCTCAAGCAGGCGTTCATCGAATTCACGCAGCGCCTGCCGTTCTACGGCAGCGCGGTCGTGTGCGTCGACGATCCGAACGTGCGGCAGATCATCCCGTTCATCTCGAAGCCGGTCGTGCGCTACGGCCTGTCGCAGGACGCGCAGGTGCGCGCGGAAGACATCGATGCGCGCGACGGCCGGATGTATTTCACGGTGATCCGCGAAGGGCGCGCACCGCTCGCGGTCGTGCTGAACATGCCGGGCCTGCACAACGTGCAGAACGCGCTCGCGGCGATCGCGATCGCGACCGACCTCGGCGTGGCGGACGACGCGATCCAGCAGGCGCTGGCGGAATTCAACGGTGTTGGCCGGCGCTTTCAGCGTTACGGCGAGGTGCCGACCGCGGACGGCGGCCAGTACACGCTGATCGACGACTACGGCCATCACCCGGTCGAGATGGCGGCGACGATCGCGGCCGCGCGCGGCGCGTTTCCCGGCCGCCGCCTCGTGCTGGCGTTTCAGCCGCACCGCTACACGCGTACGCGCGACTGCTTCGACGATTTCGTCAACGTACTGTCGACGGTCGATGCGCTGGTGCTGACGGAAGTCTACGCGGCCGGCGAGGCCATGATCGCGACGGCCAACGGCGATGCGCTGTCGCGCGAGCTGCGCGCGGTGGGGAAGGTTGACCCGGTGTTCGTCGCGACGGTCGACGACGTGCCGGATGCATTGGCGAAGGTCGCGCGCAACGGCGACGTGGTGATCACGATGGGCGCGGGTTCGATCGGCGGCGTGCCGGCGAAGCTCGTGCAGAACACACAACAGAAGGCATGACATGAGCGGGATCGATCCGAAACGTTTCGGCAAGGTGGCAGTGTTGTTCGGCGGCGAATCCGCCGAGCGCGAGGTGTCGCTCACCTCGGGCCGCCTCGTGCTGCAGGGCCTGCGTGACGCGGGCGTCGATGCACATCCGTTCGACCCGGCCGAGCGGCCGCTGTCGGCGCTGAAGGACGAAGGCTTCGTGCGCGCGTTCAACGCGCTGCACGGCGGCTACGGCGAGAACGGCCAGATCCAGGGCGCGCTCGATTTCTACGGGATCCGCTACACGGGCAGCGGCGTGCTCGGGTCGGCGCTTGGTCTCGACAAGTTCCGCACGAAGCTCGTGTGGCAGCAGACGGGCGTGCCGACGCCGCCGTTCGAGACGGTGATGCGCGGCGACGATCTCGCGGCGCGCACGACCGACATCGTCGCGAAGCTCGGCCTGCCGCTGTTCGTGAAGCCGGCGAGCGAAGGCTCGAGCGTCGCGGTGCTGAAGGTGAAGACGGCCGACGCGCTGCCGGCCGCGCTGGAGGAAGCCGCGACGCACGACAAGATCGTGATCGTCGAGAAGAGCATCGAGGGCGGCGGCGAATACACCGCGTGCATCGCCGGCGATCTCGACCTGCCGCTGATCAAGATCGTGCCGGCGGGCGAGTTCTACGACTACCACGCGAAGTACGTTGCCGACGATACGCAGTACCTGATCCCGTGCGGCCTGCCGGCCGAACAGGAAGCGGAGCTGAAGCGCATCGCGCGCCGCGCGTTCGACGTGCTCGGCTGCACCGACTGGGGCCGCGCGGATTTCATGCTCGACGCGGCCGGCAATGCGTATTTCCTGGAAGTGAACACGGCCCCCGGGATGACCGACCACTCGCTGCCGCCGAAGGCCGCGCGCGCGGTCGGCATCAGCTATTCGGAGCTGGTCGTGAAGGTGCTGTCGCTCACGCTCAACGACTGACGCAGGAACGAAACGACGTATGTGGAACAACGTTCGCCAACTCAACCTTGCCGCCAGCGCGCTGTACGCGCTGCTGCTGCTCGTGTTGGCGGCGGCCGGCTGCTACTGGCTGATCCAGCGCCCGACGTTCGCGCTGCGGGAAATCCGGATCGACGGCGACACCGAGCACATCAACTCGCCGACGGTGCGCGCGGGCGTGGTCGGTCGGCTGAAGGGCAATTTCTTCACGGTCGATCTCGATACGGCGCGTGCCGCGTTCGAGCAGATGCCGTGGGTGCGCCACGCGAGCGTGCGCCGGGTGTGGCCGAATGCGCTGGCTGTCACGCTCGAGGAGTACAAACCGCTCGGGACCTGGGGCAGCGACCAGCTGGTGAGCGTCGACGGCGAGCTGTTCACCGCGAACCAGGGCGAACTCGACAAGGAACTGCCGGCGTTCGACGGCCCGGAGGGCAGTGCGAAGGAAGTCGTCACGCGGTATCGGGATTTCGGGAAATGGTTTGCGCCGCTGAAGGCGGCGCCGGAAGAAGTGACGCTGTCGGCGCGGTACGCGTGGACGGTGAAGCTGTCGAACGGCATGCAGGTCGAGCTGGGCAAGGAACGCAACAGCGACACGCTGCATGACCGGAGCCAGCGCCTTGTCGCGGCCTGGCCGGCCGTCACGGAGCGTTGGGGCAACGACATCGAGTACGCGGATCTGCGCTATCCGAACGGATTCGCGATTCGCGCGGCAGGCATGCGGTTCCTGACCGATACCGACAAGCGCAAGAAGTAACGAGAGATCACACGCAAGAGCACTTTATGAGCAAAGACTACAAGGATCTGCTGGTTTCCCTCGACATCGGCACGTCGAAGGTGGTGGCCATCGTCGCCGAGCTGAAAGGCGAGGGTCACTACGAGGTGATCGGCCTCGGCCAGAGCGAGTCGAAGGGTCTGAAGAAAGGTGTGGTGGTCAACATCGAGGCCACCGTGCAGTCGATCCAGCGCGCGCTCGAGGAAGCCGAGCTGATGGCCGACTGCAAGATCACCAACGTGTTCACGGGGATCGCGGGCAGCCACATCCGCAGCTTCAACTCGAGCGGGATGGTCGCGATCAAGGACAAGGAAGTCACGCAGACCGACGTCGCGCGCGTGATCGAGACCGCGAAGGCGATCAACATCCCGACCGACCAGCAGGTGCTGCACATCCTCACGCAGGAATTCATCATCGACGGCCAGGAAGACGTGCGCGAGCCGATCGGGATGAGCGGCATCCGCCTGGAGGTGAAGGTGCACATCGTGACGGGCGCGGTGAGCGCTGCGCAGAACATCGTCAAGTGCGTGCGCCGCTGCGGGCTGGAAGTGAACGACCTGATCCTGCAGCCGCTCGCGTCGTCGCTGGCCGTGCTGACGGAAGACGAGAAGGATCTCGGCGTGGTGCTGGTCGACGTCGGCGGCGGCACGACGGACATCGCGATCTTCGCCGAAGGCGCGATCCGCCACACCGCGGTGATTCCGATCGCCGGCGACCAGATCACGAGCGATATCGCGATGGCGCTGCGCACGCCGACGCCGGACGCGGAAGACATCAAGGTCGGCTACGGGATCGCGAAACAGGCGCTCGCCGATCCGGACGAGATGGTCGAAGTGCCGGGCCTCGGCGAGCGCGGCCCGCGCACGCTGTCGCGCCAGGCGCTCGCGGCCGTGATCGAGCCGCGCGTCGAGGAACTGTTCTCGCTCGTGCAGCAGGTCGTGCGCGAGTCGGGTTACGAAGAACTGCTGAGCTCCGGCGTGGTCATTACCGGCGGTGCCGCGATGATGCCGGGCATGGTCGAGCTCGGCGAAGACATTTTCCTGAAACCGGTGCGCATCGGCGCGCCGGAGTATGCAGGCGGCCTCTCCGACGTCGTGCGCAATCCGCGCTACTCGACGGCGATGGGGCTGCTCGTCGAAGGCAGTGCCCAGCGCATGCGCGGCCGCAAGGTCGCCGTGCAGTCCGGCAACGCGGGGCAGGTGTTCTCGCGGATGAAGGAATGGTTCCTGAGCAACTTTTGAGCACCCCCACGGCTCGGCATGCCGAGCCTGCCCCCCGAGGGGGCCAAGAAAACTTGGGGCGGCCCGGCGTTTTCTTGGGGACAAACCGAATCGAAATTCGCGCTGGTGCCGGCGGCTGGCGCGCGACAGGGGGTTGCCCGATCTCCTGCCGAATAACGGCCGATTAGCAGTCATTCTCTTGACGGAGGCAACATGGAATTCGAAATGCTGGAAACCGAGACCAACGGCACCATCATCAAGGTGGTCGGCGTTGGCGGCGCTGGCGGCAATGCCGTCCAGCACATGATCAACCGCGGCGTGCAGGGCGTCGACTTCATCGTGATGAACACGGACGCCCAGGCGCTGTCGCGTTCGCGTGCATCGTCGGTGATCCAGCTTGGCAACACGGGCCTCGGCGCCGGTGCGAAGCCGGAAATGGGCCGTGCGGCAGCGGAAGAAGCGCGCGAGCGCATCGCCGACGCACTGCGCGGCGCGCACATGGTGTTCATTACGGCCGGCATGGGCGGCGGTACGGGCACGGGCGCGGCACCGGTGGTCGCGCAGATCGCGAAAGAGATGGGCATCCTGACGGTCGGTGTCGTCAGCAAGCCGTTCGAGTTCGAAGGCGGCAAGCGGATGCGCGTCGCTGAAGCAGGCTCGCAGCAACTGGAGGATCACGTCGACTCGCTGATCGTCGTGCTGAACGACAAGCTGTTCGACGTGATGGGCGACGACGCCGAGATGGACAAGTGCTTCCAGTGCGCAGACGACGTGTTGAACAACGCGGTCGCAGGCATCGCCGAAATCATCAACGTGGACGGCCTCGTGAACGTCGACTTCGAAGACGTGAAGACGGTGATGGGCGAGCAGGGCAAGGCGATGATGGGCACGGCGACGGTCGCCGGCGTCGATCGCGCACGCCTCGCGGCGGAACAGGCCGTGGCGAGCCCGCTGCTCGAAGGCGTCGATCTGTCGGGCGCGCGCGGCGTGCTGGTCAACATCACGTCGAGCCGTTCGCTGCGCCTGTCGGAAACGCGCGAAGTGATGAACACGATCAAGAGCTACGCGGCGGAAGATGCCACGGTGATCTTCGGTGCGGTGTACGACGACGCGATGGGCGATGCGTTGCGCGTGACGGTCGTGGCGACGGGTCTGGGCCGTGCGGCGAAGAAGCAGCAGTCGGCTCCGATGACGCTGCTGCGCACGGGTACGGACAACCAGCCGGTCAGCGCGGTGTCGCATGGCTATGCGCAGCCGCATCATGTCAGCACGGCCGACTACGGCGCGCTCGATACGCCGGCGGTGTGGCGCAACTCGCGCGAAACCGCGGCATCGCACGTGCAGGCGCTGCAGGAGAAGGGTGTCGACACCTACGACATCCCGGCTTTCCTGCGCAAGCAGGCTGACTGACGCAAACACAGGCGAAGCCGCGGCGGAATCGCCGCGGTATCGCCGGCGTGACGGATGCTGCGGACCACGACAGGCCGCGTCGGATGCGACGCCGGGCCGGGAAACGTGCCCTCTTCGCTTCGGCGGGGCGGGATGGGCCGTGCTGTCCGCAACACGCTGAAAAACCGTATCGCTATGAGGGACCAGCCATGATTCAAGTGGGCGACGCGCTGCCCGACGCGCAGTTGTTCGAGTTCATCGACGACGCGCGCGAAGGGTGCACGCTGGGGCCGAATGCCTTCAGCGTGCGCGACCAGGTCGCGGGAAAGCGGGTGGTGATCTTCGGATTGCCGGGCGCTTTCACGCCGACCTGCTCGGCGCAGCATGTGCCGGGCTACGTCGAACACGCCGGGCAACTGCGCTCGGCGGGTATCGACGAGATCTGGTGCGTGTCCGTCAACGACGCATTCGTGATGGGCGCATGGGGACGTGATCTGCACACCGCGGGCAAGGTGCGCATGATGGCGGACGGCAGCGCGGCTTTCACTCATGCGCTGGGGCTGACGCAGGATTTGTCCGCGCGTGGCATGGGAATTCGTTCCCTGCGCTACGCGATGGTGATTGACGGCGGTGTGGTCAAGACGCTGGCCGTCGAGGCGCCGGGCAAATTCGAAGTGAGCGATGCGGCGAGTGTTCTCGCGACGTTGACGTCCTGATCGTGCGGTGCGCCGTTGCCTGCCGGCAACGCTGCTCACCGGCCTCAGGACAGTTGTAACACGGGCCGATGACCGGAAACGCCTCCGTTCCGGGCATCGGCCCGTCCCGTATCTGCGCGGGTAAACTGCCGAAACAGATTGATACGCAGTTTCAAACAGCGTTGAATAGGGAATTACGCTATAATCTCATCTATCGGATATAACTCCTGATTGATATCTTCAATCAAGACGAAGAACACCATGCTGAAGCAGCGCACCATCAAATCGATCGTGAAGACCGTGGGTATCGGTCTCCACTCGGGCCGCAAGATTGAACTGACGCTCCGTCCCGCCGCGCCGGGCACGGGCATCGTCTTCTCGCGCATCGACCTGCCTACGCCCGTCGACATTCCCGCATCGGCGATGTCGATCGGCGACACGCGGCTCGCGTCGGTGCTGCAGAAGGATGGTGCGCGCGTGTCGACGGTCGAACACCTGATGTCGGCATGCGCTGGCCTCGGCATCGACAACCTCTATGTCGACGTGACGGCCGAGGAAATCCCGATCATGGACGGCAGCGCGGCGACCTTCGTGTTCCTGATCCAGTCCGCCGGCATCGAGGAGCAGAACGCGCCGAAGCGCTTCATCAAGGTGACGAAGCCGGTTGAAATCCGAGACGGCGACAAGTTCGCGCGTCTCGATCCGTATTTCGGTTTCAAGCTGAAGTTCTCGATCGACTTCCGCCACCCGGCCGTCGACAAGACGGGCCAGGAGCTCGAGGTCGACTTCGCGAATACGTCGTACGTGCGCGAGATCGCACGCGCGCGCACGTTCGGCTTCGCGCACGAAGCCGAGATGCTGCGCGAGCTGGGCCTGGCGCGCGGCGGCAGCATGGACAACGCGATCGTGCTCGACGAGTACCGGATCCTGAACAACGACGGGCTGCGCTACGACGACGAGTTCGTGAAGCACAAGATGCTCGACGCGATCGGCGACCTGTACGTGGTCGGCCATCCGCTGCTGGCGTCGTACACCGCGTACAAGTCGGGGCATGGGCTGAACAACGCGCTGCTGCGCGAGCTGCTCGCGCACGAAGATGCATACGAGATCGTCACGTTCGACGATCCGCAGGCCGCGCCGAGCGGCTTCGCGTTCGACGCGCAGACTGCGTTCGCCTGACCGGCGTTCGGTATCGCCAATAAAAAACGGCCTGCGGGCCGTTTTTTTATTGGCCGGCCGCCGCCGGCGGCGCGCTCAGCGCGGCGATTTCGCGCCGTGCCGGGCGGCCATCCTCGCGAGCGCGGCCTGCAACGGTGACGGTTCGAGGTGGTCGGCGAGGTCGCGCAATGCGGCGGCACCGACCGAGGTCATCCGCGCCTGCTTCACGTGCGGCGGCTCCGGCGCGTCCTTCGGACGCACGCGCACGCGCAGCGTCGCGACGGGCCAGCCGCGCTTCTGGAGATCGCCGAGCAGCCGCGGCTCGACCTGCCGCAGCCGCGCGGCCAGCGCGTTGTGCGCGGCAAAGAGGGTCAGGGTGCCGTCCT
Source organism: Burkholderia sp. NFPP32 (assembly GCF_900119325.1). Taxonomy (NCBI): domain Bacteria; kingdom Pseudomonadati; phylum Pseudomonadota; class Betaproteobacteria; order Burkholderiales; family Burkholderiaceae; genus Burkholderia; species Burkholderia sp. NFPP32. The sequence continues at coordinate 882,184 of NZ_FPJP01000001.1, read as the reverse complement.
TGACGAAGCCCGGTTCGACATGATTCGCAAGATAGTCGGGCAGGAGCGCGGACAGATCGCGCTGCAGCGACGCGATTTGCTCGACGCCGGCGCGCAGCGCAGTGAACGCGTCGGTGCGGCCGAGCACTTCGGACACGGGTTGCGGGCGATGCGCGGCGAGCGGGCCGAAACGCTTGGAAAATCGGTTCATCGAGACATTCTTCGGGCGCGCACGCGCGCGGACGTTGACGCCGATTGTACCCGCGCCGGCTCGTGCACGGGCGGCTTTCGCCCCGTCTGCGCGGCCTCGGCGTGCAATGCCCGTCCGGCCGAGACGCGGGCGCGCGCGTCCCCGCGTGCTAAAATTCGACGTTTGAGTCCACTAATTCGCTAAGCCGCCGAGGCTCGGGCGTCGGGGCGCGCAACACGCGCCGGACGCCGGTGCTGCGACGCAGGATCCGATCCGATGACAACCGGTTTTCTCCAGAAAATTTTTGGCAGCCGCAACCAGCGGCTCGTCAAGCAATACCAAAAGACCGTCACGACGATCAATGCGCTCGAAACGCAGATCGAGAAGCTGACGGACGACCAGTTGCGCGGCAAGACGGATGAATTCCGCCAGCGGGTCGCGGCCGGCGAGTCGCTCGACAAACTGCTGCCCGAAGCGTTCGCGGTCTGCCGCGAGGCGAGCCGTCGCGTGCTGAAGATGCGGCACTTCGACGTGCAGTTGATCGGCGGCATGGTGCTCCACTACGGCAAGATCGCGGAAATGCGCACCGGAGAAGGCAAGACGCTCGTCGCGACGCTGCCCGTGTACCTGAATGCGCTGGCCGGCCGCGGCGTGCACGTCGTGACCGTCAACGACTACCTCGCGCAGCGCGACGCCGAATGGATGGCGCGCCTCTACAACTTCCTCGGTCTGTCGGTCGGCATCAACCTGTCCGGCATGGAGCACGACCAGAAGCAGCAGGCCTACGCGGCGGACATCACGTACGGCACGAACAACGAGTTCGGCTTCGACTACCTGCGCGACAACATGGTCTACGAGACCGACGCGCGCGTGCAGCGGGCACTGAACTTCGCGGTCGTCGACGAAGTGGACTCGATCCTGATCGACGAGGCGCGCACGCCGTTGATCATCTCGGGCCAGGCCGAGGACCACACCGAACTGTACGTGCGGATGAACGCGCTGCCGCCGCTGCTCGAGCGCCAGATCGGCGAGGAGAAGGCCGACGGCACGGGCGTCGAGAAGCCGGGCGACTACACGCTCGACGAGAAGTCGCGCCAGGTGTTCCTGACGGAATCGGGTCACGAGAAGGCCGAGCGGCTGCTCGCCGAATGGGGCCTGATCGGCGATGGCGAGAGCCTGTACGCGCCGCAGAACATCACGCTGATGCACCACGTGTACGCGGCGCTGCGCGCCCACACGCTGTTCCACAAGGACCAGCACTACGTCGTGCAGAACGGCGAAGTGGTCATCGTCGACGAATTCACGGGCCGCCTGATGGCCGGCCGCCGCTGGTCCGACGGCCTGCACCAGGCCGTCGAGGCGAAGGAGCACGTGAAGATCCAGAGCGAGAACCAGACGCTCGCATCGATCACGTTCCAGAACTACTTCCGGATGTACGCGAAGCTCGCGGGCATGACGGGTACCGCGGACACCGAAGCGTACGAATTCAACGAGATCTACGGTCTCGAGACGGTCGTGATCCCGACCAACCGTCCGCCGAAGCGGATCGACAAGCAGGACCAGATCTACAAGACGGCCAAGGAGCGCTACGACGCGGTGATCCGCGATATCCGCGACTGCTACGAGCGCGGCCAGCCGGTGCTGGTCGGCACGACGTCGATCGAGAACTCCGAGCTGCTGTCGCACCTGCTGAAGCAGGCCGGGCTGCCGCACGAAGTGCTGAACGCGAAGCAGCACGAGCGTGAAGCCGCGATCGTCGCGGAAGCCGGGCGTCCGAAGCGCGTCACCATCGCGACCAACATGGCCGGCCGCGGCACCGACATCGTGCTCGGCGGCAACGCCGAGAAGCAGGCCGCGTTCATCGAGGCCGACGAAGCGATCCCGGCCGACGAAAAGGCGCGCCGCATCCAGCAGCTGCACGACGAGTGGGAAACGCTGCACGAGCAGGTGAAGGCCGCGGGCGGCCTGCACATCATCGGCACCGAGCGCCACGAATCGCGCCGGATCGACAACCAGCTGCGCGGCCGTGCGGGCCGCCAGGGCGATCCGGGCTCGTCGCGCTTCTACCTGTCGCTCGACGATCCGCTGCTGCGCATCTTCGCGGGCGATCGTGTGCGCTCGATCATGGATCGCCTGAAGATGCCGGAAGGCGAGGCGATCGAGGCCGGCATCGTCACGCGTTCGATCGAATCCGCGCAGCGCAAGGTCGAAGCGCGCAACTTCGACATCCGCAAGCAGCTGCTCGAATACGACGACGTGTCGAACGACCAGCGCAAGGTCATCTACCAGCAGCGCAACGAACTGCTCGAAGCACACGACATCACCGAGACGATCACCGCGATGCGCCACGGCGTGATTGCCGAAGTCGTCCGCCAGTTCGTGCCGGAAGGCAGCATCGAGGAGCAGTGGGACGTGCCCGAGCTCGAGGAAGCGCTGCGCAACGACTGGCAGCTCGACCTCGCGATACAGGAAATGGTGAACGAGTCGACGTCGATCACGGCCGAGGAGATTCTCGATGCCGTGATGACGGCCGCAGACGAGCAGTACGACGCAAAGGTCGCGATGGTCGGCCGCGAATCGTTCAGCGCGTTCGAGCGTTCGGTGATGCTGCAGACGGTCGACCGCCTGTGGCGCGAACACCTCGCGGCGCTCGATCACCTGCGCCAGGGCATCCACCTGCGCGGCTATGCGCAGAAGAACCCGAAGCAGGAATACAAGCGCGAAGCGTTCGAGCTGTTCGCCGCGATGCTCGACGCGATCAAGCAGGAAGTCACGCGGATCGTGATGAACGTGCAGATCCAGTCGCCGGAGCAGCTCGAGGAAGCGGCCGAGCAGATCGAGGAGCGCAGCGGCCATCTCGAGAACGTCGAGTACCAGCACGCCGAGTTCGCCGAAGCCGCCGCACCGGTGGCCGGCGGAGCGGCCGTTGCGGCTGCTGCTGCGACGGCCGACATGGTCGGCAGCGCAATGGCCCACAGCGGCCCCGGCGGCGAGCTGCCGAAGGTCGGCCGCAACGATCCGTGCCCGTGCGGCAGCGGCAAGAAGTACAAGCACTGTCACGGGAAGCTGTCATGATCGACGGCGGCGCGTGTCACGCGTGCCGCTTCGTTCGCAGCTTCGAGTGCTGATGTGAGTTGTGGCGGCCGGCGCGTGCGGCCGCCGGTTCTTCCAATCGATGCCGGCGTGTGCCGGCATTTTCCATCCGGCAGGTGTGCCCCATGGCTGTCAATTTTCCGTCGATCGATCCCGCCCAACTGCATCCCGTCGCCGGCGTCACGCTCGGCTGGGCGGAAGCGAACATCCGCAAGCCGAATCGCAAGGACGTGCTGGTCATCTCCGTCGACGAAGGGGCGACGGTCGCGGGCGTGTTCACCGAAAACCGTTTCTGCGCCGCGCCGGTCACCGTCTGCCGCGAGCATCTGGCGAAGGTGCGCGCGGGCGGCGCGAGCATTCGCGCGCTCGTCGTGAATACGGGCAATGCGAACGCCGGCACCGGCGAGCCGGGCCTCGTGAACGCACGCGAGACCTGCACGGAACTCGCGCGCCTCGCGGGCATCGAGCCGGCGCAGGTGCTGCCGTTCTCGACCGGCGTGATCCTCGAGCCGCTGCCGATCGACCGCCTGAAGGCCGGCCTGCCGTCCGCGCTCGCGAACCGCAAGGCCGCGAACTGGTTTGACGCCGCGCTGGCGATCATGACGACCGACACGCTGCCGAAGGCCGCGTCGCGCCAGGTCGCGATCGACGGCCACACGGTCACGCTGACGGGCATCAGCAAGGGCGCCGGCATGATCAAGCCGAACATGGCGACGATGCTCGGCTTCCTCGCGTTCGACGCGAATGTCGCGCAGCCGGTGCTCGACACGCTCGTGAAGGAAGTTGCCGACCGCTCGTTCAATTGCATCACGATCGACGGCGACACGTCGACGAACGACTCATTCATCCTGATCGCGTCGGGCAAGAGCACGCTGCCTGCAATCACGTCGACCGATTCGCCGGCCTATGCGGCGCTGCGCGATGCGGTGACGGAAGTCGCGCAGGTGCTGTCGCAACTGATCGTGCGCGACGGCGAAGGCGCGACGAAATTCATGACGGTGCAGGTCGAGGGCGGCAAGAGCGTCGCCGAATGCCGCCAGATCGCGTACGCGATCGGCCATTCGCCGCTCGTGAAGACGGCCTTCTACGCATCCGACCCCAACCTCGGCCGGATTCTCGCGGCGATCGGCTATGCGGGCGTCGCGGATCTCGATGTCGGCAAGATCGACCTCTATCTCGACGACGTGCTTGTCGCGAAGGCGGGCGGCCGCAATCCGGCCTACCAGGAAGAGGACGGCCAGCGCGTGATGAAGCAGAGCGAAATCACGATTCGCGTGCTGCTCGGCCGCGGCGATGCGCAGGCCACCGTGTGGACGTGCGACCTGTCGCACGATTACGTGAGCATCAACGCGGATTACCGTTCCTGATCGGGAGCGTTCGAACGACATGGACAAGCTTGAACAGTTTCTGACGCGCGCGGAAGCGCTGCTCGGCCGGCTCGAGGGGATGCTGCCGCCCGCGCCGGCGGCCATCGACTGGAACGCCGCGCACGCGTTCCGCTGGCGCAAGCGCCAGGGGCGCGGCTACCTGCAGCCGGTGCCGGCCGTATCGCCGATCACGCTCGGCGACCTGCACAACATCGATCGCCAGAAGGGGCTGATCGAGCAGAATACACGGCAGTTCGTGCAGCAGAAGCCGGCCAACAACGTGCTGCTGACGGGCGCGCGGGGCACCGGCAAGTCGTCGCTGATCAAGGCGTGCCTGAACGCGTATGCGAAGGACGGGCTGCGCCTGATCGAAGTCGACAAGGACGACCTGCACGATCTCGGCGACATCGTCGAGCTGATCTCGCAGCGTCCCGAGCGGTTCATCGTGTTTTGCGACGACCTGTCGTTCGAGGAAGGCGAATCGGGCTACAAGGCGCTGAAAGTCGCGCTCGACGGCTCGATCGCCGCGCAGTCGGACAACGTGCTGATCTACGCGACGTCGAACCGCCGCCATCTGCTGCCCGAGTACATGAGCGACAACGAGTCGTACAAGCATCTCCCGGATGGCGAGATTCACCCTGGCGAAGTCGTCGAGGAGAAGATCTCGCTGTCGGAGCGCTTCGGCCTGTGGGTCAGCTTCTATCCGTTCAAGCAGGACGACTACCTCGGCATCGTCGCGCACTGGCTGCGTCATTTCGGCTGCGCGGATGCGGAGATCGGGTCCGCGCGCGGCGACGCGCTCGTGTGGGCGCTCGAACGCGGTTCGCGGTCGGGCCGCGTTGCGTGGCAATTCGCGCGTGACTGGTCGGGTCGCAAGGAGCAGGCATGAGCACGGATCTCGCACAGGGCGCCGTGCGCGCGCCGGATGGCCGCAAGGTGACGGAAGTCGCGGTCGGGGTGATGGTGCAGCCGGATGGCCGGTACCTGCTCGCGCAGCGGCTGCAAGGCAAGCCGTATGAAGGCTACTGGGAGTTTCCGGGCGGCAAGCTGGAGGCCGGCGAAAGCGTCGAGGACGCGCTGGCGCGCGAACTGCACGAGGAACTCGGCATCGTCGTCACGGCCAGTCACCGCTGGCACACGCTCGAACACGATTATCCGCATGCGTACGTGCGGCTTTATTTCTGCAAGGTGACGGGCTGGACCGGCGAGCCGCACAGCAAGGAAGGGCAGGCGTTCGTATGGCAGCAACTGCCGGTCGACGTCGCGCCGCTGCTGCCGGCGGCGCTGCCGGTGCTCGAACTGCTCGAAAAGGAAGCGGCGTCGCACTGATGCCGCGGCGGCCTGCCTGAAAGGCGGGCCATATCGCCGGCGGGCGGTGCCGCGCGCCGCTCAACTGTCGCGGCGGTCGTCCGTGCCGTCTTCTTCCGACGAAGGGCCTTCGTCGGACGTACCGCCGATCCGGTACTTTTCCGCAGCCCAGGCGCCGAGGTCGAGCTGCTTGCAGCGAGCCGAACAGAACGGGCGGAACTGATTTTCAGGGGCCCAGCGCACTTGGGCGCCGCAGGACGGGCATTTCACAACGGTAGTCATACGAAAGCGTCGATCCGGCACGCGGCCGTTACAGATTGCACAGTGTCAGATGGAACGGCACGTCGATGTCCACCGCGCGCGGCCGCACATCGCCGTCCTGCATGGTGAACCGTACCCACAGCATGTATTTGTTCGCGCTCGCTTCGGGAATGACGCGCAACTCCGGCGGCACGCGCACCTGCATCAACTGGTACGTGCGGCCGGACAGCATCTGCTGGTAGCTGCCCTGCATCGCCATGACCTTCGACGCCTGGCCCGATTCGCGCGCGAGGCGCAGCACGATCGACGCGGCGTCGCGCAGCGGCAGCATCGGCATGATCCACTTCGCGATGTCCTGGCGCCGCTGCTCGGCGGGCCATTGCTGCCACGCGTAGTACGACGGCAGGTCGAACTTGCAGGTGCCGCCGGGAATCACCGCGCGGCTGCGGATACTGGCGAGCCACTCGTTGTCGATGAGGTGCTGCCCGGTTTTGCCCTGCATCTGCGCGAGATTCGCGAGCGTCTGCTCGATTTCGCCGAGCACGGCTTCGAGCGCGTTCTGCTCGATGCCCGGATTGCCGCGAAAGGGGGCGAGCGTCTGGCGCTGACGTTCGAGCTCCTTCATCAGATCCGATTTCAGGTCCGCGCGGCCGGTTACCTCGGCGATTTCGAACAGCGTCGTCAGCGCGACGTGGTGTTCACGCGGGTCCTCCTGAGCCAAAAAGAACGCGAAGCGCTCGAACAGGTCTTCGAGGCGCAGCAGCGTGCGAATTCGCTCGTTGAACGGATACTCGTAAAGAATCAAGCGCGCTCGCCTCTAGGGTAGGAATTGAAACAATGCAGCACATTCTAATGCTCACTCTCTACCCTAGCAACGCACCAATTTCGTACGCCATCACGATCGCGCGCGAGGGTCAGTGCGCGGCGGCCGCGAATCCGAGGTAGCGTTGGTGCAGCGCATCGACCTGCGCGGCGAGTGCATCGGGCGTCGTCGCGTCGTTGACGATCACGTCGTCGGCCGCCGCGAGACGGGCTTCGCGCGTCGCCTGTCTCGCGATGATCGCCTCGACCTGCTCGCGCGTGAACCCGTTGCGCTGCATCACGCGCGCGATCTGCGTCTCGACCGGGCAGTCGACGACGAGCACGCGATCGCTGCGCGCCTTCCAGTTGCCCGACTCGACGAGCAGCGGCACGACGAACATCACGTACGGGCCCTGCGCTGCGTGCGCGTCGCGATCGGTCTCCGCGCGGATCAGCGGGTGCGTGATCGCTTCGAGGCGCCGGCGCGCGTCGTTGTCGCTGAAAATCAGTGCGCGCATCTTCGCGCGATCGAGCGAACCGTCCGCGGCAACGAAGCCGCGGCCGAATGCCTGTTCGATCGCAGGCATCGCGAGGCCGCCCGGCGCGGTGATGCGGTGGGCGATCAGATCGGTATCGACGAGCGATGCGCCGCGGGCGCCGAACAGGTCCGCGACGGTCGTCTTGCCGCTGCCGATGCCGCCGGTGAGTCCTACTGCGAACATGTCAGCCTCCGAGCGCCGCGTAGAAAGGGGTGCCGAAAAACAGCGTCGCGACGCCGCCCGCCGCGAGGAACGGGCCGAACGGAATCGGCTCCTCGAAGCGCATGCGGCCGCGCCATGTCGCGACGAGCCCGACGGTCGCGCCCGTCACCGCGGCGAACAGCACGACCTGCGGCAGTGCGGCCCAGCCCATCCACGCGCCGAGCGCGGCGAGCAGCTTCAGGTCGCCGAAGCCGATGCCCTCGATGCCGCGCAACCATTTGAACAGCCAGTAGATCGACCACAGGAACAGGTAGCCGGCCATTGCGCCGATCACGGCCGAGCGCAGCGACGTGAACGTGCCGCCGAGGTTCAGCACGAGCCCGGCCCACAGGAGCGGCAGCGTCATCGAATCGGGCAGGTAGCCGGTGCGGATATCGATCGCGCTCATCGCCAGCAGCGCGGCGCACAGCGCGAAGGCGGCAAGCGCGGCGATGGTCGGACCGAACGCGGCGAGCGAACCGGCGGCGAGCAGCGCGCACGCGAGTTCGACGAGCGGATAACGGATGCCGATCGCGTGGCCGCAGCGGCGGCAGCGTCCGCGCAATATCAGGTAGCTGACGAGCGGGATGTTTTCCCAAGCGCGCAGCACGTGGCCGCAATGCGGGCATGCGCTGCGCGGGCCCCACAGATCGTAGCGCGGCGGATAACCGTCGTCGGGGACGGTGCTGGCGTTGCCGGTCGCTTCGGCGATCTCGGCCTGCCATGCGCGCTGCATCATCACGGGCAGCCGGTGCACGACCACGTTCAGGAAGCTGCCGACGCAAAGGCCGATGACGACCGCGAACGCATACTGCAGCGCGGGCGGCAGCATCGCCAGCGCGAGCAGCGTGCTCTCGGGCGAATCGGGAACGGCGGACAGGGGCGCGGGTGTCATGAGGCTCAAGGTTCGGACTAAAAGGCGACAGAATCGGTTGCGATGCTACACCACGTTGCCGAGCTGAAGGATGGGCAGATACATCGCGATCACGAGGCCGCCGACGAGTGCGCCCAGTACGATGACGATCAGCGGTTCGCCGAGAGCCGCGAGCGTATCGAGACGCGCGTCGAGCTGGCGTTCGCACAGCGCGGCGAGGTCGGCGAGCATCGTGTCGAGCGTGCCGGTCTCCTCGGCGACGGCGATCGGCTGCACGACGTCGTCCGGAAAGCAGCCAGCCGACTGCATCGCGTCGGCGAGACGCGCGCCGCGCAGCACGCGTGCCGCGATATGCGTGGTGGCCCGCTCGAACACCGGATGGCCGGCAGTGCGCTCGAGCGTGGCGAAGGCATCGGCGAGCGGCACGCCGGCGCCGAGCAGCGTCGCAAGCGAGCGGCACCAGCGTGCGGCTGCGAACCGCGTGAGCGCGCTGCCTGCGAGCGGGGCGTGCAGCAGGCGTCGCGCGAGCGCATGGCGCAGCGGCGCCGAGCGCCGAAGCGCGTGATGAGCGGCAAGCCCCGTTGCCGCGGCACCGGCCACGAGCACACCGCCCCACGCCGACAGCGCGGAGGACAGCGCAAGCAGTGCGCGGGTCGGTGCCGGCAGTGCGGTGCCGAATCCGTCGAAGATCTGCCGGAACGTCGGCACGACCCACACCATCAACGCAGCCGAGATCGCGAGCGCGAACAGGATGACGGCTGCCGGATACGCGAGCGCGGCACGCAGCTTGCGCCACTGCGCGTCGGCGCGCTCGCGGTGTTCCGCGACCCGTGTCAGCACGATGCCGAGCGAGCCGGACGCTTCGCCGACCTCGATCAGCTGGCGATACAGCGTGCCGAACTGCGCGGGATAGCGGGCGAGCGCATCGGCGAAGCGCTGCCCGCCGACGATCTCGCGGGCGAGACCCGCGGCGATGCGCGGCACGCCGTCGCGCGTGCGCGTGCGCGCGAGCATCTCGAGCGACGGCGCGAGCGGCAGCCCGGCCTGCAGCAGGCTCGCGAGCTGGCGCGTGAAACGCGTTATGTCGCGTGCGCCGGCCGTCGGCGGCCGGGCCGGCCCGCGGACGTCGAGCGACAGCACCGCGATACCGTCGCGCGCGAGCGCGGCGCGCGCAGCCGCGGCGTCGAAGGCGATGACGGTCCCGTGGCGCGGCGCGCCGTCACGGCGGCGGCCGCGCCACACGAAGCGGGTTTCGCGCGGCGGTGTGCGCATGCTCAGGCCACCGGTGTTGCGGCGACGGCTTCCGCGATGCTCGTCGTGCCGTCGCGGACGCGCGCGAAGGCCGCGTCGCGCAGATTGCGCACGCCTTCGGCCGCCGCGCATTGAGCGAGTTCGCCGACGCTCGCCCGCGCGACGATGCGTTCCGCCAGCGCGGGCGATACCGGCATCGTCTGATGCAAGCCGATGCGGCCTCGATAGCCGATACCGTGACACGCGGAACAGCCGCGCGCGACGAACGGCCGCCATCCGGCAGCCAGGGCCGCCGGGTCGCAGCCGGCTTCACGCAGCACGCGCGCAGGTGCGTCCGAGTGCATGCGGCACGCGACGCACAAGCGCCGGACGAGGCGCTGCGCGGTGACGAGGTGCAGCGCGGCCGCGAGGTTGTACGGCGCGACGCCGATGTCGAGCAGCCTCGCGACGGCGGCCGGCGCGTCGTTCGTGTGCAGCGTCGACAGCACGAGATGGCCGGTCTGCGCGGCCTTGATCGCGACGTCGGCCGTCTCCGCATCGCGAATCTCGCCGACCATGATGATGTCCGGATCCTGTCGCAGCAGCGCGCGCAGCGCCGTCGCGAACGTGAGCCCAGCCTTTTCGGCGACACCGACCTGGCTGATCCCGTCGAGCTGGATCTCGGCGGGATCCTCGACCGTGCAGACGTTGTGCGCGTCGCGATCGAGCATCTGCAGCGCGCAGTAGAGCGACAGCGTCTTGCCGCTGCCGGTCGGGCCCGTGACGAGCACGAGGCCGTGCGGTGCGCGTATCGCGGCTTCCATCGCTGCTGCCTGCTGCGCGTCGAAGCCGAGGCGGGCGAGCGTCAGATCGGGCGGCAGCGTTTCGAGGCGACGCAGCACGAGCTTTTCGCCGAACAGCGTGGGCAACGAACTGACGCGGTAGTCGCCGCGCGTGCCGCCGTCGATCGCGATGCGCAGCCTGCCGTCCTGCGGCAGCCGTCGTTCGGCGATGTCCATGCGCGCGAGGACCTTGATCCGCGTGACGAGCGCGTCGCGCAGGTGTAACGGCGGCCGCGCATGTTCGTGCAGCACGCCGTCGATGCGCAGGCGGATGCGCCAGCCGGCTTCGAACGGTTCGACGTGGATGTCGGATGCGTCGCGCACGCGTGCCGCGTGAAGCGTGTCGGTCAGCAGCCGTACGGCCGGTGCGTCGTCGAGCTGGGCCGCGTCGAGCGCGTGTGGTGCGGCGGCGGGCGACGCATCGGAGTGGGCGGGCGGCTGCTGCATGCGCAGCGGCGCCCCGGGAGGAGGGAAATGCATGTGAGCCGGCGCGTCGGCCGCCTGTTGAACGTGACCTGCAGATGGTCGCGCATTGCGGGCGGTGCCGGCAGTCGGCCGTTCGGCTAGCGTAATGCGGTGCGTGCGGTGCGCGTGCCGCGCGGCTTGAAGAGCTTGACGGTGCGCACGGCCTGGTCGTCGCTGCGCATCACCTCGAGCATCACGTCGCCGATTTTCAGGCACACGTCGTCTTCCGGAATTTCCTCGAGGGTTTCGAGAATCAGCCCGTTCAGCGTCTTTGGCCCGTCGGTCGGCAGCTTCAGGTGCAGCCAGCGGTTCAGTTCGCGCAGCGGCATGCCGGCCGTGACGATGCATTCGCCGTTCTCGTCCCAGCCGCCCGCGCGTTCGCTGCGCGGCATCGACGTCGTGAATTCGCCGATCAGCTCCTCTATGATGTCTTCGGGCGTGACGAGCCCTTCGAGCTCGCCGTATTCGTTGACGACGAGCGCGGTACGCTGCCGGGTCTCCTGGAAATACTGGAGTTGCTGAACCACCGGCGTGCCCGACGGCACGTAGTACGGCTCGGCGAGCAGCGAGCGCAGCGTTTCGCGGTCGAACTCCTGGTTGTGCAGCGCGGTCAGCGTCTTGCGCACGTGCAGCACGCCGAGCACCTTGTCGATGTCGCCTTCGTAGACGACAAGCCGGTTGTGATAGCAGGTTTCGAGCTGGTGCAGGACGTCGTCGAGCGGCGCATAGAAGTTGAGCGATTCGATCTGGCGGCGCGGCACCATCACGTCGTCGACCGTGATGTTCTCGAGGTCGAACAGGTTGAGCAGGATGCTGCGGTGCTTGGTCGGCATGAAGCTGCTCGACTCGAGCACGATGGCCCGCAGTTCGTCGGCCGACATCCGCTGGTCGCGACCCTTCTTCGTGTTGATGCGCAGCACCCACAGCACGCCGTTCGCGAGCGCGTTGACGAACCAGACGACCGGCTTGAACACGCGCATCAGCGGCGCGATCACGAGGCTCGCGGGCAGGGCGATGCGTTCGGGGAAGGTCGCGCCGACGATCTTCGGCGCGATCTCCGCGAACACGATGATCAGGAACGCGACGATGCCGGTCGCGATCGACAGCGCGAGATTGTTGCGGCCGAACGTATGGAGCGCGAGCGACGTCGTCAGGACCGGGATGATCGTGTTGAACAGGTTGTTGCCGATCAGGATCACGCTGAGCAGCAGGTCAGTACGCGTGAGAAGCCCCTGGGTGGTCTTCGCGCCGAGTGCGCCCTGGCCGGCGAGATGCTTCAGCCGATGGCGATTGAGCGCCATCATCGCGGTCTCGGAAATGGAGAAGAAGCTGGAACAGAGGAGAAGCAGGAAGACGGCGCCGATTTGCGCCCATAAGGGAATTTGGTCCACGCGTCGGAAAGGGCAGTGAAGGACAGGAATGGAGGGAATATAGCAGAGGCCGGCGACCGCGATGTGTCGTGCGCGACGCGATGGGCCCGCAACGGCCGGACGAAAAAAAACCGTGCACGCGGTGCACGGTTTTTTTACAAATCTGGTCGGGGTGAGAGGATTCGAACCTCCGGCCTCTACGTCCCGAACGTAGCGCTCTACCAGGCTAAGCTACACCCCGATTTTTGCTCTTCGGACTTCGCCGTCTTCGTGAAGATCGTTGCGTCGTCACAAGCAAGAACGTAACTATAACGATGTTTTTTCTAAAAGGGAATACTTTGCTGAAGAAAATTTTCGAGACAACGCATCGCCGCGGTTCGCGACGTGTTTACGACTGCCGCGACGTCGAGTACGAGCACAGCGCGAGCAGGCTCTCCTTGTAGATCGAATCGGGGAATGCGGCGATCGCTGCCGCTGCCGCCTGCGCTTCCTGGCGTGCGCATTCGAGCGTGTGATCCAGCGCGCCCGAACGCGTGATCGCTTCGAAAATCGTGTCGAAGCGATCGGTGCCGCCCTGTTCGATCGCCTCGCGTGCAAGCGCCGACTGTTCCGGCGTGCCGCGTTCGATCAGATAGATGAGCGGCAGCGTCGGTTTGCCTTCGCGCAGGTCGTCGCCGGCGTTCTTGCCCATTGCCTCGACGGTGCCCGCGTAGTCGAGCCAGTCGTCCATGATCTGGAACGCGGTGCCGATCCGGCGGCCGTATTCGGCGGCGGCGGCTTCGGTCGGCGCATCGGCGCCGGCGAGCACCGCGCCCAGGCGCGCCGACGCCTCGAACAGCTTGGCCGTCTTGTAGCGGATCACCTGCATGTAGCGCGTTTCGTCGACGTCCGCGTCATGCATGTTGAGGAGCTGCAGCACCTCGCCTTCGGAAATGATCGTCGTCGCTTCGGACAGGATCTCCATCACGCGCATCTTGCCGACGCCGACCATCATTTCGAACGAGCGCGAATAGAGGTAATCGCCTACCAGCACGCTCGCCGCGTTGCCGAACAGCGCGTTGGCGGTCTGGCGGCCGCGGCGCAGCTCGGATTCGTCGACGACGTCGTCATGCAGCAGCGTGGCCGTATGGATGAACTCGACGACGGCGGCCAGCACGTGCCGCTGGTGCGACGTCTCGCCGAGCGCGCCGGCGACGAGCAGCAGCAACGCCGGACGCAGCCGCTTGCCGCCCGCGCCGATGATGTACTCGGCGATCTGGTTGATCAGCAGCACGTCGGACGCGAGGCTTTGCCGGATAACGCGATTCACCTGCTCCATGTCGCTGGTGATCGGAGCGAGCAGGTGGGCGGCGCTGAGGGTGGGGGAGGCGGTGGACGACGACATGATGATGGAATTGGGTGATGCCGCGGATTATAAGTCGAATCCGAGATATCCCGGTCTGTCGGACGCGCCGCCGCAGCGATTTTGGCCGTCCGTCCGAGGCTGGCGTACGGCAATCGTCGATCAGTTTTGACTTGGGTGCTAACCCCATGTATAATCACGTGTTTTCCGCGCGTGGTGTGCGGAAAAATTGGATCCAGAGTGAGGTTCTCAATGTACGCGGTCATAAAAACCGGCGGCAAGCAGTACAAGGTTGCCGTTGGCGAAAAACTCAAAGTAGAACAGATACCGGCTGACATTGACGCTGAAATCACGCTCGACCAGGTTCTCGCAGTGGGCGAAGGCGAATCGATTAAGTTCGGTACGCCGCTGGTCAGTGGGGCTTCCGTCAAGGCCACCGTTGTGTCGCACGGTCGTCACGCCAAGGTCACCATCTTCAAGATGCGTCGCCGGAAGCACTACCAAAAGCACGGCGGCCACCGCCAGAACTACACTGAGCTGCGCATCGACGCGATCAACGCGTAAGCGCCTCGGTTAAGGAGCAATCAGATGGCACACAAAAAGGCAGGCGGCTCTTCCCGGAACGGCCGCGACTCCGAGTCGAAACGTCTCGGCGTGAAGGTGTACGGCGGCCAGGCAATCAATGCCGGCGGCATCATCGTGCGTCAGCGCGGCACGCGCATGCACGCAGGCGAGAACGTCGGCATGGGCAAGGATCACACCCTGTTCGCGCTGGTCGACGGTCACGTGAAGTTCGCGACGAAGGGCGCGGACAAGAAGCATCTGGTCATCGTCGTCCCGGCGGCTGCCTAAGTTCAGGCACCCACGGGCTTCGAGCCGAAAGGCCCCGCAGTCTTCGCGGGGCCTTTTTTATTTGGCCGCCGGGCGCATGTGCGTTCCGGCGACCGTCGTGCAACCGGCGTACGATCGGCCGAAAGGCAGATTGTTCAAGCGCGCCGGCGCGCGGCACAATAGCGGAAATACTGGGCGGAGTGACGAATGAAGTTCATTGACGAAGCACGAATCGAAGTCATCGCCGGCGACGGAGGCGATGGCAGCGCGTCGATGCGCCGCGAGAAATTCGTCCCGTTCGGCGGGCCGGACGGCGGCGACGGTGGCCGGGGCGGTAGCGTCTACGCGATCGCCGACCGCAACATCAACACGCTGATCGACTACCGTTACGCGAAGAAGCACCTGGCGCGTAATGGCGAAAACGGTCGCGGCTCGGATTGCTACGGCAAGGGCGGCGACGACGTCACGCTGCGCATGCCGGTCGGCACGATCATCAGCGACATGGATACCGGCGAGCTGATCGCCGACCTGACCGAGCATGACCAGCAGGTGATGCTCGCCCAGGGTGGCGCCGGCGGCCTCGGCAACCTGCATTTCAAGTCGAGCACGAACCGCGCGCCGCGTCAGAAGACGGACGGCAAGCCCGGCGAGCGGCGCATGCTGAAGCTCGAGCTGAAGGTGCTCGCCGATGTCGGCCTGCTCGGCATGCCGAACGCGGGCAAGTCGACGTTCATTTCGTCGGTCTCGAACGCGAGGCCGAAGATTGCCGACTACCCGTTCACGACGCTCGCGCCGAATCTCGGTGTGGTGCGCGTCGGCCCGAGCAAGAGCTTCGTGATCGCCGACATCCCGGGGCTGATCGAGGGCGCCGCCGAAGGCGCGGGCCTCGGGCATCAGTTCCTGCGTCACCTGCAGCGCACCGGCGTGCTGCTGCATCTTGTCGATCTCGCCCCGTTCGACGAAAGCGTCGATCCGGTCGCGGAAGCGACCGCGATCGTCGGCGAGCTGCGCAAGTACGACGAGGCGCTCTACGAGAAGCCGCGCTGGCTCGTGCTCAACAAGCTCGACATGGTGCCGGAAGACGAGCGCGAGGCGCGCGTCGCGGATTTCCTCGACCGCTTCGGTTGGGACGGCCCCGTGTTCGAGATTTCGGCGCTGACGGGGCAGGGCTGCGAAGCGCTGTGCTACGCGATCTACGATTACCTGTCCGAGCATTCGGACGCGCATCGCGCGGCGGAAGCGGAAGATCTCGCGGCGGACGTGCGTTTCCGCGATGCGCCGCCTGCGAACGGCGGTAGAGTGCCGGGCGACGACGCCTGAGCGGTTCCGGAACGCGCCGGGCATGCCGCCCGGCGTCGGCGTTCAATCGCGCCCGGCCGGGCAGGCATCAGATACAGGAGACAGTGCAGGATGCGTTCGATCATCGCGGATTCGAAGCGATTGGTGGTGAAGGTGGGCTCCAGCCTCGTGACCAACGACGGCAAAGGGCTCGATCATGCTGCAATCGGCCGCTGGGCTGCCCAGATCGCCGCGCTGCGCGCTCAGGGCAAGGAAGTCGTGCTCGTCAGTTCGGGCGCGATTGCCGAAGGGATGCAGCGGCTCGGCTGGAGCAAGCGGCCGCGGGAAATCGACGAGCTGCAGGCCGCCGCAGCAGTCGGCCAGATGGGGCTCGCGCAGGTCTATGAGAGCCGTTTCACCGAACACGACATCCGCACCGCGCAGATCCTGCTCACGCACGCCGACCTGGCGGATCGCGAGCGTTACCTGAATGCGCGTTCGACGCTGCTCACGCTGTTGCGGCTCGGCGTCGTACCGATCATCAACGAGAACGACACGGTCGTTACCGACGAAATCAAGTTCGGCGACAACGACACGCTCGGCGCGCTCGTCGCGAACCTGATCGAAGGCGACGCACTGATCATCCTGACCGACCAGTCGGGGCTGTTCACCGCCGATCCGCGCAAGGATCCGAACGCGACGCTCGTCGCCGAGGCTAATGCCGGTGCGCCGGAACTCGAGGCGATGGCGGGCGGTGCGGGCTCGAGCCTCGGCCGCGGCGGGATGCTGACGAAGATTCTCGCGGCGAAGCGTGCGGCGCACAGCGGCGCGAACACCGTGATCGCGAGCGGTCGGGAGTCCGACGTGCTCGTGCGTCTGGCGGCCGGCGAGGCGATCGGCACGCAACTGATCGCACGTACCGCGCGGATGGCGGCGCGCAAGCAATGGATGGCCGATCACCTGCAGGTGCGCGGCCATGTCGTGATCGATGCCGGCGCGGTCGAGAAACTGACGGCCGGCGGCAAGAGCCTGCTGCCGATCGGCGTGACCGGCGTGCAGGGGGCGTTCGCGCGCGGCGAGGTGATCGCGTGTGTCGGCCCCGACGGGCGCGAAGTGGCGCGTGGGCTCACGAACTACAGCAGCGCGGAAACGAAGCTGATTCAGCGCAAGCCGAGCGGCGAGATCGAGACCGTGCTCGGCTACATGCTGGAGCCTGAACTGATCCATCGCGACAACCTCGTGCTGGTGTGACTGTCCGCTCCGAATCCGGTAGCCAAATAAAAAGCCCGCGTGATGCGGGCTTTTTGCATGGTGCGGGACGGAGCAGGCGGCTCGTGCCGCGTACCGTCAGCGCAGTTGGCTCATCGCGGTGCGGTGAAACCGGATGTTCTCCAGAATCTGTTTGGTCGAGCCTTGCGGCATCTTGTTCGCGCAGAAGTAGTCCTGATAGAGCGACGAGTGGTACGCATTCAGTTCGCCGTTCTCGATGCGCCGCCAGTCGTTCTCGACCGTGCGGTCCCAGCCGTCGTGTTCCGCATTCAGGCCGGCGTACTGCCGCCATTCGTAGGTGTCGCAGCGGATGCCTTCGTAGTTCACATTGCGCGCGCCGGCCGGGCTCGTGATGACGACGGCGTAGCGCACGACGCCATCGGTGCCGACCGCGAGCGACTTCGCATCGACGAAGAACTTGAGCGGCGTGTTCTGCGATACGTTGAACGGCAGCAGGTCGCCCGTCTGCGGCAGCGGCGGCAGCGTGTCGACCGCGTTTTCCTTCCAGGTGCCCTGGCGGTCCAGCAGATACACGAACTCGCTGTCATCCTTGTTGGTCGGCGTCTTCGAATTCGCGCAACCGGCCAGCACGGCCGCTGCGGCAATCGATGCGAGCGCGAGAGCAATCGCTTTCAATATGCATTCCTCGTAAAAAAAGGGCGCGACACCAAGGTCGCGCCCGGTCATGCAGTCCGACTCGTCATTTGCCGACGATCACGTGGGGCGGCATCTCGTCGAGCGTGCCCGCTTCCACTTCGATCTCCGAACAGACTACCGATGTGTCGACAATCGTCAACGTCTGCTGGGCCTGTGCGCCGATGACGCGCGGATAGCGCGACAGACGCGGCCCGCGCGGCTTTTCGGCTCGCTGCGCCGGGCGGCGCAGGAAGCGCGACAGTTCCGTCAGCGCCAACTGATAGACATCCCGCTTGAACTCGATCACCGCATCGAGCGGCACCCAGTACTCGTTCCAGCGCCACGCATCGAACTCCGGGTGATCGGTCGCGCGCAAGCAAATGTCGCAATCGCGTCCAACCATCCGCAGCAGGAACCAGATCTGCTTCTGGCCGCGGTAATGACCGCGTACTTCGCGTTTGATGAACTTGTCAGGCACCTCGTAACGCAACCAGTCGCGAGTGCGGCCGATTATCTTGACGTGTTCCGGATGCAGGCCCGTTTCCTCGTGCAGTTCCCGGTACATCGCCTGCATGGGGGTCTCGCCGTACTTGATCCCACCTTGAGGAAACTGCCAGGAGTGCTCGCGGAGCCGCTTGCCCCAAAACACCTCGTTGCGCGCGTTCAAGAGGATGATGCCGACGTTCGGGCGAAAGCCTTCACGATCCAGCATACAACCACCTTCGAATCCTTTAAAATTGCTTTGATTATAAACAGATAACGGGCGCTGCGCACCGTGACGGAGCGAATCCGCGCGGGGCACACCGGCTG
Source organism: Burkholderia sp. NFPP32 (assembly GCF_900119325.1). Lineage (NCBI taxonomy): Bacteria > Pseudomonadati > Pseudomonadota > Betaproteobacteria > Burkholderiales > Burkholderiaceae > Burkholderia > Burkholderia sp. NFPP32. Next base: position 863,498 of record NZ_FPJP01000001.1, on the reverse strand, counting down.
AATTGTCCCTTATTAGTCTGCTACGTCATCTGCGCCATCGTCGTTCGTCGCGCGCAGCTTTTTCACCTTGAAACTTTTTCGGGCGCCCCGCCTGGGGGCGCCGTTTTTGGAACCGTCCGCATGAAAGCTTCCCGTTTCTTTATCGGCACCCTGAAAGAAGCACCCGCCGACGCAGAGATCGTCAGCCACAAGCTGATGGTACGCGCCGGCATGATCCGTCGCGTCGCCGGCGGCATCTATAACTACCTGCCGGTCGGCCTGCGTTCGATTCGCAAGGTCGAGGCGATCGTGCGCGAGGAAATGAACCGGGCGGGCGCCATCGAGCTGCTGATGCCGGCCGTGCAGCCGGCCGAGCTGTGGCAGGAATCGGGCCGCTGGGAACAGTACGGCCCCGAGCTGCTTCGCTTCAAGGACCGCAAGGACAACGATTTCGTGATCGGGCCGACTCACGAGGAAGTTGTCACCGACATCGCGCGCAACCAGATCAAGAGCTACCGGCAGATGCCGGTGAACTTCTACCAGATCCAGACGAAGTTCCGCGACGAGATCCGTCCGCGCTTCGGCGTGATGCGTGGCCGCGAATTCATCATGAAGGACGCGTATTCGTTCGACAAGGATGCGGCGGGCCTGAACGAGTCGTATCGCAAGATGTACGACGCGTACGTGCGCATCTTCACGCGCCTCGGCCTCGAGTTCCGTGCGGTCGCGGCGGACAGCGGCTCGATCGGCGGCAACTTCTCGCACGAGTTCCACGTGATCGCCGACACCGGCGAGGACGCGATCGCCTACTGCCCGACGTCCGAGTTCGCGGCGAACATCGAGGCGGCCGAAGCGCTGCCGCTGATTGCCGAGCGCGCGGCGCCGGCTGAAGCGATGGAAAAGGTCGCGACGCCGGGCAAGGCGAAGTGCGAAGCCGTCGCCGAACTGCTGGCCATCCCGCTCGAGCGCACGATCAAGTCGATCGTGCTCGCGACCGACAACGAAGGCGCCGAGCCGACCATCTGGCTCGTGATGCTGCGCGGCGACCACGACCTGAACGAGATCAAGGTGTCGAAGCTGCCGGGCCTGAAGAATCACCGCTTCGCGACCGAGCAGGAAATCGTCGAGTGGTTCGGCACGCCGCCGGGCTACCTCGGCCCGGTCGGCACGAAGAAGCCCGTGAAGGTGATCGCGGACCGCACGGTCGCGAACATGAGCGATTTCGTCGTCGGCGCGAACGAGGTCGACTATCACATCGCGGGCGTGAACTGGGGCCGCGACCTGCCGGAGCCGGACGTCGCCGACGTGCGCAACGTGCAGAAGGGCGACCCGTCGCCGGACGGCAAGGGCGTGATCGACATCTGCCGCGGCATCGAGGTCGGCCACGTGTTCCAGCTCGGCACCAAGTACTCGGAAGCGCTGGGCGCGACGTTCCTCGACGAGTCGGGCAAGCCGCAGCCGATGCTGATGGGCTGCTACGGCGTCGGCGTCACGCGCATTCTCGGCGCGGCGATCGAACAGAACTTCGACGATCGCGGCATCATCTGGCCGGAGTCGATCGCGCCGTTCGAGGTCGTGCTGTGCCCGATGGGCTATGACCGCAGCGAAATGGTGCGCGAGACCGCCGACAAGCTGTACGCGGAACTCGTCGCGGCCGGCATCGACGTGATCCTCGACGACCGCGGCGAGCGCCCGGGCGTGATGTTCGCCGACTGGGAGCTGATCGGCGTGCCGCATCGCCTCGTGATCGGCGAGCGCGGCCTGAAGGAGGGCAAGATCGAGTACCAGGGCCGCCGCGACGCCGAAGCGACGCTGCTGCCGGCGGACGCGGCCGCGGCGACGGTCGCGGAGAAGATCCGCGCCGCGCTCGCGCACTAAGCACGGCGACCGGGGGACACGATGGAATACACGTTCCTGTCGGCCACCGTGCTCCTGGTGCTGATCACCGATCCGCTCGGCAATATCCCGCTGTTCATTACGGCGATGCGGGACGTGCCGCGCGAGCGGCGCGTGAAGCTGATCCTGCGTGAAGTGGGGATCGCGTTCGTGATCCTGCTGTTCTTCATGGTGGTCGGCGACCGCTTCCTGCGGATGATGAGCCTTACCGACCTGTCGTTGCGGCTCGGCGGCGGGATCGTGCTGTTCCTGATCGCACTGCGGATGATCTTCCCGCATCCGGACGGCGCGCTCGGCAGCGATCCGCGCGCGGGCGGCGAACCGTTCATCGTGCCGCTCGCGATTCCGGCACTCGCCGGGCCGTCGGCGCTCGCGACGGTGATGCTGCTGACGTCGCAGGCGCCGGGCAAGATGTTCGAGTGGGTCGGCGCGCTGACGGTCACGATGCTCGTCTGCGCGGTCACGCTGGTATTGGCCGAAAGGATCCAGCAGTGGCTCGGCGAGCGGACGGTCGCGGCGTTCGAGCGGCTGATGGGCCTCGTGCTCGTCGCGATTTCGGTCGAGATGCTGCTGGCCGGCATCCGCGCGTTCGTGCACCAGCTGTAGGGCTGCGCGCGCACGAAAAAAAGCGGCGCTCCGGGAAACCGGAGCGCCGCTTTCTTTTATATAGCGGGCAGGGCGGCGATCAGACGTTCGCGGTCAGCGCGCGGATCGTCGGCAGGTTGCGCCAGTAGCCCTTCGCATCCATCCCGCAGCCGAACACGTAGCGGTCCGGCACCGAGAAGCCGCAGAAGTCGGGGTGCAGCGGTTTCGCCTTCGCGAGCGTCTTCTCGCACAGCACGGCCGACATGAAACGCTGCGCGCCCATGTCGAGGATGCGGTCGCGGATCGCGGCCATCGTTTCGCCTTCGTCGAGGATGTCGTCGAGCACGAGCACGATCCGGTCCTTTACCGACTCGCGCGGCGCGACGCGCCAGTGCATCTCCGGGCTGCCCTGCGTCGTGTTGCGGTAGCGGGTCAGGTGGATGTAGTCGAATTCGAGCGGGAAATCGAGATGCGGCAGCAGCATCCCGGTAAACACCGCGGCGCCGCCCATCACCGAGAGAACGAGCGGGAACGCATCGCCGATCTCGGCGCGGATCGCGTCGGCCATCCGGGCGATCGACGCATTGACGGCGTCGGCCGAGACGATCTCTTCGGAGTGGTCGAAAATGTGGAGGGCTTCTTCGCGGTTCATGTGTTGTGGCGGGCAGTCGGTATACAAATAAGGATGAAGCAGAACGGACGGCGCGCGCTACAGCAAAAACCCGCGCGCCGGCCGACGGGCGGAATCAGCGCATGCCGGGCATCATGCCCTTCAGGCCGCGCATCATCTTCTGCATGTTGCCGCCCTTCAGCTTCTTCATCATCGTACGCATCTGGTCGTACTGGTTCAGCATCCGGTTGACTTCCTGCACCGGCACGCCCGCGCCGGCCGCAATGCGGCGCTTGCGCGTCGCCTTGATGATTTCGGGTTTCGCGCGCTCGGCGGGCGTCATCGAGCTGATGATCCCTTCCATCCGGCGGATCTGCTTTTCGGCCTGGCCCATGTCGGCGCCGGCCGCGGCCTGCTGGAATTGCGCGGGCAGCTTGTCCATCAGCGACGACAGGCCGCCCATGTTCTTCATCTGCGAGATCTGCGCGCGGAAATCGTTCAGGTCGAAGTCGCCGCCTTTCTTGACCTTGTCGGCGAGCTTCTGCGCGGCCTGCACGTCGACGCCGCGCTGCGCTTCCTCGACGAGCGCGAGGATGTCGCCCATGCCGAGAATCCGGTTCGCCATCCGGTCGGGGTGGAACACCTCGAGGCCGTCGAGCTTCTCGGCGACGCCGACGAACTTGATCGGCTTGCCCGTGATGTGGCGCACCGACAGCGCGGCGCCGCCGCGCGAATCGCCGTCGAGCTTGGTCAGCACGACGCCGGTGAGCGGCAGCGTGTCGTTGAACGCCTTCGCGGTGTTGACCGCGTCCTGGCCGAGCATCGCGTCGACGACGAACAGCGTTTCGGCCGGCTTCAGCGTGCCGTGCAGCGCGGCGATTTCCTGCATCATCGCCTCGTCGATGCCGAGGCGGCCGGCCGTGTCGACGATCAGCACGTCATGGTAGTGGCGCTTCGCCCAGTCGACGGCCGCGATCGCGATGTCGACGGGCTTCTGGTCCGGCGTCGACGGGAAGAAGTCGGCGCCGACCTGTTCGCTCACCGTTTTCAACTGCATGATGGCGGCCGGGCGATACACGTCGCACGACACGGTCAGCACCTTCTTCTTGTACTTCTCGCGCAACAGCTTCGCGAGCTTGCCGACGGTCGTGGTCTTGCCTGCGCCCTGCAGGCCGGCCATCAGGATCACGGCGGGCGGCGTGACCGCGAGATTCAGCTCGGCGGCCTTGCCTTCGTAGTCGCCGCCGATCACGGCGGTCAGTTCCTTCTGGACCACGCCGACGAGCGCCTGACCCGGCGACAGGCTGCTGATCACTTCTTCGCCGAGCGCCTTTTCCTTGACCTTGGCGATGAATTCGCGGACGACCGGCAGCGACACGTCGGCTTCCAGCAGCGCGAGACGCACCTCGCGGAGCATCTCCTGCGTGTTCGCCTCGGTAAGCCGGGCCTCGCCGCGCAGCGTCTTGACGACGCGCGCCATCCGTTGAGTGAGATTGTCGAGCATGGGGAGCGATGGACAGTGGGGCCCGAAGGCGCGGCGGAACCGAACAAAGGGAGCCGTCGCGGGAAGGGGGCCTAGTGTAAACTTCGAACATGGATATTGTACTGTATGCCCTCACCGCATTCCTGTACGGCGGCCTCGCCGTCGCAGGCTGGCGCACGCACCGCCAGGGCGCGACGCCGCTCGTCGCGAGCGTGCCGGCCGTGCCGGTTCCCGCGTCCGCCGCGTCCGGGATGAGCGGGGCCGGCCGCGCGCTGCTGTTCGCCGCGCTCGTCGCGCACGGCGTGCTGCTCCACATGACGATTTTTCCGAACGACGCGATGGTGTTCGGCTTCGCGTTCGCGCTGTCCGCGATGTTCTGGCTCGGCGCCGGCATCTACTGGATCGAGAGCTTTTTCTTCCCGCTCGACAGCCTGCGGCTGCTGGTGCTGCCGCTCGCGTGCGGCGCGTCGCTGCTGCCGCTGGTGTTCGGCGGCGTGCGGGTGCTTCCTTATGCCGCAGCGCCGCTGTTCAAGCTGCACTTCCTGATCGCGAACATCGCGTACGGCCTGTTCGCGATCGCGGCGCTGCACGCGATCCTGATGCTGATGGTCGAGCGGCGCCTGCAGTCGCTGCGCAACGGCGGGCGCGACGGCTCGACGGGCTGGATCGCGAGCTGGCTCGAAACGCTGCCGCCGCTGCTCACGCTCGAGAAGCTGCTGTTCCGCCTGATCGGCGCCGGCTTCGTGCTGCTCACGCTGACGCTCGCGTCGGGCATCCTGTTCAGCGAGCAGGTCGACGCGCGCGCGCTGCGGCTCGACCACAAGACCGTGTTCGCGATCCTGTCGTGGCTGATGTTCGGCGGCCTGCTGGTCGCCCGCAAGACGTCGGGCTGGCGCGGGCGCGGCGCCGCGCGCTGGGTGCTCGTGTCGTTCGCCGCGCTGCTGCTCGCGTATGTCGGCAGCCGGTTCGTTTTCGAGGTGCTGCTGCACCGTTCCGTGGTTTGACCGCAGGTTTACGATGCGACAGATTCTTCTCCTGATTCTTCTCTTCTTCGCCGGTTCGTGGCTCGCGCGCAAGCTGCGCCAGGCCCAGGAGCACGCGCAGGCACGCACCGGCCGCGGCGCGGGTGACGGCGGCGCGCCGGATGCCGGCGCTGCGCGCCCGAACGGCGACGCGCGATCGCTGCCCGAGCCGATGGTGCGCTGCGCCGAATGCGGCGTGCATGCGCCGAAGGGCGATGCCGTCGTCGCGGGCGGCGAATACTTCTGCAGCGCCGAGCACGCACAGCGCCACGCCGCGCGCGCGAGCGGTCACGACGCACGATGAGCGACGCGCCGCCGTTGTCGGTCGACGCGAACGGCTGGGTGCGCGAAGCGCGCCATGCGCCGTCGCCGAACTTCGAGGCGCGGCCCACGGGGGCGGTGCCGACGCTCGTGGTCGTCCACAACATCAGCCTGCCGCCCGGCGAATTCGGCGGCGACGCGATCGAGGCGCTGTTCCTGAACCGCCTCGACTGCGATGCGCACCCCTATTACCAGAGCCACCTGCGCGGCGTGCGCGTGTCCGCACACTTCCTGATCCGCCGCGGCGGCGAGCTCGTGCAGTTCGTGTCGTGCGACGAGCGCGCGTGGCACGCGGGCTCGTCCGAGTTCTTCGGCCGGGCGCGCTGCAACGATTTCTCGATCGGCATCGAGCTCGAAGGCGCGGACGACGTGCCGTTCGACGACGCGCAGTACGCGATGCTCGCCGCGCTCTCGCGCGCGCTCGCCGCACGTTATCCGGTCGACGCATTCGCGGGGCACTCGGACGTCGCGCCGGGCCGCAAGACCGACCCGGGCCCGCATTTCGATTGGCAACGCTTCGCGAGCGATGCCGGTTTTTCCGCCGAATACTTTCCTTTCCGTCAGCACTGATCGCGGGGTTTTTTGACCGGAGAAAGTTTTTTCTCCGACCAATGCCTTGTCGTGTCGGCGCGCGAGCGATGTCAAGACCTCTATCGCAAATTATCCGTTTGGACGTCGTCCGAATGTCCACTATACTTGGTGCCAGTTGAGCAGTTCTGTACTAGATATAGTGTGTGTCGCAGGGGAAACCCGAGCGGCACCGGCCGGCGGGCAACGCCGGCGGACAGGGTTCTCAGGGCGGCGCGTCAGGCCGGGCGGTCAGAGCGTCGCGATCAGCGCAGCGAATTTCGACGGGGCGGGGTACACATGACGAAGCACACGACCGGCTCGGTTGTCGCGCATCGACCGAACCGGCTTCCCCGACGCATCGCTCGCCTCTTACCGCTCGCGCACCGCATTGCGCAGCGTTCGTTTTAATCCGCGGTTCTCTCCGCACCATCCAACACCAGGAGCTTTGCACATGCAAACCACCGACAACGCGACGTCCCAGTACGAGAGCGCCTCGAGCCGTCCGCTCGGCGGGACCGAACAGGGCGCGCAAGCGCTCGCGCCGCAAGCCACGTTCGCCGACTACAAGGTGATCCGTCGCAACGGCAGCGTGGTGTCGTTCGAGCCTTCGAAGATCGCGATCGCGGTGACCAAGGCTTTCCTGGCCGTCAACGGCGGGCAGGGCGCGGCATCGGCGCGCGTGCGCGAGCAGGTCGAACAGCTGACGCACAACGTCGTGCGCGCGCTCGTGCGCAGCCGCCCGAACGGCGGTACGTTCCATATCGAAGACATCCAGGACCAGGTCGAACTCGCGCTGATGCGCGGCGGCGAGCACAACGTCGCGCGTGCGTACGTGCTGTATCGCGAGAAGCGTCACCTCGAGCGCCAGCATGCCGGCGAGGAAGCCGCGGCGGCAGGCGGCGAGTCGAGCACCGGCATCAACGTCGTCGACAACGGCGTCTCGCGTCCGCTCGACATGAACGCGCTGCGCGCGCTGATCGTGTCGTCGTGCGATGGCCTCGGCGCTGCGGTTAACCCTGAGCCGATCGTCGCGGAGACGGTGAAGAACCTGTACGACGGCGTGCCGATGAGCCAGGTCTACGACTCGGCGATCCTCGCTGCGCGCACGATGATCGAGAAGGACCCGGCATACAGCCAGGTCACGGCCCGCATCCTGCTGCACACGATCCGCCGCGAGATCCTCGGCGAGGAAGTCCTGCAGGCGGAGATGTCGACCCGTTACGCGGAGTACTTCCCGCAGTTCCTGAAGCGCGGCGTCGACGCCGGCCTGCTCGACGACAAGCTGCTGCAGTTCGACCTGAAGCGCCTCGGTGAAGCGCTCGACGCGAACCGCGACCTGCAGTTCGGCTACCTCGGCCTGCAGACGCTGTACGACCGCTACTTCCTGCACGTCGACGGCACCCGCATCGAAATGCCGCAGGCATTCTTCATGCGCGTCGCGATGGGCCTGTCGCTGAACGAGATCGACCGCGAAACGCGCGCGATCGAGTTCTACAACGTGCTGTCGAGCTTCGACTTCATGAGCTCGACGCCGACGCTGTTCAACTCGGGCACGCACCGCTCGCAACTGTCGTCGTGCTACCTGACGACGGTCGCGGACGATCTCGACGGCATCTATGAAGCGCTGAAGGAAAACGCGCTGCTGTCGAAGTTCGCCGGCGGTCTCGGCAACGACTGGACGCGCGTGCGCGCACTCGGCTCGCATATCAAGGGCACGAACGGCAAGTCGCAAGGCGTGGTCCCGTTCCTGAAGGTCGTGAATGACACGGCCGTCGCGGTCAACCAGGGCGGCAAGCGCAAGGGCGCGGTCTGCGCGTACCTCGAATCCTGGCACCTCGACATCGAGGAATTCCTCGAGCTGCGCAAGAACACGGGCGACGATCGCCGCCGTACGCACGACATGAACACGGCGAACTGGATTCCCGACCTGTTCATGAAGCGCGTGATGGAAGGCGCCGACTGGACGCTGTTCTCGCCGTCGACCTGCCCGGACCTGCACGACAAGTTCGGCGCCGATTTCGAGAAGGCTTACACGGCTTACGAAGAGAAGGTCGCGCGCGGCGAGATCAAGCTGTTCAAGAAGATCCCGGCGCAGCAGCTCTGGCGCAAGATGCTCGGCATGCTGTTCGAGACGGGTCACCCGTGGATCACGTTCAAGGATCCGTGCAACATCCGCTCGCCGCAGCAGCACGTCGGCGTCGTCCACTCGTCGAACCTGTGCACGGAAATCACGCTGAACACGAGCGACACCGAAATCGCGGTGTGCAACCTCGGCTCCGTGAACCTGCTCGCGCACCTGGTGAAGCAGGCCGACGGCAGCTACGCGCTCGACCACGACAAGCTCAAGCGCACGATCAGCGTCGCGATGCGCATGCTCGACAACGTGATCGACATCAACTACTACGCGGTGCCGAAGGCGCGTAACTCGAACCTGAAGCACCGCCCGGTCGGCATGGGCATCATGGGCTTCCAGGACTGCCTGCACCTGCTGCGCACGCCGTACGCGTCGGAAGCGGCGGTCGAGTTCGCCGATCGCTCGATGGAAGCGGTCTGCTACTACGCGTACTACGCGTCGACCGAGCTGGCCGAAGAGCGCGGCCGCTACTCGAGCTACCGCGGCTCGCTGTGGGATCGCGGCATCCTCCCGCAGGACACGCTGAAGCTGCTGACGGAAGCGCGCGGCGGCTACGTCGAGGTCGACACGTCCGAGTCGCTCGACTGGACGACGCTGCGTTCGCGGATCGCCGCGCACGGCATGCGCAACTCGAACTGCGTCGCGATCGCGCCGACGGCGACGATCTCGAACATCATCGGCGTGTCGGCGTGCATCGAGCCGACCTTCCAGAACCTGTACGTGAAGTCGAACCTGTCGGGCGAGTTCACGGTGGTGAACGAGTTCCTCGTTCGCGACCTGAAGGAACGCGGCCTGTGGGACGAAGTGATGGTCGCCGACCTGAAGTACTTCGACGGCATGCTGTCGCGCATCGACCGCATCCCGGCCGACCTGCGCGCGATCTACGCGACCGCGTTCGAAGTCGATCCGACGTGGCTGGTCGAAGCCGCATCGCGTCGCCAGAAGTGGATCGACCAGGCGCAGTCGCTGAACATCTACATGGGCGGCGCGTCGGGCAAGAAGCTCGACGAGGTCTACAAGCTCGCCTGGCTGCGCGGCCTGAAGACGACCTACTACCTCCGCACGATGGCGGCGACGCACGTCGAGAAGTCGACGGTCGCACACGGCGCGCTGAACGCGGTGCCGACGGGTGGTGCGAGCGGCGGTGGTTCGAGCAGCGGCGGCGCGCAAGGCGCGGCAGGCGGCTTCGGTGCGGCAGGCGGCGATGCGTCGTCCGGCGCGATCGGCGCAGCGGCGGCACTCGCGCCGGTCGAGGCCGACGGTCCGGTGTGCACGATGCGTCCGGGCGATCCGGGCTTCGACGAATGCGAAGCGTGCCAGTAACGCAGCGCGCCTGACCTGAAGATGTGCCGTGCGGCGCGCACGACGACCGATCGAGGTTGAAGTGTGCGCCGCTCTCAACTAAAAAAATGATAAGGAATCTGTAACGCGGCACCAACGTTGCAGGCATCGACAAGCGATCGAAACATCCCCGACGACGTCGCGTTTCGATCAGCGTTCGATGCGTCGAGCGCACCTCGCGATACACGCGCGACACACGTCGCGCTCTGCATGAACGACGATGCGTTGCTCAAAGTGTTGTATCGAGGTCGCAACGCGAATCGAAAAAAGGATTTTTCGTGAGCGAACCCTTTTATCGCTCAGGAAAAGATGGTACAAACCGTTCTAAATTGATGGTGAGAATTTATGCTCAACTGGGATGACGAGAAGACTGCCGTAACTCCCGCGAGCGGAGCGCAGCACAATGCGACGCGCGCCCCCGCAGGAGTGGCTGTCGGAATGCAGGCTGCGTCGCCTGCCGCCCATCAGGTCCGTGACATTTTCGAAGGCGATCTTGCGGTGCCGCCGCAAGCATCGGCTGTTCCCGCCGGCGGTTCGGAAGCGCGGGTCAATGTCGCCGACAAGCGCATCATCAACGGCCAGACTGACGTCAATCAGCTGGTGCCGTTCAAGTACAAGTGGGCGTGGGAAAAGTATCTGGCCGGTTGCGCGAACCACTGGATGCCGCAGGAAATCAACATGTCCCGCGACATCGCTCTGTGGAAGGACCCGAACGGTCTGACCGAGGATGAGCGCCGCATCGTGAAGCGCAACCTCGGCTTCTTCGTGACGGCCGATTCGCTCGCGGCGAACAACATCGTGCTCGGCACGTACCGCCACATCACGGCGCCCGAGTGCCGGCAGTTCCTGCTGCGCCAGGCGTTCGAAGAGGCGATCCACACGCACGCGTATCAATATATTGTCGAATCGCTCGGTCTCGACGAAGGCGAGATCTTCAACGCGTACCACGAGGTCGCGTCGATCCGCGCGAAGGACGAATTCCTGATCCCGTTCATCCACACGCTGACGGACCCGGCCTTCAAGACCGGCACGCTCGAAGCGGATCAGAAGCTGCTGAAGTCGCTGATCGTGTTCGCCTGCATCATGGAAGGCCTGTTCTTCTATGTCGGGTTCACGCAGATCCTCGCACTCGGCCGCCAGAACAAGATGACGGGTGCTGCAGAGCAATATCAGTACATCCTGCGCGACGAGTCGATGCACTGCAACTTCGGCATCGACCTGATCAACCAGATCAAGCTCGAGAACCCGCATCTCTGGACCGCGGAATTCCGCGCGGAGATTCGCGAGCTGTTCAAGCAGGCTGTCGAACTCGAATACCGCTACGCCGAGGACACGATGCCGCGCGGCGTGCTGGGTTTGAACGCGTCGATGTTCAAGAGCTATCTGCGCTTCATCAGCAACCGCCGTTGCCAGCAGATCGGCCTCGATCCGCTGTACCCGAACGAGGAAAACCCGTTCCCGTGGATGAGCGAGATGATCGACCTGAAGAAGGAGCGCAACTTCTTCGAGACGCGTGTGATCGAGTATCAGACGGGGGGCGCGCTGTCCTGGGAATGACCCGCAGCAGCGAACCCGTTACATGATGGAGCAGCCGGCGGCCTCTCGGCCCCGGCCCAAGGTTTAGGAGCAAGAACGCCTGATGCAAAGCATGCCCGGTGCCTTAGCGGCCCAACGACACGACAGGCACTTTGCGAACCCTTCAGTGGGATGGGCAAACTTCCCTCCGGATAAAGCGGACGGCCGTGTGGCGGTCCGCTTGATCAAGCGATTAGGGGTAGCGGCGCGAGGTGCGCCGGCTACCGACTTGATTTGGCGCGCGAGGCCGGGTGGTCACGCGCGCCATACCGTATTCATTAGCGTAAGCGCGCGGTATCCGCGTACGCCGATGAATAGCCCGCTTCGAAGCGCACGTCCTGAACAGCGTCCGCGGGAAGCGGGTTTTGACGAAGGGTGTAGTTTGAACTGACTCTCATCTGAACCTGAAGGAGAACAACATGGCTACCGCCAAGAAAAAACCGGCTGCTAAGAAAGTTGCTGCCAAGAAGACCGTCGCGAAGAAGGCCGCTGCTCCGGCGAAGAAGGCCGCCGCAGTGAAGAAGGTTGCTGCGAAGAAGGTCGCGGTGAAGAAGGTTGCCGCGAAGAAGGCAGCACCGGCGAAGAAGGCCGCTGCGAAGAAGGTCGCGGCAAAGAAGGTCGCAACGAAGAAGGTTGCAGCCAAGAAGGTCGCAGCCAAGAAAGTCGCAGTGAAGAAGGTTGCTGCGAAGAAGGCAGCGCCGGCCAAGAAGGCCGCTGCGAAGAAGGTTGCAGCCAAGAAAGTCGCAGTGAAGAAGGTTGCTGCGAAGAAGGCCGCACCGGCCAAGAAGGCTGCTGCCAAGAAGGCTGCGCCTGCGAAGAAGGCTGCTGCCAAGAAGGCTGCGCCTGCGAAGAAGGCCGCTGCGAAGAAGGCTGCGCCCGCCAAGAAGGCTGCCCCTGCGAAGAAGGCTGCCGCTCCGGCGAAGAAGGCTGCTGCTCCGAAGAAGGCCGTCGTGAAGAAGGCTGCACCGGCAACGACCGCGTCGACCGCATCGGTCGCGCCGGCATCGGGCGTGAAGACCGCGCTCAACCCGGCAGCGGCATGGCCGTTCCCGACCGGCAGCCGTCCGTAATCGCGGCTGACCAGCATCACCCGGGCACTCACGTGGTGTCCGTGGGTTGAGTAGCGCTACTCAATCAGTCCCGCCATCTGGCTCAGGTGGCGGGATTTTTTTCGTCCGTATTCGCCCATGTACCGGCCGCGGCGAGGACGGACGAAAAAAAACGCATGTGCAGCTTCGCACATGCGTTCGACTGCGGCTTGCGCCGCATGCTGAGGTACCCGGTTAGTGCGTGACGCGCGTGACGCCGCCGCTCGACAGCAGCCGCACACGCTCGCCGGCGCGGAACGCTTCGCCGCTTGCTGCCTGCGTGATCGAGCGCAGGTCGCCGTTGTCGAGGCGCACGGTGATTTCGACACCGTTCGCCGTGCTGAGGTTTTCGCCGACCGCGTTGCCCGCGACCGCACCGACGAGACCGCCGGCGATTGCCGTCAGGATCGATCCCTTGCCGCCGCCGATCGCGCTGCCTGCGACCGCGCCGAGTGCGCCGCCGCCGAGCGTGCCGATCGCGCTGCCGCCGCCGTCGGACTGGATGCGCACCGCACGGACGCTTTCGACCGTGCCCATGCGGACCGTCTGTTCGCGCTGCGCCTGGCCGACGCTATAGACATCTGCCGAACCGGGTGCCGTGAAGCAGCCGGCGAGGGTCAGCGTGGCAGTCAGCATGGCCGCGAGCGTGAGGTTTTTTTTCGTCAACATTTTGGCTCTCCCACAATATTCATTTGAGACTGTAACCGAATGCAGCCTCGAAGCGCGCGTCGATTTCGGCGCGCGTCAGTACGTAAGTCTGGGGCCCCTGGTGAGCGATCTTGATCGAACCCATCAGGCTCGCGAGGCGGCCCGTGGTTGCCCAGTCGAGGCCGTTCTCGATACCGAACAGCAGGCCGCCCCGGAAGGCATCGCCGCAGCCGGTCGGATCGACGACACGTTCGGCCGGCACAACCGGAATCTGATCCGTGCCCTGCTTGTGGCGGATGGTCGCGCCGTGCTCGCCACGCGTAATGACGAGGGCGTCGACCCGGCTGGCGATTTCGTCTTCGGACCATCCCGTTTTGTCGCTCACCAGCTTGGCCTCGTAGTCGTTGACCGCGACATAGGTTGCAAGTTCAATGCTGCGGCGCAGCGTCGCGCCGTCGAACAGCGGCAGGCCCTGGCCCGGATCGAACACGAACGGCACACCGGCCTTGGCGAGCTCTTCCACGTGCTGCACCATCCCGTCGAAGCCGTCGGGGCCGACGATCGCGAGCTTGATGTCCGGCGCGTCGCCCGCATGGTTCAGGTGCGACTGCATCATCGCGCCGGGGTGGAACGCAGTGATCTGGTTGTTGTCGAGATCGGTCGTGATCATCGCTTGCGCCGTGTACGTGTCGGGCAACACGCGAACGTGATCGCAGCGCAGGCCGAGCTGATCGAACCGGTCGAGATACGGCTGCGCGTCGAGCGCGCCCATCGTCCCCATCATGCGCGCATCGCCGCCGAGCAGGTGCAGCGCGTACGCGATGTTGCCCGCGCAGCCGCCGAATTCGCGGCGCATCGTCGGCACGAGGAAGCTCAGGTTGATGAGGTGCACCTGGTCGGGCAGGATGTGCTCGCGGAACCGCCCTTCGAAGGTCATGATGGAGTCGTAGGCGATCGAGCCGCAAATCAGCGTAGCCAAGGTGTGCGTTCCTGTAGAAATGAAAGGCCCTGCGCGACAGCGCCGCGCGAAGGGCGCGGCGCGGCAGGGGACAGCGGGGGGAAAGCTTACTTCAGTGCGGCGAGCGCGGCGTCGTAGTTCGGCTCGTCCTTGATCTCGCCGACGAGTTCCGCGTGGATCACCTTGTCCTGCGCGTCGAGCACGACGACGGCACGTGCGGTCAGGCCGTTCAGCGGGCCGCTCGTCACGTCGACGCCGTATGCGTTCGCGAACGCGCGGCCGGTGCGGAACGTCGAAGCCGTCACGACGTTCGCGAGGCCTTCGGTCGTGCAGAAGCGCGTGGCGGCGAACGGCAGGTCGGCGGACACGACGACCACGACCGTGTTGTCGAGCGACGACGCGGCTTCGTTGAACTTGCGGGTCGACGTCGCGCAGGTCGGCGTGTCGAGGCTCGGCACGATGTTCAGCACCTTGCGCTTGCCGGCGAAGCTGGCGAGCGACAGGTCGGCGAGGTCCTTGCCGACCAGCTTGAAATCGGCGGCTTGGGCGCCGACGGCCGGGAACGTGCCGGCGAGATCGATCGGGTTGCCACCCAGCGTAACTTTGCTCATGTTCGTGCTCCGAAATAGCGCGCCGCTCGGGCGCGCGGGTTGAGACGGGCGCGCAGGCGCGCGCCGCGGCGCGTCACGGATAGAAGATCTGGACGCGGAAATTCGAGGCGGGCGTGCCGTTCGTTTCGACGCGGACGATCATCGTCTGCGTCTTGCCGGGCGGCAGCCCGGCGTCGATCGGCGTACCCGGGCGCACGTAGTCGCGCGGCGCGAGCACGCGGCGCACGGTCACGTGATTGGTGTCGTCGAGCAGCGTCAGTTCGAGCGACGGGTACGCGAGCGCGACGCGGTAGCGGTTCGTCAGCGGCACTTTCAGCTCGAGCACGCGCGGGCCGTCGAGCTGGCGCAGGTCGGTCGCGTCGAGCCGCAGGCCGTCGATCGCGCGCGGCGGCGCGACCGTGCAGCCGAGCGGCGCGCAGGCCTGACGGAACCAGCCTTGCGTGACGGGCCAGTAGATCATCAGCGTCTCGCGCTGCCACCATGCGAGTTGCGCGACGAGCAGGAAGGCCAGTACCGCGGCGACGAAACCGCCGAAAAAGCCGCCGAGCCCCCCCCGCCGCTGCGGCGCGCGCGTCTCGCGCGTGACGGCGAAGGGCGGGCGATCGTCGTCGGTCGGCGCGGCGGGGAACGGCGCGGCGGTGACCGCGGCCGGTGTTTTGTCGTGCCGGGCGGCGGCGTCAGGTTCGGATCCGGTTTCGGGTGCGGTGACGGCCGGCGCCGGAGCGAACGCAAAACGCGGTTCGCGCGGCGCGCGCTCGTCGTCCGGTACGGCGAAGTGCGCGTTGCCCACGGGTTCGGTGTCGTCGGTAGCGGTTTCTGCTTCCGACGGAATGTGGGCGACGAAGCGGGGCTCATGCGGGTCGCGTTCGACGGGGGACACGACGGGCGCCGGCGATGCTTCGATTTCCCGTTCCGTCTGCGTCGAATGCGGTTCGGCCGGTTGTGCGGCGTCGGCGGATGCATCGAGCTCGGTCGGGGACGGGAACGGCGCGGGCGTACCCGACAGGTGAACGATGCCGGCTTCGGTGGACGGGAGCGCGAGCGGCACCAGCGGCGCAGTGCGCACGGTCTGCACGTTGTGCTGCAGCGACGGATCGACGCCGGCGTCGAGCCATGGCGCCCACATGTCCCAGCCTTCCGGCTTGTAATCGGTGTCGGACGGCAACCCGGCCGGCGCGTCGGCGGCGAACAGCCGCGCGGGCGCGGCCTGGTGGTGCGCGTCGCCGTTCTCCGGCGCGGCAGCCGTTTCGGTCAATGCCGGTTCGGGCTGCTGCGCGTGCTCGGGAACGAGCGATTCCGACGCGTTGAAGACTTCGTGGCAATGCCCGCAGCGCACGAGCCCTTCATGCAGCGAGAGCTGTTCCTGCTGCAGCCGGAAGACGGTTTCGCAATGGGGGCAGCGCGTCGCAAGAAG
Source organism: Burkholderia sp. NFPP32 (assembly GCF_900119325.1). Taxonomy (NCBI): domain Bacteria; kingdom Pseudomonadati; phylum Pseudomonadota; class Betaproteobacteria; order Burkholderiales; family Burkholderiaceae; genus Burkholderia; species Burkholderia sp. NFPP32. The sequence continues at coordinate 847,263 of NZ_FPJP01000001.1, read as the reverse complement.
CATGTCGAGCCGGGCGGCCTGCTGGCCAGAGTAAAGGACAGCGCTATTCTAATGGCTTTCCCGCCGGGTTCCGGCAAGGCATACCCAACCTTCGTGTTCGCGCCAGACCGAGATGTCGATGTAGCGCGCATAGACGGCCGCGACTTCGTCCGCCTGGCGCGCGAGCACGCCCGACAGCGCGATGCGCCCGCCCGGTTTGACCTTCGACGCGAGCATCGACGCCATCAGCTTCAGCGGGTTCGACAGGATGTTCGCGACGACGATGTCGAATTCGCCCTCCGGGCACGCATCGGGCAGCCCGTACGTGACTTCCGCGCGGTTGCGCTCGCTGTTCTGCCGTGCCGACTCCACCGCCTGCGGATCGATGTCGATGCCGATGACGGGGTTCGCCCCGCATTTCTTCGCGAGGATCGCGAGAATGCCGGAGCCGCAGCCGTAGTCGAGTACCGACTGGCCGGGCTTCACCGATTGTTCGAGCCACTCCATGCAAAGGCGCGTGGTCGGGTGGCTACCGGTACCGAACGCGAGGCCGGGGTCGAGTTCGAGTACGAGCGCGTCGGGATCGGGCGCGTCGTGCCACGACGGCACGACCCAGATCCGCTCGCCGATCGGGATCGGCTCGAACTGCGATTGCGTGAGCCGCACCCAGTCCTGTTCCTCGACTTCGCGGACGTCGAATTTCGGCGTCCCGGCGAGGCCGATCTCGTTCGCGGCCGCCGCGAGCAGCACGGCCGGATCGTGGTCGGGCGACAGCAGTGCGACCACGCGCGAGTGCTGCCACGCGGTGCGGTCGGGCACGAGGCCGGGCTCGCCGAAGAGCGGCTGTTCGTCGGGCGTGTCGGCGTCGGCGTCCTCGACGGACACCGACAGCGCGCCGAGGTCGAGCAGCGCGTCGGACAATGCCTCCGCGTGCTCACGGGCCAGTTCGACGACGAGTTCGCGATAGCTCATGCTTACGCTTCTTCCGGTGCGACCTGCTGCTTCTGTGCGAGCCGGTTTTCGAGGTAGTGGATGCTGGTGCCGCCTTCGACGAACTTCGAGTCGATCATCAGCTCGCGGTGCAGCGGGATGTTGGTCTGGATGCCTTCGACGACCATTTCCGACAGCGCGATGCGCATCCGGCTGATCGCCTGCTCGCGGGTCGCGCCGTAGGTGATCAGCTTGCCGATCATCGAATCATAGTTCGGCGGCACGAAATAGCCATTGTAGGCATGCGAATCGACGCGCACGCCGGGGCCGCCCGGCGTATGCCACGACGTGATCCGGCCCGGCGACGGCGTGAACTTGAACGGATCTTCCGCGTTGATCCGGCATTCGATCGCATGTCCGCGGAACTGGATGTCGCGCTGGCGCAGCGCGAGCTTCTCGCCGGCCGCGATGCGGATCTGTTCCTGCACGATGTCGACGCCCGTGATCAGTTCCGACACCGGATGCTCGACCTGCACGCGCGTGTTCATCTCGATGAAGTAGAACTCGCCGTTTTCGTACAGGAATTCGAACGTGCCTGCGCCGAGGTAGCCCATCTTCTTGCACGCGTCCGCGCAGCGGTCGCCGATGCGGTCGATCAGGCGGCGCGGAATGCCGGGTGCCGGCGCTTCCTCGATCACCTTCTGGTGGCGGCGCTGCATCGAGCAGTCGCGCTCGCCGAGCCAGATCGCGTTCTTGTACGCGTCGGACAGCACCTGGATCTCGATGTGGCGCGGGTTCTCGAGGAACTTCTCCATGTACACCTGCGGGTTGCCGAACGCGCGGCCGGCTTCCTCGCGGGTCATGTTGACCGCGTTGACGAGCGCGGCCTCGGTGTGCACGACGCGCATCCCGCGCCCGCCGCCGCCGCCCGCCGCCTTGATGATGACCGGGTAGCCGATCGTGCGCGCAATCTTGACGATCTCCTTCGGATCGTCCGGCAACGCGCCTTCCGAGCCCGGCACGCACGGCACGCCGGTCTTGATCATCGTCTGCTTCGCGGTGACCTTGTCGCCCATCATCCGGATCGTTTCCGGGCGCGGGCCGATGAACGTGAAGCCCGACTGCTCGACGCGTTCCGCGAAATCGGCGTTCTCCGACAGGAAGCCGTAGCCGGGGTGGATCGCCTCGGCGTCGGTGACTTCCGCGGCGCTGATCAGCGCCGGCATGTTCAGGTAGCTCAGGTTCGACGGGGCCGGGCCGATACAGACGGCTTCGTCCGCGAGGCGTACGTACTTGGCTTCCTTGTCGGCTTCCGAGTAGACGACCACCGTCTTGACGCCGAGCTCGCGGCACGCGCGCTGGATGCGCAGCGCGATTTCACCGCGATTGGCAATGAGGATTTTTTCAAACATAGCGAGTATTCGTCTCTTCGAGGGGCGCGCGAACGGCGCCTGGCGAGCATCGGCGGCGCGCGGCTGGCTTAGCCGCGCGGCGGACTTAGCCGATCACGAAAAGCGGCTGGCCGTATTCGACGGCCTGGCCGTTCTCGACGAGGATTTCCTTGATCACGCCGGCTTTATCGGACTCGATCTCGTTGAGCAGCTTCATCGCTTCGATGATGCAGATCGTCTGGCCTTCCTTGACCGTGTCGCCGACCTGGACGAACGGGTCCGCGCCCGGCGACGGCGCGCGATAGAACGTGCCGACCATCGGCGACGTCACGACGTGGCCCTGCGGGACGGCCGGCGCGGCTGCGGCGCCGGCTGCCGGTGCAGCGGCACCGTCCGTCGGCAGCGCGGCCGACGGAGCGGGCGCGCTGAATTGCGGGGCATACCCAGCCGTCGGCTGTACGTAGACCGGCGGTGCGTTCTTGACGATGCGCACCTTGCCTTCGCCTTCCGTCACTTCCAGCTCGGAGATGCCGGATTCGGAAACGAGGTCGATCAGAGTTTTCAGCTTACGAAGATCCATCGGGAATTCCCCTTTCAATACGTGAAAGCGCCGGTTAGGGGCCGGCGCTGAATCTAGATCGCGAAATCAGCCGCGCGACGTGCCTTGCAGCTTGTCCAGCGCGTACTCGAGCGCGTACAGATAACCTTTCCAGCCGAGCCCGCAGATCACGCCTTCGGCCTGGTCGGAAAAGTAGGAGTGGTGCCTGAACGCTTCGCGGCGATGCACGTTCGACAAGTGAACCTCGACGAACGGGATGCCAACGCCGGCGATCGCGTCCCGGATCGCGACGCTCGTGTGCGTATACGCGGCCGGATTGATCAGGATGAAATCGGTCTGTTCCTCCCGCGCGGCCTGGATGCGGTCGACCAGCGCGCCTTCATGGTTGCTCTGGAACGACGACAGTTCGGCGCCGGCTTCCCGGGCACGCGCGGCAAGCGCCTGATCGATCTGTGTCAGCGTGACGCGGCCGTACACCTCCGGTTCCCGGGTGCCGAGAAGGTTCAGGTTGGGGCCGTGCAGCACCAGCAATCGTGTCATGGTCGCTTCTATTTCTGCGGAATTGCGCGAACTTTAGCGCTATTTAGAGAAATTTGTCTAGTTTTGCCGAACGGCCGAGTTCGCCGGACCTGCAAGAATTACCGGTGCGGATGCAAAGTATCGGCGAATTCACGCGAAATTGCGGCGATCGACGGACAAATTGCTGCGAACGTGCGGGCCGGCGTTCGGGCAGCTTACAGCGCGTCGAGCGTCTTTTTCAGCTCGGACGGCTGGATTTGTCCCAATTTTGTCTCGCGAATCTTGCCGGTTTCGTCGATGACGACCGTAAACGGCAACGCGCCAGCGGTGTTTCCGAAATTACGGGCCAGATCAGCGCCCGCATAACCGCTGATGAAAACCGGATAGTCGACCTTCACTTTCTGCAGAAAGTTCTTCACGTTCTGCTCGGAATCGACGCCGATCCCGATGAAACGGATGCCTTTCTGTTTGTACTGATGCGACAGCGCGACGAGTTCGGGCATCTCTTCGACGCACGGGCCGCACCATGACGCCCAGAAATTGACGACGACCTTCTGGCCCTTGAAGGCAGCCAGCGTGGCCGGCTTGCCGTCGACACCCGTCAGCGCCGCTGCCCACAACTGGTCGACCGGGCTGCCCGCTGCGGCGGGCGAGGCGACGGCGACGCCGTCGTCGGCATTGCCGCGGAACCAATGGCCGGCGGTAATCCCGCCGGCGACAGCGGCGGCCGCGACCACCGCGAGTGCCAACATGCGTTTCATCATCATCGTTGAATCATTCAGGTTCGGAAGGGGCTTTGCCTGCTTCGACGAGCGTACGCAGTGCGGCGGCATCCGCGCGGGCGACCCGGCCGCGCGAGTCGGCCTTGACCGCGCCGCGCAGGTCGTCGCTCGCATAGAGCGCGAGGTGGATGCCGATCGCGTCCACCTCGCGCCGCGGGCGCCACAGGAAGCTCAGCGTCTCGACGTCGCCGCGGCCCGCGAAGTGCCGCGTCTCGGACACGTCGTACTGGATGTTCTGGTTCAGCAGGTAGATCGCGACGTCCTTCGGGTTGTCGGTGAATGCCTGCAGATGGATATCCGAATGCGCGTTTGCGGTGCCGTTCAGCACGGCGCCCGTCACATACGGACGGAACTCGGCGAGCCGGCGCATCCAGTCGAGCGCGATCTCGCGCAGCAGGCGCAGTTCGTCCGGCTGCGTGTCGCTCTGGAATAGTGCGAGGTACTCGCGCAGTTCTTCCTCGATCTGATCGTTATCCGGCAGCCATTCGCCGGCAACGCGCGAATCGCCGAGCAACTGGCGCGCGGCCTTGCGTTTCGCGCCGGCATAGTCCAGCCCGTCCTCCGCGATCAGGCGGGCGGCGGACTGAGCGATTTCCTCGCGGACGCGCCGCGGGTCGACAAGAGGTTTGCGAGACATGATCCGGCAATCATACTAGATCGCCGCGGCGCCCGAACACGGGTGCGGCGGCCTGCCGCCCGGTGCGCCGGCGGCGTTCGCGCGCATCGTTCGGGCCGCCGGGCGCGGCAGGCCGTCAGTTACAATACTGCTCTTTGTGTCGCGGCGACGAGCGCCGGTCGCACGGCCTGTCCGGCGCGCCGCAGACGCATCTTTTCCGAATCGACGGCGCCCGGCGGCGCGAAAGCATTCATCTATGCACATCCACATTCTTGGCATCTGCGGCACCTTCATGGGCGGTCTCGCCGTACTCGCGCGCGAGGCGGGCCACACGGTGACGGGTTGCGACGCGGGCGTCTATCCGCCGATGAGCACGCAGCTCGAGGCGCAGGGCATCACGCTGATCGAGGGCTACGGCGCCGAACAGATCGACCTGAAACCGGACCTGTTCGTGATCGGCAACGTCGTTACGCGCGGCAATCCGCTGATGGAGGCGATCCTCGATCGCGGCCTGCCGTACGTGTCGGGCCCGCAGTGGCTCGGCGAGCACGTGCTGGCCGGCAAATGGGTGCTCGCGGTCGCGGGCACGCACGGCAAGACGACCACGTCGTCGATGCTCGCGTGGCTGCTGGAGGACGCGGGCCTGAACCCGGGCTTCCTGATCGGCGGCGTGCCGCTGAACTTCGGCGTGTCGGCGCGGCTCACCGATTCGAGCTTCTTCGTGATCGAGGCCGACGAATACGATACGGCGTTCTTCGACAAGCGCTCGAAGTTCGTCCATTACCGGCCGCGCACCGCGGTGCTGAACAACCTTGAATTCGATCACGCCGACATCTTCCCGGATCTCGCCGCGATCGAAACGCAATTCCATCACCTCGTGCGCACCGTGCCCGGTGTCGGCCGGATCGTCACGAACGGCCGCTCGGACGCGCTCGAGCGCGTGCTGGCGCGCGGCTGCTGGAGCGAGGTCGAGCGGTTCGGCGTCGACGGCGGCTGGCAGGCGCTGCCGGCCGAGGACGGCGTGCCGGTCGACGAGCGCTTTGCCGTGTATTCGCACGCGGAGCGTGTCGGCGAAGTCGCGTGGCAGGTGCAGGGCGATCACAACCGGATGAACGCGCTCGCGGCGATCGCCGCCGCGCGCCACGTCGGCGTGCCGCCCGCGCAGGCCGCAGCCTCCCTCGCAGCGTTCCGCAACGTGAAGCGCCGCATGGAAGTGCGCGGCAGCGTGGACGGCGTGACCGTCTACGACGACTTCGCGCACCATCCGACCGCAATCGAAACCACGATCGCCGGCCTTCGTGCGCGCATCGGTAGCCGGAATGCCCGCATCCTCGCGGTACTCGAGCCGCGCTCGAACACGATGAAGCTGGGCGTGATGAAGGCGCAATTGCCCGCGAGCCTGGCCGATGCCGATCTCGTGTTCGGCTACGGCGCGCCGACCGGGCGCGACGCGCTCGGCTGGAATCTCGGCGAGGCGCTCGCGCCGCTCGGCGGCAAGGCGCACGCGTTCGACGATCTGCATCTGCTGGTGAAGGCCGTCACCGAGGCCGCGCGCCCGGGCGACCACGTGCTCGTGATGAGCAACGGCGGCTTCGGCGGCGTGCACCAGAAGCTGCTCGATGCGCTCGGGGGCCGCACGTGATCCTGTATCTGCACGGCTTCCGGTCGTCGCCGGAATCGCAGAAGTCGAGGCTGCTTGCCGCGCGGATGGCCGAACTCGGCCGCACGGCCGAGTGGCGTTGCCCGTCGCTGTCCGTGTCGCCGCTCGACGCGATCGCCGTCGCGGAAGCCGAGGTTGCCGGCGCACGCGACGTGACCGTCATCGGCAGCTCGCTTGGCGGCTACTACGCCACGTGGCTGGCCGAAAAGCATGGCTGGAAGGCCGTGCTGCTGAATCCGGCCGTCGTGCCGCAGCGCGATCTCGAGCAGCATCTGGGCGAACAGCCGCTGTGGCACGGCGGCGGCACGATCGTCGTCGAGCGCCATCACCTGCACGAGCTCGATGCGCTGCGCGTGCCGGCGATCACGCGTGCCGAGCGCTACTATCTGTTCGCGGCGACCGGCGACGAAGTGCTCGACTACCGCGAGATGCTGGCCCATTACCCGGGCGCGAAAACGCGCGTGATCGAAGGCAGCGATCACGGAATCAGCGAATTTGCCGACTATGTCGACGACGTTCTCGCGTTTTGCGACGGAAAAGCGCGATAAACCGGCCGCGTGCCGATCGAATCCCCATCATCATGCGGCGCCGCCGATGCGGCGTCCGGCAGTCTGAACGAGAGTACTGAGTGAACGTTTTCTTCGAGGAATCGGGCAGTTTCAAGGCGGGCAGCGTGCTGTCGCGCCAGGGCGACGCATTTCAGGTCGAGTTGCCCGGCGGGCGGCGCGCGAAGGTGCGCGCGAAAGACGTGCTGATCGAATTCGACAAGCCGGCCGCGGGCGAACTGATGCAGGAGGCCGACACGGCCGCGCAGCAGATCGATCTGGATTTCCTGTGGGAATGCGCGCCGGCCGACGAGTTCGCGTATACGGCGCTGGCCGAGGAGTACTTCGGCGCGGCGTACGGCCCGGTCGAGCGCGCGGCGCTGGTGCTGCGGCTGCACGGCTCGCCCGTCTACTTCCGCCGCAAGGGGCGCGGCCAGTACCAGCGCGCGCCGGAAGAGCAGCTCAAGATGGCGCTCGCGTCGCTCGAGCGCAAGCGCCAGCAGGCGCTCGTCCAGGCGCAGTATGAAGAGGAGCTGAAGGCCGGCAAGCTGCCGGAAGCGTTCGCGGGCAAGGTGCTCGGGCTGCTGACGCGGCCGGACAAGAACGCGATCGAATACAAGGCAATGGAAGCGGCCGCCGGCGCGCGCGGCGTGTCGCCGGCGCGGCTGATGCTCGACTGCGGCGGCATCGCGTCGCCGCGTGCGCTGCACGAGGCGCGCTTCCTCGCGGAATTCTTCCCGCACGGCACGGGCTTTCCGCCCGTCACGGTCGGCGCGCTGCCGGACGACCTGCCGCGCGCGAACGTCGAGGCGTTCTCGATCGACGACGTCACGACGACCGAAATCGACGATGCGTTCTCGGTCGAACACCTGTCCGACGGCCGCGTGCGGATCGGTGTGCACATCGCGGCGCCGGCGCTCGGCATCGTGCGCGGCGACGCGATCGACGCGATCGCGCGCACGCGCCTGTCGACCGTCTACATGCCGGGCGACAAGATCACGATGCTGCCGGACGACGTCGTCGACGTGTTCACGCTGAAGGAGGGCGATTACCGCCCGGCGCTGTCGCTGTACATCATCGTCAACCGCGAAACGCAGGACATCGTCGCGAACGAGACGCGCGCCGAACTCGTGTTCGTGAAGAACAACCTGCGTCACAACACGCTCGACGAGCTCGTCAACGAAGAGACGCTCGCGGCCGGCACCGGCGACTACCCGCACAAGGACGACATCGCCGTGCTGTGGCCGCTCGCGCAGGCGCTGTTCGAGAAGCGCCAGCTCGCGCGCGCGGGCTACGGCCTGAAGCGCGAAGTGCAGCGCAACACCGACTACAACTTCTACGTCGAAGGCGAGCACGTGTCGATCACGCCGCGCCGCCGCGGTTCGCCGCTCGACCTGATCGTGTCCGAGCTCGCGATCCTCGCGAACTCGACCTGGGGCGCGTTCCTGCACGATCATACGGTGCCCGGCATCTACCGCTCGCAGCGCGGCTTCGGCGCGCCGGGCCCGAAGCGCACGCGGATGCAGACGACGGCCGCGCCGCACGAAGGCCTCGGCGTGCCGCAGTACGCATGGAGCACGTCGCCGCTGCGCCGCTACGTCGACCTCGTGAATCAGTGGCAACTGCTCGCATGCGTGCAGCATGGCGTCACCGCCAAGCTCGCTGCGCCGTTCAAGCCGAAGGACGCCGACCTGTACGCGGTCGTGCAGGGCTTCGACGACACCTACACCGCGTACGCCGACTACCAGCGCCGGATGGAATATTTCTGGTGCCTGCGCTGGCTCGCGCAGGAGCAGAAGAAGCAGGTCGTCGCGAGCGTCGTGAAGGGCGATCTCGTGCGCCTCGAGGAAATTCCGTTGCTGCTGCACGTGCCGGGGCTCGGCGTGCATGCGCGCGGCACGCGCGTGCTGCTCGACGTGATGTCGCTCGACGAGCTGACGATCGAGGCGTCGGTGCGGCTGCTGAACGTGCTCGATGCGCCGACCGTGACCAGCGGCGACGCGGCCGAGGAAGAGGATGATGCCGAAGGCGGCGACGACACGCTGATCGACGCGGAAGACGCCACGGCGGAAACCGAGGCGGAAGCGCTGGCCGAAGCGGACGGTGCGGCGGCAGGTGCGGGCGGCGAAGCCGCGAGCGGCAACGACGGCGAAGAGGGGCGCGCATCATGAACGCGGTTGCGTCGACGAGCGGCGCCGACCGCTACGTAGTGTTCGGCAACCCGGTGGCGCACAGCAAGTCGCCGTTCATCCACGCGCAGTTCGCAGCGCAGACCGGCGAGGCGATCGAGTACGCGCACCGGCTCGCGCCGGTCGACGGTTTCGAAGCGGCCGTGCGCGCGTTCGTTGCCGAAGGCGGTCGCGGCGCGAACGTGACGGTTCCGTTCAAGCTCGAAGCGCATGCGCTCGCCGACACGCTGTCGCCGCGCGCGGCGGCGGCGGGCGCGGTGAACACGCTGCGCATCGACGCCGACGGAAGCATCTACGGCGACAACACCGATGGCGTTGGTCTGGTGCGCGACATCGAAGCGAACCTCGGCGTGTCGCTCGCGGGCGCACGCATCCTGCTGCTCGGCGCGGGCGGCGCCGCGCGCGGTGTCGTGCTGCCGCTGCTCGAGCGCGCGCCGCTGTCGATCACGATCGTGAACCGCACCGCCAGCAAGGCCGAGGCGCTCGTCGGCCAGTTCATGCAGGCCGCGCACGATGCGGGCTGCACGCTCGCGGGCGGCGGCCCCGACGTGGTACGCGCGGAGCCGTACGACGTGATCGTCAATGCGACGGCCGGCAGCCTCGATGCCGCGCTGCCGGCGTGCGACGCGGCCGCATTCGGCGCAGGCACGTTGGCGTACGACATGATGTACGGCGCGCAGCCGACCGTGTTCATGCAGCATGCGGCGTCGCTCGGCGCACGCACGGCCGACGGGCTCGGGATGCTCGTCGAGCAGGCGGCCGAATCGTTCTTCATCTGGCGCGGCGTGCGGCCGGACGGTGCACCGGTGCTTGCCGCGCTGCGCCAGGCGCTCGCGGCGAGCTGAACGGAGCGCGGCACGTGGTGGCGGTAAGCAGCACGCAGCGCACGCGGACGGTGTGCCCGGCCCGCTGGATCGTCTACGCGGGTGCGGTGTTCGCGGGCGCGTGGCTCGCGACCCAGCTGTTCTATCTCGCGCAGATCGCGCTGTGGTCGTTCGTGAACCCGGGTTCGACCGCATTCATGCGCACCGACGCGTGGTGGCTGTCGCGCGACAAGCCGCCCGCGCAGATCCAGCACCAGTGGGTGCCGTACGACCAGATCTCGCGCAACCTGAAGCGCGCGCTGATCGCATCCGAAGATTCCACCTTCGCGACCAACAACGGCTACGACGTCGATGCGATCCTGCAGGCGTGGGAGAAGAACAAGGCGCGCGGCCGGATCGTCGCGGGCGGTTCGACGATCACGCAGCAGCTCGCGCGCAACCTGTTCCTGTCGCGCGAGAAGAGCTATATCCGCAAGGGGCAGGAGCTCATCATCACGTGGATGCTCGAAACGGTGCTCGACAAGGAGCGGATCTTCGAGATCTACCTGAATTCCGTCGAATGGGGCCGCGGCGTGTACGGCGCCGAAGCGGCCGCGCGCTATTACTACAGGATTCCCGCGAGCCGGCTCGGCGCGTGGCAGTCGGCGCGTCTCGCGGTGATGCTGCCGAAGCCGCGCTGGTTCGACGCGCATCGCGGCTCGGCCTACCAGGCACAGCGCGCGGCCATCATCGCCCGCCGGATGGGCGCGGCCGCGCTTCCGCAATCGGAGTGAACGGCGCGCTCGCGCCGCCGCATTGTCCGTTCTGCCGCCAATGCGCGATTGGTGCGCCGCAGCGCATTCGCGTCGCGCGCATTTCGGGCCACATCCTTTAGACGAATTCGTCTATTTCGCTTTGCTGAGCAATGCCGGCGACCGCGCGATTTTGTTGGTCGATAGGGCGCGAAATCCGCGCTTTTTTAGTATTCCCGGGTAAACGCGAAAGGCGTTGAAAGCGGCGCGAAATGCAACGTTTCGCGAACCGAAGCATTCCTGAAAGGTGTGCGCCGCACCGGCCGCCGGCCAAATATTTCAAAATTTTTCAAAGCCGATGTGCTCGCGTATATTGGCCAGCGCCTCGGCTTATCGGCCGCAATCGAGGCGGGGGGCGGCTTATCCGGCTGCTCGACACAAAAAACATCCGAGAGAAGGAAAGCAACGATGCCAGCGAGCAAAGCGAAGCTGTTGTTGGGGGTGGTTTTTTCTTCGCTGATTCTGACGGCCTGCAACGACGACGTGACATCGTCCGCCGCTGCCAGCGCCGACAACTCAGCCGATCCCGCCAGTCAGGTGGACAGGGCGTACAACGATCCGAACAGTTATTCGTCGAGCGCGAACGCGTCGCTCGACGCATCCGCCGCGGTCGAAAAGGCCGCCGTCACGCATCACCAGATCACGCTGAACGGCAAGACGATCCGCTACACGGCCACGGCCGGCCACCTCGTCGCGCGCAATCCGCGGACGGGCGCGCCCGAAGCGTCGTTCTTCTATGTCGCCTACACGGCCGACAACCAGCCCGCGGCGAAGCGGCCCGTCACGTTCCTGTACAACGGCGGCCCCGGTTCGGCATCGGTGTGGCTGCACCTCGGCTCGTTCGGCCCGCGGCGGGTCCAGACGGGCGACCCGAACGCGAACGCGTCGACGTTCCCGTTCGTCGACAACCAGGAAAGCCTGCTCGACACGACCGACCTCGTGTTCGTCGACGCGATCGGCACCGGCTTTTCCGAAGCGATCGCGCCGAACACGAACCAGACGTTCTGGGGCGTCGACCAGGACGCCGGCGCGTTCCGCGATTTCGTGACGCGCTACCTGACCGTGAACCAGCGCAACGATTCGCCGAAATACCTGTTCGGCGAGTCGTACGGCACGCCGCGCACCGACGTGCTCGCGAACCTGCTCGAGACGGCCGGCGTGAAGCTTGCCGGCATCGTGCTGCAGTCGTCGATCCTGAACTACAACACGAACTGCGACATGGCGAGCGACTATGTCGGCAACTCCAACAACGGGTCGAGCCCGGTGAGCTGCGCGGGCTTCGCGCCGTCCTACGGCACCGTCGGTGCGTATTACCAGCTCGACAATCCGAACCCGTCGAACCTGCCGCAGTATGCGGACCAGATGCGCGTGCTGACGGCCGGCAGCTACGCGCCCGCCGTGAACGCGTACCTGGCGAGCCATACGCCGCCGCCGCCGAGTCTCGTCACGACGATGGCGAATTCGACCGGCGTGAAGCAGGCGCTGTGGAACGCGGACTTCAACGTGATCCCGACCTTCTTCGACAACAGCTTCCAGCTGTCGCTGATCCCGGGCACGCTGATCGGCCGCTACGACGCGCGCGTGAACGTGCCGGTGTCGAGCCCGCTGGCGGCGGACGGCGATCCGTCGAGCACGTTCATCACGAAGCCGTTCACCGACACGATCGGCAGCTACCTGCCGAACGAGCTGAAATACACCGCGCAGTCGGCCTACTCTTTGAGCAGCAATGCGATCAACACGTGGGACTGGACGCACGACGGACTCGCGATGCCCGACACGATCCCCGATCTGGCCGCCGCGCTGACGTTGAATCCGTCGTTGAAGGTGCTGTCGCTGAACGGGTATCACGACATCGCGACGCCGTTCTACCAGACCGAGCTCGACCTCGCGCGGCTCGGGACGCAACCGAACCTGACGATCAAGGACTATCAGGGCGGCCACATGGTCTATCTCGACGATACGTCGCGTCCGCAGGAGAAAGCCGATCTCGTGACTTTCTACAACGCGGCCGCGCACTGATGCTGCGCCGGGCCGGCGACAGGCGCCCCCGGCGGCGCCTCGCCTGCCGTCGACGACCTCATTCCAGACTGGAGCCTGATATGAAGAATCGTTTCATCGTCGTTGCCGCGGCGCTCGCATGCGCCGCCGCTGCAGCATCCGTATCCGCGTTCGCGCAGGCGAGCGACGCCGCCGCACCGGCGCGTGCGCGCCAGGCGCAACTCGGCGATCCGTACGTGCCGCCGGCCGCGCGCAAGCCGACCGCCGGCACGCAGACGACGGGCGCCGCGCTGCATGCGCAGGTGGTGCGCAAGCTCGCGCGGCAGTTCGACTCGGCCGATACGCAGAGCACGGGTTCGATCACCGAGGCGCAAGCGCGCGCGGCCGGGCTCGGTTATGTCGCGAACCACTTCCGGCAGATCGATTCGGGCGGCAGCGGCCGCGTGTCGTTCGCCGACGTGCAGCGCTACATGCAGGCACGCAGCACGAGCCAGCAGTAAGCGCGGCGCGTGGTGAACAAACGGGGGCGGAACCTGCTGCGCGGCGGGTTCCGCCCCCGTGCACATGGCGTGGCCGTCGCGTCGCGTGCGCAGCGTACTTCGCCTGAATTCTCATTATCTGGACAACGCATTCAAATATTGGAGACGAGTGCGTGCGCTCCTACAATCCGAAGCACATCGACAGCTTCGGACCCACGCATCGCGCGGCGCCCGACGCACACGGAGACATATCCCATGAAGTTCGCCGGGCGCTTTACTCGGTGCATCGACCGCCGCCACGCCGCAGCACCGGACGCAGTTCCGGCGCCGCGCGAGCGGTTTCACCGATTCCGTTGAAGAAGCCCGCCCCATGACCAAGATGCCCGTATCCCTTGCCCTCGACGCCCGGCGTGCGACGCCGGACGATGGATCGCTGACCGACAGCATCGGCGCGACCAGCACGCCGCTCGATCTCGCCGCGCAGCAGGCTGGCACGCAGACGCTGCTGCGCGGTCTCGCGATCCTCGAGGCGATCGCGAACGGCGCGCGCGACATGCGCGCGATCGGCGCCGCGCTCGGCACGACACGCAGCACGACGCACCGTCTCGTCAGCAGCCTCGTGCAGGCGCGCTACCTGCGCCAGGTGCAGGGCGGCTACCTGCTCGGCCCGAAGCTGATCGAGCTCGGCACGATCGCGCTCGAGCAGATGCCGCTCACCGCCGTGGCGCGGCCGCATCTCGAAGCGCTCGCGGAAGCGACGCTCGACACGATCCATCTCGGCGTGCGCGACGGCGACGACGTGCTGTACATCGACAAGATTCCCGGCACGCGCGGCCTCGAGATGCGCTCGCGCGTCGGCCACCGGATGCCGCTCGCATCGACGGGCATCGGCAAGGCGATGATGCTCGACCTCGATCCCGACCTGTGGCGCTCGCTGTTCGAGGCCGCGCGGCGCGCGCTGGCCGGCGTCACTTTCAAGCCCGACAACCGGCCGGAGACGAGTGCGTTCCTGCAGCGCATGGCCCATTACGCGGCCGGCGGCTATACGTTCGACCTCGAGGAGAACGAGGCGTCGATCCGCTGCGTGGCCGCGCCGATCCGCGACGCATCGGGTGCGATCGTCGCGGCCGTATCGGTCGCGAGCACGATTCCGTACATGCCGCATGACCGGATGGACGAACTGATTCCTCTCGTGCAGCGCGAAGCGCGAGCCATTTCCGCGGAACTGGGCTGGAGCCCGCCGCAGAGTACCCGCAGGATCAAACGATGACGACTTCGATCCGGGCCGTTCCGGTTGCCAGCTCCGCCACCCCGTCGCTGATCGCGCTCGACTGGGGCACGACGTCGCTGCGCGCGTATCTGTACGACGCGCACGGCGCGCTCATCGACACGCGCAGCCGCGCGGCGGGTGTCATGCACGTGCCGGGCGGCGGCGCGCGCGCGTTCGATGCGGTGTTCGAGGACGCCTGCGGCGACTGGCTCGACCGCACGCCCGGGCTGCCGGTACTCGCCGCCGGGATGGTCGGCAGCGCGCAGGGCTGGCGCGAGGCGCCGTACGTTGCGGTGCCGGCCGGCGCCGACGCGCTTGCCGCGGGTCTCATTACAGTGACGACGTCGCGCGGCGCGACGGTATCGATCGTGCCGGGCGTGATCGCGACGGGCGAATTGCCCGACGTGATGCGCGGCGAAGAAACGCAGATATTCGGTGCGCTCGCGAGCGATCCCATGCTTGACGCCGATCGTTCAGGGCTACTGATCGGCTTGCCGGGCACCCATGCGAAATGGGCATGGGTGAAGGACGGGCTGATCGAACGCTTCCAGACCTTCATGACGGGCGAGCTGTTCGCGGCGCTGCGCGACCACACGATCCTCGGCCGCACGATGCGCGCGGGCGCGTCGCCCGATCGCGCGGCGTTCGCGCGCGGCGTGTCGGTCGCGCGCGGCGCGCAGCGCACGGGGCTGCTCGCGACGATTTTCAGCACGCGCACGCTCGGCCTGACCGACCGGCTCGCGCCCGACGCGCAGGGCGACTACCTGTCCGGCCTGCTGATCGGCCATGAGCTCAATGCGCTCGACGCGATGCTCGCGGAGCGCGGCATCGCGCTCGCGGACCAGCCGCTGCTGCTGATCGGCGACGACGTCTTGTGCGCACGCTACGTCGATGCGCTCCGCGTATTCGGCCACACGCACGCGCGGGTCGTCGCGCATGCGACCGAGCGCGGCCTGTGGCGGATCGCGGCGCGCGCCGGGCTCGTGCGCGCGGACGGCGAGCCTGTCCTGGCCGACCAATGAACCGATTGCAGAGGAACCCAGTCATGCCGTCCGACCTTACGTTGCCCGCACCGTACACGCCCCACGCCGCACTGATGCGCGCGTTCGACGCGTGCCCGCTGATCGCGATCCTGCGCGGGATCACGCCAGCCGACGCGGCCGACCACGGGCATGCGCTGTACGAAGCCGGTTTCCGGATCGTCGAGGTGCCGCTCAACTCGCCGGATCCGTTCGACAGCATCGCGAAGCTGCGGCGCGCGCTGCCCGACGATGCGATCGTCGGCGCGGGCACCGTGCTGCGCGCCGAGTACGTCGATCGCGTGCAGGACGCGGGCGGCGCGCTGATCGTGATGCCGCACAGCGACGCGGCCGTGATACGTCGCGCGCGCGAGCGCGGCCTCGCGAGCGCGCCGGGCGTCGCGACGCCGACCGAAGCGTTCGCCGCGCTCGCGAACGGCGCCGACGTGTTGAAGATGTTCCCGGCCGAGCAGCTCGGCGTGACGGTCGTGAAGGCATGGCGCGCGGTGATCGATCGCGCGGTGCCGCTGATCCCGGTCGGCGGAATTTCGCCGGACAACATGCAGCCGTTCCTCGCGGCCGGTGCGAACGGCTTCGGGCTCGGCTCGGCGCTGTACCGGCCCGGCCAGGCGGCCGACGCGACCGCGGCGAACGCGCGCGCGTTCCAGGCCGGATTGCGCGTCGCGCGCGGCGGAGCCGCATGATGGGCCGCCTCGCGGGCAAGGTCGCGATGGTGACGGGCGCGGGCCGCGGAATCGGCGCCGCGATCGCCCGTGCGTTCGTGCGCGAAGGCGCGGCCGTCGCGCTCGTCGATCTCGACTTCCCGCAGGCGCAGCACACGGCCGCCGCGATCGCGCACGACGCCGACGGCGCGCGCGTGCTGCCGCTGCAAGCCGACGTCGCGCGTCAGGATGCGGTGCGCGATGCGCTCGCGCAGGCCGAAGCGGCATTTGGCCCGCTCGACGTGCTGGTGAACAACGCGGGCATCAACGTGTTCGCCGATCCGCTGACGATGACCGACGACGACTGGCGCCGCTGCTTCGCGGTCGATCTCGACGGCGTGTGGCACGGCTGCCGCGCGGCGCTGGAAGGCATGGTCGAGCGCGGCCGCGGCAGCATCGTGAACATTGCGTCGACGCACGCGTTCCGGATCATCCCGGGCTGCTTTCCGTATCCGGTCGCGAAGCATGGCGTGCTGGGGCTCACGCGCGCGCTCGGCATCGAATACGCGGCGCGCAACGTGCGCGTGAACGCGATCGCGCCGGGCTACATCGAGACGCAGCTCACGCGCGACTGGTGGGACGCGCAGCCCGATCCGGCCGCCGCGCGCGCCCAGACGCTCGCGCTGCAGCCGATGAAGCGGATCGGCCGGCCCGACGAGGTCGCGATGACGGCCGTGTTCCTGGCATCCGACGAGGCGCCGTTCATCAATGCCGCGTGCATCACCGTCGACGGCGGGCGCGCGGCGCTGTATCACGACTGACGCAACGATTCGAAAGACCGCACGTGCGACGGCCGCGCGCACGCTGCGTCGAAACCAACAAGCGGCTGCATCCTGTTCGATGAAAACAAGGAGACACTGGAGATGAAACGCAGAACGTTCGTAACGCTGGCCGCGGCAGCCGCGGTGGTGATGGGTAGCCCGGTTGCGCACGCGGCCGACCCGGTCAAGATCGGCTTTCTGGTGAAGCAGCCGGAAGAGCCGTGGTTCCAGGACGAGTGGAAGTTCGCCGAGATGGCGGCGAAGGAAAAGGGCTTCACGCTCGTGAAGATCGGCGCGCCGTCGGGCGAAAAGGTGATGAGCGCGATCGACAACCTGTCCGCGCAGAAGGCGCAGGGTTTCATCATCTGCACGCCCGACGTGAAGCTCGGGCCGGGCATCGTCGCGAAGGCGAAGTCGCACAACCTGAAGATGATGACGGTCGATGACCGCCTCGTCGACGGCGCGGGCAAGCCGATCGAAGCGGTGCCGCACATGGGGATCTCCGCGTACAACATCGGCAAGCAGGTCGGCGACGGCATCGCGGCCGAGATCAAGAAGCGCGGCTGGAACGTGAAGGAGGTCGGCGCGATCGACATCACCTACGAGCAGCTGCCGACCGCGCACGACCGTACGAGCGGCGCGACCGACGCGCTGGTGGCTGCCGGTTTTCCGAAGGCGAACGTGATCGCGGCGCCGCAGGCGAAGACCGACACCGAGAACGCGTTCAACGCGGCGAACATCGCGCTCACGAAGAACCCGCAGTTCAAGCACTGGGTCGCGTACGGCCTGAACGACGAGGCCGTGCTCGGCGCGGTGCGCGCGGCCGAAGGGCGCGGCTTCAAGTCGGACAACATGATCGGCATCGGCATCGGCGGTTCCGATTCGGCGCTGAACGAGTTCAAGAAGCCGCAGCCGACGGGCTTCTACGGCACCGTGATCATCAGCCCGAAGCGCCACGGCGAGGAAACCTCGGACCTGATGTACTCGTGGATCACGCAAGGCAAGGCACCGCCGGCGCTGACGCTGACGACGGGCATGCTCGCGACGCGCGACAACGTGTCGAAGGTGCGCGAGGAGATGGGGCTCGCGTCGAAGTAAGCGGCCCGCCGGCTGCCGCGGCGATGCGGCGGCCGGCGGTCGATCGATCAGGAAGTAGGAGACGACGTGTCAGCGGCACTGCGTTTTGACAATATCGGCAAGGTATTTCCCGGCGTGCGCGCACTCGACGGCATTTCGTTCGACGTGCATGCGGGCGAGGTGCATGGCCTGATGGGCGAGAACGGCGCGGGCAAGTCGACGCTGCTGAAGATTCTCGGCGGCGAATACCAGCCCGATGCGGGCAGCGTGCTGGTCGACGGCCAGCCCGTGCAGTTCGCGAGTGCGGCGGCGTCGATCGCGGCCGGCATCGCGGTGATTCACCAGGAGCTGCAGTACGTGCCCGACCTGACGGTCGCGGAAAACCTGCTGCTCGGCCGCCTGCCGAACGCGTTCGGCTGGGTGAAAAAGCGCGAGGCGAAGCGCTACGTGCGCGAGCGGCTCGCCGCGATGGGCGTCGATCTCGATCCCGACGCGAAGCTCGGGCGGCTGTCGATCGCGCAGCGGCAGATGGTCGAGATCTGCAAGGCGCTGATGCGCAATGCGCGCGTGATCGCGCTCGACGAACCGACGAGTTCGCTGTCGCATCGCGAGACCGAGGTGCTGTTCAAGCTCGTCGACGACCTGCGCGCGCAGGGCCGCGCGCTGATCTACATCTCGCACCGGATGGACGAGATCTACCGGCTGTGCGATGCGTGCACGATCTTCCGCGACGGGCGCAAGATCGCGTCGCACGATGCGCTTGCCGACGTGCCGCGCGAGAGGCTCGTCGCCGAGATGGTCGGGCGCGAGATTTCGGACATCTACCATTACGCGCCGCGCGCGCTCGGCGACGTGCGGTTCTCCGCCGAAGGCGTCGACGGCCCGGCGCTGCGCGAACCCGCGAGCTTCTCGGTGCGCGCGGGCGAGATCGTCGGTTTCTTCGGGCTGGTCGGCGCGGGCCGCAGCGAACTGATGCGGCTCGTGTACGGCGCGGACCGCCGGCGCGCGGGCGTGCTGACGCTCGACGGCGCGCGCATCGACGTGAAGCGCACCGGCGACGCGATCCGCCACGGCATCGTGCTGTGCCCCGAGGACCGCAAGGAAGAAGGGATCATCGCGATCGCGTCGGTCGCGGAGAACATCAACATCAGCTGCCGCCGCCATTCGCTGCGCGCGGGGCTGTTCATCGACCGCAAGACCGAAAGCGAAACGGCCGACCGCTTCATCCAGCGGCTGAAGATCAAGACGCCGAACCGGCGGCAGAAGATTCGCTTCCTGTCCGGCGGCAACCAGCAGAAGGCGATCCTGTCGCGCTGGCTTGCGGAGCCCGACCTGAAGGTCGTGATCCTCGACGAGCCGACGCGCGGGATCGACGTCGGCGCGAAGCACGAAATCTACGACGTGATCTACCGGCTCGCGGAGCGCGGCTGCGCGATCGTGATGGTGTCGTCGGAACTGCCGGAAGTGCTCGGCGTGTCCGATCGCATCGTCGTGATGCGCGAAGGCCGGATCGCGGGCGAGTTGCCGCGCGAACAGGCGAACGAGCACGCGGTGCTGAACCTCGCGCTGCCGCAGACGAGCGCCGCCCAGGCGGCCTGACGCGGCGCACGACATTCGAATCGACCAGGCGCGGCGTGGGCCGCGCGATGCAGGAGCAGGAGACACAATCATGCAAGTCAGGGAAAACCTCGCCGGCGCAGCCGTGAAGCAGTCGGCCGACGCGCTGGTTCCACAGCAAAGCGACCGGCAGAAGTGGTGGCAGCACCTCACCGAGTACAGCCTCATCGCGATCTTCGCGGTGATGTTCATCACGATGTCGCTGACGGTCGATCACTTCTTCTCGATCGACAACATGCTCGGCCTCGCGCTGTCGATCTCGCAGATCGGCATGGTCGCGTGCACGATGATGTTCTGTCTCGCGTCGCGCGACTTCGACCTGTCGATCGGCTCGACCGTCGCGTTCTCGGGCGTGCTGTGCGCGATGGTGCTGAACGCGACCGACAACACGTTCGTCGCGATCGTCGCGGCGGTCGCGGCCGGCGCCGCGATCGGCTTCGTGAACGGCGCGGTGATCGCGTACCTGCGCATCAACGCGCTGATCACGACGCTCGCGACGATGGAGATCGTGCGTGGGCTCGGCTTCATCGTATCGAAGGGGCAGGCGGTCGGCGTGTCGTCGGACACGTTCATCGCGCTCGGCGGGTTGTCGCTGTTCGGCGTATCGCTGCCGATCTGGGTCACGCTGCTGTGCTTCATCGCGTTCGGCGTGCTGCTGAACCAGACCGTGTACGGCCGCAACACGCTCGCGATCGGCGGCAACCCCGAGGCGTCGCGGCTCGCGGGGATCAACGTCGAACGCACGCGCGTATACATCTTCCTGATCCAGGGCGCGGTGACCGCGCTCGCGGGCGTGATCCTCGCGTCGCGCATCACGTCGGGCCAGCCGAACGCCGCGCAGGGATTCGAGCTGAACGTGATCTCCGCTTGCGTGCTCGGCGGCGTGTCGCTGATGGGCGGCCGCGCGACGATCTCGGGCGTCGTGATCGGCGTGCTGATCATGGGTACCGTCGAGAACGTGATGAACCTGCTGAACATCGATGCGTTCTACCAGTACCTGGTGCGCGGCGCGATCCTGCTCGCGGCCGTGCTGCTCGACCAGCTGAAGAACCGCGGCGTACGCGACTGACCTGATTTCACGGAGACGAACCGCATGACCATCGACACTTCCGCGCACGACCCGCACGCCGCGAGCCATGCGCGCTTTGCGCGATACCCGAGCCTCGAGGATCGCGCGGTGCTGATCACGGGCGGCGCGACCGGCATCGGCGCGTCGTTCGTCGAGCACTTCGTGCGGCAGGGCGCGCGCGTCGCGTTCGTCGACCTCGATGCGGCCGCGGGCACCGCGCTGGCGGAAAGCCTCGCGCATGCGCCGCACGTACGCCACGCGCCGCTGTTCATCCAGTGCGACCTGACCGACATCGACGCGCTGCGTCATGCAATCGACGCGATCCGCGCGCGCATCGGCGCGATCGCGGTGCTCGTGAACAACGCGGCGAACGACGCGCGCCACGCGATCGGCGACGTGACGCCCGAGTCGTTCGACGCGGGCATCGCGGTGAACCTGCGCCACCAGTTCTTCGCCGCGCAGGCGGTGATCGACGACATGAAGCAGCAGGGCGGCGGCGCGATCGTCAATCTCGGTTCGATCAGCTGGATGCTGAAAAACGGCGGCTATCCCGTCTACGTGATGGCGAAGGCCGCGGTGCAGGGCCTGACGCGCGGCCTCGCGCGCGACCTCGGCACGTTCGGCATCCGCGTGAACTCGCTGGTGCCCGGCTGGGTGATGACCGACAAGCAGCGCCGGCTGTGGCTCGACGACGCGGGCCGCGCGGCGATCAAGGCCGGCCAGTGTCTCGACGCCGAACTGCTGCCCGCCGACCTCGCGCGGATGGCGCTGTTCCTCGCGGCCGACGACAGCCGGATGATCACCGCGCAGGACGTGATCGTCGACGGCGGCTGGGCCTGACCGTTCGCACCGACCCGCATCGTTTCTTCGACGAAGGAAAGGAGCTCATCATGACCGCCACGTCCTCGCGCGCATCGTCGTCCACGAGCCAGTCGCGCCGCGCCCGCCTGGCCGCCGCCGCGCAGCCGGTCAGCCCCGGCCCGCAGACGGCCGCATTCGCGCAGGGCGTGGGCGCCGCGCATGCGGCGGCCGTATCGCTGTCGAATGCGTCGCTGCGGCTCGACGTGCTGCCGCATCTGGGCGGCGGCATCGCACGCTTCGACTGGCGCGGCGACAACGGTGCGCTGGTGCCGGTGTTTCGCCGCTGCGAGCATCCGGAGACGGCGACGGACCCGAACGAGCTCGCGTGTTATCCGCTGCTGCCTTACTCGAACCGGATCGGCGGCGCGCGCTTCGAATGCGACGGGCGCAAGGTCGCGGTGCCGCGCAACCGGCGCGACGAGCCGCTGCCGATCCACGGCGACGGCTGGCTCGCGCCGTGGCAGGTGGACGATGCGACCGACACGACGCTGCAACTGTCGCTCGATCGCGCGGGCGGCGCGCCGTATGCGTTCCGCGCGATCCAGTCGTTCGAACTCGACGACACGACGCTGTCGATCGCCCTGACGATCGAGAACGCGGGGCGCGCCCGGCTGCCGTTCGGGCTCGGCGTGCATCCGTTCCTCGTGCGCGACGCGGTGACCGAGCTGGCCGCGGCGGCCGGCGGGCTGTGGCTGTCGGGCGCCGATTTCCTGCCGGTGCGGCACGTGAGCGTGCCGCCGGCCTGGCAGTTCGGCGTCGCGTATCCGCTGCCGGGCGCGCTCGTCAATCACGCGTTCACCGGCTGGGGCGGCCACGCGACGGTGAGCTGGCCGCGCCGCCGGCTTTCGCTGACCGTCGCGGCCGACGCCGACGCGTACGTGCTCTATACGCCGCCCGGCGAGGATTTTTTCTGCTTCGAGCCGGTCGATCATCCGATCAATGCGGTGAACCTGCCGGGCGGCGCGGCCGCGCACGGAATGACGCTGCTCGCGCCGGGCGAGCGGCTCACGAGGCGTTTCGCGTTCACCGTCGAGCGCGCCGATGCGCGCGGCAATGCCGCGACACGCGAGGGACGCCGGCGACGCGGGTAAAATACGCGGTCTACCAACGGTTTGCCGCGAGTACCCGCCATGTCTTCCCCGCTTACTTTCATCGAATCGCTGCGCGCCGCGTGGCAGCGCACGAATTCGCTGCTGTGCGTCGGCCTCGATCCCGAGCCGTCGCGCTTTCCCGTGCAGTTCGACGGCCAGCCCGACGCGATCTTCGAATTCTGCCGGCAGATCGTCGACGCGACCGCGCAGTACGCGAGCGCGTTCAAGCCGCAGATCGCCTATTTCGCCGCGCATCGCGCGGAAGACCAGCTCGAACGGCTGATCGCGCACATCCACCTTCAGCATCCGGGCCTGCCCGTGATCCTCGACGCGAAGCGCGGCGACATCGGCAGCACGGCCGAGCAGTACGCGCGCGAGGCGTTCGAGCGCTACCGCGCGGACGCGGTCACGGTGAACCCGTACATGGGCTACGACTCGGTCGAGCCGTACTTCGAGCACGAAGGCAAGGGCGTGATCGTGCTGTGCCGCACGTCGAACCCGGGCGGCTCGGACCTGCAGTTTCTGGAGACCGGAGGCCGGCCGCTGTACCAGGTCGTCGCGGATTTCGCGGCGAACAAGTGGAACGCGAAGAACGGCCAGCTCGGCCTCGTGGTCGGCGCGACGTTCCCGAAGGAAATCGAGATCGTGCGCGGGATCGTCGGCGACATGCCGCTGCTGATCCCCGGCATCGGCGCGCAGGGCGGCGACGTGCAGGCGACCGTCAACGCCGGCCGCACGGCCGACGGCACGGGCATGATGATCAACTCGTCGCGCGCGATCCTGTACGCGAGCAACGGCGAGGATTTCGCCGAAGCCGCGGCGCTCGCCGCGCAGAAGACCCGCGATACGATCAACGCGCATCGCTGAAACGCTCCGGCCGCCCCTCCGGGCGGCCGACTTCGGCAGGCCCGCACCGGCGGGCTGGTGCCGCTTTCCCGCTCAACTTTCCCGCTTCGTCCGCCTGCCGGCTCAGCGTTCGCGCTCGTCGAGCAGTTTCAGCAGCCCGCGCAGCGCATGCACGGCCGCCTGCGTGCGGATCTGTTCGCGGTCGCCCTTGAACACGAGCGTTTCGACGTCGGTATGGAGCCGGTTGCTCCAGCCGAACGACACGGTGCCGACCGGCTTTTTCTCGCTGCCGCCCGCCGGGCCCGCGATGCCCGTGACGGACAGCGCGACCTGCGCGCGGCTGTTGCGCAGCGCGCCTTCGGCCATCGCGCGCGCGACGGGCTCGCTGACGGCGCCGTGCTTGTCGATCAGGTCGGGCGGCACGCCGATCATGTCGATCTTGGCCTGGTTCGAATACGTGACGAAGCCGCGCTCGAACCACTGGCTGCTGCCGGAGATGTCGGTGATCGCCGCGGCGATCATGCCGCCGGTGCAGGATTCGGCGGTGGCGAGCGTCAGGTGCTCGTCACGCAGCTTGTTGCCTGCGCGGATCGCAAGCTGGTGGACGACGGAATCGGTTGGCATGCGCGTCGGGAAACGAGAGTCGGGAAATCGGTCAGCCGACGACGGAGCGCCACAGGGCGATCACGAGCAGCGTCATGAACGCGGCGACCAGGTCGTCGATCATGATGCCGAGCCCGCCTTTCAGGCGACGGTCGAAATAGCGGATCGGCGGCGGCTTGAGCATGTCGAAGAAGCGGAACGCGACGAACGCCCACAACTGGCCGATGAAGGTCGCCGGCGTGACGAACAGCATCACGAGCCAGATCGCGACGATCTCGTCCCAGACGACGGCGCCCGGATCGGACGTGCCCATCTTCCTCGCGGTGAAACCGGTGATCCACGTGCCCGCCGCGAAGCCGGCCGCGATCAGCATCCACCATTCGGGTACCGTCAGGTAGCGGCTCAGCACGACGAACGTGAGCCAGCCGAACAGCGAACCGAACGTGCCGGGCATGATCGGCGCGAGCCCGCTGCCGAAGCCGAGCGACACGAGGTGCGCCGGGTGCGACAGCATGAAGCGCGCGCTCGCGCGCTTCGGCGCATTCCCGTTCGGTGCGGCGCCGGGTTCGGCCGCGGCGTGCGCGGGCGTCGGGTCAGTCTGCATGGAAGTGGTCGAAGCCGTGCAACGTGAGAGCCAGGGGCGCGCCGGCGGCGTCGCGCCACGCGATCGCGGGCCGCTCCGACGGCGCGGACAACGCGCGTATTGTACCGATTCGCGTGACCGGCACGCCGGCCGTCGCGCCGGCCGCTTCGACCGCCGCGCGGGCCGCGGCCGGGGCCGTGAAGCACAGCTCGTAGTCGTCGCCGCCCGCCAGCGTGCAGCGGCGCTGCACGTCGGGCGGCAGCGTCGCGAGCGCGGCCGAGCGCGGTACCGCGTCGGCGTCGATCTCGGCGCGCACGTTCGAGCGTGCCAGGATGTGCTGCAGGTCGCCGGCGAGGCCGTCGGAGAGGTCGAGCGCCGCGTGCGCGACCCCCGCGAGCGCGAGGCCGAGCGCGACACGCGGTTCCGGGCGCTCGAGCGCGTGCCGGAACGCGGCCGCTTCGTTCGCGCCGGCCGCCCATTCGCCGCGTGCGACGCCGAGGCCGGCGCGCGCGTCGCCGAGCGTGCCGGACACCCAGACGTCGTCGCCGTCGCGCGCGGCATCGCGCCGCAGCGCCGCGTCGGGCGCGACTTCGCCGAATACGGTCACGCACAGGTTCAGCGGCCCGCTCGTCGTGTCGCCGCCGACCAGCTCGCAGCCGAATCGCTCGGCGAGCGCGAACAGCCCGTTGCTGAACGCCTCGAGCCACGCCGCGTCGGCGCGCGGCAGCGCGCACGCGAGCGTGAACGCGCGCGGCTCGGCGCCCATTGCCGCGAGGTCGGACAGGTTGACCGCGAGCGTCTTGTGGCCGAGCGCGTCGGGCGCGACGTCGGGGAAGAAGTGGCGGCCCTCGACCAGCATGTCCGTCGAAATGGCCAGCAATTTCCCGGATCGAGGCGCGATCAGCGCGCAATCGTCGCCGATGCCGAGCGTCGACGCGCGTGCGCCCTGTGCCGCGCGGCGCGCGAAGAAGCGATCGATCAGCGAAAACTCGGAGAGGGCGGCTGGCACGGCGGGCGGATCCGATACGGTTCAGGGAACGGCATTGTACGAGGCGAACGGCGGCGTTCCTGCACCGTTCGGTTCATTTTTGTCGCGGCTGTCGCACCCGAATCGCCGGTCTGGCGGCCTTCGATTGGCGCTACAATGCCGTCGAACAGTTATTCTAATCCGCCCGTCACGAGACACATGTCCACCCAAGCCTCCTCCAAAGCCAAGCTCCGCGAAGCCGCCCTCGATTATCACGAATTCCCGACTCCCGGGAAGATCGCGATCGCCCCGACCAAGCAGATGATCAACCAGCGCGACCTCGCGCTCGCGTATTCGCCGGGCGTGGC
This sequence comes from Burkholderia sp. NFPP32, assembly GCF_900119325.1. Lineage (NCBI taxonomy): Bacteria > Pseudomonadati > Pseudomonadota > Betaproteobacteria > Burkholderiales > Burkholderiaceae > Burkholderia > Burkholderia sp. NFPP32. Next base: position 821,147 of record NZ_FPJP01000001.1, on the reverse strand, counting down.
GTATGCGTGCGAGGAGATCGTCGAGAACCCCCTCAACGCGGCGCGTTTCACCGCGCGCAGCAACCTGGTCGGCGTCGTCACGAACGGCACGGCGGTGCTCGGTCTCGGCAACATCGGCCCGCTCGCGTCGAAGCCGGTGATGGAAGGCAAGGCCGTGCTGTTCAAGAAGTTCGCCGGCATCGACGTATTCGACATCGAGCTGAACGAGTCGGACCCGCACAAGCTCGTCGACGTGATCGCCGCGCTGGAGCCGACCTTCGGCGGGATCAACCTGGAAGACATCAAGGCGCCGGACTGCTTCATCGTCGAGCGCGAAGCGCGCAAGCGGATGAAGATCCCGGTGTTCCACGACGACCAGCACGGCACCGCGATCGTCGTGGCCGCGGCCGTCACGAACGGCCTGAAGGTCGTCGGCAAGGACATCAAGAAGGTGAAGCTCGTCGCGTCCGGCGCGGGCGCGGCCGCGCTTGCGTGCCTCGACCTGCTGGTCGACATCGGCCTGCCGATCGAGAACATCCTGGTGACCGACCTGGCCGGCGTCGTCTACAAGGGCCGCACCGAACTGATGGACCCGGACAAGGAGCGTTTCGCACGAGAAACCGAAGCGCGGACGCTGGCCGAAGTGATCGAAGGCGCGGACATCTTCCTCGGCCTGTCGGCCGCGGGCGTGCTGAAGCAGGAGATGGTGAAGGGCATGGCCGAGCGCCCGCTGATCCTCGCGCTCGCGAACCCGACGCCGGAAATCCTGCCGGAACTCGCGCTCGAAGTGCGCCCGGACGCGGTGCTGGCCACGGGCCGCACCGACTACCCGAACCAGGTCAACAACGTCCTGTGCTTCCCGTTCATCTTCCGCGGCGCGCTCGACGTCGGCGCGACGACGATCACGCGTGAAATGGAGATCGCGGCCGTCAATGCGATCGCCGAGCTCGCGCAGCAGGAACAGAGCGACATCGTCGCGACCGCGTACGGCATCCAGGACCTGTCGTTCGGCCCCGAATACCTGATTCCGAAGCCGTTCGACCCGCGCCTGATCGTGAAGATCGCGCCGGCCGTCGCGCAGGCCGCGATGGACGGCGGCGTCGCGACGCGTCCGATCGAGGACATGGAGGCGTACCGCGTCCATCTCCAGCAGTTCGTGTATCACAGCGGCACGACGATGAAGCCGATCTTCCAGATCGCGCGCAGCGCGCCGGCGGAGAAGAAGCGCGTCGTGTTCGCGGAAGGCGAAGAAGAGCGCGTGTTGCGTGCCGTTCAGATCATCGTCGACGAAAAGCTCGCGACGCCGATCCTGATCGGCCGGCCCTCGGTGATCGAGCACCGTATCCAGCGCTACGGCCTGCGCCTGAATCCGGGTGTCGACTTCACGGTTGTCAACACCGAGCACGACGAGCGCTACCGCGACTTCTGGCAGTCGTACCACAAGCTGATGGCGCGCAAGGGCATCAGCGAGCAGCTCGCGCGCGTCGAGATGCGCCGCCGCACGACGCTGATCGGCGCGATGCTGGTGAAGCGGGGCGAAGCGGACGGGATGATCTGCGGCACGATCAGCACGACGCACCGCCACCTGCACTTCATCGACCAGGTAATCGGCAAGCGCGCCGGCTGCAGCGTCTATGCGGCGATGAACGGCCTCGTGCTGCCGGGCCGCCAGATCTTCCTCGTCGATACGCACGTCAACGTCGATCCGACCCCGGCGCAGCTTGCCGAGATCACGATCATGGCAGCTGAAGAAGTGCGCCGCTTCGGCATCGAGCCGAAGGTCGCGCTGCTGTCGCATTCGAATTTCGGCACGAGCAACGCGCCTTCGGCGCAGAAGATGCGCGATACGCTCGCGATCCTGCATGAAACCGCGCCTGACCTGAAGGTCGACGGCGAGATGCACGGCGACGTCGCGCTCGACGCGGCGCTGCGCAAGGAAATCCTGCCGGAATCGACGCTGGAAGGCGACGCGAACCTGCTGATCCTGCCGAACATCGACGCCGCGAACATCGCGTACAACCTGCTGAAGACGGCCGCCGGCAACAACATCGCGATCGGGCCGATCCTGCTGGGTGCTGCCCAGCCGGTGCACGTGCTGACCGAATCGGCGACCGTTCGCCGCATCGTCAACATGGCGGCGCTGCTGGTCGCCGACGTGAACGCCGCGCGCTGAGCGAAAACGAACGCGCCAGGCCGGTCGAACCGGCGTGGCGCGTCGGGCGAAATTGTAAACAAAAGCAAAAAGAGGCGTGCCCGCAATGGGCACGCCGTCGGGCAGGGCGCAAACGCGCTTCCCTCAAAGCAACAGCAGCATCTCTCCACTCCGGGTAGCGAGCGTGGCAAGGAGGCAGGGTCTTGCCATACGAGAGATGCCGCTCGCATTTTATCTTATGTAAGATAAATGTAGTGTAATTTCGGTAAGAAATACGTCAATCCGCGCGTCGTCGGGCTTTCGATTCCCAAACGGACATTGATTCGCGCGGACAATAACGCTACGCTAACGCCTTTGTTGGTCGTCAACTACTTGATTTAACAGCGGGAACCCTGGTTCATGGCACGCAAGTGGCTCCGCAACGGCGCGCTCGCGTCCGTCTTCGCGATGTTCGCGATGGGTATCGTCGGCACGCCGACGGGCAGTCTGGTTTCCGCCGCTTACGCACGGGAGGCCGTTTCGGCCGACGTGGCCGCCAGCGGGCTCGATACGATCCCGACCGCCCGTCTTCCGCGCGAGGCCGTGACCACGCTGGGCCTGATCGGCGCCGGCGGCCCCTATCCGTACGAGAAAGACGGCGTCGTGTTCGGCAACCGCGAGCGGATTTTGCCGAAGGCGAAGCGCGGCTACTACCATGAGTACACGGTGCCGACGCCGCGTGCCCGCAATCGCGGCGCGCGCCGGATCGTCTGTGGCGGGCCATTGCGCCGGATCGACAACTGTTATTACACGGGCGACCACTACAACAGTTTTAAACGTATTGTTGAATGACTTCGGGACGAATGGCATGAGCGACTCCATCTACGCGCACGATTCGGCGGCGGCGGAACTGTTCGCGGCCGGCGACGGCAATCTGTTTCAGCGCGTGATTCAACTGAACGCGGCGGCACAGGCCGTCGGCGCGCCGGAGCAACAGGAAGCCGAGCCCGGGCTTTCATCGAACGAGGAGCCTATGAGCCTTTTCACGACCGTGCGACCCAATCTCGTGCAGTCGATCCGCGCGTTCCGCGTGCAGGATCTCGCCGACGAAGCCGGTCGGCTCGGCCAGCACTTCCTGTACGCGTATTGCGGCGCCGCGCAGTCGAAGCAGGAAGTGATGGAAACGATCGCGACGTCGTTCCTGTTCCCGAAGCATTTCGGGAAGAACTACGACGCGCTGTACGACTGCCTGACCGACCTCGTCGCGAAGGCCGGCGCGCAGCCCGGTTTCGTGATCGTCCTCGAAGGGCTGCCGATCGCGCAGAAGTTCGACAAGGAAGGGCGCGAGACGCTGCTCGACGTGTTCCGCGAGGCGGCCGAGTTCTGGGCCGAGCGCAAGGTCGCGTTCCGCGTGTTCTACTCGTTCGCATAAGCGCGAATCGGCCCGCGGCTCTGCGCGGCCGGCCCGGCGAGAAGCCCGCCTCGAGCGGGCTTTTTTACGTGTGCGCGGCGCATACAGGCCGGCACGGCATGAACGCGGCAATCCGTGCCGCGTCATTCTTCAGGCGTCCGTTGCCAGGCAAGGCGATCTTCTCCGGCATGGCGCAGGTCTTGGACGCGGCGCCGGTGACGCGCCCCGTGACGGGCAAGATCGACCTCTACAGCCTGGACGGAGGCTGGGCAACCGGAAGCCCGCAAGACGTGCTGAGCCCGGTTCTCGATGCGTTGTCCGATTCGATGCCGCACGGATCGTCGAGCGACAAGCCGCGATAAGCCGCAGCGTGGAAACACGCGCATTCCTGCCGTGACGCAGGCCGCACATCGCGCCGCGGCAGGGTGACGTGTGGGCCGGGAAGTGTCGTGCCGCCTCGCGGCGGCACGCCCATTTCGTCACCATCCGCCCCAGCGCGCTGCCAATGCCGCGAGCACGGCCGCGCCGGCCGTCTCGGTGCGCAGCACGCGGGGCCCAAGCGACAGCGCGGTGAAGCCGCGCGCGCGGGCCGCGTTTTCCTCGTCGGGCGACAGTCCGCCTTCGGGGCCGATCAGCAGCGTGACGGGCGCTCCGGGCGGCGTGTCGGGCAGCGACGCGAACGGGATGCTCGCGCGCGGCGACAGCAGCAGCCGCAGTTCGCCGTCGGCCGGCGCGGCCGGCAGCGTATCGAGCCACGCGTTGAAGCCGAATACCGGCGCGACCTCGGGCAAGCGGTTGCGCCCGCACTGTTCGCACGACGCGCGCACGACGCCGCGCCAGTGCGCGACGCGCTTGTCCGCGCGTTCGCCGGCGAGCTTCACGACGCCGCGTGCGGTCGACAGCGGCATGATCGCCGCGACGCCGAGCTCGACGGCCTTCTCGATCACCCAGTCCATCTTGTCGCCGCCGGCGATCCCTTGCGCGAGCGTCACGCGATAGGGCGGCTCGGCCTCGGCAGGTTCGAACGCATCGATCTGCGCGAGCGCGCTGCGCTTGTCGATCTCGACGAGCCGCGCGCGGTATTGGCCGCCCGTGCCGTCGAACAGCGCGAGCACGTCGCCCGGCTGCAGGCGCAGCACCTGAGCGTGGCGCGCGACGTCGGCCGGCAGCGCGAGCGTGGCGTCGGCGCGCAGTGCCGCATCGACGAAAAAGCGCGGCACGGCCGCGGTGGTGGTGGCTTCGTTCATGCGTGTGGCGGTTTCGGTCATGCGTCGAGGCGGCGCGCGAGCGCCCAGCGGTAGCCGTCTAGATCCTCGATCTGCGCGAACCGGTCGCCCCAGAACTGGTCCTGCGGCGCGCTCAGCGATTTCGCGCCCGCGTCCAGCGCGCGCTGCCAGGTTGCGTCGACATCGTCGACGTACAGATAGAACGACTGCGGTGCGGTGGCGTGCGCGCTTTTCGGCGTGAGCGCGATCGAGCCGAATGCGCCTTCGGGTGCGAACATCACGATCAGCCGGCCGTGATAGGCCATCTCGACGTGCATGATCGCGCCGTCCTCGTCGTGCACGTCGCGCAGCTCGAAGCCGAATGCGGCCTTGAAGAAATCGATGGCCGCGCGCGCGTTGCGTACGGCCAGATAGGGCGTCAACCAAGGCACGTTGGCCGGACGTGGATCGGTCATCGGTCATTCTCCTGCGTGGGGGGAAAGCGGAACGGCTCGGCCGCCCGGACGCTCAGCGGCGAGCGCCCAGTGTATCGCGCAGCGCGTGCGGCAGGGCAAAGAGGGATGGATGCAGCCGCGCGTCGTAGTAGCGCAAGCCCTGGACGTGGCGCGCGGCGAGCCGTTCGTCGATGTCGTGCGCGAACAGCGCGGCCGCATCGAGCGTGTCGCTCGCGATCGCCATCAGCCACTGCGAGCCGTACAGCGGCACGTGCGCGGACAGCGGATCGACGACCGCGAAGCTCGCGCGCAGGTCGTCGAGCAGCGCGGCGATGCGCGCGGCGTGGAACACCGGCGAGCCGAGATGCATCGAGATCGCGCCGCACGGCGTGAGAATCCGCTTGAGCCGCGCGTAGAACGCGCGCGTATAGAGGCCGGCCGCCGGCGAATCGGGTGGCGTGAGGTCGAACACGACGAGATCGAAATGCTCGACGGTCGACTCGACGAAATGCGCGGCGTCGCCGATCACGACCTCGACGCGCGGGTCGTCGAGCGCGCCCTGGTGCACGTCGTCGAGATAACGACGCGCCATCCCGACCACCTCGTCGTCGAGCTCGGCGATCACGATCCGCTCGATGCACGCGTGCTTGAGCAACTGGCGCGCCGCGCCGCCGTCGCCGCCGCCGAGCACGAGCGCCTTCTTCGGCGACGGATGCGCGAGCGCGGCCGGGTGCGTCATGCACTCGTGATAGACGTACTCGTCGCCGACCGACGTCATCGGCCGGCCGTCCAGCGTAAACAGCCGGCCGAGCTGCGGGGTTTCCCAGACTTCGATCTGCTGGTGCGGGGACGCGACGCGCGCGAGCCGCCGAGCATTCGGGAAGCCGTAGGTGGCGTCGGGCGCAGGGTGAAAGAGTAGTGTGGTGCTCACGGGCGGGCCGCTAAGGGCAGTCGGTTCTGACGTCTGAATTATAGGAGGCGCGCGGTTTGACGGAAAACCGTGCCGGAACACCGCGCGCCGACAAGGGAAATGTCGGCCCATCTGTTAAAATGACGAGCTTTGCAGCCCCGTCCGTAGGCTCCGTCCGCTTCGCGTCCGTCAGGCGCCGCACCGCGCGCCGGGAACGATTAACGCTCGAGCTTCCGGATGCCGCCGTGCCCCCGTTTCCTCGACTCGTTCTCCGGACTCGACATGACGACTTCGTCTCCCGCCTCCACCACCCTGATGGCCAACGCGATCCGTGCGCTCGCGATGGACGCCGTCCAGCAAGCGAACTCCGGCCACCCCGGCATGCCGATGGGCATGGCCGAAATCGGCGTCGCGCTCTGGTCGCGCCATCTGAAGCACAACCCGACGAACCCGCACTGGGCAGACCGCGACCGCTTCGTGCTGTCGAACGGCCATGGCTCGATGCTGCTGTACTCGCTGCTGCACCTGACCGGCTACGACCTGCCGATCGAAGAGCTGAAGAACTTCCGCCAGCTGCACTCGAAGACGCCGGGCCACCCGGAATACGGGATCACGCCGGGTGTCGAGACGACTACCGGCCCGCTCGGCCAGGGTCTCGCGAACGCGGTCGGCATGGCGCTCGGCGAAGCGCTGATGGCCGACGAGTTCAACCGCGACGGCGCGAAGATCGTCGATCACCACACGTACGTGTTCCTCGGCGACGGCTGCCTGATGGAAGGCATCTCGCACGAAGCCTGCTCGCTCGCGGGCACGCTGAAGCTGAACAAGCTGATCGCGCTGTACGACGACAACGGCATCTCGATCGACGGCGACGTCGTGAACTGGTTCCACGACGACACGCCGAAGCGCTTCGAAGCGTACGGCTGGAACGTGATCCCGAACGTGAACGGCCATGACGTCGACGCGGTCGACGCGGCGATCGCGCAGGCGAAGCTGTCGGACAAGCCGACGCTGATCTGCTGCAAGACGGTGATCGGCAAGGGCGCGGCGACCAAGGCCGGCGGCCACGACGTGCATGGCGCTGCGCTCGGCGCGGAAGAAATCGCGAAGACGCGCGAAGCGCTCGGCTGGAAGTGGGAGCCGTTCGTGATTCCGCAGGAAGTCTATGCGGCATGGGACGCGAAGGAAGCCGGCAAGCGTGCCGAGACCGACTGGGACGCGACGTTCGCGCAATATCGCGCGAAGTTCCCGGCAGAAGCCGCCGAATTCGAGCGCCGGATGGCTAACCAGCTGCCGGCCGACTGGGCGCAGAAGGCGGCGGCGATCATCGCCGGCGCGAACGAGCGCGCCGAGACGGTCGCGACCCGCAAGGCGTCGCAGCAGGCGATCGAAGGTCTGGCCGCCGCGCTGCCCGAACTGCTCGGCGGCTCGGCCGACCTGACCGGCTCGAACCTGACCAACTGGAAGGCCTCGAAGGCGGTCCGCGCGAATCCGCAAGGCGCGGGCGTCGTGCTGGGCAACCATATCAACTACGGCGTGCGCGAATTCGGCATGAGCGCCGCGATCAACGGCCTCGCGCTGCACGGCGGCCACAAGCCGTTCGGCGGCACGTTCCTGACGTTCTCCGACTACAGCCGCAACGCGCTGCGCGTGGCCGCGCTGATGAAGGTGCCGTCGATCTTCGTGTTCACGCACGATTCGATCGGCCTTGGCGAAGACGGCCCGACGCACCAGTCGATCGAGCACGTGTCGAGCCTGCGCCTGATCCCGAACCACGACGTGTGGCGTCCGGCCGACACGGTCGAGACGGCCGTTGCATGGACGCACGCGGTTGCCGCGGATCGTCCGTCGAGCCTGATCTTCAGCCGCCAGAACCTCGCGTTCAACCCGCGCACCGACGCGCAGATCGCGAACATCGAGAAGGGCGGCTACGTACTGAAGGACTGGGACGAAGAAATCGTCGCGCGCAAGATCATCCTGATCGCGACGGGTTCGGAAGTCGAGCTCGCGATGAAGGCCGTCGAGCCGCTCGCGCAGCAGGGCATCGCGGCGCGCGTCGTGTCGATGCCGTCGACCAACGTGTTCGACCGCCAGGACGCCGAATACCGCGAACGCGTGCTGCCGCACGGCGTGCGCCGCGTCGCGATCGAAGCCGGCGTAACGTCCTTCTGGCACAAGTACGTCGGCCTCGAAGGCGGCGTCGTCGGGATCGACACGTTCGGCGAATCGGCGCCGGCCGGCGTGCTGTTCAAGTACTTCGGCTTCACCGTCGAGCACGTCGTCGAGACCGCGAAGGCCGTGCTGGCCTAAAAGCATTCGCGACGCGCGCCACCCGTTGCGCGCGTCGCACCGTGAAGCTGCACGAAACGAATTTTTTCAGCCATCAGGAGATAGACCATGACGATTCGCGTCGCAATCAACGGCTACGGCCGTATCGGCCGCAACACGCTGCGCGCGTTTTATGAAAACGGCAAGAAGCACGATCTCGAGATCGTCGCGATCAACGACCTGGGCGATGCGAAGACCAACGCGCACCTGACCCAGTACGACACCGCGCACGGCAAGTTCCCGGGCGAAGTGTCGGTCGACGGCGACTACCTCGTCGTGAACGGCGACAAGATCCGCGTGCTGGCGAACCGCAACCCGGCCGAACTGCCGTGGGGCGAGCTCGGCGTCGACGTCGTGATGGAGTGCACGGGCTTCTTCACGACCAAGGAAAAGGCGAGCGCGCACCTGAAGGGCGGCGCGAAGAAGGTGATCATCTCGGCGCCGGGCGGCAAGGACGTCGACGCGACGATCGTCTACGGCGTGAACCACGACGTGCTGAAGGCCGAGCACACGGTCATCTCGAACGCATCGTGCACGACGAACTGCCTCGCGCCGCTCGTCAAGCCGCTGAACGACAAGATCGGCCTCGAAACCGGCCTGATGACGACGATCCACGCATACACGAACGACCAGGTGCTGACGGACGTTTATCACGAAGACCTGCGCCGCGCGCGTTCGGCCACGCACAGCCAGATCCCGACGAAGACGGGCGCTGCTTCGGCCGTCGGCCTCGTGCTGCCGGAACTGAACGGCAAGCTCGACGGTTACGCGATCCGCGTCCCGACGATCAACGTGTCGATCGTCGACCTGTCGTTCATCGCGAAGCGCGACACGACGGTCGAGGAAGTCAACGCGATCATGAAGGAAGCATCGGAAGGCGCGCTGAAGGGCATCCTCGGCTATAACGACGCACCGCTGGTGTCGATCGACTTCAACCACAACCCGGCTTCGTCGACGTTCGACGCGACGCTGACCAAGGTGTCGGGCCGCCTCGTCAAGGTGTCGAGCTGGTACGACAACGAGTGGGGTTTCTCGAACCGCATGCTGGATACGGCTGTCGCGTTCGCGAACGCGAAGTAATCCCGCACGTTGCGCGGCCGCGGCAACGCGGCACGCGCGGCGAACGAGCCCGGCCCGGTTTTCCGGCCGGGCTTTTTCATTGCCCCGACTTCGTCATCGCCTGTCCGCCGTCACCTGCTCGAGCGCGTCGACGAACGCACGCTTCAGCGGGCTGTCGAGGTCGGTCCACGCGAGGCCGATGCCGCTTCGGTGGCCGGCCAGGTCGAGCGGCCGCGCGAGCACGTTCGGCGGCAGCGCGCTGGCGGCCTCTGCCGGGATCAGCCCGATGCCCATCCCCGCCGCGACGAGCGCGAGCATCGTCGTGAATTCCCCGAACTCCTGCGCGATTTCGAGCGTCGTGCCCGCGCGGCTCAACGCGAGCAGCATGTCGTCGTGAAAGCCGGGCGCATAGCGGCGCGCGAGCACGAACGCGGGCTGGCCGCGCAGTGCGGCCGGCGGGATCGTGTCGTGCGCGGCGAGCGGATGGTCGAGCGGCAGCGCGACGACGAAGCCTTCTTCCAGCACCACGCGCGTGTCGATGCCCGCATACGCGGCCGGCAGCCGGATCATTCCGAAATCGATCCGCCGGTCGCGCAGCGCGGCGATCTGGTCGGGCGTCGGCATGTCCTTCAGTTCGAGCGCGATCAGCGGATAGCGCTCGCGCATCGTGCGCAGCACGGCCGGCAGCAGCGTAGGCAGCACCGACGACACGAACGCGATCCGCAGCGTGCCGATCTCGCCGCGGCTCGACAGCCGCGCCATCTGTTCCGCACGCGCGGCCTGCTGCAGCGTCGCGCGCGCTTCCGGCAGGAACACGCGCCCCGTGTCGCTCAGTTCGACCTTGTGGCGGTCGCGCTCGAACAGCCGCGCACCGAGCTCTTCCTCGAGCGCCTTGATTTGCATGCTCAGCGCGGGCTGCACGATGAACAGGCGCTGCGCCGCGCGCCCGAAATGCAGCTCTTCCGCGAGCGTGACGAAGGCGCGCAATTGCTTGAGTTCCATGGGCGGCGGGCAGGAGAGGGCGGTAATCAGATTTCATGATAACCGGATCAAAAAAGACCATTGGCGCGGCATCGGGCCGGCAGCCGAAGATACCGTCAACGCGAGACCGGCCGCGACGGGCAGCCGGCTCCACTGGCACGAGGAGGCATGCATGACCAACGCGCTTGACCGGTTCCGCCTTGACGGCCGCCGCGCACTGATCACGGGTTCCGGACGCGGGATCGGGCTGACGCTCGCCCGCGGGCTCGCGGAAGCCGGCGCGGCGATCGTCATCAACGATCGCAATGAAGAAAAGGCCGCGACGCTCGCGAGCCATTTCCGCGACGAAGGCTTCGCGGCCGACCATGCGGTGTTCGACGTCGCCGAGCATGCGCAGGTGCGCGCGGCGATCGACGACTTCGAGGCGCGCGTCGGCGCGATCGACATCCTCGTGAACAACGCGGGCATCCAGCGCCGCGCGCCGCTCGACGCATTCGAGCCCGACGACTGGCATGCGCTGATGCGCGTGAATCTCGACGGCGTGTTCAACGTCGCGCAGGCCGTCGCGCGTCACATGATCGCGCGCGGCCGCGGGAAGATCATCAACATCTGCTCGGTGCAGAGCGAACTCGCGCGGCCGACGATCGCGCCGTACGCGGCGTCGAAGGGCGCGGTGCGGATGCTGACGAAAGGGATGTGCGCCGACTGGGCGCGCCACGGCATCCAGGCCAACGGCCTCGCGCCCGGCTATTTCGAAACGGAACTTAATCGTGCGCTGGTCGACGACGCGGCGTTCTCGGACTGGCTGTGCAAGCGCACGCCGGCCGGCCGCTGGGGGCGCGTCGACGAGCTGTGCGGCGCGGCGATTTTCCTTGCGTCGGCCGCATCCGATTTCGTCAACGGCCAGACGCTGTTCGTCGATGGCGGCCTGACGAGCGCCGTATAGGGAGGAAGGTCATGCGTATGCGTTGCATGTGTGTCGTGATCCACGGGCCGAACGACCTGCGGGTCGAAGAACAGGACGCGGGCGAGATCGGCCCGGGCCAGGTGCGCGTCGATGTCGCGATGGGCGGCATCTGCGGGTCCGACCTGCATTACTTCCGGCACGGCGGCTTCGGCGCGATCCGGCTGCAGCAGCCGATGGTGCTCGGCCACGAGGTTGCCGGCACGGTCGCGGAGGTCGCGCAGGACGTGACGTCGGTGAAGGTCGGCGATCGCGTCGCGGTCAACCCGAGCCGGCCGTGCGGTGCGTGCCGCTACTGCCTCGAAGGCTTGCCGAACCAGTGTCTGGACATGCGCTTCTACGGCAGCGCGATGCGGATGCCGCACGTGCAGGGCGCGTTTCGCAACGCGCTCGTGTGCGACGCGGCGCAGTGCGTGAAGGTCGCCGATCATGTGCCGCTGTCGCTCGCGGCACTCGCCGAGCCGTTCGCGGTCGGGCTGCATGCGGTGTCGCGCGCGGGCCCGCTGATCGGCAAGCGCGTGCTCGTGTCGGGCTGCGGGCCGATCGGCGTGCTGGCGATCGCGGCGGCGCGCGTGCATGGCGCGGCGGAGATCGTCGCGACCGACGTCGTCGAAGCGCCGCTGGAAGTGGCCCGCGCGCTCGGCGCCGACCACACGATCAATGCGGCGGCCGATGCCGGATGGGTCGCGCGCTACGGCGCCGACAAGGGCACGTTCGACGTGATGATCGAGTGTTCGGGCAATGCGCGCGCGTTGCGCGACGGGCTGGACGTGATGCGTCCGCGCGGCGTCGTCGTGCAGCTCGGGCTCGGCGGCGATGTCAGCCTGCCGCAGAACGTCGTGGTCGCGAAGGAGTTGTCGATCTGCGGATCGTTCCGCTTCCATGCGGAATTCGCGCTCGCGGTGCAGCTGATCAACGCGGCGCGCGTCGACCTGCGGCCGGCCATCACGCGCGTGTTCCCGATGCGCGACGCGAACCTCGCGTTCGAACTGGCCGGCGACCGGCAGCGCGCGATGAAGGTGCTGATCGATTTCGCGGGCGAGGCCGCGTGATCGTCCGGCGCCAGCGCGTGCTTTTTTCGTGATCGACGCGAATCCGGTCGCTGCGGTGTGATGCTCGTGCGGCGCGCGCCGCACGGCCGTCAGGCGCCCGGCGTCGGGAAGAAGATGCCCGCGCGCTGCGCGGCGTTCGCGATGTGCGTTTCGATCGCGCTGCCCGCGGCGGCGGCATCGCGCGCGATCAGCGCATCGACGATCGCGCGGTGCTCGTGCCACGTCGACAGCAGCAGCTCGCGCCGGTAGAACGGCATGCGCTGGCTTTCCTTCATGATGTCCGCGCTGCCGCGCAGGATCGATTCGATCGCCGCGTTGCCGGCGAGATGGACGATCCGCATATGGAAGTCGAAGTCGAGCTGCGACGCCTCGTCGAGCGCGTTTTCGGTCAGCGCGACGTGCAGGTCGGCGAGATTGTCTTCGAACCACGCGATGTCGTCGTCGCTGACCACGCGCGCGGCCATCCGCGCGGCGAACCCTTCGAGCGCGTAGCGCATCTGGTAGGTATCGGGCGGCGACGACTGCTCGGCAAACTGCCAGGCATGCGCGGCAGTTGCCTGCGCGCTTTCGACGTACACGCCCTTGCCCGCGCGGATGCGCAGCATCCCGAGCGCCTCGAGCGTCGACAGCGCCTCGCGCAGCGACGCACGGCTGATCTCCAGCTCCTCGGAGAGCTGACGCTGGGCCGGCAGCAGGCTGCCGACCGGATAAACGCCTGCCTCGATCCGGTCGCGGATCGTCGCGATGGCGGCGTCGGTCACGGTGTGCGGAACATTTTTCATGATGTGAACGATGGCCGGTCTGACCGGCATTGTAATCCGCACACGCGCGGCGCATGACCGCACTACGGGAAAGCCACGATCAGGCCCGATTCCGGGGTCGCGCCGGACGCGCGCGGAGGGGCGGGAAATCCCTATTTTGTCCGTGCTTGACGTCACTATATCGGCTTCCTACTATCCACCATAACATCACTGGTCTTACCAGTATGAACAGACGAAACTGCAACCGTTGGATCGGGAGAGCGCCGTGTCGAAATTCCTCAATTCGCTGTTTGGCCGGGTAGTCGTCGCATTGATCCTGGGGGTCGCGCTCGGCGCGTTCTTCCCGCATTTCGCCGAGTCGTTGCGACCGCTCGGCGATGGCTTCCTGAAGCTCATCAAGATGGTCATCGGCCCGATCGTGTTCTGCGTGGTGGTCAGCGGGATGGCCAACGCGGGCGACCTGAAGAAGGTCGGCCGGGTCGGCCTGAAGGCCGTCATCTACTTCGAGATCATGACGACGCTCGCGCTCGGCATCGGCCTCGTGCTCGCGTGGGTCACGCGCCCGGGCGTCGGGATGAACATCGACCTGCATTCGCTCGACGCGTCGTCGCTCGCGTCGTACGCGAAGAACGCCGAAAGCCTGAAGGACACCGCCGGCTACCTGATGAAGATCATCCCCGACACCGCGATCGACGCGTTCGCGAAGGGCGACATCCTGCAGATCCTCGTGTTCGCGGTGCTGTTCGGCTCCGCGCTGTCGCTGCTCGGCGACAAGGCGCAGCGCGTCAACTCGCTGATCGAGGAACTGTCGCACGTGTTCTTCCGGATCATCGGCTTCATCATCAAGCTCGCGCCGCTCGGCGTGCTCGGCGCGATCGCGTTCACGACCGGCAAGTACGGCGTCGCGTCGCTCAAGCAGCTCGGCTACCTGGTCGCGGTGTTCTACCTGAGCTGCTTCGTGTTCGTCACGGTGGTGCTCGGCATCGTGATGCGGCTCGCGGGCTTCTCGGTGTTCAAGCTGATCCGCTACCTGCGCGAGGAACTGTCGATCGTGCTCGGCACGGCATCGTCGGATGCGGTGCTGCCGCAGGTGATGCGCAAGCTCGAATACATGGGCGTCAAGGATTCGACGGTCGGCCTTGTGATCCCGACCGGCTATTCGTTCAACCTCGACGGCTTCTCGATCTACCTGACGCTCGCCGTGCTGTTCATCGCGCAGGCCACCAACACGCCGCTGTCGACGCATGACCTGATCGTGGTGCTGCTCGTGTCGCTCGTCACGTCGAAGGGCGCGCACGGGATTCCCGGTTCGGCGATCGTGATCCTCGCGGCGACGCTGTCGGCGATCCCGGCGATTCCGGTGCTCGGCCTCGTGCTGATCCTGCCGGTCGACTGGTTCGTCGGCATCGCCCGCGCGCTGACCAACCTGATCGGCAACTGCGTCGCGACGATCGTCGTCGCGGTATGGGAGAACGATATCGACAAGGTCCGCGCGAAGCGCGTGCTGAACCGCGAGCTGCGCTACGTACCGGCCGAAGAGGAAGGCCGCGCGGCGCCGGTCGCCGGCGACCAGGCCCACGCGCTCTGAGCGCCGCGCGGGGCACCTTCGCCCCCGGTTGACCCGCGCGATCGATTTACATGCGGCCGGCGCCTCGATGCGCCGGAACTTAATCAGAAATTGCTTTGCATGGGACGGGAGTAAGCGCTGAAGCGCCAACTCCCATCGACCGCGAAGCATGGGATGGGAGTAAGTGCTAAAGCACTAACTCCCATCGACAGGAGACGACATGGCAGCCCCCATCCTCGATCCGAACGCGCCGGCCTTCACGCGGCGCTACATGAACCTCGCCGACCCGCGCCTCGGTGCGCAGGCATTGTTTGCGAGCGACGAATTCTTCGCGCCGAAAGAGCGCATGCTGAATCCCGAGCCGGCCGTGTTCATCCCCGGCAAGTACGACGACCACGGCAAGTGGATGGACGGCTGGGAAACGCGCCGCAAGCGCACGACCGGCCACGACTTCTGCGTGGTGCGGCTCGCGCGGCCGGGCGTGATTTTCGGCGTCGATCTCGATACGAGCCACTTCACCGGCAACTTCCCGCCGGCTGCGTCGATCGAGGCGTGCGTCGCCGACGGCGACACGCCGCCCGACGACACCGAATGGCGCACGATCGTTCCCGCGACGACGCTGCAGGGCAATTCGCATCACTACGTGAGCGTCGACGACGCGCAGCCGGTCACGCACCTGCGCGTGAACCTGTATCCGGACGGCGGGCTCGCGCGGCTGCGCGTGTACGGCCAGCCGCAGCGCGACTGGCGCCATGTGCCGGCCGGCGAACTCGTCGATCTTGCCGCGATCGAGAACGGCGGTTATCTGGTGGCCGCGAACAACCAGCACTTCGGCCCGGCATCGCAGATGCTGATGCCGGGGCGCGGCGCGAACATGGGCGACGGCTGGGAAACGCGGCGCCGCCGCGAGCCCGGCAACGACTGGGCGATCGTCGCGCTCGCGCGGCCGGGCATCATCCGGCGCGTCGAGGTCGATACGGCGTTCTTCAAGGGCAACTTCCCCGACCGCTGCTCGCTGCAGGCCGCGCAGGTCGCGGGCGGCACCGACGATTCGCTGGTCACGCAGGCGATGTTCTGGGCCGAATTGCTCGGCGAGCAGAAGCTGTCGATGGACCACGTGCATACGTTCGACCAGCTCGCGGCGCTCGGCCCCGTCACGCACGTGCGTTTCAACATCTTCCCGGACGGTGGCGTGTCGCGCCTGCGTCTGTGGGGCGAGCCGGCTTGAAGGAGGGCGACGGCATGAGCGGACCCCATATCCTGCGCGTCGAGCGCCTGACCCGCGAAGCGTTCGCGCCGTTCGGCGACGTGATCGCGCTCGAGGGCGCACGGCATTTCCCGATCAACGGCGGCACGACCGAGCGCTTCCACGATCTCGCGACGATCGACGTCTGCGCGGACGGCGGCCGGCCGCTCGTCAGCGTGTTTCGCGCGCAGCCGCGCGCGCTGCCGGTCGCGGTCACGCTGATGGAGCGCCATCCGCACGGCAGCCAGGCGTTCATCCCGCTCGCGGCCGTGTCGCGCTATGCGATCGTCGTCGCGCCGGCCGGCGAATTCCGGCCCGACGCGATGCGCGCGTTCCTGGCCGAAGGCTGGCAGGGCGTGAACTATGCGAAGGGCGTCTGGCACCATCCGCTGCTCGCGCTCGACGCGGTCAGCGATTTCGTGATCGTCGATCGCGGCGGGCCGCAGCCGAACTGCGACGAGATCCCGCTCGATCGTGCGTGGGCGCTCGAGTTCGAGCCGGCCTGCACGAGCACGGCCTGACGCGGCGCGCGGCAGGCGTCCGGTTCCCGGCGCCGGTTTCGTGCGCGCCGAAGGGCTTTCGTAAGATTTTCGAGCCGGCACGCGCGCGGCGCGGAGCATGATCCCGAAAAGAACACGGCCCGGGCGGCGAGATGCCGGCCGGGCCGTGCTTCGTGCGCGGGTGGCGCGATTCAGTGCTTGCGGTGCGGGCAGTTCTCGGTCGTGCAGGAACCGTACATCGCGAGCGAGTGCTCCTGGAGCCGGAAGCCGCGCTCCTTTGCGATCGCCTGCTGGCGGCCTTCGATCTCGGCGTCGAAGAATTCCTCGACGCGGCCGCAATCGAGGCACACGAGGTGGTCGTGGTGCGAGCCTTCGTTCAGTTCGAACACGGCCTTGCCGGATTCGAAGTTGCTGCGCGTGAGCAGGCCGGCCTGCTCGAACTGCGTCAGCACGCGGTAGACGGTGGCGAGCCCGATGTCGAGCTGCTCGTTGAGCAGGTTCCGGTAGACGTCTTCCGCCGTCAGGTGGCGCACGGGGCTCTGCTGGAAGATCTCGAGAATCTTGAGGCGCGGTAGGGTGGCCTTTAGCCCGATATTCTTGAGATCCGTCGGATTGGTCATGGCTAGGCATCCCTAGAGTACAATGCAGGGCTTCAATGTTACCGGCTTTTCGCCGTTCCAGATACACGCGCGGCCTGCGACGCAGGCCAGCACGGTGAAGGAAATGATCCCAGAAACGCTTTCGCACTTTCAGAGGAGTCGCATGCGGAGTGCCATCATCGCTGCCGCCGCCGTTGCGGCGCTGGCTGGTTGTTCGTCGTACGACAGCGTGACGCAGCGCATCGCGCAGAGCATCACGCCCTATCGGATCACCGTCGTGCAGGGCAACTTCGTGTCGCAGGAGAAGGCCGCACAACTGCAGGTCGGCATGACGCGCGAGCAGGTGCGCGCGTTGCTCGGCACGCCGCTGCTGGCGGACATGTTCCACGCCGACCGCTGGGATTACCTCTTCTACTTCAAGCGCGGCTCGACATCGATCGTCCAGCAGCGCGATCTCGTCGTGACCTTCTCGGGCGATCGCCTCGCGGGCTGGACCGGCGCCGAGAACCTGCCGTCCGAGCTCGACCTGCTGGCCGACATCGACGGCGACCGCGGCGGCAAGAAGGCGAAGGCGGCCGCGGCGGCGAAGGCCGCTTCCGAGGCGGCTGCCGCGCGCGCTGCACAAGCGGCGAGCGCGCCGGCGCCGGAGGCTGTCGCCAGCCCGTCCGCCGTGCCGGCGTCCGGCGCGGTGGTCGACCAGGATGCGAACGCGCAGGCCGCCCGCGCGGCGAACCGCGCGACCAACCAGGTATCGGGTCAGGGCTCGAACGCGCGCCGCTTCGCGCCGGCCGCGCAGGCTGCCGCCGGTGCGCCGGTGCCGGGCGGCCAGCCGCCGGGCGCGGTGCCGGCGATCCAGCCGCAGTTCCAGTTCCATCGTCCGCCGCAGCCGAACGCGTCGAGCGAGGCGTCGCCGCCGGTCGGCCCGCAAGGCTCGGACACGCTGCAGAACCAGCCGCTCACCGCGCCGGCCCAGTCGCAGTAAGCGGCCGGCGTGCGGAAACGGGGCGGCTTGCGCCGCCCGCCTTTAGACCTGTCGTGTAGAAAGCCATGAAGATTGCGATTGCCGGCGCATCGGGCCGAATGGGCCGGATGCTGATCGAAGCCGTTCTCAACGATCCCGACGCACAGCTCGTCGGCGCGCTCGACCGCGCCGATTCGCCGTTCCTCGGCCAGGACGCCGGCGCGTTCCTCGGCAAGGAAACCGGGATCAAGCTGACCGACGACCTCGACGCCGTGTTCGCGCAGGCCGACTACCTGATCGATTTCACGCGCCCGGAAGGCACGATCGCGCACGTCGAGGCCGCGCTGCGCCACGACGTGAAGCTCGTGATCGGCACGACCGGCTTCACCGCCGAGCAGAAGGCCGAACTGCAGGCCGCCGCGGGCAAGATCGGCATCGTGTTCGCAGCGAACATGAGCGTCGGCGTGAACGTCACGCTGAAGCTGCTCGAATTCGCGGCCAAGCATTTCTCGCACGGCTACGACATCGAGATCATCGAGGCGCATCACCGCCACAAGGTCGATGCGCCGTCGGGCACCGCGCTGATGATGGGCGAAGCCGTCGCCGGCGCGCTCGGGCGCTCGCTCGACGATTGCGCGGTGTACGGCCGCCACGGCGTGACGGGCGAACGCGATCCGTCGTCGATCGGCTTTGCCGCGGTGCGCGGCGGCGACATCGTCGGCGATCACACCGTGCTGTTCGCCGGGATCGGCGAGCGCATCGAGATCACGCACAAGTCGTCGAGCCGCGTGTCGTACGCGCAGGGCGCGCTGCGCGCGGTCCGCTTCCTGTCGGCGCGCGGCGCCGGCCTGTTCGACATGCAGGACGTGCTCGGCCTGCGCTGACACCCAACGGGGAAACTCCGATGGCGATTCCCACCGGCGTTGTCCACTACCTCGAAAGCGGCGATGCGATCACGCATGCCGTTGCCTATGTGCTGCTGGCGATGTCCGTCGCCAGCTGGTGCTTCCTCTTCATGAAAGCCTGGCTGCTGGTCCGCGCGAAGCGGCAGGGGCCGCGCGCGCTCGCCGCGTTCTGGCGAGCGCCGTCGCTCGACGCGGGCATCGCCGCGCTCGCCGGCGCCGATCGCGAGCGCGTGTTCGTGCCGCTCGCCGAAGCCGCGCGCGATGCGGCCGACGATCACGATCCGGCTGCGCTGGCCGCGCGCGTCGAGCGCGGCGAACGCGTGCTGCGCGCGTTGCGCCACGCGATGCTGCGCTCGCAGCGGCGTCTCGAATTCGGCCAGGTGCTGCTCGCGTCGATCGGCAGCACCGCGCCGTTCGTCGGGCTGCTCGGCACCGTGTGGGGCATCTACCACGCGCTCGGCAGCATCGCCGCGAGCGGGCAGGCGCAGATCGAGAACGTCGCGGGGCCGGTCGGCGAGGCGCTGATCATGACCGCGTTCGGGCTCGTCGTCGCGATTCCGGCCGTGCTGGCCTACAACATCCTCGGGCGGCTCGTGCGGCAGCTCGCCGAGGAACTCGACGGCTTCGCGCGCGACCTGCACGTGTTCGTGTGCGCGCAGGGCGCCTGACGCGCCGGCCCGGGAGGAACGACCATGGCTTTCGGCGGACTCGAGCACCACAAGACCTCCGCGCCGATGGCGGAGATCAACATGACGCCGCTGATCGACGTGATGCTGGTGCTGCTCGTCATCTTCATCATTACCGCGCCGCTGATGACGCACGCGATCCGGCTCGACCTGCCGAAGGTCGCGGCCAGCGTCGCGCGCGACACGCCGCAATCCGTCACGCTGTCGATCGACGACGCGGGCAAGCTGTACTGGGACGACGCGCCGGTTGCGCTCGACGCGCTGCCCGCGCGCTTCCGGGCCGCCGCCGCGGGCGGCGCGCCGCCCGAGCTGCGGCTGCGTGCGTCGCGCGCGACGCGCTACGACGTGATCGCGCAGGTGATGGGTGCCGCGCAGGCCGCGGGCCTCACGCGGATCGGCTTCGTGACCGACGTGCCGCCGCAGGCGGGCGGTTCCGCCGCGCCGTCTGCCGTGCCGGCGAACCGCTGAGCGGATCTTCCGGCCGGTCCACGCCCGCCGCGGGATCGGCCGACCGCTGCGAGACCGGCCGTACGGGCCGGCGCGGGCGGTATAATCATCGTTTTTCCCGGTTGGCAGGCTTTTTCAAGGTAACCCGGAATTTTCCAGGCTACCCGGGCATGCTGCGGGTTACCCGGAAAATACCCGGAAACCGTGAACAGGTCCGGCAACAGCGAACCTGCAGGTCCGCCGGGCAAGCACGAATTTCGATCCACTCCTGCGCGCGAGCCGTCGCGCCGCTTAAAGCCTAGTCCGAACCACACCATGCACGAGAGATACGTACCCGCCGACGTCGAAGCCGCCGCCCAGGGCGACTGGCGCGCAGCCGATGCCTACAAGACGAAGGAAGATTCGCAGAAGCCGAAGTTCTACTGCGTGTCGATGCTGCCGTACCCGTCTGGCAAGCTGCACATGGGTCACGTGCGCAACTACACGATCAACGACGTGATGTACCGCTATCTGCGGATGAACGGCTACAACACGCTGATGCCGATGGGCTGGGACGCGTTCGGGATGCCGGCCGAGAACGCCGCGATGGCGAACGGCGTGCCGCCCGCGAAGTGGACCTACGACAACATCGACTACATGAAGGGCCAGATGCAGTCGATGGGCCTCGCGATCGACTGGTCGCGCGAGATCGCAACGTGCAAGCCCGACTACTACAAGTGGAACCAGTGGCTGTTCCTGAAGATGCTCGAGAAGGGCATCGCGTACAAGAAGACGGGCACCGTGAACTGGGATCCGGTCGACCAGACCGTGCTCGCGAACGAGCAGGTGATCGACGGCCGCGGCTGGCGTTCGGGCGCGCTCGTCGAAAAGCGCGAGATCCCGATGTACTACCTGCGGATCACGCAGTACGCGGATGAGCTGCTGAACGATCTCGACGGCCTCGGCTGGCCCGAGCGCGTGAAGATCATGCAGCAGAACTGGATCGGCAAGAGCTTCGGCGTGAACTTCGGCTTCCCGTACGAACTCGACGGCGAGAAGAAGCTGCTGCGCGTGTTCACGACGCGCGCCGACACGATCATGGGCGTCACGTTCTGCGCGGTCGCGGCCGAGCACCCGCTCGCCACGCGCCTTGCACAGGACAAGCCCGAACTGCTGGCGTTCATCGACGAATGCAAGCGCGGCGGCGTCGCCGAGGCCGACGTCGCGACGATGGAGAAGAAGGGCGTCGCGACGGGCTTCTCGGTCACGCATCCGCTGACGGGCGAGCCCGTCGAGGTGTGGATCGGCAACTACGTGCTGATGAGCTATGGCGAAGGCGCGGTGATGGGCGTGCCCGCGCACGACGAGCGCGACTTCGCGTTCGCGAAGAAATACGACCTGCCGATCAAGCAGGTGATCGCGGCCGAAGGCCAGACGTACTCGCTCGACGCGTGGCAGGAGTGGTACGGCGACAAGGAAGTCGCGGCCTGCGTCAACAGCGGCAAGTACGACGGCCTCGCATACGGCGCGGCGGTCGACGCGATCGCGGCCGACCTGAAGGCCGGCGGCTTCGGCGACAAGCAGGTCACGTGGCGCTTGCGCGACTGGGGCGTATCGCGCCAGCGCTACTGGGGCACGCCGATCCCGATCATCCACTGCCCGTCGTGCGGCGACGTGCCGGTGCCGGAGAAGGATCTGCCCGTCGTGCTGCCGGAAGACCTCGTGCCGGACGGCTCGGGCAATCCGCTCGCGAAGTCGGAAGCGTTCCTGAACTGCACGTGCCCGAAGTGCGGCGCGGCCGCGAAGCGCGAAACCGACACGATGGATACCTTCGTCGATTCGTCGTGGTACTTCTCGCGCTACACGGCGCCGGACGCCGAGACGATGGTCGACGCACGCACCGACTACTGGATGCCGATGGATCAATACATCGGCGGCATCGAGCACGCGATCCTGCACCTGCTGTATTCGCGCTTCTGGACCAAGGTGATGCGCGACCTCGGCCTCGTGAAGTTCGGCGAGCCGGCGAAGAACCTGCTCACGCAGGGGATGGTGCTGAACGAGACGTTCTACCGCGAAGACGCATCGGGCAAGAAGACCTGGTACAACCCGGCCGACGTGACGGTCACGCACGACGACAAGGGCCGCCCGGTCGGCGCGACGTTGAACACGGACGGCCAGCCGGTCGTGCTCGGCGGCATCGAGAAGATGTCGAAGTCGAAGAACAACGGTGTCGATCCGCAGGTGCTGATCGACCTGTACGGCGCCGATACCGCGCGCCTGTTCACGATGTTCGCCGCACCGCCCGAGCAGCAGCTCGAGTGGTCGGGCGCCGGCGTCGAGGGCGCGAGCCGCTTCCTGCGCCGCGTGTGGAGCTTCGGTTACGCGAACCGCGAAGCGCTCGCCGCGCGCGCGGGCTTCGATGCGGCCGCGCTCGGCGAAGCCGACAAGGCGCTGCGCCGCGAGATCTACAGCGTGCTGAAGCAGGCCGATTTCGACTACCAGCGCCTGCAGTACAACACGGTCGTGTCGGCCGCGATGAAGATGCTGAACGCGGTCGACGGCGCGAAGGGCGCGACGCCCGGCGTGCTGCGCGAAACGTACGGCGTGCTGCTGCGCGTGCTGTACCCGGTCGTGCCGCACGTCACGTTCGAGCTGTGGAAGGCGCTCGGCTACGCGGACGAATTCGGCCCGCTGCTCGATGCACCGTGGCCGAAGGTCGACGAAGCCGCGCTCGAGCAGGCCGAGATCGAACTCGTGCTGCAGGTGAACGGCAAGGTGCGCGGCGCGTTGAAGGTCGCGAAGGACGCGAGCCGCGAGGCGATCGAAGCCGCGGCGGTGGCCGACGACGCGTTCGCGAAGTTCAGCGACGGCAAGCCGGCGAAGAAGATCGTCGTCGTGCCGGGCCGCCTCGTGAACATCGTCGTCTGACGGCCGCCGGCCGTCGGACGTACCCAGAAGGAGCGAAGGTGATCCGCAGATCGTTTTTGATGCTCGTCGGCAGCGCGGTTGCGCTGTCGGCATGCGGCTTCCAGTTGCGGGGCCAGCAGGACTATGCGTTCAAGCACCTGCTGGTGGCCGGCGCGCCGGCGCCCGTCGAGGCGCGGCTCACGCGCCTCGTCGAGGCCGGCAGCGACACGAAGATCGTCAAGTCGGCGGACGACGCCGACGCCGTGCTGCGCATGTGGGAGTCGCGTGGCCAGAACACGCTGACGCTCAACAAGTACGGCTCGGCACAGGAGTACGCGCTGTTCTATACGCTGAACTACACGCTGACGAGCAAGGACGGCACCGTGCTGATCCCGCCGAGCGCGATCGCGCTGAACCGCGCGATGACGTACAGCGACCAGTACACGAACGCGAAGGCGCAGGAAGCCGACATCCTGTACGGCGACATGCAGAACGATGCGGTCGACCAGTTGATGCGGCGTCTCGCGATCGTCCACTCGCTGACGCCGGCGCCGGAGGACGTGGTGCCGGGCGTCGCGCCGCGCGCGCCGCTGCCGCCGCCGCCGCTCTGATCGACGGCGCACGCACCGATGCAATTGCGACTTGATGCGCTGGAGCCGCACCTCGCGAAGGGGTTGGCCGGGCTCTATACCGTCTACGGCGACGAGCCGCTGCTCGCGCAGGAAGCATGCGACCGCATTCGTGCGGCCGCGCGCGCGGCTGGCTTCACCGAGCGTTCGGTGCATACGGTCGAGCGCGGCTTCGACTGGAGCGTGCTGCTCGGCGCGACCCAGGCGATGTCGCTGTTCGGCGAGCGCCAGCTGATCGAGCTGCGCATTCCGTCGGGCAAGCCCGGCAAGGAAGGCGCCGATGCGCTGAAGACGCTCGCGGCCACCGCCAATCCCGATGCGCTGATGCTCGTCACGCTGCCGCGTCTCGATGCGGCCACGCAGAAATCCGCGTGGTTTACCGCGCTGCAGAACGGCGGCGTCGCGCTGAAGATCGATCCGGTCGACCGCGCGCAACTGCCGAACTGGATCGGCCTGCGCCTGTCGATGCAGGGCCAGCGCGTCGCGGCCGGCGACGACGGGCGGCGCGCGCTGCAGTTCATCGCGGAGCGCGTCGAAGGCAACCTGCTCGCCGCGCACCAGGAAATCCAGAAGCTCGGGCTGCTGTATCCGCAGGGCGCGCTGTCGTTCGAGCAGGTGCACGATGCGGTGCTGAACGTCGCGCGCTACGACGTGTTCAAGCTGAACGAGGCGATGCTCGCCGGCGACGCCGCACGGCTCGCGCGGATGATCGACGGGCTGAAGGGCGAGGGCGAGGCGATCGTGCTCGTGATGTGGGCCGTCGTCGAGGAGTTGCGCACGCTGCTGCGGATCAAGCGCGGCGCGACCGCCGGCAAGCCGCTGGCGACGCTGTTGCGCGAGAACCGCGTGTGGGGCCCGCGCGAGCGGCTGATCGGCCCCGCGCTGAACCGCGTGTCGGAACCCGTGCTGGAGAAGGCGCTCGCATTCGCCGCGCAGCTCGACCGGCAGGTCAAGGGGCTCACGGCCGTCGTGCCGGGCCGCCGCACGCAGGATCAACCGCCGCCCGATCCGTGGGACGGGCTGTTCCAGCTCGCGATGACGGTCGCGGGCGCGCGCGGCGAGCGACCGCCGACCGCGGGTCGCGTGCGACGCTAAGTCCCGTTCGGGCCTTCAGCGCGCGCTGCGCAACCCGCTTACAATGCTTCGAAAGCCGGGGCGGCCATCCGCGGCGCGGCCTTCCGGTTGCCGCGCCCCACGGATGGCCACCCGCGGATGGCCGCCCCACGGATGGCCGCCCCACGGATGGCCGTCCCCTCGCTTCCCCACGAATTCATGCCGCCCGGCGCGGCTTGCTTCTCGAGTCACACGATGGATATCGATCAGTACATGACCGACCTGGGCCGTCGCGCCCGGCACGCTTCCCGCGCGATGGCGCGCGCCAGCACGGCCGCGAAGAACGCGGCGCTCGACGCCGTGGCCCGCGCGATCGAACGCGACGCGCAGACGCTGAAGGACGCGAATGCGCGCGACGTCGCCCGCGCCCGTGAAAAAGGGCTCGATGCGGCGTTCGTCGACCGCCTGACGCTGTCGGACAACGCGTTGAATACGATGGTCGAAGGCCTGCGCCAGGTTGCGTCGCTGGCCGATCCGATCGGCGAGATCGGCAACCTCAAGTACCGCCCGAGCGGGATCCAGGTTGGCCAGATGCGCGTGCCGCTCGGCGTGATCGGCATCATCTACGAGTCGCGCCCGAACGTGACGATCGACGCGGCCGCGCTGTGCCTGAAGTCGGGCAACGCGACGATCCTGCGCGGCGGCTCCGAAGCGCTCGAATCGAACACGGCGCTCGCGAAGCTGATCGGCGAAGGGCTCGCGGCGGCCGGCTTGCCGCAGGACGCGGTGCAGGTCGTCGCGACGGCCGATCGCGCGGCGGTCGGCAAGCTGATCACGATGACCGAATACGTCGACGTGATCGTGCCGCGCGGCGGCAAGAGCCTGATCGAGCGCCTGATCAACGAGGCGCGCGTGCCGATGATCAAGCACCTCGACGGCATCTGTCACGTGTACGTCGACGATCGCGCCGATCTCGACAAGGCGCTGACCGTCTGCGACAACGCGAAGACGCACCGCTACGGCACCTGCAACACGATGGAGACGCTGCTCGTCGCGAGCGGCATCGCGGCGAAGCTGCTGCCGCCGCTCGGCAGGCTGTATCACGACAAGCAGGTCGAGCTGCGCGTCGATGCGGCCGCGCGCGCGGTGCTCGCCGACGCGGGCGTCGGCCCGCTCGTCGACGCGACCGAGGAAGACTGGCACACCGAATATCTCGCGCCGGTGCTCGCGATCAAGGTGGTCGACGGCCTCGACGCCGCAATCGAGCACATCAACCAATACGGCTCGCATCACACGGATGCGATCGTCACCGAGGATCACGACCGCGCGATGCGTTTCCTGCGCGAGGTCGATTCGGCGAGCGTGATGGTCAACGCGTCGACGCGCTTCGCGGACGGCTTCGAATTCGGTCTCGGCGCGGAAATCGGCATCTCGAACGACAAGCTGCACGCACGCGGCCCCGTGGGCCTGGAAGGGCTGACGTCGCTGAAGTACGTCGTGCTCGGACACGGCGAAGGCCGCCAGTAAAGCGAGGCGCACAACCGATGGCAATGCTCTGGATCAAGACGTTCCATATCGTTCTGATCGCCGCGTGGTTCGCGGGGCTGTTCTACCTGCCGCGCATCTACGTGAACCTGGCCATGGAAACCGATCCGGCCGCCGTTCGACGCCTGCTGCTGATGGCGCGCAAGCTGTTCCGCTTCATGACGATGATCGCGGTGCCGGCGCTGGCCTGCGGGCTATGGCTCTGGCTCGCGATCGGCATCGGCCAGGGGCAGGGCTGGATCCATGCGAAGGTGACGGTCGTGCTGCTGCTCATCGTCTATCACGCATACTGCGGGCACCTGCTGCGGGTGTTCGAGCGCGGCGAGAACCGCCGCACCGACAAGTGGTACCGCGTGTTCAACGAGCTGCCGGTGCTCGGCATGCTCGCGGCGGTCGCTCTGGTCGTGATCAAGCCGTTTTGAGCGGTGCGGCCGGCGAGGCTGCCGGCCCGATCCATGCGCAACGGCGCCCCTTGGGGTGCCGTTGTTCGTTTACGCACTGTTTCCGTGTGGCGCCTGTTCAATCCTTCGCGCCGTCGTCGATTCGGCGGCGCGTGATCGCTTCCTTCGCGCGGCCGACCCGTTCCATCAGCGCGGGGCCGCGCGACAGCGCGACGCCGACCGCGAGGATGTCGCCGATCGCGAGATGCGACATCCGCGACGTCATCGGCGAGAACACGTCCGTTTCCTCGGCGACGTTCGACGCGAGGCTCACCGTCGCGAGCTTCGCGAGCGGCGAATGGCTCTGCGTGATCGCGACGACTTTCGCGCCGCACGCGAGCGCGGAGCGCGCGGCGTCGACGATGTCGCGCGTGCGGCCGGTGTTCGAGATCGCGACGACGACATCGTGCGGCCCGAGCAGCGCCGACGACATCGAGAACGTGTGCGGATCCGAATACGCAACGCTCGGCACGCCGAGCCGGAAGAACTTGTGCTGGATGTCCTGCGCGGCGATGCCCGAGCCGCCGGCGCCGTAGAACTCGATGCGCGACGCGTTCGACAGCAGCGCGATCGCATCGGCGACGCTGCCCGCGGACAGGCTGTTGCGCACCTCGATCAGCGCGCCGATCGTGCGGTCGAACACCTTGCCGATGATGCCGGGCGCCGGTTCGTCGGGCTCGACGTCGCGATACACCGACGACACGCCCGGCGCGACGCTCTGCGCGAGCCGGATCTTGAATTCGCGAAAGCCGCTGCAGCCGAGCGCCTGGCAGAAGCGCGCGATCGTCGGCTGGCTGACGCCCGCGCGCGTCGACAGCTCGGTCATCGCGAGATCGAGCACCTCGCGCGGCGCGGCGAGGATGTAGTCGGCGAGCTTGCGCTCGGACGGGCGCAGCTCGGCGCGGATCGCTTCAATGCGAGGCAGCATGGGGCAGTGGCTGGAAATCGGGTTCGGATGAGCAGTGTATCGCAATCAAATTGTAGAAAATCTACATTGAAATGCTAGCGTTATTGCAGTGCTTGCGGCGCGATGATGGTGGGGGTAATTAGGGTTTTTACTGATCAAAGCCATGCTGGTGGCGGGAACGAGGGTTGCGCGCGAATCGATCTGCATTGCATGCTTGTAGTTTTTCTACTAGACTGGCTTCGTTCAGTCGATGCATTCGACCGTCCCCACGATTCCAACCGCCGGTGTCGGCCGGCATACAGGAGCGCCCAGCATGACGTCGCTGCACCCCACTCTGGCGAAGGTCACCGAACGCGTGATCGCTCGCAGCCAATCGACCCGTTCCGCCTATCTGCACCGCATCGACGGCGCGCAGGGCAAGTTCCCGGCGCGCGGCGCGCTGTCCTGCGCGAACCTCGCGCACGGCTTTGCGGGCCTCGAGGGCAGCGACAAGTTCGCGATCAAGACGATTCGCGAGCCGAACATCGGCATCGTGTCCTCGTACAACGAGATGCTGTCCGCGCACGCGCCGTACAAGGATTTCCCCGACATCATCAAGGCCGCCGCGCGCGAGAACGGCGGTGTCGCGCAGTTCGCGGGCGGCGTGCCGGCGATGTGCGACGGCGTCACGCAGGGCAACCCGGGGATGGAGCTGTCGCTGTTCTCGCGCGAGGCGATCGCGATGGGCACGTCGATCGCGCTCACGCACAACATGTTCGACGCGGCGCTCTGCCTCGGCATCTGCGACAAGATCGTGCCGGGCCTCCTGATCGGCGCGCTGCAGTTCGGCCACCTGCCGACCATTTTCGTGCCGGCCGGCCCGATGACGAGCGGCCTGTCGAACGACGACAAGGCGAAGATCCGCCAGCAGTTCGCGACCGGCCAGGTCGGTCGCGACGCGCTGCTCGAAGCCGAATCGGCCGCGTATCACGGCCACGGCACCTGCACGTTCTACGGCACCGCGAACAGCAACCAGATGCTGATGGAGCTGATGGGCCTGCACCTGCCGGGTTCGGCGTTCGTCCATCCGCACACGCCGCTGCGCACCGCGCTGACGGCCGAGGCCGCGCGCCGCGTGCTCGACCTGACCGTCGAGCGCGGCCGTTACACGCCGATCGGCCATGTGATCGACGAGAAGGCGATCGTCAACGGGATCGTCGCGCTGCTCGCGACGGGCGGCTCGACCAACCACACGCTGCACCTCGTCGCGATCGCGCGCGCGGCCGGCATCCTGATCGACTGGAACGATTTCGACGAACTGTCGGCCGTCGTGCCGCTGCTCGCGAAGATCTACCCGAACGGCAAGGCCGACGTGAACCACTTCCACGCGGCGGGCGGCGTCGCATTCCTGGTGCGCAACCTGCTCGAAGGCGGGCTGCTGCACGAGGACGTGACGACAGTTGCCGGCAAGGGGCTGTCGCACTATACGAAGGAGCCGAAGCTGATCGACGGCAAGCTCACGTGGGTCGACGGCGCGGCCGAGAGCCACGACACGAAGGTGCTGCGCGGCATCCGCGACCCGTTCCAGCCGGACGGCGGCCTGCGCCTGATGCAGGGCCGGCTCGGCCGCGGCGTGATCAAGATTTCGGCGGTCGCGCCCGAGCACCGCAAGGTGACGGCGCCCGCGATCGTGTTCGATTCGCAGGAAGCCGTGCAGGAAGCGTTCGATCGCGGCGAGCTGAAGCGCGATTTCGTCGCGGTCGTGCGCTTCCAGGGTGCGCGCGCGAACGGGATGCCCGAGCTGCACCGTTTGACGCCGCTGCTCGGCGTGCTGCAGGATCAGGGCTTCCACGTCGCGCTGGTGACCGACGGCCGCATGTCGGGCGCGTCGGGCAAGGTGCCGGCCGTGATCCACGTGTCGCCGGAAGCGCTGCTGGCCGGCCCGCTCGGCAAGGTGAAGACGGGCGACACGCTCGTGATCGACGCGGAAGCCGGCGTGCTCGACATCGAGGTCGACGACGCCGAGTGGCACGCGCGCCCGGTCGCGCAGCCGCTGCACCAGGCCGAGAACGAGGTCGGTTTCGGGCGCGAACTGTTCGGCGTGTTCCGCGCGGCCGCGGCGCCGGCCGAGCAGGGCGCATCGGTTTTCGGGACGCTGGTCGGCGAAGCGGCCGTCCGCGTCGACGCATGAATTTCAAGGAGCGAATTTGATGAAGACGATTGCTGAAATCGTGAAGCTGGGCCCGGTCATTCCGGTGCTCGCATTCGACTCGGTCGAGCAGGGCGAGCACGTGTCGCGCGCGTTGCACGCGGGCGGCGTGAAGGTGCTCGAGATCACGCTGCGCACGCCGGCCGGCCTGGAGGCGATCCAGCGCGCGAGCCAGCTCGCGGACGACATCGTCGTCGGCGTCGGCACGATCACGAAGCCCGAGCACTGCGCGCAGGCGAAGCGCGCGGGCGCGAAGTTCGGCGTGTCGCCGGGCCTGACGAAGGACCTGCACCTCGCGTCGCTCGACGCGGGCCTGCCGCTGCTGCCGGGCGTGATGACGCCGAGCGACATCATCCAGGCGCTCGAATTCGGCTACGAGATCGTGAAGTTCTTCCCCGCGCAGCAGGCGGGCGGCGTGCCGATGCTGCAGGCGTTCCACGGCCCGTTCCCTGCGCTGAAGTTCTGCCCGACGGGCGGCATCACGGTCGACACCGCGCCGAATTTCCTGAAGCTGCCGAACGTCGTGTGCGTCGGCGGCTCATGGCTCACGCCGAAGGCGGCGCTCGCCGCGCAGGACTGGGCCGAAGTCACGCGCCTCGCGCAAGCTGCGAGCCAGCTGCCCCGTTAAGATTTGTACGGAATGACGGTTTGACCCTCGGAAGACAAGCGCTTAGTGCTTGTTTTACCGAGGGTTTTTGCTGATGGAACCGGTTCTATCCGCGAACCGCAAAGATAAGTAAAATTCAGCGTCCTGACGGTGGGGGTCTCCCCGCTGTTTCGGAGACCTGCATAGCCGGGCATACTCGCAACGATCCGCCCGGTTCGAATAATCCCAAGGAGGAGTCCACATGGGGGCTGTCCAAGGCAGCATGCTGCTCATCTATACCGTGATCGCGATCGTGGCGTTGATCGTGATGATCGCGCGGTTCAAGATCTATCCGTTCCTGGTGCTCATCATCGTGTCGCTCGGCCTCGGCCTAGTGGTCGGGATGCCGATGGACAAGATCGTCAAGTCGTTCGAGACGGGCAACGGCAATACGCTCGGCCACATCGCGATCGTCGTCGGCCTCGGCACGATGCTCGGCAAGATGATGGCCGAATCGGGCGGCGCCGAACGGATCGCGACCACGCTGATCGACTGGTTCGGTGAAAAGAACATCCACTGGGCGATGATGTTCGTCGCGATCATCGTCGGCCTGCCGGTGTTCTTCGAAGTCGGCTTCGTGCTGCTGATCCCGATCGCGTTCAACGTCGCGAAGCGCACCGGCAAGTCGCTGCTCGTCGTCGGCCTGCCGATGGTGGCCGGCCTGTCGGTCGTGCACGGGCTGATCCCGCCGCACCCGGCCGCGCTGCTCGCGGTCCAGCAGTACGGCGCCGATATCGGCAAGACGATCGCATTCGGCCTGATCGTCGGCGTGCCGACCGCGATCGTCGCGGGCCCGCTGTTCGCGCTGACGATCTCGAAGTTCGTGAAGCTGCCGGAGAACAACCCGCTCGCCGCGCAATTCGTCGATACGCACACCGAAGGCAAGAAGCGCGAGCTGCCGGGCTTCGGCATCACGCTGTTCACGATCCTGCTGCCGGTGATCCTGATGCTGGTCGGCAGCTGGGCCGACCTGGTCTTCGCGCCGAAGACGCTGCCGAACAACCTGCTGCGCTTTGCCGGCAACTCGGACGTCGCGCTGCTGATCGCCGTGCTCGTGAGCTTCTTCACGTTCGGCAAGCTGCAGGGCTTCAACCGCGACCAGATCCAGAAGTTCTGCGGCGAGTGCCTGGCACCGATCGCCGGGATCACGCTGATCGTCGGCGCGGGCGGCGGCTTTGGCGGTATCCTGCGTGATAGCGGGATCTCGCAGCAGATCGTCGCAACGGCCACGCAGGCGCACCTGTCGCCGCTGCTGCTCGGCTGGTTCGTCGCCGCGCTGATTCGTCTGGCCACGGGCTCGGCGACGGTCGCGATGACGACCGCCTGCGGCATCGTCGCACCGATCGCGGCGGCATCGGGGGCGGCAGTCCGTCCGGAACTGCTGGTGCTCGCGACGGGCTCGGGCTCGCTGATCTTCTCGCACGTGAACGACGGCGGCTTCTGGCTGATCAAGGAATATTTCGGGATGACGGTCGGCCAGACGTTCAAGACGTGGACGCTGCTCGAAACGATCATCTCGGTGCTCGGCCTGAGCTTCACGCTGCTGCTGAGCATGGTTTTGTAACAAGGGGTAGTCAATGATTCTGATCGCAATGGGCGTGTCGGGCGCGGGCAAGTCGCGAATCGGCGAAATGCTGGCGGAACGCCTGTCGTGCAGCTATACCGACGGCGACGCGTTTCACAGCGCGGCGAACAAGGAAAAGATGCACCACGGCATTCCGCTCACCGACGACGACCGCTGGCCGTGGCTGCGCTCGATCCGCGAGGCCATCGAGGAAAAGCAGCGCGCGGGCGAGACGGCCGTGTTCACGTGCTCGTCGCTGAAGCGTTCGTACCGCGACGTGCTGCGCGGCACCGACACCGACGTGCGGTTCGTGTATCTGCAGGGTTCGTTCGACGTCTTGCGCGAGCGCCTGAAGACCCGCACCGGCCATTTCTTCGATCCGTCGCTGCTGAAGAGCCAGCTCGACACGCTCGAGGAGCCGGGCCCGGACGAAGCGATCGTGGTCAGCATCGAGCTGACGCCCGAACAGATCGTCGATCAGGTGATGGTGAAGATCGGTCTCGCGCAGCAGCACTGAGCGCGATTCGCGGCAATCGTGATGAAAAAGGCGCCCTTCGGGGCGCCTTTTTCGTTGGCGGCGCGCCAGCCGGTCAGGCCGCGTGCGCGCGCTTCGCGATGCCGTCGAGCAGCACGTCGAGCATCGTGTCGTGCACGATCTCCGGATCGAGCTGCGCATAGAGCGGGGCGGCCGACCTGACGAGCGGATGCGCGGTGTCCGACAGCGCGTTCATTTCCGCCAGCTCCACGTCGTTCGCGGGCCGCGTGAGGCCGCCGGCCTCGGCGGCGGCGAGCCCGATTACGCTCGCATACCAGCCGACGCACACCGACGGCAGCGCCGCGCGCGGGATGCCGGCGTCGACCAGCGCACGGTGCACGGCCTCGATGTGCGCGAGATCGGCCGGCCCCGTGCTCATGTGGCGCTGCAGCAGCGCGAACGCGGCCGGGTGGCGCAGCGCGAGCGCGCGGTACTGGCGCGCGAGATCGCGCAGCCGTTCGCGCCACGGCAGCGTGTCGTCGACCGGCACGAGCGAGCGCGACAGCGCGTTCGCGATCGCGCGGCTCAGGCCGTCCTTCGACTTGAAGTGATACAGCACGCTCATCGGGTCGCAGCCGACCGACTGCGCGAGCTTGCGTACGCTGAATGCGGCTTCGCCGACGTCTTCGAGCAGCGCGAGCGCGGCCGCGACGATCGCGTCCTTGTCGAGGCCGCGCGGGCCCTGGGCGGGTTTGTCTTTCATCGATGCGGGCTGGCGGCCGGAGCGGATCCGGCCGTAAACTTGACGAAAGCTTATTCTACACTGTAGAATTATTTCTGCGATGTAGAAATTGGGTGTCCCGGCACCTTTCAATGCGTGCTTTCGCACAGTCCGGGATCCAGGCGGCACGAGCGTGTCCGCCGTCAACACGGGCCATCGCGCCCCTTTTCTCGTTGACACCCATGTGGAACCGGCTGCCCCACACGCAAAGCCAGAAGGCTTCGACAGGCGGCCCAAGACCATGCAAGTGCAATCATGACTTCCAATCACCAACCCCTGATCCAGGGCGAATCGCGTTTCGAGCAAACGCAACTGAACATCGAGAAAGACAACTGGAACTGGTGCAACCCGGCCCGCTACGACGGCGAGCGCCCGGCCAACTGGTACGAGGCGTCGCTGTCGCGCCACGCGAACGGCGCGCCGCTCGCACACGACGCCGTGTGCGACGTGCTCGTCATCGGCGCGGGCCTGCTCGGCGCATCGGCCGCGCTGCATCTCGCGGAAGCGGGCGTCGACACGATCCTCGTCGACAAGCATCACGTCGGCTCGGCCGCATCGGGCCGCAACGGCGGGCAGTTGACGCCAGGCCTCGCGCGCTGGGAAGCGGCCGACATGATCGACCATCTGTCGCACGACGATGCGAAGCGGCTGTGGCGCTTCGCGTCGACCGAATCGATGGACCTGATCGATGCGATCGGCGCGCGTTACGCGCTCGATCTCGACCGCAAGCGCGGCCACGTCACGGCGGCGGTCCACCCCGGCCACATGAGCGCGCTGCTCGACGGTGCGGATGCGCGCCGTCATCTCGGCGACGCGGGCGTGACGCTCGTCGGCCGCCATCAACTGCACGACGAATACGTGCGCTCGGGGCTGTACCACGGCGCGGCGATCGACGCGATCGGCGGGCAGATCCATCCGCTCGCGCTCGTGCGCGGCCTCGTGCACGGCTTCCGGCTGAACGGCGGCGCGCTGTTCGAGGGCACCGAGGTGCTCGAGCTCGACGAAACGCCTGCGGGCGTCGTCGCGACGACGCCGGGCGGCACGATCACCGCGCGCCGCGGCGTCGTGCTCGCGCTGCACAACACCACGTTCCGGCTGCTCGACGACGGCGGGGCCACAACGGTGCCGTTCTTTACGTACGTGAGCGTGACGGCGCCGCTCGACGTCGATGTCGCGACGCTGATGCCGGCCGGCATGCCCGTGTACGACACGCAGTTCCAGATCGACTACTACCGGCCGGTGCGCGGCAACCGGCTGCTGTTCGGCGGGCAGGGCACCGGCAGCTGCTGGGCGCAGCCCGACGTCAACGCGTATCTGCTGACGCGGCTGAACACGGTGTTTCCGCAGGCCGACGGCAGCTTCGCGCTCGACTACTGCTGGAGCGGCGTCAGCGACTTCACGCTGAACGGCGCCACCGACAGCCGCAAGACCGACAGCCGCGTGCCGATGTACATGGTGCAGGGCTGGAGCGGCCACGGCGTTGCGCAGACGGTGCGGATCGGCAAGGCGATCTGCGACGATTTCGTCGGCCGCAACGACGATTTCTCGATGCTGACCGGCATCGACCATCGCGAGATTCCGCTCGGGCGGCAGTTGTCGCCGATCGCGATCCCGGCTGCGAAAGCGGCGATGAGCGTGATGAGCGCGCTCAACCCGGGCCGGATGATTTCGTTCTGAGCACTTGAAAGGAAAAAGCCCGCTGCGATTGCTCGCAGCGGGCTTTCGTTCGTCCGGGGGAGGCGGCGCTTACGCGATCCGCTTCGCGAGTTCGACGGCCTTGCCGATGTACGACGCGGGCGTCATCGCGAGCAGGCGGTCCTTCGCGTCCTGCGGGATCGCGAGCGTGCCGACGAACTGCTGCAGCGCTTCGCGCGTGATGCCCTTGCCGCGCGTCAGTTCCTTCAGCTGCTCGTACGGGTTCTCGATGCCGTAGCGGCGCATCACCGTCTGCACCGGCTCGGCGAGCACTTCCCAGCAGTTGTCGAGATCTTCGTTCAGGCGCTGCGGGTTCACCTCGAGCTTGTCGAGGCCGCGGATCAGCGAGTCGTACGCGAGCAGCGAGTAGCCGAGCGCGACGCCCATGTTGCGCAGCACCGTCGAGTCGGTCAGGTCGCGCTGCCAGCGCGACACCGGCAGCTTGTCGGCGAGGTGGCGCAGCGTCGCGTTCGCGAGGCCGAGGTTGCCTTCCGAGTTCTCGAAGTCGATCGGGTTGACCTTGTGCGGCATCGTCGACGAGCCGATTTCGCCGGCCTTCGTCTTCTGCTTGAAGTAGCCGACCGAGATGTAGCCCCACACGTCGCGGTCGAGGTCGAGCAGGATCGTGTTCGCGCGCGCGACCGCGTCGAACAGCTCGGCCATGTAGTCGTGCGGCTCGATCTGGATCGTGTACGGGTTGAACGTGAGCTTCAGGCGGTTTTCGATCACGTCGCGCGAGAACGCTTCCCAGTCGAATTCCGGATACGCGGACAGGTGCGCGTTGAAGTTGCCGACCGCGCCGTTCATCTTGCCGAGGATCTCGACCTTCTCGATGCGGGCGATCGCACGCGCGAGACGCGCGGCGACGTTCGCGAGTTCCTTGCCGAGCGTCGTCGGGCTGGCCGGCTGGCCGTGCGTGCGCGACAGCATCGGCTGTTCGGCGTGCGCGTGCGCGAGCGCGACGAGGCGCTGGTGGACCGTGCGCAGCGCCGGCACGATCACGTGTTCGCGCGCGCCGGCGAGCATCATCCCGTGCGACGTGTTGTTGATGTCCTCGGACGTGCACGCGAAGTGGATGAATTCGCTCGCCTTCTCGAGTTCGGCCTGGCCCTTCACCGATTCCTTCAGCCAGTATTCGACGGCCTTCACGTCGTGGTTCGTCACGCGCTCGATTTCCTTGATGCGCGCGGCGTCGTGCGCGGTGAAGCGCTCGGCGAGCTGCAGCAGGAACTGCTCGGACGCGTCGGAGAAGCGCGGGACTTCCGCGAAGCCGGCGCGCGACAGCGCGATCAGCCAGTGCACCTCGACGGTGACGCGGTGGCGCATGAAGGCGGCTTCGGAGAGCCAGTCGCGCAGCGCTTCGGTCTTGCTGGCGTAGCGGCCGTCGATGGGCGAGAGCGCGGTGAGGGCGAAAAGCGTATCGGGACGAGTGTCGGACATGGTCGGGCGGGCCTTGGGGCCGGGTCGAGCGAGGGGAGGGAGAATCCGGCATTTTACCATCGGCGCGCGACGATCCCGGCCGCGCGCAGCCGGCGGGCGCCGCCGCGTGCCGACGCCGCCCCGGAGCCGGTGCGCAGCGGGCCGCCGGGCCGGGCGCGCCGCCGCCGGCCGGGCCCGCCCGCCGGTAGAATGCAGGCTTCTTCCCGACCGCCGCCCGCCGCGCCCGCCTGCATGGAACTGAAATGGCTAGAAGACTTCGTTTCGCTCGCGGAAACGCGCAGCTTTAGCCGGTCCGCCGAACTGCGGCACGTATCGCAGCCGGCGTTTTCGCGGCGCATCCAGGCGCTCGAAGCGTGGCTCGCGACCGAACTGATCGACCGTTCGGTCTATCCGACGCGGCTCACGCAGGCCGGGCAGATCTTCTACGAGCAGGCGCTGACGATGCTGTCGCAGGCGCACGAGGCGAGGACGCTGTTGCGCGGCCACGTCGGCGCGCCGGTGCCGACGATCGAGTTCGCGGTGCCGCACACGCTGTCGCTCACGTATTTCCCGCGCTGGCTGCAGCGGATCGAGGCGAAGATGGGCCAGGTCCACACACGGCTGCGCGCGCTGAACGTGCACGACGCCGTGCTGTCGCTCGTCGAGGGCGGCTGCGATCTCGTGATGGGCTACCACCACCCGAGCCACCCGGTCGCGCTCGATCCGGCGCGCTACGACATGCTGATCCTCGGCAGCGAGCCGATCAGCCCGTTCTCGGCGCCCGGCCGCGCGGGCCGGCCGCGCTATACGCTGCCCGGCACGGCCGACGCGCGCGTGCCGTACCTGTCGTATACACCGAACGCGTATCTCGGCCGGATGACGGAAGTCATCATCGCGAACGCGCCGACGCGGCTGTTCCTCGATCGCGTCTACGAAACCGACATGGCCGAAGGGCTGAAGGCGATGGCGCTCGCGGGGCACGGCGTCGCGTTCCTGCCGCACAGCGCGGTCGAGGACGCGGTCGCGAGCGGCCGGCTGATCCGGCTCGACCGTGCGGCGCGCGGCGGCGCGCATCCGTTCACGCTGACGATGGAGATCCGGCTGTATTGCGACAAGCTCGCGCTGCAGGGCGACGATCCGCGGCAGAAGCTCGTGCGCGCGCTGTGGGAGGTCGTGCGCGACGAACTGCGCGAGACCGCCGGTTAGCAACCGGCTAGCAATCGGCGACTGCGCACGATCGACCGCGACCGGCTGACGGCGGGCTTGCCGCGCCTGTCGGACGGCTGTCCGGCGGCCGGCCCGCGCGCGGGCAACGCGATTGTTCGCGGATGCGATGCACGGCCGATCGCGTGCGTTCTTGCGCAAATCGACCGCAGATTTGCGAAAAATCGCGATCATGCAAGAAACGCATAATCGAATAAGCAAACGGCATTGGATAAAAAAAACGGGTTTTTCGACAATGTGCGCACCTGTTGACCGTTGGAGCATCCATGTCTTCGCAATTGCAGTCCATCCCGTCCTACCTGCACGCCGACGATCTCGGCCCGTGGGGCAACTATCTTCAGCAAGTCGATCGCGTCGCGCCGTATCTCGGCTCGCTGTCGCGCTGGCTCGAAACGCTGAAGCGCCCGAAGCGCATCCTGATCGTCGATGTGCCGATCGAGCTCGACAACGGTACCGTCGCGCACTTCGAGGGCTATCGCGTGCAGCACAACGTGTCGCGCGGCCCGGGCAAGGGCGGCGTGCGCTACCACCAGGACGTGACGCTGTCGGAAGTGATGGCGCTGTCCGCATGGATGTCGGTGAAGAACGCGGCCGTGAACGTGCCGTACGGCGGTGCGAAGGGCGGCATCCGCGTCGACCCGCGCAAGCTGTCGCGCGGTGAGCTCGAGCGCGTGACGCGCCGCTACACCAGCGAAATCGGCATCATCATCGGCCCGAACACCGACATTCCGGCGCCGGACGTCAACACCAACGAACAGGTGATGGCGTGGATGATGGACACCTTCTCGATGAACCAGGGCCAGACGTCGACCGGCGTCGTGACCGGCAAGCCGATCGCGCTCGGCGGTTCGCTCGGCCGCAAGGAAGCGACGGGCCGCGGCGTGTTCGTCGTCGGCTGCGAAGCGGCGAAGAAGAAGGGCCTCGAGATCGAAGGCGCGCGCATCGCGGTGCAGGGCTTCGGCAACGTCGGCGGCATCGCGGCGAAGCTGTTCCAGGAAGCGGGCGCGAAGGTGATCGCGGTGCAGGATCACACGGGCACGATCTACCGGCCGGCCGGCCTCGATTCGAACAAGCTGCTCGACCACGTCGCACGCACGGGCGGCGTCGCGGGCTTCGAAGGCGCGGAGCCGATGCCGAACGACGAGTTCTGGACGGTCGAGACCGACATCCTGATCCCGGCGGCACTGGAAAACCAGATCACCGAGAAGAACGCGGCGAAGATCCGCACGAAGATCGTCGTCGAAGGCGCGAACGGCCCGACGACGACGGCGGCGGACGACATCCTGAGCGCGAACGGCGTGCTCGTGATCCCCGACGTGATCGCGAACGCGGGCGGCGTGACCGTGTCGTACTTCGAGTGGGTGCAGGATTTCTCGAGCTTCTTCTGGACGGAAGACGAGATCAACCACCGTCTCGAGCGTGTGATGCGCGAAGCGTTCGCCGGCGTGTGGGCGGTCGCGGAAGAGCACAAGGTGACGGTGCGTACGGCGGCGTTCATCGTCGCGTGCACGCGCATCCTGATGGCGCGCGAAATGCGCGGCCTCTACCCCTGATCATTGACTATCATCTAGCCATGACGCAATCCATCCGATTGCGTGCATGAACCCTCGCGGGCGGTGCCGAATCCGGTGCCGCCCGCGCGCGCATTGGGGCGCGGAAAGGGTGCCCGGAGCCGGGAGGAAGGCGCCGGACAGCGCGATTCGTAGTTCGGTAAACAACCAGTACTTTCAAAAATATTACTTTGATACACTGGCGCGGGTTTTAGCCAAGGAGATGACCAAAATGAAATACCACAAGGCAGTCCTGATGGTCGCGGCGCTGTGCGCGTTCGCAAGCGGCGCGCAAGCACAGGAGACGGGCACGCTGAAGAAGATCAAGGACACGGGCGTGATCGCGCTGGGCCACCGCGAATCGTCGATTCCGTTCTCCTACTACGACCAGAGCCAGCAGGTGGTCGGCTATTCGCGCGACTTCCAGATGAAGGTGGTCGACGCGGTGAAGAAGAAGCTGAACCTGCCGAACCTGCAGGTGAAGAACATCCCGGTCACGTCGCAGAACCGTATTCCGCTGGTGCAGAACGGCACGGTCGACATCGAGTGCGGCTCGACGACCAACAACACCGAGCGCCAGCAGCAAGCTGCGTTCTCCGACACGATCTTCGTGATCGGCACGCGCCTGATGACGAAGAAGGATTCGGGCGTCAAGGATTTCGCGGACCTGAAGGGCAAGACGGTCGTGACCACCGCCGGCACGACGTCGGAGCGCCTGCTGCGCAAGATGAACAACGACAAGCAGCTCGGCATGAACATCATCAGCGCGAAGGATCACGGCGATTCGTTCAACACGCTGGAATCGGGCCGCGCGGTTGCGTTCATGATGGATGATGCGCTGCTCGCGGGCGAGCGCGCGAAGGCGAAGCAGCCGGGCGAGTGGGTGATCGTCGGCACGCCGCAATCGGAAGAAGCGTACGGCTGCATGATGCGCAAGGGCGACGCGGACTTCAAGAAGGTCGTCGACGACGCGATCTCGCAAGTCGAGAAGTCGGGCGAAGCCGCGAAGATCTACGCGAAGTGGTTCGAGAACCCGATCCCGCCGAAGGGGCTGAACCTGAACTTCCCGCTGTCCGATTCGATGAAGAAGCTGTACGCGAACCCGAACGACAAGGCACTCGACTGACCGCACGGCCGTTGATGCAGAAATGACGCTAATGAGACGGAAGAGGCCACGCTTCTTCCGTTTCTTTTTGCTGGAGTCTTGCCCATGTCTTACCACTGGAACTGGGGCATCTTCCTGAGCCCCGTGTCGACCGGCGAGCCGACGACTTATTTCGGATGGCTGATGTCCGGCTTCCGGGTGACGATCGAAGTGTCGCTCGCCGCCTGGGTCATCGCGCTGATCGTCGGCTCGCTGTTCGGCGTGCTGCGCACGGTGCCGAACAAATGGCTATCCGCGCTCGGTACCGCGTACGTGTCGATCTTCCGGAACATTCCGCTGATCGTGCAGTTCTTCATCTGGTATCTCGTGATACCCGAACTGCTGCCCGCATCGATCGGCACCTGGATCAAGCAGTTGCCGCCCGGCACGCAGTTCTTTACCGCGTCGATCGTCTGTCTCGGCCTGTTCACGGGCGCGCGCGTGTGCGAACAGGTGCGCTCGGGGATCAACGCGCTGCCGAAGGGCCAGCGCGCCGCGGGCCTCGCGATGGGCTTCACGCAATGGCAGACGTACCGCTATGTGCTGCTGCCCGTTGCGTACCGGATCATCGTGCCGCCGCTCACGTCGGAATTCCTGAACATCTTCAAGAACTCCGCCGTCGCGTCGACGATCGGCCTGCTCGACCTGTCCGCGCAGGCGCGCCAGCTCGTCGACTACACCGCGCAGACCTATGAGTCGTTCATCGCGGTCACGCTCGCGTACGTGCTGATCAACCTCGTCGTGATGTCGCTCATGCGCTGGATCGAAGGCCGTACGCGGCTGCCCGGCTATATCGGAGGCAAGTGATGCATCAGTTCGACTGGAGTAGTATTCCCGGCGCGCTGCCGACGCTGTGGACGGGTGCGATCGTCACGCTGCAGATCACGCTGATCGCGATCGTCGTCGGGATCGTGTGGGGCACGCTGCTGGCGCTGATGCGGCTGTCGGGCGTCAAGCCGCTCGCGTGGTTCGCGCAGGGCTACGTGACGGTGTTCCGCTCGATCCCGCTCGTGATGGTGCTGCTGTGGTTCTTCCTGATCGTGCCGCAGCTGCTGCAGGGCGTGCTCGGGTTGTCGCCGACGATCGACATCCGCCTCGCGTCGGCGATGGTCGCGTTCTCGCTGTTCGAAGCCGCGTATTATTCCGAGATCATCCGCGCCGGCATCCAGTCGGTGCCGCGCGGGCAGGTGAACGCCGCGTTCGCGCTCGGCATGAACTACTCGCACGCGATGCGCCTCGTGATCCTGCCGCAGGCGTTCCGCGCGATGGTGCCGCTGCTGCTCACGCAGGCGATCGTCCTGTTCCAGGATACGTCGCTCGTGTACGTGATCAGTCTCGCGGACTTCTTCCGCACGGCCGCCAATGTCGGCGATCGCGACGGCACGACCGTCGAGATGGTCCTGTTCGCCGGCGCATGCTATTTCGTGATTTGCTCGTTGGCGTCTGTTCTCGTCAAGAGTCTCCAGAAAAAGGTCACACGATGATTTCCATCAAGAACGTTTCCAAGTGGTACGGCCAGTTTCAGGTTCTCACCGACTGCACGACCGAGGTCAAGAAAGGCGAAGTGGTCGTCGTGTGCGGCCCGTCGGGCTCCGGCAAGTCGACGCTGATCAAGACCGTCAACGGTCTCGAGCCGTTTCAGCAGGGCGAGATCCTCGTGAACGGCCAGTCGGTCGGCGACAAGAAGACGAACCTGTCGAAGCTGCGCTCGAAGGTCGGGATGGTGTTCCAGCATTTCGAGCTGTTTCCGCACCTGTCGATCACCGAGAACCTGACGCTCGCGCAGATCAAGGTGCTCGGCCGCGGCAAGGACGAGGCGGCCGACAAGGGCATGAAGCTGCTCGATCGCGTCGGCCTGAAGGCGCATGCGCACAAGTATCCGGGCCAGCTGTCGGGCGGCCAGCAGCAGCGTGTCGCGATCGCGCGCGCGCTGTCGATGGACCCGATCGCGATGCTGTTCGACGAGCCGACGTCCGCGCTCGATCCGGAGATGATCAACGAAGTGCTCGACGTGATGGTCGAACTCGCGCAGGAAGGGATGACGATGATGGTCGTCACGCACGAGATGGGCTTCGCGAAGAAGGTCGCGCATCGCGTGATCTTCATGGACAAGGGCGCGATCGTCGAGGACGACCGCAAGGACGATTTCTTCTCGAATCCGAAATCGGAACGCGCGAAGGACTTCCTCGCGAAGATCCTGCACTGAGCGTTTCACGCGCGCCAATGCGAAACCGCCCGGCCCAGCGCCGGGCGGTTTTTTTTCGTCCGCCGTTACCAGCTATACCGGTAGCCGACCTGCCCGACGACCCCGCGCCGGTACGCGCCGCCGATGTTGCGCGCGATCTTCGCGTTCGCGTACAGCTCGCCCGACTTGCCGAAGCCCGCGGTCACGCCGACGCCGAGCTCGTACCACGTGCGGCCGAGATGCGTCGCGAACGGCGTGCCGCCGACCACGGTCTGGCCGGGCGACAGGAAGTCGTGCAGCACGTCGGCCGTGAAGTACGGCGTCGCGGCGCCGCCGCCCGAGCCCGCCTCGAGGTTCGGCCGGAAGATGCGCACGCCGACGCGGCCGCGCAGCGCATGCGTCGTCGTGCCCGACACGGCCGACACGTTGTCGTTGAACCCGTTGAGCTTCAGGTACTGGTACATCAGTTGCGCCTGCGGCTCGATCGCGATCGGCGTGCCGCCGATGCCGAACGGCTTGCCGACCTCCTGCGACAGCGCGATGCCGAAGCCGTTCTGCGACGCCTCGTTGCCGTAGCTGTCGCGATAGCGGTTGCCGTAGTGCGTGACCTGCCCGACGCTGTCGAAGTACGTGCCGTCCGTCAGGTAGCGCGTCCAGTAGCCGCCGACGCTCTGCGCATGCATCTCGACCGAGCCCGTCGACGTCGACAGGTTCGGCGAGCCGGCGCGCGCCATGTCGCTGGAGCTCGCGTTCGACACGCCGATGCTGGCCGTCACGCCCGCATGCGTGCTGCTGCCGCCGGGCGCCTGAGCGAGCGTCCAGTCCTTGCCGAACTGCGCGAAGAACGTGCGCTCGTCGGCCGCGAAGCGGCCCGCGTCCGCATCGAGGCTCTGGCCGCCGATGCGCCCCCACACGCCATCGCGGTTGCCGGGCTGCTGCTTGCCGAGGTTGTAGATGTCGCCGACGCGCTCGTGCAGCTTGCCGAGCGTCGAGAAGCCGTAGTCGGCGTTCAGCAGCGGCGTCAGCGCATAACCGGCGACGCCCGGGCGGTACGCGAGCGTGCCGCCGCTGCCATTCCCGTTGCCGTCGCCGCCGCCGGACGGGTGGATCGGGTCGCCGGGGTCCGTCGGATCGAGCTGCGAGCGCAGGTACCAGCCGTTCGCGTCGCCCTGGCCGCCGCGATAGAGCCGGTATTCGTATGCGCCGGCCTGTACCGGGCCCGCGAGATGGAACGCCGACGCGGTGGTCGTGCCGCCGTTGGCCGTGACGACCACGGGAATCCCGTCGCCGGTCGTCTGCGCGCCGGTGCCGGCCGTGTTGGCGATCTTCAGGCCGGTCGTGCCGCTCGCGGCGCCGCCGTTCACGATCAGCCGGTCGGTCGGCGATGCATCGGTGCCGAGATACGTGTTGAGCGCGATCGTGCCGCCGTTGCCGACATAGCTGCCGGTCGTCAGCGTCTTGTAGCTGCCCGTGAGCGTCGGCGAGCCGGCCGGCGCGGCGAACGCGACCAGGCCCGCGTTGTTCAGGCTGCTCAGCACCGAGCTGCCCGTCATGCGCCACGTGCTCGTGCCGTCGATCGTCAGCGCGACCGGGTCGATCTTGCCGGTCAGCGTCGTGCCGTTCGCGAGGAACACGTTGCCGGTGCTCGACGCGTCGGAGACGATGTCGCCCGCGAGGTTCACCGCCGATGCGCTGAACGTCACGTTGCTGCCGTTCGCGAGGCTCAGCAGCGTGCCGTTGCCGGCCGTCACGACCGTGCCGTTGCGCACCGCGATGTCGG
This sequence comes from Burkholderia sp. NFPP32, assembly GCF_900119325.1. Classification (NCBI taxonomy): domain Bacteria; kingdom Pseudomonadati; phylum Pseudomonadota; class Betaproteobacteria; order Burkholderiales; family Burkholderiaceae; genus Burkholderia; species Burkholderia sp. NFPP32. Next base: position 776,886 of record NZ_FPJP01000001.1, on the reverse strand, counting down.
CCGTGCCGCCGCGCGCGGCGAATGCCGGCCCGGCGGCGGACGTCACGCTGCCGCCGTCGACGAGCACCGAGCTCGTCGCGCCGTTCGCGAGCGTGTCGGATGTCAGCACCCCGGCCGTCGCGCCCTTGAGCGTCGTGCCGGTCAACGCGAGCACACCGCCGCTGTCCGCGGTCGCGCCGTTGCCGGCCGCGCTGGCGATCGACGATCCCGTATCGCCGATGCGGCCGCCGTTGCGCGCGACGACGCCGTCGGCCGCGGCACCCGATGCGGTGACTTTCGCGCCCGACAGCAGCGCCGTCGCGCCGCCGTCCATGACGACCGCATGCGCGCCGGCGCCCGTCGTCGCGACGGTCGTGCCGTTGGCCGTGAGCGTCGAATCCGCGCCCGATACGAACAGGCCGCGCGCGCTGATGCCGGCGGTGCGGACGACCGTTGCCGCATCGGTTGCGATGCGCGCGCCCGCGCCGGTCGATGCGAGGCCGTCGGCACCGTTGCCGGTGGTCGCGACCTGCGTGCCGGACAACGCGATCACCGTGTTCGTGCCGAGGTTGTGGATCCCGCTTCCCGAGCCGCCGACCGCGATCGACGTCGCGCCGGCCGCGAGCCCGCCGCCCGATACGGTCGAGTCGATCAGCACGCCGTCGGCGCTGCCGTTCGCGACGACGGTGCCCGCGCCCGACAGCGCGACCGATGCGCCGGCACCCGTCAGGCGCACGCCTGCAATGCCGTCGTCGGCTTCGATCGAACCCGTGTTGGCGAGCGTCGCCGACGCACCCTGCACGAGCGCGCCGGTGCCGTCGGCTACGCGGATCGTCGACGCGTTGTTCACCGTGCCGAGCGCGCCGGCCACGACGCCCGTCGAGCCGGCGCCCGTCAGCAGCACCGTGTCGCGGTTCTCGAGCGTGCCGAGGTTTTGCGCGACGAAGCCCGTCACACCGGCCGTCGACGACGCGACGGCGGCGTCGTTGATCAGCGTCGTCGCGACCGGCGCGCCGGCATTCGCGCCGGCGAGGTCGTGCGCCTGGCCGTCGACGACGCCCGCGATCGCACCGGCCGCGTTCAGGTTGATCGTCGCGCCCGCATCGATCGTGCCCTTCGCGCCGCCTTCGACCGCGATCGCGATGCTGTTCGCGCCGTTGACGTTGTAGATCGCGTTGCCCGTCGACAGCGTGGTGCCGGCGTCGGTCGCGAGCACGCCGTGCGCACGCTGGCCGTTGACGTCGGTCGTCAGCGTGCCGGCCGCCGACCTGCCCGTGTAGGTCGCGCCGCCCGCGACACGGAACAGCGTCGAGTCGTCGGTGTCGACGCTGAGGTGCCGCGCGGCGACGTTGATCTTCGAGCCGGCGCCATACGCGTAGAAGCCGATCTGGTTCGTGCCGGACATGAAGGCCGGCACCGCGTTGGCGCCGACGTCGATCGTCGCGCCCGAGCGCGCATGCACGCCGATCGCGCCGGTGCCCGTCAGGTTGAGCGCGCCGTCGAGCGTGGCCTTCGCGAGCGGCCCCTCGGCCCAGACGCCGTAGTTGCGCGTGCCCGATGCCGGATCGAGGCCGCCGGCCACGTCGATCGTGCCGGTCGACGTCACGACCGTCGCTTTCGTGCCGGTCCCGACGACCATGATGCCGATGCCGTTCACGCCGTTCAGCGTGATCGTGCCCGTGTTGGTCACGGTCGCGGCGCTATCGACCGCAAGCATGCCGACGTTCGCGAGCGGCGTGCCGGGCGCCGCGCCGTTGACGATGATCGAGCCCGCGTTGGTCAGCGTGCCGGACGACGAGCCGATGCTCGCCAGCGCGGCGCCGTTTTGCGTCTGCGAGCCGATCACGATCGTGCCGAGGTTGCTCGCGGTGCCCGATGCGCCGAGCAGGATGCCGTACGCGTGCGCGGACAGCGCGACGTCGGCCGCGGCCTCGGGCGACGCGGCATTGTACTGGGCCGCGCGGCCGAGGTAGATCGTGCCGCCGGCTTCGTTCGTGAAGCTGCCGCCGGCGACGAGGCCGCCGATCACCTGGCTGTCGAGCGTCGTCGCGTTGACGCCGACGTTGATCGTGCCGGCGTTCGACCCCGTCGCGCCGCCCGTCACGGCTACCGCGTAGTTTTGCAGGTCCGGCTGGTTGCCGTCGAGCGTCCAGGCGCCGACGTTCATCATGCCGTTGTTGACGAACGAGGTGCCCGCACCGTTCGCATACACGCCGTTGCCTTCCGTGTACGCGTTGAAGCCGAAATTGCCCGGCTGCGCGCTGCCGGCCGTGTTGAAGTTGTCGCCGGACGCATAGCCGGACGAGATCGTGCCGTTGTTGACGCCGCTTGCGCCGCTCAGCAGGCGCACCAGCGTGAAGTCGCCCGACAGGCGCCCGTCGTTGATGAAGTGCGCACCGCTCTCCGCGAGGACGGCCGAACTCGAGACGATCGTGTTGGTGCCGCGGAAGTCGATCTGGCCGTCCTTGTCGATATGCAGCGTCGCGTTCGCGCCCATGCCGTGCATCGCCGACAGGAAATCGATCGGCAGCGTGTTCTTGTCGCCCGCGGACACGTTGTTCTGGTACTGAAAGGTTTGCTGCGAGAACGTGACGGCCTGGCTGAATGCGTTGTCGTAGGCGGCCTGCGAGCCGAGCGCGCCGCTTTGCACCGAGCGCACGAGAAAGTCGTTGTATGCGGCGAGCGATGCGGCGTCGGTGACCTTCCATGTGCTGCCGTCGAATGCTGCGAAGGTGCCCGCATAAGCTGGCACGTCGAGCTGGACGTTGCCGACGGCACCGCCGTCCGCAAGATAGTTGCCGGCAGTGAACCGGATCTGGTTGCGCGAATTCCAGTTGACGGTGCTTTTCGCGGAGCCCGTGCCGTCCGCGAGGGTAAGGTCGGTCTCCTTCGCGGCCATCGAGATCGCGTTGCCGGCTGCGTCGGGCGCGTTCGCCGGATTGCCGATCGACACGTTCAGCGTGCCGCCGGAGTTGTCGACTGTGCCGATCCTCGTGTTGACGTACTGGCTGCCGTTCACGTCATGGTAGACGGGCACGTTGGTCGAGCCGGCCGTCGACGCGGAAAACGCGGACGAGTTGTAGGTGGCGACCGACGTCCGGGTGCCCGTGATCGAGTCGGGCGTGCTGATGCTCTGCGTCTTGCCGCCGAGCGATAGCAGCGGCTGGTTCGGGTTGCCCGAGACGACGGTCGTGCTGCCGATCGGCGTGAGGGTGTAGCCGGGGTCGCCGCCGACGCCGGTCCAGGCACCCGTCACGCCGACCGTGTCGCCGCCCGACACGGTGGTTGCGCCGGCCAGGTTGTCGTTGACGGTCGGGCTGAAACTGCCGAGCGCGCAGGTGCCGCCGCTCGCGACGGCCGCGCCGCCGCCGCAGGTCGATGCGTACGCAGAGCCGGCCGACAGCGCGGCCAGCGCGGCGCCGAGCGCGGCGACGCGAAGCGGCGACCGGCGTGTTGCCGTGTGTGCAGCGCCGCGGCTTGCGCCGGATTCGCCGCCCGAACGCTTGCCGCGCGCCCGTGCCGTTTCCGCAACCGCGACCCAGCAGCCGGCGGTTTCGCTCCATATCGATCGAAATGAGTGATTCACGACAAGCCCCTCTCTCTTTTTTGAAATGGTATTCACCGCGATGCAGTGAAATCGCAATCCGCGGTGGAGTAATGGCCTGAATGGGCGTGCAGCGGCCGTGGCCGTTTCTGCGCCAATCGTGATTCGTTACACCGAGGATGGGGGAAGTCTAATGATCGGAAGGGCGGCCGATTGTCAAAAAAATAATGAATGTGGCAATAATGCCGATTTCATTGGGTATTTTTTGATTGTGTGATGAATCGAACTGAAAGCCTTTGTGGGTAAGGGTTTGGGTGATTTTGTCGGCGTGGAAGCGTGATTGTGGGATCGGTGGGGTGGCGCACGGTTCGCATCGGGGTGGTGCGTTAGAATGCGGTTCCCGGATTATATGTGATCCGGATTTCAGGATTTACTTATTTCGGTTTTTGGTTATTTTCGCTTGGAAATTAATAAAATCAAGCGAATGTCGTGTGGCGTTGATTCGATATGCCGGAATGTAGCCGGGATGCAACGAAACCGGCACGCGGCAGGCGATTTTCCCCGACGGTGAAAGCCGTACGCATTGCGTGCGCACGAAATCGTCCGCCACGCCCGAACGTTGCGGACGACGGTCTTGCCGTGCGGGAATTGGAAAGCGGAAAGGGCGCCGGCGCAGCGCTCAGAAGTCGATCGCGTCGTCGGAATCGCCGTCGGCGGCGGTTGCGAGCGCTTCGCGCGGTGCCGAGGCCGACGCGTCGAGCGCCGGATTGCGCAGCTTCTCGAGCACGCGTTCGGGCACCGGGATCTGCATTCGCGCGGCGACGTCGCCGCACTGGAACATGATCAGCTCGCCCGGCTCGAACGCGGTCCAGACCTCGTTGTCGGTGAGCGGCTGCGTCGCGATCACCGCGACGCGATCCTCGGGCGTCGTGTATTTCGCGAAGTCGATCGACAGGTCTTCGTCGACGAGATGCGCGGTCGAGAACGGCCAGCGCCGCACGAGATAGTGCAGCCGCGTCGAGCAGTGCGCGAACAGCGCCTGGCCGTTCGACATCAGGAAGTTGAACACGCCGTGATCGGTGATGCCGCGCGTGAGCTCGCCGACGCGCTCGAACAATTCGGGCAGCGGCGGCTGCGCGCCGGGAAATGCCTCGCGCAGCCCCTGCATCAGCACGCAGAAAGCCTGTTCGCTGTCGGTCGTGCCGACCGGGTGGTAGACGCTGCCGTCCATGTTCGGCGCGTAGTCCTGCAGGTCGCCGTTATGCGCGAAGATCCAGTGCCGCCCCCACAGCTCGCGCATGAACGGATGGCTGTTCTCGAGCAGGATGTGCCCTTGCGTCGCCTTGCGGATGTGCGCGATCGTGTTCTTGGACTTGATCGGGTAGCGCTTCACCATCTCGGCGATCGGCGACGTGGCCGATGCCTGGTGATCGATGAACAGGCGGCAGGCCTTGTCTTCGAAGAACGCGATGCCCCAGCCGTCGGCATGGTGATCGGTGAGCCCGCCCCGGGCCGCGAAACCTGTGAAGGAGAATGTGACGTCCGTCGGCGCGGCGCAGTTCATTCCTAGGAGTTGGCACATTTTACTTGGGGCGGCAGGCAGAAGCGGGGGGTAACGAACCGGGCGAACCCCGGTACAATGCGGCTTCTAGCATATCACCGAGCCCTGAGCGGTAAAAAGCGGATTCCGCTGGCCAAAGGCCTCGTGTTGCGGTTTGCCGTCAGTCGGCCCGCGCACGCGCGTTCCGGCCCCGCTGATGGCCAGTCCGTTCCTCACGACGCCTCCTATGACTGCCTCGAACGCTTCCTCCCCGGCGACGCTTTCGCTCGCCCGTCCCGATGACTGGCACCTGCACCTGCGAGACGGCGACATGCTGGCCGCCGTGCTGCCGCACACCGCGCGCCAGTTCGGCCGCGCGATCGTCATGCCGAACCTGAAGCCGCCGGTGACGACCACCGCACAGGCGCAGGCCTATCGCGAGCGCATCCTCGCCGCGCTGCCGGCCGGGATGACGTTCGAACCGCTGATGACGCTGTACCTGACCGACAACACGCCGCCCGACGAAATTCGCCGCGCGCGCGAAAGCGGCTTCGTGCACGGCGTGAAGCTGTATCCGGCAGGCGCTACGACGAACTCCGACCACGGCGTCACCGATCTCGCGAAATGCGCGAAGACGCTCGAGGCGATGCAGGAAGCGGGCATGCCGCTGCTCGTGCACGGCGAGGTGACCGATGCGTCGATCGACCTGTTCGACCGCGAGAAGGTCTTCATCGACCGCGTGATGACGCCGCTGCGCCGCGATTTCCCGGGCCTGAAGGTCGTGTTCGAGCACATCACGACGAAGGACGCGGCCGACTACGTGCGCGACGCCGACGCGGCGCCCGGCCTGCTCGGCGCGACGATCACCGCGCATCACCTGCTGTACAACCGCAACGCGATGTTCGTCGGCGGGATTCGCCCGCACTACTACTGCCTGCCCGTGCTCAAGCGCGAGACGCATCGCGTCGCGCTGGTCGAGGCCGCGACGTCGGGCAACCCGCGCTTCTTCCTCGGTACCGACAGCGCACCGCATGCGCGCGGCGCGAAGGAAACCGCGTGCGGCTGCGCGGGCTGCTACACGGCGCTGCATGCGCTCGAACTGTATGCGGAAGCGTTTGACCACGCCGGCGCGCTCGACAAGCTGGAAGGCTTCGCGAGCTTCTTCGGCGCCGATTTCTACGGGCTGCCGCGCAGCGCCGAGACGGTCACGCTGCGCCGCGAGGCGTGGGAACTGCCGCGCGAGATCTTCGCGGGCGACACGCCGGTCGTGCCGCTGCGCGGCGGCGAGACGATCGGCTGGAAACTCGCGTGACCGGCGCGCCGCCGCGCGAAGCCGGCCACACGGCCGGCAGCGGGGCGGCGGATTTCGCGCGGATCGACTGGTCCGCGCCGTGGCTTGCGCAGTACGCGGAGCCCGGCCGCGCCGCACAGGCGGTCGCACGGGCGGGCGATGCCGCGCTGCTCGACGCGCTGAACGGCGTTTTGCGCGACGGCGGGCGCGTCAGCGGTCGCGGCAGGCCGCTGCGGTTCGTGCCGCAGGCCGAACTGCCGCCCGGTGTCGCGTACGAGACCCATATCGCCGACACCGGCGGCGTGCCGACCCGCCACAATCTTCACGACTTCTTCAATGCGCTCGTCTGGTTCGCGTATCCGCACATCAAGGCCGCGTTGAACGCGCGCCAGTCCGCCGCGATCGACGAGGCGGGCGGCGTCGGGCCCGTGCGCGGCACGCTGCGCGATGCGCTCACGCTGTTCGACGAGAATGCCGCGCTGTTCGTGACGGCCGACCGCGCGCTCGCCGATGCGCTGCGCGGCTTCGACTGGCCGCGGCTGCTGGTCGCCGCACGCGACGCGTGGGGCACGCGCTGCGAAGCGCGGCTCGTTGGCCATGCGCTGCTCGAGAAACTCGTCGAGCCTTACAAGTCCTGCACTGCGCATACGTGGATCGTCGAAGTGAGCGCCGACTATTTTTCGTGGCCCGACGCGCAGCGCACTGCGCATGTCGATGCGCGTGTCGCTGCCGAACTCGCGACGCGCGAGTTCACGAGCCGCGATTTCTCGCCGCTGCCGGTGCTCGGCGTACCGGGCTGGTGCGACGCGAATGCCGACGCCGCGTTCTACGACGATCCGGCCGTATTCCGCAGCGGCCGCCGCACGCGCGCAGCCGGCGACGGCGCGCAGTGCTAGAATGCGCGTCGCAAAGCAGGCTAGGCAGTCGCGGCCTCGCCGCCTTCGGGCGCGCGGGGGCGAGGAAAGTCCGGACTCCACAGGGCAGGGTGATGGCTAACGGCCATCCGTGGCGACACGCGGAACAGGGCAACAGAAAGCAAACCGCCGATGGCCCGGCGCAAGCCGGGATCAGGTAAGGGTGAAACGGTGCGGTAAGAGCGCACCGCGGCGACGGCGACGTTCGCCGGCACGGTAACCTCCACCCGGAGCAATTCCAAGTAGGCAGGCGCGCATCTTCGGATGCAGGACGGGGCCCCCGTCTCGTCTGCGGGTAGGAAGCTTGAGCGCGTCAGCAATGGCGCGCCTAGAGGAATGGCTGCCACGCGCTGTGCGCTTCGGCGCGCAGCGTGCACAGAATCCGGCTTATCGGCCTGCTTTGCCGTTCGAATGCGAAAGGGCCGGCGTCTCCTTGCGGAGCGCCGGCCCTTTTTTCATGCGCGCGTCGTGCGTTCAGGCGGCGACGATGTCGAACGAATGCGTGAGTTCGGCCGTCTTCGCGATCATGATCGACGCGGAGCAGTACTTGTCGTGCGACAGGTTGATCGCGCGTTCGACCGTGGCCGGGTTCAGGTTGCGGCCGGTGACGGTGAAGTGGAAGTGCACCTTCGTGAACACCTTCGGGTCTTCGCTCGCGCGCTCGGCCTTCAGCGTGACCGAGCAGCCGGTGACTTCCTGGCGGCTTTTCTTCAGGATCAGCACGACGTCATAGGCCGTGCAGCCGCCGGTGCCGAGCAGCACCATTTCCATCGGGCGCGGCGCGAGGTTGTGGCCGCCGCCTTCGGGCGCGCCGTCCATCGTGACGAGATGCCCGCTTCCGGTCTGGGCGGAAAACGCCATGCCGTCCTGACCCATCCAGCTTACTTTGCATTCCATGCTTGCACTCCAGCGTTGCCTGATTCGGATTCGATCCGGCATTGTAGCCCGCAGCGCTTCGGTCGGCTGATGCGGTGCACGACGTGCGGTACCGGAGCCGCGCGAGCGGCGCGCAACAGCGTGCCGAACGGCGATTTCCCTGCTGATTTTAGGGGTTTTACTCTAGGTGCGGGCTATTTTCGCTCGCTCTGGTCTAGGCTATGTAGTTGATTTTAAACGGGAAATTGAATTTTTCTGTCGATCGCCTGAAATTCCGCATTATGGTGTTTGATTTCGTAATGCAAATTTCCTTGTGAAGCCGACGGCGCGTTCGTATAATGAGCTTCATTGGTTGTCGCGCTGCGGCAACCTCCGAATGTCTCCTCCACCCTCCTCCTAAGGTGGATTAAGCCCGAACCAGCCGTTCGGGCTTTTTTTCGTCCCATGCAAACATCGGCGCGCGGCTTGCGCGCCCCGGTATCCGTTACGCGGGCTGCCGTGCGGCCGGCTGCGGTGTCGCGTCGGGCAGCGTGCCGCGCAAGCGTGCGTCGGGTGCCGGCGCGGTCACGGCCGACGCATGGCCGTGGCCGCGTGCGCAGAAGTGGCGGACGCGTTCGCGCACCGCACGCAGGCGGGCGACGCGATCCTCGGCATGGGCAGTCCGGGCTTCGGCAATGCGCGCATCGAGCGCGTCGAGCTTGGCTTCGCAGCCGACCTGGGCGGCGACGGCAGGCACCGCGGCGGCCAGCAGCGCGGCCGCGAAGAAGGGCGTAAGTCGTTGTTTCATCATGCTTGTTTGTTGTTTTCCGTGTTCGGCCGGTCTGGCGCGGCAAGGTCATGTGCCGCGCGTCGATGGGTGCCTCCCTGGGCGCTCGGATCGCCTGGCTTGTCGGGGCACGACCGAATTTTCGCCCATTTCGGGCGCCGCGGACACGGGGCGAGGATTCCCTTTGACCGCGTTGCCGTATTTCCTTTATAATTCAGGGCTTTTCCGCATTCATGCCCACGGAAAAAGAACAGGGAGAGCCTGCACCGCGCCTCGAAGCGCACACAGACAAGCAGGAAGAACACATCGGGCAAAGCATTTTTTTTGGATCGATCATGAAGACGTTTTCCGCAAAAGCCCATGAGGTGACGCGCGAATGGTACGTGATTGACGCGACGGATAAGGTTCTCGGCCGTGTTGCCAGCGAAGTGGCACGCCGTCTGCGCGGCAAGCACAAGCCTGAGTTCACCCCGCACGTCGACACTGGTGATTTCATCATCATCATCAACGCGAGCAAGTTGAAGGTCACGGGCAACAAGACGCTGGACAAGAAGTACTACCGTCACTCGGGCTACCCGGGCGGTATCTATGAAACGACGTTCGGCAAGATGCAGGAACGCTTCCCGGGCCGCGCGCTCGAGAAGGCGGTCAAGGGCATGCTGCCGAAGGGCCCGCTCGGCTACGCGATGATCAAGAAGCTGAAGGTCTACGCAGAAGCGACGCATCCGCATTCGGCTCAACAGCCGAAGGCGCTCGAGATCTAAGGGGACCCACATGATCGGTAACTGGAACTACGGTACGGGCCGCCGCAAGAGCGCAGTCGCACGTGTCTTCATCAAGGCTGGCAAGGGCGACATCATCGTCAACGGCAAGCCCATCGCTGACTACTTCTCGCGCGAAACGTCGCTGATGATCGTGCGTCAACCGCTGGAACTCACGAACCACGGCCAGACGTTCGACATCAAGGTGAACGTGAACGGCGGCGGTGAAACGGGTCAGGCAGGCGCAGTGCGCCACGGCATCACCCGTGCACTGATCGACTACGATGCGACGCTGAAGCCGTCGCTGTCGAGCGCAGGCTTCGTGACGCGCGATGCGCGTGAAGTCGAGCGTAAGAAGGTCGGTCTGCGCAAGGCACGCCGCGCCAAGCAGTTCTCGAAGCGTTAATTCCGCTTCATGGCCGCGCCGCTTCCGGGCGGCGTCCGCCGGAAAAACCGCCAGCTTTCGCGCTGGCGGTTTTTTTATGTCCGCTTCCAGGCTCGTGCTGCGGCGGCTCGCACGGGCAGGTTTGATGAAATCGACAAGAACCTATTGATTTCATGGACTTCAGCACGATCTTCTGATCGGCCCTACAATAGCGGCTAAAGCTTCTTGGAGAGTTCGCAATGAACGCTGTTACCGAATCCGCAGCAACGACGACCGAAATGCCGCTTCCGTTCGTCTTCACCGACGCAGCGGCCGACAAGGTCAAGCAACTGATCGACGAAGAGGGCAATCCCGACCTGAAGCTGCGCGTGTTCGTGCAGGGTGGCGGCTGCTCCGGTTTCCAGTACGGCTTCACGTTCGACGAGGAAGTCAACGAGGACGACACCGTGATGAACAAGAACGGTGTCCAGCTCCTGATCGACTCGATGAGCTACCAGTATCTGGTTGGCGCCGAGATCGACTACAAGGACGACCTCAACGGCGCCCAGTTCGTGATCAAGAACCCGAACGCGACCACCACCTGCGGGTGCGGTTCGTCGTTCTCGGTCTGAGCGCACGACAGATCAGCGCCGGTTCGCCGGAATGAAAAACGGGGCTTCATGCCCCGTTTTTTTATGCCCGTGCGCGGCGCCTGCCGGGGGCAGGCTTTGCGTCAGCCCGGATAGAGCGCGCCGAGCACGCGGTTGCCGGCCGCACCGGTGACCGTCGCGAGATTGCCGGGCTGGCGCGCCGTGAAGCGGTACGCGAGCCACGCGAACGCGAGCGCCTCGACCTGTTGCGGCGGCACGCCGAGCGCGGCCGTCGTGTCGACCGTGGCCGGCACGCCGGCCTCGCGCAGCGCGTGCCGGAGCGCGTCGAGCAGCACCGGATTGCGCGCACCGCCGCCGCACACGAAGACTGCCTTGCAGCCGGGTGCGTGCTGCGCGATCTCCCGTGCGACCGAGACCGCGGTGAGTGCCGTGAGGGTCGCCTGCACGTCCTCCGGCGCGACCTGCGCGAACGCGGCGAGCTTCGCGTCGAGCCACACGGGATTGAACAGGTCGCGTCCGGTGCTTTTCGGCGGCGGCGCGGCGAAATACGGTTCGTCGAGCAGCGCATCGAGCAGCGGCACGTGTACGGTGCCGCGCGCGGCGAACTTGCCGCCTTCGTCATACGGCTTGCCGAGATGGCGGGTCGCCCACGCGTCGATCAGCGCATTCGCGGGACCGCAGTCGAAGCCGCGCACGTCGCCGCCTTCGCCGGGCAGTATCGTGATGTTGCTGATCCCGCCCAGATTGCAGACGACGCGCGTCTCGCCCGGCGCACCGAACACCGTCGCATGGAACGCCGGCGCGAGCGGCGCGCCGTGGCCGCCGGCGGCCACGTCGCGGCTGCGGAAGTCGGCGATCACATCGACATGGGTCAGCTCGGCGAGCAGCGCCGGGTTGTTGAGTTGCCGCGTATAGCCACGCTCGGGGCGATGGCGCACCGTCTGGCCGTGCACGCCGATCGCGCGGATCTCGTCGCGCGACAGCCCTGCGGTGCGCTGCAATTCGTGGCAGCACACCGCGTAGCGCGTGACGAGCGCGTTCGCCGCGAGCGATTCGCGGTCGATCTCGTTGTCGCCGGGCTGCTGTAGCGCGAACAGCGCGTCGCGCAGCGATTGCGCGAAGCCGACGAACGCTTCCGCGAGCACGGCCGGCGCCTTGCCGGCCTCGAAACGCACGGCGACACCGTCGACGCCGTCCATGCTGGTCCCCGACATCAGCCCGAAGTAGATGCCGTCGGCCGGATGGGCATTTTGCGGCTGTCGTTGCGGCACGTTGGGTTCTCCTGAATCGTCCGGCGCGGGCCCGTGCCGCGCGCCTTGCGCCCGATTATCCGCGCAACGTGACGCGCCGTTAAGCGATGCGCGCGCAAGTTATGGGAAAATCCCTGTTTTTGCGACATTCTTCCTGGCACCGATGAGCACCGAACCCAGTTCCAAGCCCGTTTTCCCGATCACCGACGAAGTCCGGCATGCGCTCGCCGTCACGAAGCGCGGCGTCGACGAGCTGCTGATCGAGGAAGAGTTCGCACAGAAGCTCGCGCGCAGCGCGGCCACCGGCACGCCGCTTCGCATCAAGCTCGGCCTCGACCCGACCGCGCCCGACATCCACATCGGCCATACGGTCGTGCTGAACAAGATGCGTCAGCTGCAGGACCTCGGCCACACGGTGATCTTCCTGATCGGCGATTTCACGTCGCTGATCGGCGATCCGTCGGGCCGCAACGCGACGCGCCCGCCGCTCACGCGCGAGCAGATCGAGTCGAACGCGAAGACCTACTTCGAGCAGGCCGCACTCGTGCTCGATCGCGAAAAGACCGAGATCCGCTACAACAGCGAATGGTCGATGCCGCTCGGCGCGGACGGGATGATCAAGCTCGCGTCGCGCTACACGGTCGCGCGGATCCTCGAGCGCGAGGACTTCACGAAGCGCTTCCAGGGCGGCGTGCCGATCTCGATCCATGAATTCCTGTACCCGCTGATGCAGGGCTACGATTCGGTCGCGCTGAACGCCGATCTCGAACTCGGCGGCACCGACCAGAAGTTCAACCTGCTGGTCGGCCGCGAACTGCAGAAGCAGTACGGCCAGGAACAGCAGTGCATCCTGACGATGCCGCTGCTCGAAGGCCTCGACGGCGTCGAGAAGATGTCGAAGTCGAAGGGCAACTACGTCGGCATCAGCGAGAAGCCGACCGACATGTTCGGCAAGCTGATGAGCATCTCGGACACGCTGATGTGGCGTTACTTCGAACTGCTGTCGTTCCGCAGCATGGACGAGATCGTCGGCTTCAAGCGCGAAGCCGAGGGCGGCCGTAACCCGCGCGACTTCAAGGTGCTGCTCGCGCAGGAAATCGTCGCGCGCTTCCATTCGCAGGCCGACGCCGAGCGTGCGCTCGAAGACTTCAACCACCGCGCGAAGGGCGGCGTGCCGGACGACATTCCGTCGGTCACGCTCGCCGGTGCACCGCTGGCGATCGGCCAGTTGCTGAAGCAGGCCGGCCTCGTGCCGTCGACGAGCGAAGCGCTGCGCAACATCGAGCAGGGCGGCGTGAAGATCGACGGCGCGACCGTGTCGGACAAGGGCCTGAAGGTCGAGGCCGGCGAGTTCGTCGTGCAGGTCGGCAAGCGTCGCTTCGCGCGCGTCACGCTGACCGCATGATCGCGCTGATCCAGCGCGTGAAGCGCGCCGACGTGCGCGTCGGCGACCGCACGACGGGCGAGATCGGCGCGGGCCTGCTCGCGCTGGTCTGCGCGGAGCGCGGCGACACCGACGCGGCGGCCGACAAGCTGCTGGCGAAGATGCTCGGCTACCGCGTGTTCAGCGACGCGGCCGGCAAGATGAATCTCCCGGTGTCGAATATCGACGGCGCGGGTCGCGCAGGCGGCCTGCTGCTCGTGTCGCAGTTCACGCTGGCGGCCGATACCAACAGCGGGTTGCGCCCGAGCTTCACGCCGGCCGCGCCGCCCGATGAAGGCGCGCGGCTGTTCGACTATTTCGTCGCGGCCGCGCGGGCGCGCCATCCCGTCGTCGAGACGGGCGAGTTCGGCGCCGACATGCAGGTGTCGCTCGTCAACGACGGCCCCGTGACGTTCTGGCTGCAAGTGCGGCCCTGATTCTTCCCCGGAGACGCGCCGCGATGGCCACCACGCAGATTCTTTTCATCCGCCATGGCGAGACGGCCTGGAACCGCATCAAGCGCATCCAGGGGCATATCGACATCCCGCTGGCCGATTCGGGGCTCGCGCAGGCGCAGCGACTGGCCGCGCGGCTCGAGCGAGAGGCGCGCGAGGGTGCGCGGCTCGACGCGGTCTATTCGAGCGACCTGATGCGCGCGCAGCAGACCGCGCAACCCTTTGCCGATTCGCTCGGGCTGCCGCTGCAGTTGCGGGACGGGTTGCGCGAGCGTTCGTACGGCGCATTCCAGGGGCACGACAGCACCGAGATCGAGGCGCTGTTTCCGGACGCGTATGCGGCCTGGCAGACGCGCGATCCGGGCTTCGCGCCGGAGGGCGGCGAGTCGCAGCGCGCGTTCTATCACCGCGTGCTGCATGCGCTCGAGCCGATCGTCGCCGCGCATCCGGGCGGCCGGATCGCATGCGTCGCGCATGGCGGCGTGCTCGATTGCGTGTATCGTTTTGCGAACGGTCTCGATCTGTCGGCGCCGCGCAACTACCAACTGCTCAATACGAGCATCAACGTCGTCGATTACGTGGATGGCCGCGCGCAGGTCGTGCAGTGGGCCGACGTGTCGCACCTGGACGCCGACAGCGACGACGACGGCTATCGCAAGGTGCTCTGAGCACGCGGCCGGGATTCCCCTGAAGGGCGGAACGGGCAGCACGTGCGACCGTGCGCCGGTGCAAGCCCGTCAGCTTGCACAGGTATTCGACGGTAAATTGAAATGATCTGAAGAGGCGAATCGTCAGGCGGAAGGTGCGCCGTCGGGCGGGGGCGCGGTCGCGCGACGGCGCGCACGCTTCGACGCGCCGTTGACGAGCGCCCAGCGCAGCACGGGTGCGACGGCCCGTACGCCGGGCCGGACCACCGCGCGCCGCAACGGCGCGAACGTCGACACGCGGAGCATGCGCTGCGCCCACGGCGGCAGCAGGTCGATCCCGGCATGCATCATCAGCGACGCGGCCGGCCGCAGCGCGGGCTTCGCGACCGGGACATTCAGCAGGATGGCCATCACGTCGAAGGTATGCGGCCCGGCCTCGAGTTCGGGCTGCATGCGCGCGAGATACGCGGCGACCTCGGCGCGCGAACGAGGCACCTCGTGCGCGCCGAGCAGTTCGGCGACCAACGCCGTTTCGGCGTAATAGCGGTCCTGCAATTCTCCCGACAGCGCCGGATTCACGTAGCACAGATGCGCGGCGAGGAAGCTCGATACTTCCGCGATATGCACCCAGGTCAGCAACGCCGGATCGTCGGCGCGGTACGGCCGACCGTCGGGCGCGGTACCCGATACGCGCGAGTGGATCGTTTTCACGCGCTCGATCAGTGCGAGCGCGTCCGCGCGACTGCCGAACGTCGTGCCGGTGATGAACGTGGCGGTGCGCCGCAAGCGGCCGAGGATGTCGGTGCGAAACGACGAGTGATCCCAGACGCCCGCGAGCGCGAGCGGATGGAGCGCCTGCAGCAGCAGCGCGGCGATGCCGCCCGTCATCATCGACGTGAAGTCGGCATGCACGCGCCAGCAGACGGCGTCGGGGCCAAACAGCCCGGGATCGCCGGGCGGCGAAGAGAGATCGAGCGTCGGGCCGCCGCCGCCCGCGGTCAGGTGCGTGATGCCGGCCACGAGGCGCTTGCGGATCGGCTCGGCCCAGCGCGGGCCCGGTGCGGGTGCGGCGGGGTGGCGGCTAGGCGGCGTCGTCATGGCTGGCGTGGCTCGGGCGGCCGGTTACTTCCCGGCGGGCGTATCCCACATGCCGCGTTCGGTGCTGCCGGCGTCGGGCGCGGAGAGCCCGAAGTGGCGATATGTGAGCAGCGTCGCGACACGCCCGCGCGGCGTGCGCTGCAGGAAGCCCTGCTGGATCAGGTACGGCTCGAGCACGTCCTCGATCGTGTCGCGTTCCTCGCCGATCGCGGCTGCCAGGTTGTCGATGCCGACCGGGCCGCCGTCGAACTTGTACAGGATCGCTTCGAGCAGCTTGCGGTCCATCAGGTCGAAGCCGACCGGATCGACGTCGAGCATCGCGAGCGCGGCATCGGCCACCGCCGCGGTGATCTGGCCGTCGGCCTTCACTTCCGCGAAGTCGCGCACGCGGCGCAGCAGCCGGTTCGCGATCCGCGGCGTGCCGCGCGAGCGCTTCGCGATTTCCAGCGCGCCGTTCGGATCGATCTGCGCGTTCAGCAGCGACGCCGAGCGCCGCACGATGCGCGACAGCTGATCGGCGTCGTAGAACTCGAGGCGCGAGACAATCCCGAAACGGTCGCGCAGCGGGTTGGTCAGCATCCCCGCGCGGGTGGTCGCACCGACCAGCGTGAACGGCTGCAGGTCGAGCTTCACGCTGCGCGCGGCCGGACCTTCGCCGATCATGATGTCGATCTGGTAATCCTCGAGTGCCGGATACAGGATTTCCTCGACGACCGGCGACAGCCGGTGGATCTCGTCGATGAACAGCACGTCGTTCGCTTCGAGGTTCGTCAGCAGTGCGGCGAGATCGCCCGCGCGCTCGAGCACCGGGCCCGACGTCTGCCGCAGGTTCACGCCCATCTCGCGCGCGATGATGTGCGCGAGCGTGGTCTTGCCGAGACCCGGCGGCCCGAACAGCAGCACGTGGTCGAGCGGCTCGGAGCGGCGCTTGGCGGCTTCGATGAAGATCTCGAGCTGGCCGCGCACCTTTTCCTGGCCGACGTAGTCGTCGAGCTGGCGCGGCCGCAGCGCGCGTTCGAACACCTCCTCGTGCGACGAGGTGGGCGTGGCGGCGATGATCCGCTGCTCGGTGGCGAGTTTGTCGGTTTCAATCATGCGGCCATTGTACCGCGCGCCGCTCGCGGTCCGAACTGGCCGGACGGCCGACTGGCGCGCGCCGCGCGGCGGCGCGACACTGCGTCCGACAGTCGGTTCTCGCGGGCGTTACGCCTTCGACAGCGCCTTCAGCGCGAGCTTGATGCCTTCGGACACGCCGGTGCCGGCCGGCACGTTCTTGATCGCGGCGAGGCCCTCCTTTTCGGAGTAGCCGAGCGCGAGCAGCGCGTTGAGGATGTCGGTCGCATGGTCGGATGCCGACGCGGCGCCGGCGAGTGCGCCGAGGTCGGCGCCGAGCTTGCCCTTCAGCTCGAGCAGCAGGCGCTCGGCCGTCTTCTTGCCGATGCCGGGCAGGCGCGTGAGGCGTGCGGCGTCCTGCATCGTCACGGCCTGCGCGAGCTCCTGCACGCTCATGCCGGACAGCACGGCGAGCGCCATGCGTGCGCCGATGCCGGTGATCTTCAGCAGCTCGCGGAAGGTCGTGCGCTCCTGCGGCGTCAGGAAGCCGTACAGCAGGTGCGCGTCCTCGCGGACGATCTGCTGCGTGAGCAGCACGACGCGCTCGCCCGTCTGCGGCAGGTTGTAGAAGGTGCTCATCGGCACGTCGATTTCGTAGCCGACGCCGTTGCAGTCGACGAGCAGGTGAGGCGGGTTCTTTTCGAGCAGGATGCCGGCGATGCGACCGATCATGGATGGCGGGATGCGAGGAAGAAAGCGCGAGTGTAGCGCACGCGCGGCGCAATGCCGATGGGCTTGGCCGTCAGGCCGATGCGGTGCGTGTCGCGTGTGCGCCGCGCACGGGCAAGACAGTCGGTCCGGTGTGCCGGGCGATGGCGCGCGCCGGCATCAGCCGACCAGCCGCCCGCGCCGCACGCGCAGCCCTTTCTTCGCGAGCGCCGGCGCAAGGCCGCCGAGCGTGCTGAGCGTGTTGCCGCCGTGCGCATGGCAGATCGCCATGCCGAGCGCGTCGGCCGCGTCGGAGCCCGGTTGTCCGGAGAGGTTGAGCAGCCGCGTGACCATTTCCTGCATCTGCGTCTTGGTCGCGCGGCCGTAGCCCACCACGGCCTGCTTGAGCTGCAGCGCCGTGTATTCGGCGACCGGCAGCCCGCCCGCGACGAGGCCGCAGATCGCGGCGCCGCGTGCCTGGCCGAGCAGCAGCGTCGACTGCGGGTTCACGTTGACGAACACCTTTTCGATCGCGGCCTGGTCGGGCGCATGTTCGCGCACGATCGTCGACACGCCCTGGAAGATCGTGCCGAGCCGGGTGGCCAGGTCGGCCGTCGGCGTGCGGATCACGCCGCTCGTGACATAGGCGAGCCGGTGGCCGCTGACGTCGATGACGCCGAAGCCGGTGACGCGCAGGCCGGGGTCGATGCCGAGAATTCGCATGAGTGAGGAGAGAGGCGTGATGCAGCGATACTACAACGAATGGTGCGGCGAGCCGGCCGCAAGGTCGCGCGCGCCGGCGCCGCGCAATAAAAAACCCGGCGGGTGCGACGCCGCCGGGTTTTCGTGCAACGGCCGCGCGGGCCGCATGCGATCAGTGACGGAAGTGGCGCACGCCCGTCAGGATCATCGCGATGTTGTGCTCGTCGGCTGCCGCGATCACTTCGTCGTCGCGCACCGAGCCGCCCGGCTGGATCACGCAGGTCGCGCCGGCCGCCACGACGACGTCGAGGCCGTCGCGGAACGGGAAGAACGCATCGGACGCGACGGCCGAACCGGCCAGCGTCAGGCCCGCGTTCTGCGCCTTGATGCTCGCGATGCGCGCGGAATCGACGCGGCTCATCTGGCCTGCGCCGACGCCGAGCGTCATGCCGTTGCCGCAGAACACGATCGCGTTCGACTTCACGTACTTCGCGACTCGCCACGCGAACAGCAGGTCGTCCATTTCCTTCGGCGTCGGGTGGCGCTTCGTCACCACGCGCAACTCGTGCGGCTGCACGTTCTTCGAATCGAGCGACTGCACGAGCAGGCCGCCGCCCACGCGCTTCAGGTCGAATGCGTTATGGCCGTCGCCCAATGCGATTTCGAGCAGGCGCACGTTCTGCTTCGCGGCGAACACCTGCTTCGCGGCGTCGGAGAACGACGGCGCGATCAGCACTTCGACGAACTGCTTCGCGACTGCCTGTGCGGCCGCTTCGTCGACTTCGCGGTTGAACGCGATGATGCCGCCGAACGCGGAGGTCGGGTCGGTCTGGAACGCCTTCGCGTACGCGTCGGCCGAGTCGTTGCCGACCGCGACGCCGCACGGGTTCGCATGCTTGATGATCACGCAGGCCGGCGCGTCGAACGTCTTCACGCATTCCCACGCCGCGTCCGAATCCGCGATGTTGTTGTACGACAGTTCCTTGCCCTGCAGCTGGCGGTAGTTCGCGAGCGCGCCGGCCGGCGTCGAGATATCGCGGTAGAACGCCGCGCTCTGGTGCGGGTTTTCGCCGTAGCGCAGGTCCTGCACCTTGTCGAACGCCATGTTCAGCGTCGCCGGGTACGCATTGCGCGACGCGTGCTTCAGCTCGTCGGTCAGGCTCGTCAGGTAGTTCGTGATCGCGCCGTCGTATTGCGCGGTATGCGCGAACACCTTCGTCGCGAGGCGGAAGTTGGTCGGGTAGCCGACCGTGTTGCCGTTCGCCTTCATTTCATCGAGCACGACCGCGTAATCGGCCGGATCGACGACGACCGTCACGTCGCGGTGGTTCTTCGCAGCGGAGCGCAGCATCGTCGGGCCGCCGATGTCGATGTTCTCGATCGCGTCGGCGAGCGTGCAGTCGTCCTTCGCGATCGTCGCGACGAACGGATAGAGGTTCACGACGAGCAGGTCGATCGTCGGGATGCCGTGCTGTTCCAGCGCCTGCATGTGCTCGGGCAGGTCGCGGCGCGCGAGGATGCCGCCGTGCACCTTCGGGTGGAGCGTCTTCACGCGCCCATCGAGCATTTCCGGAAAGCCCGTGTAGTCGGCCACTTCGGTAACGGGCAGGCCCGCGTCGGCGAGCAGTTTCGCGGTGCCGCCCGTCGACAGCAGCTTGACGCCGAGGTCGGACAGCGACTTCGCGAAGTCGACGATGCCGGTCTTGTCGGAAACGGAAATGAGCGCTTGCTTGATCATGATGGAACCACCAATAGCCAGGGAAACGGGGACGGGACGGCCGACTACAGCAGGCCGTGCTGCTGCAGCTTCTTGCGCAGCGTATTGCGATTGATGCCGAGGTACTCCGCGGCGAGCGACTGGTTGCCGCCTGCCTGTACGAGCACGACCTCGAGCATCGGCTTTTCGACGCAGGACATCACCATTTCGTAGACGTCGTGCGGATTGGAGCCGTCTAGATCCCGGAAATACACGTCCAGGCTCTCGCGGACACATTGTTCGATGTTGTGCTTGCTCATGCTGCTAACTGGTTATGGTCGTCCGACTCGCCCTGGCCGTTTTCCTCTTCGTCATCGACGTAGACGAGATGGTCCGACAGCGCTTTTTGCGCCTCGAAGAATGCATTGACGGCGGCGAGCTGCTCGCGGGAGGAATCGAGCGTGTTCATCCTGTGCCGGAACCCGTTGGCACCGGAAAGGCCGCGAGTGTACCAGCCGATGTGCTTGCGCGCAGTACGGACTCCCGTGAATTCACCATAGAAAGCGTAGTGGTCTTCCAGGTGTTCGTTCATCACGTGCTGGATCTCGTCGATCAACGGCGGGGGCAGCAGCTCGCCGGTTTGCAGGAAATGATCGATTTCGCGGAACAGCCACGGCCGTCCTTGCGCGGCACGACCGATCATCAATGCGTCGGCGCCCGTTGCATCGAGCACGGCCTTCGCTTTTGCGGGCGACGTGATGTCGCCGTTCGCGACGACCGGAATCCGCACGGCCGCCTTCACGGCCGCGATGGTGTCGTATTCCGCGTCGCCGCGGTACAGGTCGGCGCGCGTGCGGCCATGCACGGTGAGCATCGAGATGCCGGCGGCTTCGGCCAGGCGCGCGACCGCGATCGCGTTCTTGTGCTCGCGATCCCAGCCGGTGCGGATCTTCAGCGTGACGGGCACCGCATCGGGCCCCGTGCCGACCGCAGCGACGACGGCCTCGACGATCCGCTGCACGAGCGGCTCGTTCTGCAGCAGCGCGGAACCGGCCGCGACGTTGCAGACCTTCTTCGCCGGGCAGCCCATGTTGATGTCGATGATCTGCGCGCCGTTGTCGACGTTGTAGCGGGCCGCTTCGGCCATCATCGCCGGATCGGCGCCGGCGATCTGAACCGCGATCGGCTCCACTTCGCCTTCGTGGTTCGCGCGCCGCATCGTCTTCGCGCTTTTCCACAGCTGCGCGTTGGACGCGACCATCTCGGACACGGCGTAACCGGCCCCCAGCCGCTTGCACAGCTGGCGGAACGGACGATCCGTCACCCCGGCCATCGGGGCGACGAACAGGTTGTTACGCAATACGTGAGAGCCGATAACGGGCATCGCAATGGCACCGCCCGCGACCGGCGCGGGCATGAAAAGGGCGGAGGGAAAACGCGCATTTTACCGTATTCCCATGCCCCGCCGATTTGACCCGGTTTGTGCGGACCGGCTGTGCGCGCCGCACGGTACGCCCGAGCGTCAGTTGCGCTGGCCGAACATCATCTGGCGCGCGATCGCCTTCTTGAGCGGCGGCACGAATTCGAGTGCGGTGAGCGCGGCGCCGCGCAGCAGCGGGAGCGGGCCCGTGTCGATCGTAAACAGGCGTGCCAGCGTGTCGGTCGCGCCGATCGTGAAGCGCCGGTCGAGCGCGCGGCGTGCGTTGAAGGTCGCAAGTGCGGTCGCATCGAAGCCTTGTGCGGACAGCGCGTCGACGAGCGTATGCGCATCGCGCAGCCCGAGGTTGAGCCCCTGGCCCGCGACGGGGTGCAGGGTTTGCGCGGCATTGCCGACGATTGCGACGCGGCCGCTGACGAGCGTTTGCGCGGCGTTCAGCCCGAGCGGGAACGACGCGCGGCCCGCGATCGCGACGAACTGGCCCATGCGTTCGCCGAACGCGCTGCCGAGCTCGCGCAGGAACGCGTCGTCGGGCAGCGCCGCGCGGCGTGCCGCTTCGTCGGGCGTGCAGCACCAGACGAGCGCGTAGTCGGCCTGGCGCGGCCCGCCGAGCGGCAGCAGCGCGAGCGGGCCTTCGTGCGTGAAGCGTTCCCATGCGACGTTCGGGCGCGGCGCCGATACCGTGACCGTGCCGACGAGCGCGGTCTGCCCGTAGTCGCGGCGATGCTTGCCGGCGTCGGCGTGCTGTTCGTGGAACAGCCCGCCTTCGGCGTTGATGACGATGCGCGCGCGCAGCGTGCGCTCGCCCTGCGGGCCGTCGAGCGTCAGCGTGACGCCGTCGGCGTCCTGTCGCGGCGCGCGCGCGGTGGTCGACGTGAGCCAGTCGACGCGTGCGCCGCGCACGGCGTCCGCGAGCGCCTGCACGAGCGAGCCGTAGCGCACGACATAACCGAGTGCGGCGAGGTCGTGCTCGTCGCGATCGATCAGCGTGCGGCCGAAATGGCCGCGCTGCGATACGTGGATATGTTCGATCGGCGTTGCGTCGGCAGGCCACGCGAGCGTGTCGAGCAGCACTCGGCTGCCGTGCGAGACGGCGATCGCGCGCGGGTCGTTCGCGCTCGCGGCCGGTTCGCGCGCATCGATCAGCGCGATCGACGCGTGCTGCGTTGCGCTGCGGCGCGCGAGCCAGCCGGCGAGCGCGAGCCCGACGGGGCCCGCGCCGACGATGGCGAGGTCGTAATCCGGTGTGGCCGGGGAGGAGGCGGTCGTCATCTTGATTCGTGAAACGGAGGTAACGGTCGGCAGCGGCCGGTCATGCGCCCGCGCGCATCAGCGCTTCGATCTCGGCGGCGTCGACAGGCACGCCGCGCGTGATCAGCTCGCAGCCGTGCTCGCGCACGATTGCGTCGTCCTCGATGCGGATGCCGATGTTCCAGTACTCGGGCGGCACGTCGTCGGCTGCGCGCACATACAGGCCGGGCTCGACCGTCAGCGTCATGCCGGGCTTCAGCGTGCGCCACGGCAGCGCGCCGTTGCCGTCGCGCTCGGCGAGCCGCTCGCGGTAGTCGCCGCAGTCATGCACGTCCATGCCGATCCAGTGGCCCGTGCGGTGCATGTAGAAGCGCGTGTACGCGCGCTCGGCGATCACGTCGTCAACGTTCGAGAAGCGCGCTTTCGGGATGATGCCGGTATCGAGCAGCCCCTGCGCGAGCACGCGCACGGCCGCATCGTGCGGCGCCTCGAACGGCACGCCCGCGCGCGTCGCATCGATCGCGGCCTGCTGCGCGGCGAGCACGATGTCGTACAGCGCGCGCTGCGCGGGCGAGAAGCGCCCGTTGGCCGGGAACGTGCGCGTGATGTCCGATGCGTAGCCGTCGAGTTCGCACGCGGCGTCGATCAGGATCAGGTCGCCGTCCTGCGCGGCCGCGTTGCCGGCCGGGTAGTGCAGCACGCACGCGTTCGCGCCGGCCGCGACGATCGAGCCATACGCGGGTGCCTGCGCGCCGTGCTTGCGGAACGTATACAGCAGCTCGGCCTCGAGTTCGTATTCGCGGATGCCGGGGCGGCACGCCTGCATCGCGCGGCGGTGCGCGAGCGCGGAGATGTGCGCGGCGCGCATCATGATCGCGAGTTCGTGTTCATCCTTCACGAGCCGCATGTCGTCGACGAGCGGCGTGAGGTCGAGCATCGCGTCCGGCGCGGCGACGCCCGAGCGCGCGAGCGCGCGCACCGCGTCGAGCCAGCCCGCGAGCTGCCGGTCGAAGTCGGCCGACGCGCCGAACCGGTAGTGCACGGTGCCCGCATCGGCGAGCAGGCGCGGCATCTCGGTGTCGATCACGTCGACCGCGAACGCCGCGTCGAAGCCGAACGCATCGCGCGCGGCTTCGGGCCCGTAGTGGAAGCCTTCCCAGATCTCGCGGTCGACGTTCTTGCCGCGGCAAAACAGGATCGACTCCGGCGCGCCGTGCGGCGCGGCCGCGTTCAGCACGAGCACGGCATCCGGTTCGGTGAAGCCCGTCAGGTAGTGGAAGTAGCTGTCGTACCGGTACGGGTAGGCCGTATCGCGGTTGCGCAGCAGTTCCGGCGCGGTGGGGACGATGGCGACGCCGCCGCCGGCGGCGCGCAGTGCGGCAAGCACGCGTTCACGGCGCTGGCGGTAGACGTCGACGGCGATGGCGGTATCGTGGGGCGCATTCATCGTGCGATTGTAGCGCCGCGGGACGCGGCGCGTGAGAGAGGGGCGGGAAGCCGCGCCGGAAGGGCCGCGGCGGCGGCTGTTGCAAACCATCCACAGGCCGGCCGGGCGATTTTCTACCGTGCGACGCTGGCCGGTTATGATCGGCGACAACGTATACTCTCGGCGGTTCCCTTAAAAAGGCAGATGATGAAATTAATCGGTTCGCTCAGCAGCCCGTACGTCCGAAAGGCGCGGATCGTGCTCGCTGAAAAGAAGATCGACTACAAGCTGGAGCTCGAGAACGTGTGGGCGCCGGAGACGGATATTCATGCATCGAATCCGCTCGGCAAGGTCCCGTGCCTCGTGATGGAAGATGGCGCCGCGGTGTTCGATTCCCGCGTGATCTGCGAATACGTCGATACGCTGTCGCCGGTTGGCAAGCTGATTCCGCCATCGGGTCGCGAGCGCGTCGAAGTGCGCTGCTGGGAAGCGCTGGGCGACGGCGTGCTCGACGCGGCGGTCGCGATTCGTCTCGAGCACACGATGCGCGACGAGGTGCAGCGCAGCGCGAGCTGGATCGCGCGCCAGCAGCGCAAGATCGACGACGGTCTCGTCGCGATGTCGCAGGGTCTCGGCGGCAAGACGTGGTGCGTCGGTAATCATTACTCGCTGGCCGACATCGCGCTCGGCTGCGCGCTCGGCTATCTCGACTTCCGGATGCCCGAGGTCAACTGGCGCGATCGCCACCCGAACCTCGACAAGCACTTCGTGAAGCTGCAGCAGCGGCAATCGTTCGCCGACACGCTGCCGCAGAACTGAGCTGCTGCCGGTCACGCAGTCACGCCACGCAGCCACACATTCGGCAGACGAAATAAAAGCGCCCCGCGGGGCGCTTTTCTTTTTGCCGGGCCGCCCGGAGCGGGGCGGTTGCGAGCGTCACTCGATCGACGCGTAGACGGTCTCGCCGAGCGTGAACGAATCGCTGCGCGCAATCGGCCACCACTTGTCGTACAGCGAGAAGCCGCAATGGTTGCCATCGAGCAGCGCGCCAGGCTTCAGGTATTTCAGCAACTGCGACATCAGCCGGACCTCGTGCGGCGCGATGCGCTGCACGATGTGATGCGCGCGCAGCTCGGACGGATGCGCGAGGCCGGCCGCCTGCACGAGTTCCTGCAGCGCGTGCAGCGTATTGCGGTGGAAGTTGTACACGCGGTCGGCCTTGTCGGGCACGACGAGCGCGCGCTGGCGCACCGGGTCCTGCGTCGCGACGCCGGTCGGGCAGCGGCCCGTGTGGCAGGTCTGCGCCTGGATGCAGCCGACCGCGAACATGAAGCCGCGCGCCGAGTTCACCCAGTCCGCGCCGATCGCGAGCGTGCGCGCGACGTCGAACGCGGTGATGATCTTGCCGCTCGCGCCGATCTTCACGCGGTCGCGCACGCCGATCCCGACGAGCGTGTTGTGCACGAGCAGCAGCCCTTCCTGCAGCGGTACGCCGACGTGGTCGGTGAATTCGAGCGGCGCCGCGCCCGTGCCGCCTTCCGCGCCGTCGACGACGATGAAGTCCGGCACGATGCCGGTTTCGACCATCGCCTTCGCGATCCCGAAGAATTCCCACGGATGGCCGACGCACAGCTTGAAGCCGGTCGGCTTGCCGCCCGACAGCGTGCGCAGCCGCTCGACGAATTCGAGCAGCCCGCGCGGCGTCGAGAATTCCGAGTGCGTCGCGGGCGAGATGCAGTCCTTGCCCATCGGCACGCCGCGCGTCTCGGCGATCTCCGGCGTGATCTTCGCGGCCGGCAGCACGCCGCCGTGGCCGGGCTTCGCGCCCTGCGACAGCTTCACCTCGATCATCTTGACCTGCGGATCGGCGGCTTGCTTCGCGAACTTGTCCGGGTTGAACGTGCCGTCGTCGTTGCGGCAGCCGAAGTAGCCCGACGCGATTTCCCAGATGATGTCGCCGCCGTTCTCGCGGTGGTACTTCGACAGCGAGCCTTCGCCGGTGTCGTGCGCGAAACCGCCTTTCTTCGCGCCGAGGTTCAGCGAGCGGATCGCGTTCGCGGACAGCGAGCCGAAGCTCATTGCCGAGATGTTGAAGATCGAGATGTCGTACGGTTGCGCGCGATTCGCGCCGACGCG
Source organism: Burkholderia sp. NFPP32 (assembly GCF_900119325.1). NCBI lineage: Bacteria > Pseudomonadati > Pseudomonadota > Betaproteobacteria > Burkholderiales > Burkholderiaceae > Burkholderia > Burkholderia sp. NFPP32. The sequence goes on along the minus strand of NZ_FPJP01000001.1, from coordinate 750,957 downwards.
GATGCGGAAATCGTGGTTCGGCAGCTTGGTCGGCGCGAGCGAGTGGCTGATCCATTCGTGCGCGACGGCCTTCACGTTCAGCTCGGTGCCGTACGGGCGATTGTCGGCGACGTTCTTCGCGCGCTGGTAGACGAGGCTGCGCTGCGCGCGCGAGAACGGTTTCTCGTCGGTGTCGTCCTCGACGAAGTACTGGCGGATCTCGGGGCGGATGAACTCGAACAGGAAGCGGAAGTGGCCCCAGAGCGGGTAGTTGCGCAGGATCGCGTGACGGTCCTGCTTCAGGTCGTACAGGCCGAGCGCGACGAGGGCGGCGGGGATCAGGATCCACAGCCAGGAGAGTGCGTGGATCGACGCGAGCGCGGCCGTCGCGGCGAGCAGCAGGACGGCACACCACATCGCCAGATAGCGTCGTGAAAGCATGGGGACTCCGTAAGAATCTTGAAATGCCGCCATGCGTACGCTGCGCGGCGGCACGCCGACCGCGGCGGAATCGTGTTCCGCCGGGCGCGGCGTGCCGCAAGTCTAAACCGAATAGGTGTCAGCGTGCTTCGGCGAGCGCCGGTGCGTGGCCTTCCGCGGGCGCTGCCTGGCCGGGCTGGCCGGTTGCCGCGAACTCGATGATGCCGCCGCCGAGACAGATCTCGCCGTCGTACAGCACGGCCGACTGGCCGGGCGTGACGGCCCATTGCGCGTCGTCGAACGCGAGCGAGAAGCGCTCGCCGCCGGCATGCGCGAACGTGCACGCGGCATCGGCCTGCCGGTAGCGCGTCTTCGCGCCGCACGCGAAGCCTTCCGCCGGCGGCTCGCCGGCGACCCAGCTCACGTTGCCGGCGACGAGCTGGCGCGACAGCAGCCACGGATGATCGTGGCCCTGCACGACATACAGCGTGTTCGACGCGATGTCCTTCGCGGCGACGAACCACGGCTCGCCGCTGCCGCTCTTGCTGCCGCCGAGGCCGATGCCCTTGCGCTGGCCGAACGTGTAGAACGCGAGGCCGATGTGCTCGCCGACGACCTTGCCGTCGGGCGTCTTCATCGGGCCCGGTTTCGTTGGAAGGTAGCGGTTCAGGAAATCGCGGAACGGCCGTTCGCCGATGAAGCAGATGCCGGTCGAATCCTTCTTCTTCGCGTTCGGCAGCCCGATCTGCGCGGCGATCTCGCGCACCTTGGTCTTCGGGATCTCGCCGAGCGGGAACATCGTCTTCGACAGTTGCGCCTGGTTCAGCCGGTGCAGGAAGTACGACTGGTCTTTCGTATGATCGAACGCCTTCAGCAGTTCGAAACGCCCGTCGCGCTCGCGCACGCGCGCGTAGTGGCCGGTCGCGATCATTTCGGCGTCGAGCGACATCGCGTGATCGAGGAACGCCTTGAACTTGATCTCGGCGTTGCACAGCACGTCGGGGTTCGGCGTGCGGCCGGCCGAGTATTCGCGCAGGAACTCGGCGAACACGCGGTCCTTGTACTCCGCCGCGAAGTTGACGGCTTCCACGTCGATGCCGATCAGGTCGGCCACCGACACGACGTCGATCCAGTCCTGGCGCGTCGAGCAGTATTCGCCGTCGTCGTCGTCTTCCCAGTTCTTCATGAACAGGCCGACCACGTCGTAGCCCTGTTCCTTCAGCAGCCACGCGGTCACCGACGAATCGACGCCGCCCGACATGCCCACCACTACACGGCGCTTGCTCATTTGTTGACCGCCTGACGTTCGAATACTTCGGGGCGTGGCGCGACCGAATGCGTGTGCACGAAATCGAGCGGAATGCGCCGCCCGGCGAGATAGTCGTCGACGCAGCGCATCACCGCGGGCGAGCGGTGGCGCTCGCTGCATGCACGCAGTTCGTCGGCGGTCATCCACAGCGTGCGGACGATGCCGTCGTCGAGCACGTGGCCCGCGACCGGCTCGCCGGCCGTGCCGCAGAACGTGAAGCGCAGGTAGGTCGCGCCGGCGGTGCCGGGGCGGTCGTAGTGCGCGAGATAGACGCCGACGAGCGCGTCGGGCGTGAACGGGTGCGCGGTTTCCTCGAGCGTCTCGCGGATCACGGCGTCGGCCAGCGTTTCGCCTGCCTCGAGATGGCCGGCCGGCTGGTTGATGCGCAGGCCCGTCGAGGTTTCTTCCTCGATCACGAGAAAGCGGCCGGCGTGCTCGACGAGCGCGGCGACCGTCACATGCGGGGTCCAGATTTCGGGTTTCATGGTTCGGCATTTTACCGGTTGCGCCCGAACGCTGCCCGGCGTCTGATCTGACGATAGGCGAATCCGACCCTCGCAAATCGGCCGTCCTGCCGATGCGTGGCGCTGCGAGTCGAGTTAATGTCGCATTCGCGCACGATCGTGCGGAATGTGCTGGCGCGACCGTCGCTTTCGGTTAAAGTGCAGCGTGAATGCCGTTGCCCGTGAGCCGGTAAGTCAGCCTGTCCGGCTCGTTGTGCAGTAAAAATCGCAAGAAAAGAAATACTGACAATGACTGGAGGAACTGACGATGCATATTGGAGTGCCTGCTGAAACGCGGGCGAACGAGGCGCGTGTGGCCGCGACGCCGGAAACCGTGAAGAAATACGCGGCTGCCGGCCATCGCGTCAGTATCGCGAAAGGGGCCGGCGTCGCAGCCAGTTATCCCGACCAAGCCTATGCGGCCGCCGGTGCCGAATTGACCGACCAGTCGGCTGCTTTTGATGCCGACATCGTGTTGAAGGTCCAGGCGCCCACCGACGCGGAACTGCCATCGCTGAAGCGCGGCTCCGTGCTGGTCGGCATGCTCGAGCCGTTCAACGGCGAGCAAGCGGCGAAACTGGCCGCGGCCGGCGTGACGGGCTTCGCGCTCGAAGCCGCACCGCGCACGACGCGTGCGCAGAGTCTCGACGTGCTGTCGTCGCAGGCGAACATCGCGGGCTACAAGGCCGTGCTCGTCGCCGCGGCGCTGTATCCGCGCTTCTTCCCGATGCTGATGACGGCCGCGGGCACCGTGAAGGCCGCGCGCGTGCTGATTCTCGGCGCGGGCGTCGCTGGCCTGCAGGCGATCGCGACCGCGAAGCGACTGGGCGCCGTGATCGAGGCTTCCGACGTGCGGCCGGCCGTGAAGGAGCAGATCGAGTCGCTCGGCGCGAAATTCCTCGACGTCCCGTTCGAAACCGACGAAGAGCGCGAGGCCGCGCAGGGTGTCGGCGGTTATGCGCGCCCGATGCCGCCATCGTGGCTCGGCCGCCAGGCCGCGCTCGTGCACGAGCGCGCGAAGCAGGCCGACATCGTGATCACCACCGCGCTGATTCCCGGGCGCCCGGCGCCGACGCTGATCTCGGTCGAAACCGCGCAGTCGATGAAGCCGGGCTCGGTGCTCGTCGATCTCGCGGCCGGCCGCGGCCCGGAATTCGACGGCAGGAAGAGCGGCAACTGCCCGCTGACGGTCGCCGACCAGGTGATCGTGCACAACGGCGTGACGATCGCCGGCTACACGAACCTCGCATCGATGGTCGCGTCGGACGCGTCGGCGCTGTACGCGCGCAACCTGCTCGACTTCATGAAGCTGATCGTCACGAAGGAAGGCACGCTGAACATCGACCTGACCGACGACATCGTCGCCGCGACGCTGTTGTGCCGCGACGGTGAAGTCACGCGCAAATAACGGGGGGAGACCATGGAAGTCATCAATCACACGGTGATCAACGTGATCATCTTCGTGCTGGCGGTGTACGTCGGCTACCACGTCGTCTGGAACGTCACGCCGGCGCTGCATACGCCGCTGATGGCCGTCACCAACGCGATCTCGGCGATCGTGATCGTCGGCGCGATGCTCGCGGCGGCGCTCACCGTCGGCGTGACCGGCAAGTTCTTCGGCACGCTCGCGGTCGCGCTCGCGGCCGTCAACGTGTTCGGCGGTTTTCTCGTGACGAGGCGAATGCTCGAGATGTTCCGCAAGAAGGAGCCCAAGCGTGTCGAGGGCGGCAAGGAGGGCGCGCGATGAGCATGAACGTCGTTACCCTGCTGTACCTCGTCGCATCGGTGTGCTTCATCCAGGCGCTGAAGGGCCTGTCGAACCCGAAAAGCGCGCGGCGCGGCAACCTGTTCGGGATGGTCGGGATGGCCATCGCGATCCTCACGACGGTCGCGCTGATCGTCAAGCAGGCGGCCTGGCTCGGCGCGAACCTGCCGCTCGGCATCGCGCTGGTGCTCGGCGCGCTGGTCGTCGGCGGCGGTGTCGGTGCGTTCGTCGCCGCGCGCGTCGAGATGACGAAGATGCCGGAGCTCGTCGCGGCGATGCACTCGCTGATCGGTCTCGCGGCCGTGTGCATCGCATATGCGGTGGTGTCGGAGCCGGAAGCGTTCGGGCTCGTGCCGCAGGACGCCGTCGCGTCGAACTTCATCCCGTACGGCAACCGCGTCGAGCTGTTCATCGGCACGTTCGTCGGCGCGATCACGTTCTCCGGGTCGGTGATCGCGTTCGGCAAGCTGTCGGGCAAGTACAAGTTCCGGCTGTTCCAGGGCGCGCCGGTCGTGTATGCGGGCCAGCACCTGATCAACCTGATGCTTGCGATCGCGATGCTCGGCTTCGGCATCCTGTTCGTCATCACGCAGGCGTGGCTGCCGTTCATCATCATGACGGCGATCGCGTTCGTGCTCGGCGTGCTGATCATCATCCCGATCGGCGGCGCGGACATGCCGGTGGTCGTGTCGATGCTGAACTCGTACTCGGGGTGGGCTGCGGCCGGCATCGGCTTCTCGCTGAACAACGCGATGCTGATCATCGCCGGCTCGCTGGTCGGCTCGTCGGGCGCGATCCTGTCGTACATCATGTGCCACGCGATGAACCGCTCGTTCTTCAACGTGATCCTCGGCGGCTTCGGCGGCGAGGCGGCGGCCGGCGGCGCGGCGGGCGCGCAGGAACAGCGCCCGGTGAAGTCGGGGTCGGCCGACGACGCGGCGTTCATGCTCGGCAACGCGGAATCGGTCGTGATCGTGCCGGGCTACGGGCTGGCCGTCGCCCGTGCGCAGCACGCGCTGAAGGAACTGACCGACAAGCTGATCGAGAAGGGCGTCGACGTGCGCTATGCGATCCATCCGGTTGCCGGGCGGATGCCGGGGCACATGAACGTGCTGCTCGCGGAAGCGGAAGTGCCGTACGACATCGTGTTCGAGATGGAGGACATCAACGGCGAGTTGGGCCAGGCCGACGTGGTGCTGGTGCTCGGCGCGAACGACGTGGTGAACCCGGCCGCGAAGAACGATCCGAAATCGCCGATCGCGGGGATGCCGATCATCGAGGCGTACAAGGCGCGCACGGTGATCGTCAACAAGCGTTCGATGGCGGCCGGCTACGCGGGCCTCGACAACGATCTCTTCTACATGGACAAGACGATGATGGTCTTCGGCGATGCGAAGAAGGTCATCGAGGACATGGTGAAGGCCGTCGAGTAACGCACGCACCGGCAATGCGGGCGCCTGCTTCAATGCGCGGGCGGCCCGCCCGGACGGGCCCGACCGGCGCAAGCCGGCCGGGCCTTTTTCATGGCGCGACGAGGTTCGCGATGCGCGCGGAGATCGCGTCGCGCACGATCGCCGGATCGCGTCAGCGCATCGGCGCTTCCGCGATCCGCATGTAGTCGGCGATCCGCCGTCCTTCCATGTCCGGAAACTGCTCGTGCACGGTGATGTCGCCCATCCGCGCGATATCGAAGGTGCGGAAATCGTCGCGCAGCTCGCACCACGCGCCGATCGTCCAGCGCCCGCCCCAGTAGACGAGCCCGAGCGGCCATACGCGGCGTTGCGAATGCGCGCCGAGCCGGTCGCGGTAGCCGAAGCTGACGATGTGGCGCGTGTCGATTGCCTGGTGGATCGCGTCGACCTTCGCGCAAAACGTCTCGTCGATGTGGAACGACGGCGCGAACACGGGCAGGCGGTCGAGCGCCGTGCGCTTGTCGGCCGGCATCGCCGACGCGATCTTCGCAAGCGCCGAGCGGGCGCCGCTCGCGAAGCGCGCACCGCCCCAGGTCTCGAGCATGCGCGCGCCGGTGGCGAGCGCCGCGAGCTCCTCGGCCGTGAACGTGAGCGGCGGCAGGCTTGCGTTGCGGTTCAGCCGATAGCCGATGCCGGCTTCGCCTTCGATCGGCACCCCTGACAGTTGCAGGTCGCGCACGTCGCGATAGACCGTGCGCGGCGACACCGATAGCCAGTCGGCCAACTGCTGCGCGGTCGTGAGACGGCGCCCGCGCAACAGCTCGGCGATCTGGAACAGGCGGTCGGCACGGCGTGTCATGGCAGCACCTCGATTCCAACGGCTAAGGGGACTTCGCGATGATAGCGCCGCACCGCCCCGATGGCCGATGCGCTCAATGGCATTTCGGCGCGTGCAGGCCGACGCGGTTGCCTTCGGTATCGATCAGGTAGCCGATGTAGCCGTAGTTGTTCGGCAGCTCGACGACCGAGCCCTGCACGACGCCGCCCGCGCGCTTCGCGCGCTCGAGCGCCGCGACGACCGAGTCGCCGGCGTTCAGGTAGACGAGCACGCCGTTCGCGCTGGGCTTCATCTGCTGCGGATCGAACACGATGCTGCCGCCCGTGCTCGACGCCTCGTGATCGAACATCGCCATCGGCACGCCGCCGATGACTTCGCGCTGCAGCGTGGTTTGCAGCACGGTTTCGTAAAAGCGGATCGCGCGGTCGAAATCGAGGGACGGAATGTCGAACCAAGCGATTGCGCGTTCCAGGGTTGCGGTGGCAGTTGCGGACGTCATGACGAACTCCTTGTTGCGTTGTTATTCGGGTTCTGTGTGGAAACCAGCGTTGCATTGCGCCGGGATTGCAGTGTGATCGCGGCCTGCTGACACCGTATTGTCAGTAGAGTTGTCATCCTTGACATGCAACTATTTGGTTGCATAATAAGACCATCGACCCGGGAGCGGCATGGACCTCGTTTTCAAGGCGCTGGCCGATGCCACGCGCCGTCAGTTGCTCGACCTGCTGCATGCGAAAAGCGGCCAGACCCTGTCCGGGCTGTGCGACGGACTCGCGATGAGCCGGCAGGCCGTGAGCAAGCATCTCGCGTTGCTCGAGGCCGCGAACCTCGTCGCGACCGCATGGCGCGGCAGGGAGAAGCTGCATTACCTGAATCCGGTGCCGATCCACGACATCGCGGAACGCTGGATCGGCAAGTTCGAGCGTCAGCGCCTGCAGGCGCTGGCGGATCTCAAGCGCGGGCTGGAAGCGGCCCGCGGCACAGGAGACGACGATGGGTAATCCCGCCTTTGTGTACGTGACCTTCATCGCGGCGACGCCCGAGCGCGTGTTCGACGCACTGACCAACGCCGAGCTGACGAAGGACTACTGGGTACGGCATCGCAACGCGTCGCCCGACTGGCGGCCGGGCTCGAGATGGGAACATCAGGACTACGACGATCCGTCGCGTGTCGACATCGTCGGCGAAGTGGTCGAGAACGATCCGCCGCACCGGCTGGTCGTCACGTGGCGTACGCCGTCGGGAGACGGCGAGGAATCGCGCGTGACCTATCTCGTCGAGCCGCACGAGGGCGTCGTGAAGCTGACCGTCACGCACGACGGGCTCGTGGCCGGTTCGGAGATGGATCGCGGGATTCGCGGCGGGTGGCCGGTCGTGCTGTCGAGCCTGAAGACGCTGCTCGAGACGGGGCACGCACTGCCGTTCACGATGGCGCGCTGGTCGAAGTCGAAGCACTGACGCGCGCCGGCGGGAGGAGCGCGCGGGCGCCGCGATGGCGGCCCCGCGCGATGGCGTCGCTTATGCGTCGCCTTCCGGCGCGGCCGGGCGCGCCTTCACGCTGCCGGCGATCAGGTCGAAGCGGAACAGCCGGCATTCGAGCGCGCCGTTGAACAGCGGCGTCTTCGCCGATTCGCGCAGCCGCAACTGGCCCGGCAGCGAACGGTCGGACGTCAGCAGGAATGCTTGCCAGCCCGTGAAGCGCTGCTTCAGCGCATCGCCGAGCGCGTTGAAGAACTCGCTGTCCGGCGCGTCGGTGTGCGTGCGGCGGAACGCGTCGTCGTTGCCGCGGTTGCGGCCCGTCTCGCGCACCTCGCCGCGCGCGCTGCGGCCGCGCACTTCGATCCGCTCGCCGTACGGCGGGTTCGCGAGGATGATGCCCGGCCCGTCGCACGGCGGCGTCATCCCGCGGGCGTCGACCTGCTTGAGCCACACCGACGGCACGCCAGCGCGCTCGAGGTTCGCGCGCGCCTTCTCGAGCATGTCGCCGGAAATGTCGCTGCCGTACACGCCGAGCGCGTCGCCGCGCTTGCCGCGCGCCGCGCGCTTCGCATCCAGCGCCGGGACCTTCAGGCCCTGCCACGCGGTGATGTCGTACTGCTTGAGCTTTTCGAAGCCGAACCGGCGCTCGACGCCCGGCGCCACGCCGAGCGCGATCTGCGCGGCTTCCGCGAGGAACGTGCCGCTGCCGCACATCGGGTCGTACAGCGGCGTGCCGGGCGTCCAGCCCGTCAGGCGCAGGATGCCGGCCGCGAGGTTCTCGCGCAGCGGTGCCGCGCCCTTGTCGAGACGCCAGCCGCGCTTGAACAGCGGCTCGCCCGATGTGTCGAGGTACAGCGTGCACTCGTTGGCCGTCAGGAACGCGAACACGCGCACGTCCGGCGCACCCGTGTCGATGCTCGGGCGGGCGCCGGTCTTGTCGCGCATCCGGTCGCAGATCGCGTCCTTCACGCGCAACGTCGCGAATTCGAGGCTTTTCAGCGGCGACTTGATCGCGGTGATGTCGACGCGCAGCGTCTGGGTCGCCGCGAACCAGCGCTCCCACGGCTGCTCGAGCGCGAGCGCATAGACATCCTGCTCGTTGCGGTACGCGCGGTGCGCGATCTTCAGCAGGATCCGGCTCGCGATCCGCGAATGGAGGTTCGCGGCCATGCCGGCGGCCCAGCCGCCGCTGAAATGGACGCCGCCCGGCACCTGCGCGCCCGCGGTGAACGGCGCGCCGTTCAGGTGGCGGCCGGCGATTTCGGCCAGCTCGGCGGCAAGCGCCGCTTCGAGGCCGCGCGGGCAGGGGGCGAAGAATTCGTACAGGGTGGGCGAGGACATAAGGCGGGTGAGGACGTGCAAAAGTCCACCATTGTACGCGGCGCGGGCGACCGGGGCCGGCGTTTCGGCGCGGCGACGCAGGCGCGACGGCGGCGTTCGCGCGGGGAGGCCGGCGCGGCGGCTCCCGGTCGGGCACCGCCGCGCCGCCGCAGGCTCAGTGCGCGCCAGGCTGGCCGGTGCGCGCGGCCTGGCCGCCGGCCGGCCAGAACAGCGCGAGCGGATTCGACAGCACCGTGCGGACGATCGCGGCGACGAGCGCGCGCACCTTGGTCGGGCGCAGGCTGCGCGAGCGCACGGCCATCGTGAACGCGAGCGCGAAGCTCACGAGCACGTTGAGGATCGCCATGCTGAGCACGCCGGCGCCGGCCCACCACAGCTCGGGCGTCCCGAGCGCACCCTTGCCCAGCACGCCGAGCGCGATCCCGATCGAGCCGGCCGACAGCGTCACGTGCCGCACCTCGAACGGGAACATGAACACGGTGACGATCGCCGGAACGAGGCCGAGCATCAGGCCGAGGCCGACGTTCGCGACCACGCCCGCGACGTTCGACCGGCAGAAGTGCGCGAGCTTCGCGGCGCCGGCCGCGCCGAGCGTCAGGCGCAGCCGGCGGTTGTAGGTGAGCGCGTCGCCGACCCGGTGCAGCACGAACCAGTTGTCGGCCCAGCCCGCGAGCAGGCTCGACGCCCACAGCAGCACGCCCGTCAGCGCCGCGTAGAGCGGCGTCGGGCCGAGCAGCGAGAACGAGTGCAGCGTCGCGTGCGCCTTCTCCGGCGAGATCAGGTTCGCGTGCAGTACGTTGCCCGCGAACAGCTGCACGAGCAGGCACACGGGCAGCACGACGAGCACGTTGCCGGAAATCGCGGCCGCCTGCGTGCGGATCAGCGCGATCACCGACGACACGAACGCCTTCACGCCTTCGTCGTGGCCGGTGTCGTCGAGTTCGCGCGCGAGCGTCGGCGCGGTCATCGCGGGCTGCTTGGTCGCGAGCGTGAAGTGCAGGAAGTGCATCAGCATGAAGCTGGCCGCGTAGTTGATGCCCGCGAGCAGCCCTTCGAGCATCGACTGCAGGTGCGCGCCCGTGATCGCGAACTTCACGCACACGGTCACGACCGTGACGAGGCCGCCGCCGGCGGCCATCCGCAGCATCTTCAGGTACTCGGCGCGGCCGCGCGAGATGTAGTGCTCGCCGGTGTCCGCGTTGGTCTCGACGAGCTTGCGCGCGAACAGCGAGAAGTTGCTGCGCACGAGGTGCGTGACGCTCTGGCTGTTCTGGTTCGCGTCGACCAGCTCGGCCGTCAGGCGTGCCATCCCGTGCAGGTCGTCGCGTGCCATCCACGCGTTCAGCAGCGTTTCGGCGCGCAGGATGCGCATGCGCATCCGTTCGACCTGGAACACGATGTCGACCGACACGCCGTTGCGGTACAGGTGCGAGAACACGTTGTCGACCGCGATCCGGCATTCGTCGAGCAGCACGCGCAGGTAGTTCACCTCGTGCAGCAGCTTGCTCGGGTCGCCGCCGTCCTCGACGGCCGCGTGCGCGGTCTCGACCGCAAGCATCGCGCGCGTGAGGCGATAGAACGGCTGCGTTTCGAGCGGCTGGCGCGCGTCATCGTCGGACAGCCGGCTGCGCACCGTCTGCGACAGGCCGGTCGAGCTGATCTGGCAGGTCAGGTTGTGCAGCGCGGCCAGCAGATCGCGCGAGAACGAGCCGGGCTCGTGGCGCTCTTCGTCGGTGACGTCGAACGAGAACAGCTCGGCGAGGCGCGCGAGCAGGTCGTCGGGCAGCGCGTCGATCCATTGCGCGTCCCCGGGTGCCGGGAACATCAGCGTGAACAGCGCCGACAGTTCGCGGCGGTTCGGCGCGGGCGGGATCAGCGACGAGTCGATCCGCTCGAACAGCGCGCCGAAGAAGCCCGAGTGCACGGGCATGCCGGCGTCGCACAGCAGCGAGATGCCGTCGCACTCGCGCAGGATGCCGCGCAGGATGCGCGCGGCATGCGATTTCCATGCGGGGTTGCGATCGAGCACGTGGAACAGGTAGCGCAGCCGCGCATGGGCCGGATACGCGCGTGCGTCGGCGTCGCGCTCGGCCGGCGCGTCCTGCATCGTGCCGTTGCGGCGCAGCCAGTGCGCGAGCTCGATCAGCCATTCGCTGCGCTCGGCGTATGACGCATCGGCGTCGGCGTGCGCGAGCAGCGCATCGAGCTGGTGGCCGGCATTGCGCGACGCGCGCCACTTCTTGATCAGGGTCGTCAGGGAACGGAACATAAACGGAATAGCGAAAGCCCTGGACGGGCGGGTTCGGGATGCCGGCCGGGAATGCGGCACGGCGCCGGGGAGAACGGGTGAGACGGGGCCGGTTGCCGGACGATGCGCGGCGATCCGCGGCACGGCTGCCCCGCTGCGGTGCACGCCGATCGCGTCCGGGCGCGGGGAAGCACGGTAGTCGGGCCGAATGCGGCCCGGTGCCGCCGGCTCGCGCGCACGACGAGCGGCGCGAGCCTGAAAGTGCGTAGGATCGTCAATCGGGCCGGAAAATGCAAGCCGACCGCGTTGCATGGTGCCGGTTCCGGTCGACTTTGACAAACAATGCAAAGCCGCCGTTCGGCCGATGAAGGCGCGCTGTGCGATCGGCTGCGGCAGCGTCATGCAAGCGGCTGCCGGCAGCCGCGCCGCGTCGGACGAAGCCGCACTGGCGAACGGTTCTTCAGACGTCCGTCAGCGCTGCCGGCTCATGCGCCGCCGGACTTGCCCGTCGCGCCGGCGTCGCCGCCGGACGTCGGGACGGCCGGGCACGGCACGACCGGCGCGGCGGCCGTCTTGCTGCCGGCCGCGGGCGCCGTCGCGGGCGTCGTGCCGCGGCTTGCGGCCATCGCGCGCACGCCGGCCGCGGCCTGCGTGGCAATCACGTCGAGCGCGCGCCGATGGCCGGCGACGAGCGCGTCGTAGCTGTCGGCGACCGGTTCCGCGACGCTCGTGCGGCAGGTCATCACGGCCTGCGTGCCGAGCGGGCGCACGCTCCACACGGCGTCGACCGCTGCGCGCTTGCCGGGCCACGACTCGAAGCGCTGCACGTTCACGCTGACGCGATACACGGGCACGCCGGGCGGGTACGCGGAATTCGCGACGTCGATCGTGCCGAGCTGCGCGGCGAGATCGTCCGACAGCGCACGGCGGATCTCGTCGGCGGGCGGCGACGCCCAGCGTTCCTGCTCGAGCACGTCGACCTGCGCGGCGTTCTTCTGCACGACCAGCTGGTTCTTCGCGACCTGCTCGGGCACGCCGACGGACGGCACCTCGATCAGGAACGCCGGGTTGGCCGGCGCGGTGCGCACCGGGGCCGCGGCGTCGGCCGGGCTGAGCGTATAGAACCGCGCGGGCGGCGAGCTGCACGCGGCGAGCGCGAGTGCGGCGAAGGCCGCCGCCGCGCCGCTCGCAAAACCGTTCACGCGTGTCGTCATTGTTTATCTCCTGGCTTGCCCTTGAGCAGCGATTCGGGGTGACGCTCCAGATAATCGGCGAGCGCGTTCAGCGACTGCAGCGTGCGCGTGAGCTCCTTCAGCGCGCCGCGCACGTCGGACTGCAGCGGCGAATCCTGCTGCAGCGTCGCCTCGGCGGTCGAGAAGGTCTGCTTCGCGGCCGACAGCGTGTCGCGCGCTTCCGGCGCGACCTGCGTGTCGAGCTGCTTGAACAGCTTGTCGGCGTTCGACAGCGCGCTGTTCAGGTTCGCGCCGATCTGGTCGAACGGCACCTTGTCGAGTTTCTTCGCGATGTCGGCGACCTGCAGCTGCAGTTCGTCGAGCGTGTTCGGCACGGTCGGCAGCTCGAGCGGCTGGCGCGCCATGTCGATCTTCACGGCCGGCGCCTTCGGGAAGAAGTCGAGCGCGACGTAAAGCTGGCTCGTCAGCAGGTTGCCGGTGCGCAGCTGGCCGCGCAGCCCGTGCTGGACGAGCCGTTCGACGATCTCGCGGCGGGCCGGTTCGCCCTTGCTCTCGATCGTTTCGCGGAAGCGGCGGCCGAGGCGCTCCGGATACACGTTCATCGTCACCGGCATCGTGAAGTTCTTCGTCTTCGGATCGTAGTCGATGCCGATGTTCGTTACTTCGCCGAGCACGATGCCGCGGAAGTCGACCGTCGCGCCGACGGCGAGCCCGCGCAGCGACTGGTTGAAGTTCATCACGACCTGCAGCGGCTGGCCGTCCGGGTCGCGCATCGCGTCGCCCTCGTCGGAGGCCAGGCGGAACGTCGTGTTGTTCGGTGCCGTCGCGCCGCTGCCCTGGTTCGGCGGCGTCTGGAATGCGATGCCGCCGAGGATCACCGTCGCGAGCGACTGCGTGTTCAGCTTCAGGCCGCTCGAATCGAGCCGCAGGTCGACGCCGCTGGCCTGCCACCAGCGCGAGTTTACGCCGACGTACTGGTCGTACGGCGCAGTAACGAACACGTTGACCGTGACGCCCGTGCCGTCCTTGTCGAGCGAGAAGCCGACCACCTGGCCGACCTGCACGCGGCGGTAGTAGACGGGCGAGCCGATGTCGATCGAGCCGAGCGAATCGCCGCGCAGCACGTATTGCGTGCCTTTCTGGTCGCCCGTGACGGCGGGCGGCGTTTCGGAGCCCGTAAAGTCGGTCAGCGTATCCTGCCCGTGGCCGGCGTCGACGCCGATATACGCGCCGGACAGCAGCGTGCCGAGCCCCGACACGCCGGTCGCGCCGACGCGCGGCCGCACGATCCAGAAGCGCGAGCCCTTGACCGCGAAGTCCTCGGCTTCCTTCTTGAGCTGCACCTGGACGAGCACGCGCGACAGGTCTTTCGACAGCTTGATCGTCTTGACCATGCCGATCTCGACGTCCTTGTACTTGACCTGGGTCTTGCCGGGTTCGAGCCCTTCGGCGCTGTGGAAGCTGATCGTGATTTCCGGACCGCGCTCGCGCACGGACTTGATCACGAGGCCGATGCCGATCAGCGCGGCGATCAGCGGCACGAGCCACACGAGCGACGGCAGCCAGCCGCTTTTCGTCGAGATCGTCGGGTCGGGCGGCCGGGGCTGGTCGTGCTGCGGGCCTTGCGGACTATTCATGGTGATTCCCTGAGGTTTCGACTGGATCCCAGATCAGGCGGGGATCGAACTGCATCGATGCGAGCATCGTCAGGATCACGACCGAGCCGAACGCGATCGCGCCGGGGCCGGCCGTGATGACGGCGAGCGAACGGAAATGGACGAGCGCGACGGTGAGCGTCACGACGAAGATGTCGAGCATCGACCAGCGGCCGATGCGCTCGACGATCCGGAACAGGCGCGTGCGCTGCAGCGGCCGCCACGGCGAGCGGCGCTGCGCGCTGATCACGAGGATCAGCAGCACGCCGAGCTTGAGCATCGGCACGAGGATGCTCGCGACGAACACGACGACGGCGAGCGGCCAGTCGCCCGACACCCAGAAATAGATGACGCCGCTCATGATCGTGTCTTCCTGCGAGCCGACGATCGATGCGGTGCGCATGATCGGCAGCAGGTTCGCCGGAATGTAGAGGATCGCGGCCGCGAGCAGCAGCGCCCAGGTGCGCATGATGCTGTTCGGGATGCGGAAATGCAGCGCGGTGCCGCAGCGCGTGCAGTGCGCATGCGGCCGGTCGAGCGTCTGCACGAGTCCGCACGTGTGGCAGCTCGCATAGCCCTCGCGGGCGGCGGTCGGCGTCGTCATCGGCGGGCGGCCTCGGGCGGCGGCGCGGCGATGTCGGGCGGCTCCGGCTGTCCGGGCGGGCGCCCGGCGCGCAGGTCGTCGGCGATGTCCCACAACGTGCGCGGATCGAACATCAGCACGACGGCGATCATCAGCGTGAGCGCGGCGAACGCGAACAGCGCGGCATCGGGAACGACACGTGCGAGGCTCACCATCTTCACGATCGTCACGACGATCCCGAGCATGAACACCTCGATCATGCCCCATGGCCGCACGAGCTCGATCGCGCGCAGCACCAGGTTGAAACCGGGCGGCACGACGCCGCGCCGGATCGGCAGCAGCAGGTACAGCAGCGCGGCCATCTCGACGAGCGGGAACAGCACGGTCGAGCAGAACACCATCACGCCGACGACCGCCATGTCCTGGCGCCACAGCGAGTCGATCGCGCCGATCAGCGTCGTCTGCACGCGATTGCCGTTCACGTCCATTTCGAGGATCGGGAACGCCTGCGCGATCGTGAACGTGATCAGCGCCGCGAGCGCGAGCGCGCAGATCCGCTCGATCTGCGTGGTGCTGTCGCGATAGAGCAGTGCGCCGCAGCGCGGACAGCGCGCGATTTCGCGGCGGCCGAGGCGCGGTTTGTGCAACAGTGCGTCGCACTCGTGACAGGCAATCAGGTCGTTTCGTTGCATGGAAAAAGCGGTTGCGCGACGGCGGGAAAACGCGTCGACGGGGCCGGAACCCGCGCCAATCTTACCAAAACGCCTTTTTCGCGGTGTCAACGATCGTGTGTTCAGTGACCGATCGGTAACATGACGGGGAGCGGGCAGCAGGCTGACACGCCTGTCCTCAGAGTCCGCGCAGGTCCAAAGGTTGCGGTAGCATGGCGCCCTTGACAAGCGTCGGACTCATGGCCGGCGCGGCTGTTCGCTGAACTGAGGAATCCAGGATGGTATCGAATTCGCTGCCGGCCAGGCCGGTACGCTATACGCAGAGCGCGATCGCGCTGCACTGGCTGATCGCGCTGCTGATCGTCTGCGCCTTCGCACTGGGCTGGGTGATGACGGACATCCCCGGCTTCACGCCGACGAAGCTGAAGTACTTCTCGTGGCACAAGTGGCTCGGTGTGACGGTGTTCGCGCTGGCCGTGGTGCGCGTGCTGTGGCGCGCGACGCACGTGCCGCCGCCGCTGCCGGGCGGCACGCCGGCGTGGCAGCGTGCGGCGTCGCACGGCGTGCACATCCTGCTGTACGTGTTGATGCTGGTGATTCCGATCACGGGCTACCTGTACAGCTCGGCGTCGAACATCCCGGTCGTGTACCTCGGCATCGTGCCGCTGCCGCGGCTGATCGATCCCGATCCGGTGCTCAAGGAAACCTTCAAGACGCTCCACGTGTCTTTGAATTACATTCTGCTTGCGCTCGTCTCGCTGCACGTGCTCGCGGCGCTCAAGCACCAGTTGTTGGACCGCGACGGCCTACTGTCGCGGATGCTTCCCTTTGCCAAATGAAGGATTCCATGAAAGTGTCTTTCTCCCGCTCCATGCTGACCGCGTTCGCCGCGGTGTCACTTGTCGCGTCGGGCGCGGCGCTCGCCGATGTCGATCTCGCGAAGAGCAAGGTGTCCGCCGTGTCGAAGCAGATGAACGTGCCGACCGAGGGCGCGTTCAAGAAGTTTTCCGCGCAGGTGAAGTTCGATCCGGCGAAGGCCGCGCAGGGCAGCGCGCAAATGACGATCGACGTCGCGAGTTATGACCTCGGCGACAAGATGTACAACGACCAGGTCGCCGGCAAGGACTGGTTCGACGCGAAGACGTATCCGCAGGCGACGTTCGTGTCGTCGGCGATCGCGCCGGCCGGCGGCAACAAGTACAACGTGACCGGCAAGCTGACGATCAAGGGCAAGTCCGAGGCCGTCACCGTGCCCGTGACGGTCACGCAGAGCGGCGCGACGCAGACCTTCGACGGCGTCCTGCCGATCAAGCGTTCGGCGTTCAACGTCGGCACCGGCGAGTGGAAGGACACGTCGATCGTCGCGGACGAAGTGCAGATCAAGTTCCATCTGGTCGCCACGAAGTAAGCGGCGGCCTGTCGCATCACCCGAATGCCGCGCGAGGGCGCGGCGCCGTTCCAAGGAGAATGAGTTGAAAAAGCATCTGATGATCGCCGCCGGCGCACTGGCCGCTTCGCTGTCGTTCTCGGCATTCGCCGACAGCGCGACGTACCAGTTCGACCCGAGCCACACGTACCCGAGCTTCGAGGCCGACCACTTCGGCGGCCTGTCGGTCTGGCGCGGCAAGTTCGACAAGTCGAAGGGCTCGGTGACGCTCGATCGCGCGGCGAAGACCGGCACGGTCGACGTGACGACCGAGATCGGCTCGATCAGCACGGGCAGCACGAAGCTCGACGAGCACCTGCAGACGGCCGAGTTCTTCGACGCATCGAAGTACCCGGAAGCGACCTACAAGGGCGCCATCAAGTTCGACGGCGACAAGCCGGTGTCGGTGGTCGGCAACCTGACGCTGCATGGCGTCACGAAGCCGCTGACGCTGAAGATCGATTCGTTCAAGTGCATGCCGCACCCGATGCTCAAGCGTGAAGTGTGCGGCGTCGACGCGATCGGCGAATTCAGCCGCGACGATTTCGGCCTCGACTACGGCAAGCAGTACGGCTTCAAGATGAAGACGAAGCTGCTGATCACGGCCGAAGCCGTCAAGCAGCAGTAACGCCGCCGGCCGGGCCTGCCGCCGCGCCGGCCCGCCGCGAGTCAACCGCCGCGTTCCCATTGCCGGGAGCGCGGCGGTATTTTTTTGCGCGCCTATAATCGCCCGAGCGCCGCTCGCGGCGCCCGGCGGGCCGACGGCGCGGGCGTGGCCGCGGCCGCCTCGAACAGAACGTACAACGACAAGGAGATCGCCGATGCATGCCGCCACGCAGTCCCGTTCCATTGCCTCGTCGCCGCGCGTGTGGCGCGCGGTGGTCGCCGCGTCGATCGGCAACGCGCTCGAGTGGTTCGATCTCGTCGTCTACGGCTTCTTCGCGGTGACGATCTCGAAGCTGTTCTTTCCGGCCGGCAACGACACCGTGTCGCTGCTGCTCACGCTCGGCACGTTCGGCGTGTCGTTCTTCATGCGGCCACTCGGCGCGATCGTGCTCGGCGCGTATGCCGACCGCGCGGGCCGCAAGGCCGCGCTCACGCTGTCGATCCTGCTGATGATGGTCGGCACGCTGATCATCGCGGTGCTGCCGACCTACGAGACGATCGGCGTCGCCGCGCCGGTGATCCTCGTCGCCGCGCGGCTGGTGCAGGGCTTCTCGGCCGGCGGCGAGTTCGGCAGCGCGACCGCGTTCCTTGCCGAACACGTGCCGGGCCGGCGCGGTTTCTTCGCGAGCTGGCAGGTCGCGAGCCAGGGGCTCACGACGCTGCTCGCCGCCGGCTTCGGCACCGTGCTGAACGCGCAGCTGTCGGCCGCGCAGATGGCTTCGTGGGGCTGGCGCGTGCCGTTCTTCTTCGGGCTGCTGCTCGGGCCCGTCGCGTACTACATCCGCACCAAGGTCGACGAGACGCCCGAATTCCTCGCGGCCGAGGGCACCGCGAACCCGCTGCGCGACACGTTCGCATCGCACAAGGCGCGCCTGGTCGCGGCGATGGGCGTGGTCGTGCTCGGCACCGTCGCGACCTATCTCGTGCTGTTCATGCCGACCTACGGCGTGAAGCAGCTCGGCCTCGCACCGTCCGCCGCGTTCGCGGCGATCCTCGTCGTCGGCGTGATCCAGATGGCGTTCGCGCCGCTCGTCGGCCACTGGTCGGATCGTTACGGCCGCGTGCGCGTGATGATCGCGCCCGCCATCGGCATCCTCGTGCTGATCTATCCGGCATTCGCCTATCTCGTCGCGCATCCGGGCTTCGGCACGCTGATCGCGCTGCAGGTGCTGCTCGCATTCCTGATGACCGGCTACTTCGCGGCGCTGCCGGGCCTGCTGTCCGAAGTGTTTCCGGTGCAGACGCGCACGACCGGGATGTCGCTCGCGTATAACGTCGCGGTGACGATCTTCGGCGGCTTCGGGCCGTTCATCATCGCGTGGCTGATCCGTGCGACCGGTCTGAAGACCGCGCCGAGCTTCTACCTGATGTTCGCGGCCGTGCTGAGCCTCGCGGCGCTGGTCGTGCTGCGCCGGCGATTCGGCTTCCGGTAGCAGGGCGGGCGGCGGCGCGTCAGTTGCCGCCGCGTTCGCACACGGGCTGCGCGGGCATCAATTGCGCCGGCGCGTCGACGGTCCGCACGGCGCGCCCCGCGAGCGCGGCGAGCGCCTGCTGGAACTGCCAGTCGTCGGCGGTGCCGAATGCGCGCTGCGGCAGCGCCGCGCTTTTCGACGTATCGACCTTCGCGCGCATGCGCGCTTCGCGCAGCTTCTGCCGTTCCTTGCGTACCTGCGCGAACGGGTCGGGCATCAGCCGGTCCGCATACGGCGCGCGCGCGAGATCGACCTCCCGGTACCACAGCAGCACGCCGTCGACGTCCGAATCGCGGCGCGGCGGCACGAGCCAGTCCGGCACGACGCCGTAGCCGTCCATCGGGCAGCCGTTCGGCCGCAGGTTGCGCGCGAACGTGAAGTTCAGGCGCGTGCTGTCGATCAGGTCGACGCCGGTCTGCGCGAGCCCCTTCCCGTAGGTCGGCATGCCGAGCAGTTTCGCGCGGCCGAGATCCTTCAGCGCCGCCGCGGTCGCTTCGGCGGCCGACGCGCTCTGTCCGTCGACGAGCACGACGAGCGGCACGGTGCGCCACCAGTTGTCGGCCTGCAGCGGCGCGAGCGGATCCTGTCCGTGCATCACCGGCAGTTCGTAGTCGGGCCAGTTGGTCGAGAAGCGGCGGCGGTCGGCGTCGCCGCGCTCGACCGTCACCATCGCGGTGCGGTCGCGTCCGGTGAACAGCGCGGCGATGCCGATCGCCGCATTGAGTGCGCCGCCACCGTTGATGCGCAGGTCGAGAATCATCCCTTTCACCGGCGGGCCCGTGCGGCGCGCGGCCTGCACCGCGTCGATGAAGTCGCCGACCGCCGGCTCCGGAAAGCTCGACAGCCGTGTGTACAGGATGTCGCCGTCGAGCCGCTTCGCGATCGCCGGATGCGGCTTGACGATCGCGCGCACGGGCGCGAAGCTCAGCGCCGCATGGTTCGGGCCGCGCTGCACCGTGAGCTTCAGCGGGACGCCCGCATCGCCCTTCGCGAGTTTCACGAGCTCGCTGCTGTCGATGCCGACGACGCTCCTGTCGTTCATCGCGACGACGAGGTCGTCGGGACGCACGCCGGCCTTCTCGGCCGGTGCGTCGGGAATCACGTCGATGATGTGCAGCCCGTCGGGCCGCGTCTCGAAGACGATCCCGATGCCCGGCGTGCCGTCGCGGGCGCGCCGCTCGTCGTCGAGCTGCTCCTGGCGTTCCTTCGCGTTGAAGAAGCGTGCGTACGGCAGCGTCTTGATCCCGTCGTGGGTCGCGGCGTCGAGCAGCGCGCCGATGTCGACGTCGGTCAGGTGCTGCTTTTTCAGCACTTCGACGGCGGCCTTGAGTTCGCAGATCTGCGGCTCCCAGTCGGGCGGGCAGGGTGACGGCGATGCGGCGGCAGGCTGGGAGGCCGGGGGAACAGGCGGGGCGACGGGTTGTGAGACAGGCGGTGCGGCGGGCGGCGCGGCTGTTGGTGCGGATGCCGACTGTGCGCCGGCAGGTTGCGTGCACGGCAGCAATGCAGCCGCGACGGCTGCGCAGCCGGCGAGGCGACGAACGACACACATCGGAGGCATCATCGGGGCCGCATGTTCGGACGGGGGCGAGGGTGCATGCCTGCCGGCGCGCGGCCGGCATGTAGCGGGGCAGGGCGGTGACGATTGTAGCCGACGCCCGTGACGGCGCCTGTCGGGCTGGCCGCACGCTGCACGGCGGCGGCCCTCGCATGAAAAAAAGGCCGGTCCAACAGGACCGGCCTTCTTGCGGTTGCCGAAACGGCGCGGCGCTTAAACCTGCGCGCCCGCGTTCGGATCGTCCGGATCGTGCGCGGTCTTCTTGTCCTTGATCAGGTCTTCGCGCTTGATGCCGAGCCACATCGCGAGCGAGCCCGCGACGAACACCGACGAGTAGATGCCGAACATGATGCCGACCGTCAGCGCGAGCGCGAAGTAATGCAGCGTCGGGCCGCCGAAGAAGAACATCGACAGCACCATCATTTCCGTCGACGTGTGCGTGATGATCGTCCGCGACATCGTGGTCGTGATCGCGTGGTTGATCACTTCCTGCACGCTCATCTTGCGTTCGCGGCGGAACGTCTCGCGGATCCGGTCGAAGATGACGACCGACTCGTTGACCGAGTAGCCGAGCACCGCGAGGATCGCCGCGAGCACCGCCAGCGAGAACTCCCACTGGAAGAACGCGAAGAAGCCGAGAATGATCACGACGTCGTGCAGGTTGGCGATGATGCCGGCGACCGCGTACTTCCATTCGAAGCGGAACGACAGGTAGATCACGATGCCGATCACGACGCACGCGAGCGCGAGCAGGCCGTCGGTCGCGAGCTCCCGGCCGACCTGCGGGCCGACGAACTCGACGCGCTGCAGCGTGACGTCCGGGCTCTGCGCCTTCAGCGCGGTCATCACCTGGTCGCTCTGCTGCGCGGACGTGAGGCCTTCCTTCAGCTGCAGCCGGATCAGCACGTTGCGCGACGTGCCGAAGTTCTGCACCTGCGCGTCGGCGTAGCCGAGCTTGCCGAGCGTCGCGCGCACCGGTTCGAGTTCCGCGGCCTGCTGGTACTGCACCTCGATCACCGTACCGCCGGTGAATTCGACGGACAGGTGCAGCCCGCGGTGGAACAGGAAGAACACGGCGGCGAGGAACGTGACCAGCGAGATCACGTTGAACACCAGCGCGTGCCGCATGAACGGAATGTCTTTACGGATGCGGAAAAATTCCATGGTCTCGTCTCCGGGGCCTTATTGGGTCGAGCCCGGTTTCTTCGGCGACACGCCTTGCTGCGCGCGGTTGCGCAGCTGCGGCTTGCCGGCGCGCGGCGCATTGCCCTTCGCGGGTGCGGCGAGCTTCGCGGCGCGCGCGGTGTCGGTCGATTCGTCCGCGTCGGTGAACGACGCGGCGGCAGCGGCGCCTTCCGGCCTCCACACCTGGCCGATCGCGAGCGACTTCAGCTTCTTGCGGCCGCCGTACCAGAGGTTGACGATCCCGCGCGAGAAGAACACCGCGGAGAACATCGACGTCAGGATGCCGAGGCAGTGCACGATCGCGAATGCGCGAACCGGGCCCGAGCCGAACGCGAGCAGCGCGAGGCCGGCGATCAGCGTCGTGACGTTCGAGTCGAGAATCGTCGCCCATGCGTGCGCGTAGCCGGCCTGGATCGCGAGCTGCGGCGGCTGGCCCGCGCGCAGTTCTTCACGCACGCGCTCGTTGATCAGCACGTTCGAGTCGATCGCCATGCCCAGCGCGAGCGCGATTGCGGCGATACCGGGCAGCGTCAGCGTGGCCTGCATCAGCGACAGCACGGCGACGAGCAGCAGCAGGTTGACCGACAGGCCGATCACCGAAACCACGCCGAACAGCATGTAGTACGCGATCATGAACACGGCGATCGCGCAGAAGCCCCAGATCACCGAGTGGACGCCCATCTTGATGTTGTCGGCGCCGAGGCTCGGGCCGATCGTGCGTTCCTCGATGATGTCCATCGGTGCGGCGAGCGAACCGGCGCGCAGCAGCAGCGCGAGGTCGGCCGCGGCCTGCGGCGTCGGCTGGCCCGTGATCTGGAAGCGGTCGCCGAGTTCCGACTGGATCGTCGCGACCGTCAGCACCTCGCCCTTGCCCTTCTCGAACAGCACCATCGCCATCGGCTTGCCGATGTTGTCGCGCGACACGGTGCGCACCGCGCGGCCGCCGGCCGAATCGAGGCGGATGTTGACCGACGGACGCTGGTGTTCGTCGAAGCCGGCCGATGCATCGATGATGCGGTCGCCGGTGAAGATCACGTCCTTCTTCAGCAGCACGGGCGCCTGGATGCCCTGCGTGAACAGTTCCTCGCCGGGAGGCACCGGGTCGTTCGGGTTCGGGTGCGTGTTGATCGGGTCGGCGAGGCGTGCCTCGAGCGTCGCGGTGCGGCCGATGATGTCCTTCGCCTTCGCGGTGTCCTGCACGCCCGGCAGCTCGACGACGATGCGGTCGCTGCCTTGCTGCTGCAGGATCGGTTCCGACACGCCGAGTTCGTTCACGCGGTTGTGGAGCGTCGTCAGGTTCTGCTTGAGCGCGGCGTCCTCGACGGACTTCTGCACGGCCGGCGTGAACGTGCCGACGACCTGCGTGCCGCCGCCGCCGGGCTGGGTCGCCCATTGCAGTTCGGTGATCGACTGTGCGAGCACCTTGCGGGCGTCTTCAGCAGTCTGCGCGTCGCTGAAGTTGACGACGACGGACTGGTCGACGCGGCTCACGCCGCCGTCGCGGATGTTCTTGTCGCGCAGCAGCGTGCGCGCGTCGGACGCGTCGGAGTCGAGCTTCTTCGTGAGCGCCCCCGTCATGTCGACCTGGAGCAGGAAGTGCACACCGCCGCGCAGGTCGAGGCCGAGATACATCGGCAGCGCGTGCAGGGCAGTCAGCCAGCGCGGCGACGCGCTCTGCAGGTTCAGTGCGACGACGTACTGCGGATCGTTCGGGTCGGCGTTCAGCGACTTCTGCAGCAGGTCCTTGACGCGCAGCTGCGTATCGGTGTCCTTCAGGCGCACGCGGATGTTCGCGCCGGTCGCCGTGTTCTCGAAGGTGACGTCGTCCGGCGTGATCTGCGCGGATGCGAGCGCCGATTCGACCTGGGTCAGCGTGGTCGAGTCGAGCTTGACCGTGGCCTTGCCGCTCGACACCTGCACCGCCGGCGCTTCGCCGAAGAAGTTGGGCAATGTGTACAGAAGGCCGATGGCGAGCGCCACGACCATCACGACATATTTCCAGAGTGGGTAACGATTCATGAGGGGGCCGAACGGGTGGTTGGCGTGAAAGCGTCGCGTCCGGCGCCGCGGCGGCCCGCTCTCTCAGGCGGGCACGGCGCGGGGAGCCGGACGCTCGGTGAAGGGCTTACAGCGACTTGATCGTGCCCTTCGGCAGAATGGTCGTGACCGCAGCCTTCTGCACGGTGATTTCGGTGCCTTCGGCGATCTCGACGCCGATGTAGCCTTCGGTGACCTTCGTCACCTTGCCGACGAGGCCGCCGCTCGTGACGACTTCGTCGCCCTTGGCCATGGCCGCGAGCATGTTGCGGTGCTCCTTCTGACGCTTCATCTGCGGACGGATCATGATGAAGTAGAGCACGCCGAACATCAGGATGAGCGGCAGGAAGCTCATCAGGCTCGATTCGGCGCCACCGGCACCTTGAGCGAAGGCATTGGAAATGAACGGCACGTTGGTCTCTCCGTAGGGGAAGATCGAAAAATAAGCCGGTTATTCTACCACCGGCCCCATGCGCAAACGGCGCAGCAAATGCGCTTTCGGATCAAGCTGTTAAAGCGCGAACCGACACCATTGCGACTTGTTTGGAAAGGCAATTGTAATATTTGGCGGTCGGGTTCGGCAGTTGGAGCGCGTTATTTAGTACATGTCCTATGTGGCGAACCGCCGCGCGGCCCGTCGGCCCGTCAGTCGACGCCTCTGGCGCGGTCCTCCGCGAAGCGCTGGCGGAACGCGTCGAACGTATGGGTCTCGATCGCGTCGCGGATCTCGCTCATCAGCTGCAGGTAGTAGTGCAGGTTGTGGATCGTGTTGAGCTGCGCGCCGAGGATTTCGCCGACGCGGTGCAGGTGATGCAGGTAGCCGCGCGAGAAGTTCCGGCACGTGTAGCACGCGCAGCTTGCATCGAGCGGCTTCAGCGAGTTCTTGTGCGTGGCGTTGCGGATCTTCACGTCGCCGAAGCGCGTGAACAGCCAGCCGTTGCGCGCGTTGCGGGTCGGCATCACGCAGTCGAACATGTCGATGCCGTTGGCGACGCCCTCGACCAGATCCTCCGGCGTGCCGACGCCCATCAGGTAGTGCGGCTTGTTGGCCGGCAGCTTCGGGCCCACGTGCCGCAGCACGCGCATCATGTCTTCCTTCGGTTCGCCGACCGACAGCCCGCCGATCGCGAGGCCGTGGAAGCCGAGTTCCGACAGGCCCGCGAGCGATTCGTCGCGCAGGTCCTCGAACATCCCGCCCTGGACGATTCCGAACAGCGCATTCGGGTTGCCGAGCCGGTCGAACTCGTCGAGCGAGCGCTTCGCCCAGCGCAGCGACATGCGCATCGAGTCGGCCGCTTCCTTGTGCGTGGTCGGCACGCCGTCGGTCGCGTACGGCGTGCATTCGTCGAACTGCATCACGACGTCGGAATTCAGCACCTTCTGGATCTGCATCGACACTTCCGGCGACAGGAACAGCTTGTCGCCGTTGATCGGCGACGCGAACGTGACGCCGTCCTCGGTGATCTTGCGCAGGTCGCCGAGCGAGAACACCTGGAAGCCGCCCGAGTCGGTCAGGATCGGCTTGTTCCAGCCCATGAAGCCGTGCAGGCCGCCGTGCGCGTCGATCGTGTCGAGGCCCGGGCGCAGCCACAGGTGGAACGTGTTGCCGAGGATGATCTGGGCGTTGATCTCGTGCAGCTCGCGCGGCTGGATCGCCTTCACGGTGCCGTAGGTGCCGACCGGCATGAAGATCGGCGTTTCGACCACGCCGTGGTTGAGCTTCACGCGGCCGCGGCGCGCGTGGCCGTCGGTCGTCAGCAGTTCGAATTCGAGCCCGTTTGCCGGGCGGTCGTGCACGGGGGCGTGCGTATCGTGATCGTGGGATGAGCCTTCGGTCATCGTGTCGTGCTCCTTGCTACCGGAGAACAGTCCGGCGCATGTTGGAAACGCTGCCGGGAGACCGGCAGCGGTAAAAAAACGGGTGCTGCCATCGCGGCGCGCGGGGCGGGCAAACGGCGAATGCGGGCCATGCCTACGCGTGCCGCTGCGCGCTTACGCGCGCGGCGCCTCCGGCGTGTCGCGCCGCGTGAGCAGCATCGCGTCGCCGTAGCTGAAGAAGCGGTAGCGTTGGTCGATCGCGTGCCGGTACGCGGCGCGGATCGTCTCGACACCCGCGAACGCGGACACCAGCATCAGCAGTGTCGACTTCGGCAGGTGGAAGTTCGTGACGAGCCGGTCGACCACGCGAAAACGATAGCCGGGCGTGATGAAGATGTCGGTCTCGGCCTGCGTCGCCGCGAGCGGGCGGCCCGCTTCGTCGGCCGCGCGCGCGGCGGCTTCGAGCGCGCGCATCGACGTCGTGCCGACCGCGATCACGTTGCCGCCGCGCGCGCGGGTCGCGGCGATCTTGTCGACGAGCGACTGCGGCAGGTCGTACCACTCGCTGTGCATCCTGTGCTCGGCGATGTTGTCGACGCGCACCGGCTGGAACGTGCCGGCGCCGACGTGCAGCGTCAGCGTCGCGCGCTCGACGCCCATCGCGTCGAGCTTCTCGAGCAGCGGCTGGTCGAAGTGCAGCCCGGCCGTCGGCGCGGCGACCGCGCCCGGATTGCTCGCATAGACGGTCTGGTAGCGCGTTTCGTCGGTCGCGTCGGGATCGTGCTCGATATACGGCGGCAGCGGCAGGCGGCCGTACTGCTCGATCAGCGCGAGGCACGGCTCGGGGAAGTGCAGCGTGAAGAACGGCTCGACGCGCTCGCCGACGGTCACGTCGAACGCATCGGCAAGGCGCAGCGTCGTGCCGGCGCCCGGCGACTTGCTCGCGCGGATCTGCGCGAGCGCCGTGTGCGTGCCCGTCACGCGCTCGATCAGCACCTCGATCTTGCCGCCGCTGGCCTTCTGGCCGAAGAAACGCGCCTTCAGCACCCTGGTATCGTTGAAGACGAGCAGGTCGCCGGGCGCGATGCACGACGGCAGCTCGGCGAAACGGCGGTCGACGAGGCGCGCGGGCTCGACGGTGCGGTCGACCTCGAGCAGGCGGCTCGCGGTGCGGTCGGGCAGCGCGGTTTGCGCAATCAGCTCGGGCGGCAGATTGAAATCGAAATCGGAAAGCGTGAACATGCGGGCTGGTTCGAAGCGGCCGGCGGGCGTCGCCGGCGGGGCGGAAACGCGTAAATGGGGCGCGCGAGCCGCTATGATGACGGGATGCGCGGCCTGGCCGGCGTCGTTCGTTCGGACGACGTGAAAGCCGCTATTGTACTTGCCTTGCGAAGCACCCAGACGATCCGATGCCTGTGTCACCACGCCGTTCCACCGCCGCCGTTGCCGATTCCGCCGATCCGTTCGACACGGAGGATGTCGCGTTGCCTGCGCATCGTGCGGGGGAGCGTGACGCGCAGGAGCCTGCCGAGCCGCCGCGCGCCGCGCCGCGCCGGGCCGGCCCGAAGCGCGGCGCCGACGGGCGGCTCGCACAGCCGGCCGCCGCCGCGCCCGACGCTGAAGGTGGCGCCGCGAGCGACGAGGCGGGCGCAGCCGGCGCGAAGCGCAAGAAGAAGGCGGCCGCCGACAAACCCGTGAAGACCGTCGACAAGCTCGCGAAGCTCGGTCTCACGCGCTCGATCGATCTCGTGCTGCATCTGCCGATGCGGTACGAGGACGAAACCACGCTGACGCCGATCGGCGAGCTGCTGCCGGGCGGCATCGCGCAGACCGAAGGCGTCGTGTTCGACAACGAGGTCGCGTACCGGCCGCGCCGCCAGCTCGTCGTGAAGATCCAGGACGACGACGGCGAGCAGCTCGTGCTGCGCTTCCTGAATTTCTACGGCTCGCAGGTCAAGCAGATGGCCGTCGGCCAGCGGCTGCGCGTGCGCGGCGACGTGCGCGGCGGCTTCTTCGGGATGGAGATGGTGCATCCGGCGGTGCGCGTCGTCGACGCGGATACGCCGCTGCCGCAGGTGCTCACGCCCGTCTATCCGAGCACGGCCGGCGTGTCGCAGGCCTATCTGCGCAAGGCGATCGAGAACGCGGTCGAGCGCACGCCGCTGCCCGAGTTGCTGCCGCCCGAGATCGATCGCGCGTACCTGCGGCCGCTCGGCGTGCCGTCGCTCGAGCAGGCCGTGCGCATCCTGCACCACCCGGGCGTCGATTCCGACGAAGCCGCGCTGATGGACGGCTCGCATCCGGCGTGGACGCGCATCAAGTTCGAGGAGCTGCTCGCGCAGCAGCTGTCGCTCAAGCGTGCGCACGAGGAGCGCCGCACGCGCGCGGCGCCCGCGATGCCTCGCCGCGCCGCGAGCGATGCCGACGCGCTGACCACACGGCTCTACGCGGCGCTGCCGTTCACGCTGACCGGCGCGCAGTCGCGCGTCGTCGACGAGATTGCGCACGACCTCACGCTCGCGCACCCGATGCAGCGCCTGCTGCAGGGCGACGTCGGCAGCGGCAAGACGGTCGTCGCTGCGCTGGCCGCCACGCAGGCGATCGACGCCGGCTACCAGGCCGCGCTGATGGCGCCCACCGAAATCCTCGCGGAACAGCACGCGCGCAAGCTGCGCGCATGGCTCGAGCCGCTCGGCGTCACGGTCGCGTGGCTGGCGGGCAGCCTGAAGGCGAAGGAGAAGCGCGCGGCGATCGAGGCGGCCGCGCTCGGCACCGCGCAGCTCGTGATCGGCACGCACGCGATCATCCAGGACACGGTCGAATTCGCGCGGCTCGGTCTCGTGATCGTCGACGAGCAGCACCGCTTCGGCGTCGAGCAGCGTCTCGCGCTGCGCGCGAAGGCCGCGAACGCGGCCAACGGCGCGCGCGATTTCCAGCCGCACCAGTTGATGATGTCGGCCACGCCGATTCCGCGCACGCTCGCGATGACGTATTACGCCGATCTCGAAGTCTCGACGATCGACGAGCTGCCGCCGGGCCGCACGCCCGTGCTGACGCGCCTCGTCGGCGACGCGCGGCGCGAGGAGGTGATCGCCCGCGTGCGCGAGGCTGCGCTGACGGGGCGCCAGGTGTACTGGGTGTGCCCGCTGATCGAGGAGAGCGAGACGCTGCAGCTGCAGACGGCCGTCGAGACTTACGAGACGCTCGCCGCGGCGCTCCCCGAGCTGAAGGTCGGGCTCGTGCACGGCCGACTGTCGCCGGCCGACAAGGCGGCCGTGATGGAAGCATTCACGCGCAACGACGTGCAACTGCTGGTCGCGACGACCGTGATCGAAGTCGGCGTCGACGTGCCGAACGCGTCGCTGATGGTGATCGAACACGCGGAGCGCTTCGGCCTCGCGCAGCTGCACCAGTTGCGCGGCCGCGTCGGGCGCGGCACCGCGGCGTCGGTGTGCGTGCTGCTGTACACGGGGCCGCTGTCGATCACCGGTCGCGAGCGGCTCAAGACGATGCGCGAGACGACCGACGGCTTCGAGATCGCGCGGCGCGACCTCGAAATCCGCGGTCCCGGCGAATTCCTCGGCGCGCGCCAGTCGGGCGCGGCGATGCTGCGCTTCGCGAACCTCGAGACTGACGGCTGGCTGATCGACCCGGCCCGCGAGGCCGCGACGCGACTGATCGCCGGGTACCCCGACGTCGTCACGCAGCATCTCGCGCGCTGGCTCGGCGCGCGCGAGCAGTACCTGAAGGCCTGATCCACCGGTTTGGGGCCGGATCCTGAACCGCCAAAACCGTCAATCGACGCATCGCGATGCAGAGAAACTTGGCGAACCGGTGCCGGAGGGTGTATAAATTAAACCTATCGCATGTATATCTCTGATTGACCCACAATGACGCTGACTGAATTGAAATACATCGTCGCGGTCGCGCGCGAGCGGCATTTCGGCCGCGCGGCCGAAGCATGCTTCGTGAGCCAGCCGACGCTGTCGGTGGCGATCAAGAAGCTCGAAGACGAGCTCAACGTGCAGATTTTCGAGCGCGGCGCGAGCGAAGTGAGCGTGACGCCGATCGGCGACCAGATCGTCACGCAGGCGCAGCGCGTGCTCGAGCAGACCTTCGCGATCAAGGAGATCGCGAAGCAGGGCAAGGACCCGCTCGTCGGCCCGTTCCGTCTCGGCGTGATCTACACGATCGGGCCGTACCTGCTGCCGACGCTCGTCAAGCAGATGATCCAGCGTGTCCCGCAGATGCCGCTGATGCTGCAGGAGAACTACACGCTGAAGCTGCTCGAACTGCTGAAGCAGGGCGAGATCGACGCCGCGATCATGGCGCTGCCGTTCCCGGAAACCGGCCTGATGGTGCGCCCGCTGTACGACGAGCCGTTCGTCGTCGCGCTGCCGGCCGGCCATCCGTGGGAGAAGCGCGAGGAAATCGATGCCGAGGACCTGAAGCAGGAAACCATGCTGCTGCTCGGCAACGGCCACTGCTTCCGCGATCACGTGCTCGGCGTGTGCCCGGAGCTGATGCGCTTCTCGCAGACGGCCGACGGCATCCAGAAGACCTTCGAGGGCTCGTCGCTGGAGACGATCCGCCACATGGTCGCGAGCGGCGTCGGCATCACCGTGCTGCCGCGGATGTCGGTCACCGAGGTCGGCCCGCGCGCGAACGGCCCCGATGCCGAGTTGCTGTCGTACGTGCCGTTCCACGAGCCGGTGCCCGACCGCCGCGTGGTGCTCGTATGGCGCAAGAGCTTCACGCGGATGCCCGCGATCGACGCGATCAGCGATGCGATTTCCGCATGCGAACTGCCGGGCGTCGCGAAGCTCGACATGCCGGCGACGATGAACTGACCGAGCCGCGGCATGCGTGCGTGGCAACACGATGAACGGGGTCTTGAGACTCCGTTTATTTTTCCCTATCGCATAGATGAAATTAATCAAATTCAAATAATCGATAGATGGAAATAGAATGTTTTACATGGATCGGCGTCATGTCGACGTTCGATTTGCATGCTGAATGCAAGTGCCAAAGGAGGATGTCATGATGCGGTCGGTATTGCAGCACGCGCAGCGGAACATCCCGTCGCGCGACGGGGTCGTACATCGCGCCAGGGTCGCGGTTCGCAGCCTGCGTCCGATTGCGTTCGCGTACCTGGCGGACCGTGTGTATGGCGGATGAACGTTGCCGCATGCCGGTCCTGCGTGCCCCCGCGTCACCCGCCGTCAAGCCATGAGAGAGCACCGCATGTCCGAAAGCTGGAACACCACGCGCATCACCGGCACGACGCCTGCCGGGGGCCGGTTCCCCGAGCGCCCCGCCTGCGGCGCGTCGCAGCGGGAGCGCGCGGCGAAGGCCACGCACGACATTCCGTAGTACGACAGGAGGGACCCTACCTGTTCCGTTTCCCATCCCCGCAATGACACTCCACAGACAGCGCCCGGCATGCCGCCGGCGCGAGCAGGTGGAGGCATACGAGCAAGCCAAGGAGAAAACGCATGTCGACCGAAACGAAGTGCCCGTTCAACCACACCGCAGGCAGCGGCACGACGAACAAGGACTGGTGGCCGAATCAGCTGAACCTGAACATCCTGCATCGGCACTCGGCGCTGTCCGATCCGATGGACAAGGATTTCGACTACGCCGAGGCGTTCAAGAAGCTTGACCTCGCGGCGGTGAAGAAGGACCTGCACGCACTGATGACGACGTCGCAGGACTGGTGGCCGGCCGACTTCGGCCACTACGGCGGCCTGTTCATCCGCATGGCCTGGCACAGCGCCGGCACGTACCGCACGGCCGACGGCCGCGGCGGCGCGGGCGGCGGGCAGCAACGCTTCGCGCCGCTCAACAGCTGGCCGGACAACGTGAGCCTCGACAAGGCGCGCCGGCTGCTGTGGCCGATCAAGCAGAAATACGGCCGCAACATCTCGTGGGCCGACCTGCTGATCCTGACCGGCAACGTCGCGCTCGAATCGATGGGCTTCAAGACCTTCGGCTTCGCCGGCGGCCGCGTCGACACGTGGGAACCGGACGACGTCTACTGGGGCTCGGAAAAGATCTGGCTGGAACTGAGCGGCGGCCCGAACAGCCGCTACTCGGGCAAGCGCGACCTGGAAAGCCCGCTCGCCGCGGTGCAGATGGGCCTCATCTACGTGAACCCGGAAGGCCCGGACGGCAACCCCGACCCGGTCGCCGCCGCGCACGACATCCGCGAGACGTTCGCGCGGATGGCGATGAACGACGAAGAGACGGTCGCGCTGATCGCCGGCGGTCACACGTTCGGCAAGACGCACGGCGCCGGCCCGGCATCGAACGTCGGCCCCGAGCCGGAAGCCGCGGGCCTCGAGCAGCAGGGTCTCGGCTGGAAGAGCTCGTTCGGCACGGGCAAGGGCGCGGACGCGATCACGAGCGGCCTCGAAGTCACGTGGACGTCGACGCCGACCAAGTGGAGCAACGACTTCTTCAAGCACCTGTTCAGCTATGAGTGGGAGCTCACGAAGAGCCCGGCCGGCGCGCACCAGTGGGTCGCGAAGGACGCCGGCGAAGTGATTCCGGATGCGTACGACGCGTCGAAGAAGCATCGCCCGACGATGCTGACGACCGACCTGTCGCTGCGCTTCGACCCGGCATACGAAAAGATCTCGCGCCGCTTCTACGAGAACCCGGCCGAGTTCGCCGACGCGTTCGCACGCGCGTGGTTCAAGCTCACGCACCGCGACATGGGGCCGCGCGCGTGTTATCTCGGCCCGGACGTGCCGGCGGAACATCTGCTGTGGCAGGACCCGATCCCGGCCGTCGACCACAAGCTGATCGACGACGCCGACGTCGCGGCGCTGAAGGCGAAGGTGCTCGCATCGGGCCTGTCGGTGTCGCAGCTCGTGTCTACCGCATGGGCGTCGGCTGCGACGTTCCGCGGTTCGGACAAGCGCGGCGGCGCGAACGGTGCGCGCATCCGCCTCGCGCCGCAGAAGGACTGGGAAGTGAACCAGCCGGCTGAACTCACGAAGGTGCTCACGACGCTCGAAGGCGTGCAGAAGGCGTTCAACGACGCGCAGACGGGCGGCAAGAAGGTGTCGCTTGCCGACCTGATCGTGCTGGCCGGTGCGGCCGGCGTCGAGCAGGCCGCGAAGAATGCGGGCGTGGCGGTGACGGTGCCGTTCGCACCGGGCCGCGCGGATGCGTCGCAGGAGCAGACCGACATCGACGCGATGGCCGTGCTCGAGCCGGTGGCGGATGGTTTCCGCAACTTCCTGAAGCATGCGTACAAGACGCCGGCCGAGGCGCTGCTGGTCGACAAGGCGCAACTGCTGACGCTGAGCGCGCCCGAGATGACGGTGCTCGTCGGTGGCCTGCGCGTGCTCGGCACGAACGTCGGCGATGCGAAGCACGGCGTGTTCACCGACCGTCCGGAAACGCTGACGAACGACTTCTTCGTGAACCTGCTCGACATGGGCACGGAGTGGAAGCCGGTGTCGGCCGCGAACGACGTGTTCGAAGGGCGCGATCGTGCGACGGGCAAGGTCAAGTGGACGGGCACGCGCGTCGACCTGATCTTCGGCTCGCACGCGCAACTGCGCGCGCTGGCCGAGGTGTACGGCAGCGCGGATGCGAAGGAGAAGTTCGCACGCGACTTCGTCGCGGCCTGGAACAAGGTGATGAACCTCGACCGCTTCGATCTCGCATGAGCCTGGCCGCCGCGTAATGCGGCAGTGCGGTAACGCAGCAACGCAGTAACGCGGAACGGCCGGTCGAACGACCGGCCGTTTTTTCTCGAATATCGATGTCTTGTCGAAGGAGTGACGACCATGACGCAAATGATGCTGGACATGCGCGCCGCGTTCGCGGCGCCGGTGACACGGGCGCCGACCGCGATGGTGCGGCGCTTCGTCGGTTTTGCGATCGTTGGCGGCGGTGCTGCCGTGCTGGTCGCGCAGGCACTGCACGCGCTTGCGCCGGTTGCGGGCTACTGATCGCGCGGTTTTTCGCACGACGCTGCACGGGGCGAGCCGCATACGGATGCCGCAAGCGGGCGGCACGCGGATTGCCCGATACATGTCCGCCGGTTCAACGTGATGGGTGAGGAATCCTGAATATGGCCGGGAAAGGTAATGCCACGCAGATCAGGATCGGCATTAGCGACAAGGACCACGGGAAA
The DNA here is from genome assembly GCF_900119325.1 of Burkholderia sp. NFPP32. Lineage (NCBI taxonomy): Bacteria > Pseudomonadati > Pseudomonadota > Betaproteobacteria > Burkholderiales > Burkholderiaceae > Burkholderia > Burkholderia sp. NFPP32. Next base: position 717,247 of record NZ_FPJP01000001.1, on the reverse strand, counting down.
ATTGCGCATGGTCGTCTCGCCTGCTGGCCGATACGTCCTCGCCATACCTGAAGGCCCTTGTGGTACGCACGATTGCGCTACCGATGAGCGCTGCAAACCAACGTTCCGGCCGCAAGTTTGCGGCGCCGGGGGCTATTTCTGACGATCTGCGCACAAGACGGCACCATATCTCGATACTGCCGATATGGGGGCGCTGCCTATTCAGGCGACAGTTCTGGTCGATCAAGACCATCGCAACGTTCGAGTTTCCACATCGCCGTTTCCAGCTCGTATTCCTGCGCGGTCAAACCGGCTCCGTCGTCGATGCCATACACGCGTGATTCGGGGAGCGGAATTGCGTCATCCGGCTGCTCGTCGGTACGAGCGTCGTGTCTCGGCGGCTTCGCGTGCCGTTGACCGGAGCCGGCATGATCTTCATTGAGCAGCCAGCTGATTTGTGCGAATCTGTATCGCAGACTTCGGCGTTCATCCTTCTCTACCGGCCCGGTACGGGAGACAACCATGGCTCTCGATCGAAGCGCGCGTCCGGAACGGACCGCGTTCGTCTTTGCAGGCGGGGGCAGCCTCGGTGCGATCGAGGTGGGCATGCTGCGCGAACTGCTCAATCACGGTGAACGGCCCGACTTCGTGGTCGGCGCTTCCGCCGGCGCGATCAACGCCGCGTATTTCGCCGGGCAGCCCGACGGAGACGGCGTCGCAAAGCTCGAAGCGCTGTGGTGCAACATCCGCCGGCGCGACATCATGCCGTTTTCGATGCTCGGCCTGTTAAGGACGGTTCTGCAGAACCGCGCACACCTCGTCGAGGCGACCGCGCTGCGAATGCTGCTGGAAAGGCATCTGCGGTATCGGTACGTGGAGCGCGCGTCGCTGCCGCTGCACGTCGTCGCGACCGACATGCTCAGCGGCAACGAAATCGTGCTTTCGTCAGGCCTCGTCGTCGATGCCGTGCTCGCCAGTGCGGCGATCCCGGGCGTGTTCCCGCCGGTACGGATCGACGATCGACTGATGGTCGATGGCGGCGTCGCGAACAATACGCCGATCTCGATTGCCGTCGCGCGGGGCGCGACGCGCATCGTCGTGCTGCCGGCCGGCTTCGCGTGCGCGTTGCGCAAGCCACCGGGAAGCGCAATCGCGCAGGCAATGCATGCGCTGACGCTCGTGATCGCACGCCAGCTCGTGCGCGATCTCGAGTTCTACCAAAGTCGCGCCACGATTTGCGTGGTGCCGCCGTTATGTCCGCTCGACGTCTCGCCGTACGATTACACCCGGTGCAAGAACTTGATCGACCTCGCGGCCGAACGGACCCGCGCGTGGCTCGGCGATGGCGGCCTCGAACAGATGTTCATTCCGGGGGCGTTGCACGAGCACACGCACTCGGCTCAGCGGCCGACCTGCGATGCCGGTGCGTAGAGCCCGCCCGACGCGGGCACGGACCCGGGCCGATCCGCCCGTATCGGGCCAAACCGCGGCCGGTGTGCCGAACGGCTCGATCCGCGCTCGCTTGGAATCTGTCCCTTGATATATGTGCATCGCGGCGCGACCATGTGCAGCGGGCCGCGGCGGCCGGTCCGCGCACGGCTGCGGCCCGCTGCGACATGACGGGAAGCGCCGCTCGGCTCTAAAATGCCGGGATTCTCTTCCTGGTGCTTCGCCATGCTTGCCCGCTTTCCCCTGTATCTGCGGCTCGTCCGGATGGACAAGCCGATCGGCAGCCTGCTGCTGCTCTGGCCGACGCTCAATGCGCTGTGGATTGCATCGGACGGCCACCCGCGCTGGCCGCTGCTCGTGATCTTCACGCTCGGCACGCTGCTGATGCGCTCGGCCGGCTGCGCGATGAACGATTACGCCGACCGCGATTTCGACCGTCACGTGAAGCGCACGGCCGACCGGCCGCTGACGTCGGGCAAGATCCGCGCATGGGAAGCTGTCGCGATCGCGGTCGCGCTGTCGTTCATCGCGTTCCTGCTGATCCTGCCGCTGAACACGCTGACGAAGGAGCTGTCCGTCGTCGCGCTGTTCGTCGCGGGCTCGTACCCGTTCATGAAGCGCTTCTTCGCGATTCCGCAGGCGTATCTCGGCATCGCGTTCGGTTTCGGCATTCCGATGGCGTTCGCGGCCGTGCAGGACACGGTGCCGACGATCGCGTGGGTGATGCTGGTCGCGAACATTTTCTGGTCGGTCGCGTACGACACCGAATACGCGATGGTCGATCGCGACGACGACATCAAGATCGGCATCCGCACGTCCGCACTGACGTTCGGCCGCTTCGACGTCGCGGCGGTGATGGCGTGCTATGCGGCGACGCTCGGCATCTACGTGTGGATCGGAGTGACGCTCGGCTTCGGCTTGGCGTACTGGGCCGGCTGGGCGGTGGCGGTCGGCTGCGCGCTGTATCACTACACGCTGATCAAGGACCGCGAACGGATGCCGTGCTTCGCGGCGTTCCGGCACAACAACTGGCTCGGCGGCGTGCTGTTCGCGGGGATTGCCGTGCATTACCTGCTGGCCGGCAACTGAACGAAGCCGTGCGCCGGCGCGCATTGCCAATAAAAAAGCGGCCCGATGGCCGCTTTTTTTAGGTCCGGTGCCAGGGCAGCCGGCACGACGGGCGCGCTTACGCGCGGCCGAGCTCGTCGCCCATTTCCTTCGCGCGTGCCTCGGCCGCGAGCGCGCCGCGCACGATCGCTTCCTTCACGCCCTGCGCGTCGAACGACGCGAGCGCGGCGGCCGTCGTGCCGCCCTTCGACGTCACGCGCTCGCGCAGCACGCTCGCCGGTTCGCCCGATTGCGCGGCGAGCTGCGCGGCGCCCGCGAACGTCGCGACTGCGAGCGCGCGACCCTGTTCGTCGTTCATGCCGAGGCGGCGCGCGGCTTCCTGCAGCGCTTCGATGAAATAGAACACGTACGCGGGGCCGCTGCCCGAAATGGCCGTGACGGCGTCGAGCTGCGATTCGTCGTCGAACCATACGATCTCGCCGACCGCGCCAAGCACGTTCGATGCGAGTTCGCGGCCTGCCGCGTCGACGCCCGGCAGTGCGGCGAGGCCCGTCACGCCCATGCCGACGAGCGCGGGCGTGTTCGGCATCGTGCGCACGACGCGGGGGTAGTCACCGAGCCAGCGCGCGAGGTCCGTGCCGCGAATGCCGGCCGCGATGCTGATCACGAGCTGCGACTTCAGGTGCGGCGCGAGCGCCTGCGCGACGTCCTTCAGTACCTGCGGTTTCACCGCGAGCACGACCGCGTCGTAATCGGCGAGCGTCGCGTCGACGGCCGCGCCGGTGCGCACGCCGAATTGCTGCGCGGCGCGCGCGCGCACGTCCTCGTTGATGTCGATGGCATACAGGCCTTCAGCGGCGACGCCGCGCTTGATCAGGCCGCCGATCAGGGCCGCGGCCATGTTGCCGCCGCCGATGAATGCGATTTTCATGATGTCCGATTGAGCGAGTGAGTGAACGGAAAGGCGGAAAGGGCGCCGCGCTCAGTGCGAATAATCGCGCGCGCCGAAGATCGCGGTGCCGACGCGCACGATCGTCGCGCCTTCGAGCACGGCCGCGTCGAGATCGGCGGACATGCCCATCGACAACGTGTCGAGCGGCAGGCCGCCGGCACGCAATGCGTCGAACAGGTCGCGCAGCGCGCGATGCGGTGCGCGTTGCGCTTCGATATCGCCGGCCGGTTCGGGGATCGCCATCAGGCCGCGCAGCCGCAGCGACGGCAGCGCGGCGACCGCGCGCGCGACGTCGGCCACGTCGGCCGGCGCGACGCCGCTCTTCGACGCCTCGCCGCTGATGTTGACCTGCACGCATACGTTGAGCGGCGGCAGGTGCGCGGGGCGTTGTTCCGACAGGCGCTGCGCGATCTTCAGCCGGTCGACCGAATGGACCCAGTCGAAGCGCTCGGCGACCGGGCGCGTCTTGTTCGATTGCAGCGGCCCGATGAAATGCCATTCGAGCGACGCACGCAGATCGGCGAGCGCGTCGATCTTGTCGATCGATTCCTGCACGTAGTTTTCGCCGAATGCGTGTTGCCCGGCCGCGTGCGCGGCGCGTACGTCGTCGGCGGGAAACGTCTTCGAGACGGCGAGCAGCGACACGGTGGCGGGATCGCGGCCGGCCGCGCGGGCGGCGTCGGCGATGCGGCGATGAACGGATTCGAGACGGGCGGCGAGATCGGACATGACGGGCGCGAAGACAGGTACGGAAGCGGGCATGAAGCCGATGCGCCGCGGCACGCGGCGCATCGATCCGCCCATTATACGGACGCCGCGCGCGCAGCCCGCCTCAGCCGTACAGCAAATGCTCGACGAGCTGGATCCAGTGCACGACCGGAATCTGCGTGCCGCTCTGCAGGTGCGCGATGCAGCCGATGTTGCCGGACACGATCATCTGCGGTTCGAGCGCCTGCAGCTTCAGTAGTTTCTGCTTGCGCAACCGGTACGACAGCGACGGCTGCGTCAGCGAATAGGTGCCGGCCGAGCCGCAGCACAGATGGCTGTCGGCCGGCAGCCGCACGTCGATGCCGAGCGTCTCGAGCAGGCGTTCGACCTTGCCGCGCGACTGCTGCCCATGCTGCAGCGTGCACGGCGGGTGGTACGCGACTGTGTGGATCGCGCGGCGCCGTGCGAGCGTCGCGAGCTCGGCCTCGAATGCGAGCAGCACGTCGGAGATGTCGCGCGTCAGCGAGACGATGCGCTGCGCCCTCTCCGCATAGGCCGGGTCGTCACGCAGCAGGTGCGCATATTCGAGCACCGTCGCGCCGCAGCCGGACGCGTTCATCACGATCGCCTCGGCGCCTTGTTCGACATGGGGCCACCATGCGTCGATGTTGCGGCGCGCGTCGTCGAGCGCCTCGTCGTGATAGTTCAGGTGCAGGCGGATCGCGCCGCAGCAGCCTGCGTCGGGCGCGACGACCGTCTCGATGCCGAGCGCGTCGAGCACACGCGCGGTCGCGATGTTGATGTTCGGCAGCATCGACGGCTGCACGCAGCCGCCGAGCATCAGCATCTTGCGCGTATGCGTGCGGTGCGGCCATTCGAGCAGCCGCGTGCGCGGCGGCACCTTGTCGCGCAGCCGCTTCGGCAGCAGCGGCCGCACGTGCTGGCCGAGCCGCATCATCGGCGAGAACAGCGCGGCGTTCGGCACGAGGCTCGCGAGCACGCGGCGCACGATCCGCTGCTGCACGGGGCGCCGCACCTGCGCCTCGACGTGCTTGCGGCCGATCTCGACGAGCCGGCCGTACTGGACGCCGGACGGGCAGGTCGTCTCGCAGCTTCGGCACGTCAGGCAGCGGTCGAGATGCTGCTGCGTGCTGCGCGTGACGGTCGCGCCTTCGACCATCTGCTTGATCAGGTAGATGCGCCCGCGCGGGCCGTCGAGTTCGTCGCCGAGCAGTTGATAGGTCGGGCAGGTCGCGGTGCAGAACCCGCAATGCACGCACTTGCGCAGGATCGCGTCGGCCTCGTCGCCGTCGGGCGTGTTGCGGATGAAATCGGCGAGGTTCGTTTGCATCGAGCCCTCAGAGATCAGGGTAGAGCCGGCCGCGGTTGAAGATGCGCGCGGGATCGAACGCGGCCTTCAGCCCGCGGTGGATTTTCATCATCGGGGCGGGCAGCGGCGTGAACACGCCCGCGCTGCGGTCGTACGTGTCGCCCGCGCGGAACAGCGTCGCGTGGCCGCCGGCCTGCTTCGCGCTCATGCGCACGGTCTGCGCATCGGCGTCGGTGATCCACCAGCGCTGCGCGCCGCCCCATTCCATCAACTGGGTGCCGGGCAGGTGCATCGGTTCGGTGATCGACGGCAGCGCGAGGCGCCACAGCGCATAGCCGGGCGGGATGCCGTTGAAGAACGGATCGGTATGCTCGCGCAGGCCGGCCCAGAAGCGCTCGGCTTCGACCGCGTCGACGACTTCGCCGCCGAGCAGCGTCTTCGCGGATTTCACGGCCGCTTCGGCGCCCGACAGGCGCAGCACGAGCGTGCCGTTGCGCCACGCGCTCGCGCTGACGGGCAGCGGATGGCCGCCCCATTCGTTGAGCTTGCGCACCGCGTCGGTCGCGGTCATCTCGAACTTCAGCGTGACTTCGGCGACGGGCATCGGCAGCACCTTGATCGACAGGTCGAGCATCAGCCCGAGCGTGCCGAGCGAACCGGCCATCAGCCGCGACACGTCGTAGCCGGCGACGTTCTTCACGACCTGACCGCCGAAGCGCAGCACCTCGCCGCGACCGTTCATCAGCGTGACGCCGAGCACGAAATCGCGCGGTGCGCCGCAGGTAGCGCGGCGCGGGCCCGCGAGACCCGCCGCGATGCAGCCGCCGACAGTGGCCGCGCGGCCGAAGTGCGGCGGCTCGAACGGCAGCATCTGGCCGCACTCGGCGAGGACGGTTTCAAGCTCAGCGAGCGGCGTGCCCGCGCGGACCGTGACGACGAGTTCGGCCGGGTCGTACGACACGACGCCCTGAAACGCGCGCGTGTCGAGGATTTCGCCCTCGAGCGCCTGGCCGTACCAGTCCTTGGTGCCGCCGCCGCGAATCCGCAGCGGCCGGCCGTCGGCGCTGGCCGCGCGGATGCGCTCGGCCCATCCGGCGACGATGTCGTCCTCTTCCATGTTCTGTTGCTGCCTCGACTTGTTGTTCGGTCGATTGTACCGGGGTGGCGCGATTCCACATCGCGACTATCCCTAAGCCCGGTATTGCGGACCGCATGCCCGTGCCGCCGCGCGAATGGGCCGCGCGGGCACGGCAGCACGGCGCGAGCGGTGCCGCCGGCGCGCGCCGCACCCCGCGCGACGCTCAGAATCGGGGCAGGTCGGGGTGCGGAAGCAGCCCGCCGCGCACGTGCTGGCGGCCGTATTCGGCACAGCGCGCGCGGGTCGGGATGCCCTTGTCGGGGTTCAGCAGCCCCGCGGGATCGAATGCGCGCTTGACCGCGAAGAACGCGTCGCGCTCCTGCGGCGAGAACTGTACGCACATCGAATTGAGCTTCTCGATGCCGACGCCGTGCTCGCCCGTCACACTGCCGCCGAATTCCACGCAGCATTCGAGGATTTCCGCGCCGAACTCTTCTGCGCGGCGCAGCTCGTCCGGATCGTTCGCGTTGTACAGGATCAGCGGATGCATGTTGCCGTCGCCTGCATGGAACACGTTGATGCAGCGCAGCCCGTAGCGCGTCTCGAGCTGCTCGATGCGCGCGAGCAGCGGGCCGATCGCGCGGCGCGGCACGGTGCCGTCCATGCAGTAATAGTCGGCGGAAATACGGCCGGCGGCCGGGAACGCGTTCTTGCGGCCCGACCAGTAGCGCAGCCGCTCCTGTTCGTTGCGCGACACCTGGATGCGCGTCGCGCCGTGCTCGCGCAGCACGGCCGTCATCCGCACGATCTCTTCGGCGACTTCTTCCGGCGTGCCGTCCGATTCGCACAGCAGGATCGCCTTCGCGTCGAGGTCGTAGCCCGCGTGCGTGAACGCCTCGACGGCTTGCGTGGCCGGCTTGTCCATCATCTCGAGCCCGGCCGGGATGATGCCCGACGCGATGATCGCCGCGACGGCCTCGCCGCCCTTGACCACGTCGTTGAAGCTCGCCATCACGAGTTGCGCGGTCTGCGGCTTCGGGATCAGCCGCACCGTGACTTCGGTGACGATCGCGAACATCCCTTCGCTGCCGATCATCACGGCGAGCAGGTCGAGGCCCGGCATGTCGAGCGCGAGCGAGCCGAACTCGACGATCTCGCCGTCGATCGTCACCGCGCGCACGCGCATCACGTTGTGCACGGTCAGCCCGTATTTCAGGCAATGGACGCCGCCGGAATTTTCCGCGACGTTGCCGCCGATCGTGCAGGCGATCTGCGACGACGGATCGGGTGCGTAATACAGGCCGTACGGCGCGGCGGCTTCCGAGATCGCGAGGTTGCGCACGCCGGGCTGCACGATCGCGGTGCGCGCGTACGGGTCGACTTCGACGATGCGCGTGAAGCGCGCGAGCGACAGCACGACGCCGAGCGCGATCGGCAGCGCGCCGCCCGACAGGCTCGTGCCCGCGCCGCGCGGCACGATCGGCACTTCCATGCGGCGGCAGATCTGCACGATCCGCTGCACCTGCGATTCCGTTTCGGGCAGCGCGACCGCGAGCGGCAGGCGGCGGTAGGCGGACAGGCCGTCGCATTCGTACGGCGCCGTGTCTTCGTCGCGGTACAGCAGGCAGTGCGTCGGCAGCACGGCCATCAGGGCCTGCACGACTTCGCGCTGGCGCTGCGCGCGTGCTGCGCTCGACAGTTCGACGGGAGCGTTCATGGAGTCTCCTGCAGCAGGCGGCGCGACGTCGCGCCGCCGTCTCAGCACGTGAAAATCTTGCCGGGATTCATCAGGTTGCGCGGATCGAGCGCGAGCTTGATCGCGCGCATCGTGTCGATCGCGTTGTCGCCGTGCTCCTTCGGCAGGAACCGCATCTTGTGCAGCCCGACGCCGTGCTCGCCCGTGCAGGTGCCGCCGAGGCGCAGCGCGCGCTCGACGATCCGGTCGTTGATGTGCTCGGCTTCGGCGAGTTCCTCGGGTTTGTCGGGATCGATCAGGATCGCGACGTGGAAATTGCCGTCGCCGACGTGGCCGACGATCGGGCAGGGCAGCGACGACGCGCGCAGGTCGACTTCGGTTTCCTCGACGCACGCGGCGAGCTGCGAGATCGGCACGCAGACGTCGGTTGTCACCGCGCGGCAGCCCGGCTTCAATTGCAGCATCGCGAAATATGCGTTGTGACGCGCGGCCCAGAGCCGGCTGCGGTCCTCCGGGCGGGTCGCCCATTCGAAGCCCTGGCCGTTGTTCTGGCCGGCGAGCGCCTGCACGAGTTCGGCTTGTTCCTTCACGCCGGCCTCGGTGCCGTGGAATTCGAAGAACAGCGTTGGCGCTTCGGTGAGCGTCAGGTTCGAGTGGCGGTTGATCGAGCGCACGGCGAGCGAATCGACGAATTCGACGCGCGCGATCGGCACGCCGATCTGGATCGTCTCGATCACGGTGCGCACCGCGTCGCCCATCGTCGGGAACGTGCAGATCGCGGCCGACACGGCTTCGGGCAGCGGGTGCAGCCGCAGCGTGATCTCGGTGATCACGCCGAGCGTGCCTTCGGAGCCGACGAACAGGCGCGTGAGGTCATAGCCGGCCGACGACTTGCGCGCGCGCGAGCCCGTCTTCACGACGCGGCCGTCGGCGAGCACGGCGGTCAGGCCGAGCACGTTCTCGCGCATCGTGCCGTAGCGCACGGCGTTGGTGCCCGATGCGCGGGTCGCGGTCATCCCGCCGATGCTGGCGTCGGCGCCCGGGTCGATCGGGAAGAACAGGCCGGTGTCGCGCAGCGCTTCGTTGAGCGCCTTGCGCGTGATGCCCGGTTCGACCGTCACGGTCAGGTCTTCGGCGTTGATCGACAGCACGCGGTTCATTTCCGACAGGTCGAGCGATACGCCGCCGCGCACCGCGAGCAGGTGGCCTTCGAGCGACGAGCCGGCGCCGTACGGGATCAGCGGCACGCTGTAGAGCGAGCACAGCGACACGGCTTCGCGCACGTCGTCCGCGCTGTGCGCGAACACGACGGCATCGGGCAGTTGCGGATCGAACGGCGATTCGTCGCGGCCGTGGTGCTCGCGGACCGCGTCGGCGGTCGACACGCGCTCGCCGAACGCGGCGCGCAGCGCATCGAGCATGGCGGGGGGAAGCGGGCGGCGCGTGGCGGCAGGCGGGGCGGGGTGATTCACGAATGTCTCCTGACTGCTTGTCGAACTTTCGGTCCATTCTACGCTGTAACGCCCGCTGCGAGCCCCGCCGCGGGCTGCGATAATCGTGTTTCAACCCAACCGGGCCGCGTTGCGGCCGCGCACGAGAGGACATTCGCATGGGCAACCGCTTGAGCAAGATCGCGACGCGCACGGGCGACGACGGCACCACCGGCCTCGGCGACGGACGGCGCATCGGCAAGGACGACGTGCGGATCGCGGCGATCGGCGACGTCGACGAACTGAACTCGAATCTCGGCGTGCTGCTCGCCGAGACGCTGCCGGACGACGTGCGTACCGCGCTCGTCACGATCCAGCACGACCTGTTCGATCTCGGCGGCGAGCTGTGCATCCCCGGCCATACGGTGCTCGACGACACGCATCTCGCGCGCCTCGACCGGTGGCTCGCCGACTACAACGCGACGCTGCAGCCGCTGAAGGAATTCATCCTGCCGGCCGGCTCGCGCGCGGCGTCGCTCGCGCACGTATGCCGGACGGTGTGCCGCCGCGCGGAGCGCTCGATCGTCGCGCTCGGCCGCGACGAAACGCTCAACGATGCGCCGCGGCGATACGTGAACCGGCTGTCCGACCTGCTGTTCGTGCTGGCGCGCGTGCTGAACCGTGCCGACGGCGGGACGGACGTGCTGTGGGAGCGCGGGCGCGTCCGCTAGCGCGCCGTGGCGCTTTTGCGCACTGCGACAATTTGTCTGGGTGAAGTCGATTTTTAAACATGTATTCTATGAGCATGTTTAACGGAGAACGAACATGACCCAGATCACCGCTGACCAGATGGCTCGCGTGAAGGCCACTGCCCCTGTCCTCGCCGTGCACGGCGCGACGATCACGAAGCATTTCTACCAGCGCATGTTCGCGCGCCATCCAGAACTGAAAAACCTGTTCAACCAGACGCACCAGAAGACCGGCAGCCAGCCGGAAACGCTCGCGAAGGCGGTTTATGCGTATGCGGCGAACATCGACAATCTCGGCGCGCTCGGCGGTGCGGTGTCGCACATCGCGCACAAGCACGCGAGCCTGAACATCCGTCCCGAGCATTACCCGATCGTCGGCGAGAACCTGCTCGCGTCGATCGTCGAAGTGCTCGGCGACGCGGTCGATGCCGACACGCTCGAAGCCTGGCGCGTCGCGTACGGCCAGCTCGCGCAGATCCTGATCGGCGCCGAGGCCGACCTGTACGCGGGCGCCGCGTGGAGCGGCTTCCGTCCGTTCAAGGTGGCGCGCAAGGTGCGCGAGAGCGACGAGATCACGTCGTTCTACCTGAGCCCGGCCGACGGCGGCGCGGCGCCGACCTTCGAGCCGGGACAGTACGTCACGGTGAAGCGCTTCGTCGGCGATCTCGGCGTCGACCAGCCGCGCCAGTACAGCCTGTCCGACGCGCCGCACGGCAAGTGGCTGCGTATCTCGGTGAAGCGCGAGTCGGGCCGGCCCGAGGCGATCCCGGCCGGCAAGGTGTCGACGCTGATGCACGACGGCGTGGAGGAGGGCGCGATCGTCGAAGTGACCGCGCCGATGGGCGAATTCTCGCTGAAGCGCGGTGTCGATACGCCGGTCGTGCTGATCTCGGGCGGCGTCGGCCTGACGCCGATGGTGTCGATGGCGTCGACGCTGGTTGCAGAAGGCAGCAAGCGCGAGGTGCGCTTCATCCATGCATGCCGTTCAGGCGCGGTGCACGCGTTCCGCGACTGGCTGAACGATGCGGTGCGCGAGCATGCGAACGTCAAGCGCACGGTGCTGTACGAACTGGTCGGCCCGGACGATCGCGCAGGGATCGACCATGACCTCGAAGGGCGGCTCACGCCGGAACGCGTGAAGGGATTCGTGCTGGTGCCGGACGCCGACTACTACATCTGCGGCCCGATCGCGTTCATGAAGGCGCAACGCGATGCGCTGGTCGCGCTCGGCGTCGCGCCGGAGCGCATCAATACCGAAATCTTCGGCTCGGGCGCGCTCGAGTGATGCGTTGAAGGATGATCTGCGGCAAACGAAAAAGCCCGGCGCAAGCCAGGCTTTTTTTATCGCTTGTGATGCCGCGCGAATGACGTCAGGCGCGCAACATCAGGGTCGCGTGGTAGCGCCACACCTTCGGATCGGCGCTGACGAGCGGCATGCCTTCGTGGAGTGCCTGCGCGACCATCACGCGATCGAACGGGTCGGCGTGGTCCGGGAAATCGGGCAGCGCGGCGACTGCTTCGACGTGATCGCTGCTGATCGGCAACTCCGCGAAGCCGGCGAGCCGGAACGCCGAGCGTGCGTCGCGCGGATGAACAGGAAGGTTGCCCTTGCGGTACTTGATCGCGATTTCCCAGATGGATGCGGCGCTGACGTACAACGTGTTATCGGGAGCTTCGATCAGCGCGACCGCAGTCGGCGACAATTGGGGAGCGCCTTCGGCAGCCCAGAGCGCGATATGCGTATCGAGCAACAGCTTCACGGTGCGAGCCCTCGTTCCGCGCTGGCGTCGAAGTCGCTGGCGATCGATTCGTCGCCGGCGTTGAATGCCTCCACCGTGGTCGGGATGTTCAGTCCGGCCAGCAACTGGCGGGCTGCCCCGATCCGCTTAGGCGCCACGTAGGGGACGATTCGCGCGACCGGATGGCCGTTGCGAGCGATAACGACTTCGGATTCGCGCCCCAGCTCGAGCGCTTCGACAAGGCTCGAGAGCCGTGACTTGGCATCGTGCATGTTGACGGTCGGCATGGTCGGTTCCTGATTAGCTAGGCAATGTTAGCTAGTCTAGCAGAGCCGAACGCCGGCCGCAGGCTGGCCAGATGGCCAGATGGCCAGATGGCCAGTCTGCGGCCATGCCGATTCAGCCTGCTCGTGCTTGTCAGTTGCCGCTGCCGCGCGCCACGCGCCGCGCCTTGACCGATTCCGCGAGGCCTTCGAGCACCTTCACGCTGTCGTCCCACGCGATGCATGCATCGGTGATGCTCTGGCCGTAGGTCAGCGGGCAGCCTTCCTTCAGGTCCTGACGGCCTTCGACGAGATGCGACTCGATCATCACGCCGACGATCCGCTCGTCGCCCGCCGCGATCTGGCGGCCGATGTCCGCGCACACCGGGATCTGGTTCTCGTGCTTCTTCGAGCTGTTCGCGTGGCTCGCGTCGATCATCAGGCGCGCGGCGAGGCCGGCCTTGCCGATGTCCGCGCAGGCGGCGTTCACGCTGTCCGCGTCGTAGTTCGGCGTCTTGCCGCCGCGCAGGATCACGTGGCAATCCTCGTTGCCGGCCGTCGACACGATCGCCGAGTGGCCGCCCTTCGTCACCGACAGGAAATGGTGCGGCTGCGACGCGGCCTTGATCGCGTCGACCGCGATCTTCACGTTGCCGTCGGTGCCGTTCTTGAAACCGACCGGGCACGACAGCCCCGACGCGAGCTCGCGGTGCACCTGCGACTCGGTCGTGCGCGCGCCGATCGCGCCCCACGAGATCAGGTCGGCGATGTACTGCGGGCTGATCATGTCGAGGTATTCGGTCGCGGCCGGCAGCCCCATCTCGTTGATCTGCAGCAGCAGCTCGCGCGCGGTGCGCAGCCCTTCGTTGATCTTGAAGCTGTTGTCGAGGTGCGGATCGTTGATGAGCCCCTTCCAGCCGACCGTCGTGCGGGGCTTCTCGAAGTACACGCGCATCACGATTTCCAGTTCGCCCTTGAAGCGCTCGCGCTCCTTCACGAGCCGGCCCGCGTATTCGATCGCCGCCTTCGTATCGTGGATCGAGCACGGCCCGATCACGACGATCAGCCGGTCGTCCATCCCGTGCAGGATGCGGTGCATCGACTGGCGCGAGTTGTAGATCAGCTCGGACGCGGCTTCGGAGCACGCGAATTCGCGGATCAGGTGGGCGGGCGGCGTCAGTTCCTTGAGTTCGCGAATGCGGACGTCGTCGGTATTGTGCGGGGGCATGCTGTTTCTCCTAATTTTGCGGGCGCCGTTCGGTCAGTGTGCGTGCGGCAGATTCATCAATTCAAGCGATTCAGTGGTTTCGGTCGGGGCCGCGGGACCGCTGCGGCGGCGACCGGGTGGCGAAGGGCGAAAAAAAACCGCCGGGTTCGCCGGCGGTTTTTTCGGGAATTTCGGTTGCGCTTTACGCGCCATCAACCCTCTCGATCCGCCAGCGGTCTGAGATGCCAAAAAAAGTAAAAATAAAACTTGGCGGACATGACGGAGATTCGGTTCGTCAAAAAAGTTGATTCGGAATTTATACCCCGTCGCCGGGCGGCTGGCAACCGGGAGGCGTCGAAAATGCGGACAATCCGCGCGTTCTCTTCAAAATACGCGGATTGTCTGCGCCGCGATGCGGTTATGCCGTACCGCCGACGGTCATCTTGTCGATCCGCAGGGTCGGCTGGCCGACGCCGACCGGCACGCTCTGGCCTTCCTTGCCGCACACGCCGACGCCCGTGTCGAGCGACATGTCGTTGCCGATCATGCTCACGTACTTCAGCGATTCGGGGCCGCTGCCGATCAGCGTCGCGCCCTTCACCGGGTAGGTGATCTTGCCGTTCTCGATCATGTACGCCTCGGACGCCGAGAACACGAACTTGCCGTTCGTGATGTCGACCTGGCCGCCGCCGAAGTTCACCGCGTACAGGCCGTTCTTCACCGACGCGATGATTTCCTGCGGATCCTTGTCGCCGTTCAGCATGTACGTGTTCGTCATGCGCGGCATCGGCAGCGCCGCGTACGACTCGCGCCGGGCGTTGCCCGTGACCGGCATCTTCATCAGGCGTGCGTTCAGCGTGTCCTGGATGTAGCCCTTCAGGATGCCGTCCTCGATCAGCGTCGTGCACTGCGTCGGGTTGCCTTCGTCGTCGATGTTCAGCGACCCGCGGCGGTTCGGCAGCGTGCCGTCGTCGACGACGGTCACGCCCTTCGCGGCGACCTGTTCGCCGATCCGGCCCGCGAATGCCGACGAGCCCTTGCGGTTGAAGTCGCCCTCGAGGCCGTGGCCGATCGCCTCGTGCAGCAGCACGCCCGGCCAGCCCGGCCCGAGCACGACCGTCATCGCGCCGGCCGGCGCGGGGCGGGCGTCGAGGTTCACGAGTGCCGCGTGCACGGCGTCGTCGACGTAACGCGACAGCACTTCATCGGTGAAGTAGCCGTAGTCGAAGCGGCCGCCGCCGCCGCCGGAGCCGATCTCGCGGCGGCCGTTCTGTTCGGCGATCACCGTGACCGACACGCGCACGAGCGGGCGGATGTCGGCCGCGAGTGCGCCGTCGCTGCGTGCGACGAGCACGACGTCGTATTCGCCGGCGAGGCCCGCCATCACCTGCGTGACGCGCGGGTCGCGCCCGCGCGCCATCTGCTCGATGCGCTCGAGCAGCTTGACCTTGGCCGTCGCGTCGAGCGACGCGAGCGGGTCGGACGGCAGGTACAGGTCGCGGCCCGAAATGCCCTTCAGCGACGTCGCCGCCTTGATCTTCTGCCGGCCGCCGCCGGCCGCCGCGATCGCCTTGGTGGCCGCGGCCGCCTGCGCGATCGCTTCCGGCGACAGGTCGTCGGAATACGCGAACGCGGTGCGGTCGCCCGCGACCGCGCGCACGCCGACGCCCTGGTCGATGCTGAAGCTGCCCGACTTGACGATGCCTTCCTCGAGGCTCCACGCTTCGCTGCGGGTCGCCTGGAAGTACAGGTCCGCGTAGTCGACGCGATGCGTGAAGATGTCGGCGATCGTGCGCGTGAGCAGGCTTTCGTCGAGGCCGTACGGCGTGAGCAGGATGTCCTTCGCCAGCGCGAGGTTGCGGATGCCGGGTTCGATGATGTTCATGCGGATATCGGGGTTTCTCAAAAAGTTGTCGGGTGCTTCTGGGCAGATGGGTGGGCCGCGCGGCGTTTCAAGCGGTGCGGCGGATTCAGGTCAGCACGCGATGCCGCCACGCGGGCAGGCTCTGGCGCACGTCGGCGATGCGCTGCGGATCGATCGCGCCGAGCACGACGCTTGCGCCCACGTCGCGGACCGCGACGACTTCGCCCCACGGATCGATCAGCATGCTGTGGCCCCAGGTGCGCCGGCCGTTCTCGTGCTTGCCGCCCTGAGCGGCCGCGAGCACGTAGCACTGGTTCTCGACGGCCCGCGCGCGCAGCAGCGTTTCCCAGTGCGCGCGGCCCGTCGTATACGTAAACGCCGACGGTACGACGATCATCGCGCAGTCGCCCATCCTGCGATACAGCTCCGGAAAGCGCAGATCGTAACAGACCGACAGGCCGACCCGCCCGAACGGCGCGTCGAACGCGACGACCGTATCGCCCGCGCGGATCGTGCGCGCCTCGTCGAACGACTCGTCGCCTTTCTCGAAGTTGAACAGGTGGATCTTGTCGTAGCGCGCGGCCTCGTTGCCGGACGGATCGAACACGAGCGTCGTGTTCAGCACGCGATCGGGCTCCGGCGCCTTCAGCGGCAGCGTGCCGCCGATCACCCAGATGCCGTGGCGGCGCGCGGCGTCCGCGAGGAAGCGCTGGATCGGGCCGTCCTGGTAGGGTTCGGCGAGCGCGAGCTTGTCGGTGTCGCGGTGGCCCATGAAGCAGAAATACTCGGGCAGCAGCACGAGCTGCGCGCCTTCGCCGGCCGCTTCCGCGATCAGGCGGCGGGCTTCGGCGAGATTGCGCGTGACGTCCGGCGTGCTCACCATCTGCAGCGCGGCGACCCGAAAGGGCGTGGCGGAACGGGTGTGGTCGGTCATCGCGGGATCGGTTGCGTCATAAATGGGGTGCGGCCCGACAGCGCGCGGAACTCAGTGGTTCGTTGCATCGGCCGGACCGTGATTCATCTTACCCTGATCGCCCCGCACCCGCTCGATGTGCGGGTGCGCCCACGAGCCCGTGATCGCGTAGTCGAGCGCGAACGCGCGCGACAGCGTCTCCGACAGCGCGTAGTTCGCGGCCAGCACGCCGACGCCGAGCAGCGGATTGACGATCGCGGCCGCGATCGCCGCCGTGCCGGCGCCGATCTTCGGTGCGACGTGCGCGTGCAGATCCTGCGTTTCGGCGCCGAGGTCGACCGCGCCGCGCACCGTCACGTTCGCGGGCCCCGTCGTCATCGAGAAGTCGTCGGTGCGCGCGATGCCGTTCGAGATCCGCCCGGTGCCCGTGATCTTGTCGAACGGCAGCCCCTTGCCGACCACGTCGCGGAAATTCAGCGTCAGGAAGCGCGCGAGGCTCTGCAGGCTCAGCACGCCGAGCAGCTTCGCCGCACCCGGATCGACCTTCAGGATCTGCCCGTGCTCGAGGTCGAGCGCGACCTGGCCGCCGAGCGACGGGAAGTCGACCGCGGTCGGGCCGCCGCGCCAGCCGACCTTGCCCGTTATCGTGCCGTGTCCGTCCGCGAGCGTGCGCGGCAGGCCGACGCGGTCGAGCAGCGCGCCCGCGTTGTCGATGTCGAGCTTGAAGTCGAACACGGTGCGGCGCGGCGCATCGTTTTCGTCGGCGCCGCCGGCGAGCGCGCGGCGCGACGTGCGCCAGTTGCCGGTCGCCGTCAGCTTCGCGGCCGGATTCGACAGTTCCAGCTTGTCGAGCTGCCACACGGGCGTGCCGTCTTCGTCGATGTTGCGCGCGTTGACGACGAGGCGGCCGATGTCGTGGGCGCGCGCGACGACCTGGTCGACGATCAGGTCGATCGACGGTATCGGGCGGTCGGTCGGCGTCGGCAGGTTCATCGCGCGGCCGACGAGGTCGTGCTGCGCGCTGTCCGGAATCACGAGTTTCGCGAGCCGTGCGTTCAGTACGCCCGCGCCGTTGTGGCCGCCGCCCGGCGCCCACGACAGGTAGCCCGATACCTGGTTCGACGCGATGTTCGCCTGCCATAGCTCGTCGACGTGCGATGCACCGACGATCACGTTTTCCCAGTTGCGCTTGAGCAGCTTCAGCGTGCCGAAGTGGAACGCGAAGCGCTTCGGCGCGAAGCTCGCGAGATCGACGCGCGGCGCGGCCTGCGGCTCCGGCGCGCGCGGCGTGTCGGGCTTCAGCGTGCGGGCGAGCGCGAGCCACGCGTCGGCATCGAGTTCGTCGACGTCGACGGCCGCGCTCACGCCGTCCTGCGGCATGTCGGGCATCCGGTGGATGCCCATCGCGCCGCGCACCGCGCGCAGCGGCTGGCCGCGCGTCGCGTCGAGCAGGTAGGTCGCGGACACGGGGCCGAGCGTCAGGTCGGCGTGTTCGAGGCGCCTGCCGTCCGCCTGCGGCGCCGGCTGCAGCGTGAAGCTGAACGGCATCGGCGTGCCGGCCGCTTTTGCGAACGGCGCCGGGAAGTCCAGCGCGACGCCGGTCAGGTCGGAGCGCGCGGCGACGTCGGGCAGGCGGCCCGGCACGCCGCGCACGGCGACCTTGTACGGCGCGTCGCCGATCACATGTTCGAGCAGCGCCGCGGCCGCGCCGTGCAGGTTCAGCCCGCGCGCGGCGTCGAGCGCGAGCCGGCCGTCGACGTCCACCGCGTACGGGCCGTGCGACCGGAAGTTGCCGTTCGCATGTACCGGACCGCCGAGGAATCGGCCCGACAGGTCGTGCAGCGACGCGCCGGCATCGGTGAAGCGGACCTGGCCGCGCAGCGCAGACAGCGGCGGCACGCCGTCGGCCGACAGCGTGTTGCCGCCGAACGCGAGCGCGCCTTCGATGGCCGTGTGCTTGTGTGCGATGCGCTGCGGAATCGTCAGCTTGAGCGACAGCGCCGCGGGGCCCTGCGCGTCGAGCCGCTGCGCCACATGGCCGCTCATCGCGCCGAGCGAGCTGTTGTCCGCGTAGTCGAGCAGGTCGGCGAGCGGGCCGTTCGCATGGCCTTCGATCACGAGCGGCGAATCGGCCGGGCGGCCGAGATCGTCGATGCGGCCCGCGACCTTCGTCAGCGCGACGCGCTTGTAGTGCGCGCGGTCGATGTCGAAGCGCAGCTTGTTCTGCGCGAGCTCGAACACGCCGTCGATCCCGTCGAGCGCCGGCCAGACGCTCGGCGTGCCGTTCGCGAGCTTGCGCGGCGGATACGGCGTCGGCTCGAAGCGGCCGCCGGTGAACGGCGCGACGATGTGGAACACGCCGGCGTCCGGCTCGTGTTCGAACGGGAATTTCTCGAGCGGGCCGCGGGCGACGATCGACGCGCCCTTGGTCACCTTGCCGTCCTGCAGCGCGTGGCCGAGATAGTTGCGCAGGTGCTCGGACATCCCGGTCGGCAGGTAGCGCGGAATGCGCGCCACCGACGCGCGCGCGAAATCGGCGCGCAGGTCGAGCGAGCCTCGGCCGTGGCCGGGGTTCGTGTACGAGCCCGACACCGCGATTTCTGCATCGGGGTTCGAGACGAGCAGGTCGGGCAGCGTCACGTCGACGCGCGCGTGCTTGTCGCCGGGCGCGGGCGTGATCACCCATTTGGCGTTGCCGCGCAGCCGGTCGAACGTCAGGCGCGGCTCGTCGAACTCGCCGGGCACCGTGACGGCCGCGTTGACCGTGTCGAAGTGCGCGGCGCCGCCCGTCTCGTTCGCATCGACGCGGCCCCACAGGTTCTCGACGCCCGGCCAGCCGGCACGCGGGTGGCCGCGCGGCGACAGGCCCGGCGGCGGCTCCTGCGCGGCGAAGCTGATGCCTTGCAGGTCGCCGAGGAAGCGGTAGCGGACGATCGGCGCGGCGCCGGTGCGCCGCTCCTCGTCGGCGAGCTCGGCCCGCGCGGGTTTCGCGCGCTCGACCTCGATGTGATAGTTCGACACCATCCCGCGCGGGTCGATCTTGATCAGTTCGTTGCGCAGGTGCGCCGGCAGCGGCAGCCCGCGGATGAACTCGCTGAGGATGCCGAGATCGACGCGGTCGCCGACGACGCTGATCAGTTGCCCCTGGCTGGCCGTCGGCACGCGGTAGCGGGCCGTCAGCGTCGACAGCGCGAGCGAGCGGGCGAGCGGCGTGCCGTCCGGCAGCGGCGGCTGGCCGAGTTCCGCGTTGAAGCGCGTCAGGTGCAGCGTGTAGTCGTGACCGGCATCGAGCACCATGTCCCAGCCGAAGCCGACCGTCGGCACGTCGAGCCGCGGCTGCGTCGGACGCACGCGCAGCGCGACGTCGGCACCCTGCAGGTCGCCGCCCGCCGAGCGCAGGTGGCCGTCGCTGAAGGTCGCCCAGATCGCGTTGTCGATCCGGCCCGCGTGGATCATGAGCGGTATGTCGAGGTAGCGGGCGAGCGTCTGCAGGTCGACGGGGCCTGTCGACAAGTAAGCGTCGCCGGTCCAGTTCGACGGCTTGCCGACCGGCGCGAGTGCCTTGTGCGTGAAGCGCGCGCGGAAATCGAGCGGGCCGAGCAGCAGCGTGCCGTTCGCGGGCGCCTGCAGCGCGGCCTTGTGTACGCGACCGTCGTTGAGCACCGCGATCCGGATGCCCGACAGCACGAGCTCCGGCGCGTCGTGCTGCGCGTCGCGCCAGCGCAGCGTGCCGCCGCGCAGCACGATTGCTTCCTGCCTCAGCAGCCACGTGCCGAACGTGTCGCTGCCGCCGTGGGTGGTCGCCACGCCGACGCCCGCGACGCTCAGCGAGCCGTCGGCCGCGCGCGCGACGACGAGGTCGGGCTGGTCGACGATCAGGCTCGACAGCGCGGGCGACAGCCGCAGCAGCGACATCCACGACAGCGCGGCCGTCGCGTGCGGCACCGACAGCGCGACCTTGCCGTCGCGGCCGCGGATCGTCAGGTTCGTGAGTTCGACGCCCGGCTGCATGCCGGACCAGTTCGGGGAAAGCTTGCCGATCGAAAGCTGCGTGTGGAGCTTGTCGGACACGACGCGCTCGATGCGCGGGCGGAATTCGTCGATGCGGGGCAGCAGCACGTAGCGCAGCCCCAGGAACGCGCCGGCCGCAACGAAGTAAGTGCCGATCCCGACTGCCAGCGTCACCTTGAACACGCGACGCAGGACCGGATGATCGTGCTTCGGAGGTCCCGCTTCGGGCGCAGCTACGGCGGATTCCTGACGGTCGGACATGCGGCGGACGGGCGGCGATATGGTAGTTTTGCAGATTGACGTTGAAATGTATCACATGGGTTCGTGCCGGCGGCCGTTGCGGCAGCACGGCACGGGCTTTCCGGCGCGCGGTTTCGCGGCGGACGCACGCGCGTCCCGCGATGCCGCGCCGAGTCCATGGGGCCGGCCGGCAGCGGGGTGCACACGCGTATGCCCGCGCCGGCCGGCCTTACCGCCAGGCCCGCTTCTCGATGACCGACGCTTCCGCCCTGATCAGCACGTCCTATTCCCGTTATATCGCGCGCGCGGCCGCCGCGCGGCCCGCGCTGGCCGAGCAGGTGGCCGCGTGGGCCGCCGCGCCGCTCGCCCGCGCGCAGCTCGATGCGCGCCTCACCGAACTGCTCGCGATGCCGGACGGCGCGGCCGCGCCGTCCGAGGAGCAACTGAAGCGCGCGCTGCGGCAACTGCGCGCCGAGGCGTTCGGCGCGGTCGCGGAGCGCGACCTGCGCGGGCTGGCGGACGTCGCCGAGGTGACGGGCGCGATGACCGATCTCGCCGAAGTGGCCGTGCAGCGCTCGCTGGCGCTGCTGTCGGCCGAACTCGAGGCGCAGTACGGCGAGCCGCGCGGCGCCGACGGCCAGCGCGTCGTGCTCGGCGTGGTCGGGATGGGCAAGCTCGGCGGCCGCGAGCTGAACGTGTCGTCGGACATCGACCTGATCTTCGTGTACGAGGACGACGGCGAGACGACCGGCGGCGCGCGCGCGCCGCTGTCCACGCAGGAATACTTCACGCGGCTCGGCCGGCGCCTGATCGGCGTGCTGTCCGAGGTCACCGCCGACGGCTACGTTTTTCGCGTCGACATGCGGCTGCGCCCGAACGGCGATTCGGGGCCGCTCGTGTGCAGCATCGGGATGCTCGAGGAATATTTCTACGTGCAGGGGCGCGAGTGGGAGCGCTATGCGTGGATCAAGGGGCGGCTCGTGTCGGAAGGGGACAGCGATGCGGCGCGGCGGCTGGAGTCGCAGCTCGAGTCGATCGTCAAGCCGTTCGTGTACCGCCGCTATCTCGATTTCGGCGTGATCGGCGCGATCCGTTCGCTGCACCAGCAGATTCGGCAGGAAGCCGCGCGCCGTGCGTCGATGCGCCCCGACAAGGCCGACGACATCAAGCTCGGCCGCGGCGGGATTCGCGAGATCGAGTTCAGCGCGCAGGTGTTCCAGCTGATCCGCGGCGGCCAGGATGCGGAGTTCCGCGTGCGGCCGACGCTCGCGGTGCTGCGCCATGCGCAGGCGCGCGGGCTGATCGGCGAGGACGTGTGCGCACGCCTGACCGACGCTTACAACTTCCTGCGCACGCTCGAGCACCGGCTGCAGTACCGCAACGACGCGCAGACGCACGCGATGCCGGTCGAGCCCGACGAACGCGCGGCATTGGCCGCGTCGCTCGGCTTTGCCGACTACGCGGCGCTGATGACGGTGCTGGACGAGTACCGGAACTTCGTCGAGGCGCAGTTCGACCAGATCTTCGCCGACAAGGTGAACGGCGCGCCCTGCGGCGCAGGCGAAGAGACGGCCGCCGCGTGGATCTGGAGCGGCGCGCTCGCCGACGACGGCGAGGACGACGCGCTCGCGGCCCGCCTCGACGGCCTCGGCTTCGCCGATCCGGCGGCGGTGCTCGCGCGGCTGCGCGCGGTCTGGCAATCGTCGCGCTACACGGGCCTGCCGGAAAAGAGCCGGCACCGCTTCGACCGCGTCGCCCAACGCGCGCTGGAGGCGGCGCCGCGGATCGACGCCGCGCGCCGCGACGACACGATCGTGCGCCTGTTCGACCTGCTCGAGACGGTCAGCCGGCGCGGCGTCTATCTCGCGCTGCTGACCGAATATCCGGCCGCGCTCGACCGCGTGCTGTCGGTGCTCGGCGCGACGCGCTGGGGCGGCGGTTACCTGATCCGCCACCCGCAACTGCTCGACGAACTGCTCGACGACGAGGCGATCGCGAGCCCGTTCGACTGGCCCTCGTTCAAGGACGCGCTGCGCGCGCGCCTCGCGGCGGCCGACGGCCCCGAGCAACAGATGGACCTGCTGCGGCACGCGCAGCATGCGGAGGTGTTCCGGATCCTGCTGATCGATCTTGCCGGGCAGCTGTCGGTCGAGCATGTGAGCGACCGGCTGTCCGAGCTGGCCGACGCGGTGCTCGACGTGACGATCGAAGTCGTCTGGTCGCAGCTCGCGAAGCGCCATCGCGACGTGCCGAAATTCGCGGTGATCGCGTACGGCAAGCTGGGCGGCAAGGAGCTCGGCTACGCATCGGATCTCGACCTGATCTTCCTGTACGACGACCCCGACGAGCGCTCGGCGGACGTCTACACGACCTTCACGCGGCGGCTCATCACGTGGCTCACGACGGCGACCGGCGCGGGTGCGCTGTTCGACATCGACCTGCGGCTGCGGCCGAACGGCGAGGCCGGGCTGCTCGTCACTGATCTCGACGCGTTCCGCCGCTACCAGCTGCGCGAGGGCGACGCCGCGAATACCGCGTGGGTATGGGAGCACCAGGCGCTGACGCGCGCTCGCTACAGCGCGGGCGACGCGCAGATCGGCGCGGACTTCGAGGCGATCCGCCAGCAGGTGCTGACGACGCCGCGCGACGGCGGCGTGCTCGCGAAGGAGATCGTCGACATGCGCGGCAAGGTGTTTGCCGGCCACCCGAACCAGACCGAGTTGTTCGACCTGAAGCACGATCGCGGCGGGATGGTCGACATCGAGTTCATCGTCCAGTACTGGGTGCTGCTGCACGCGTCGAGCGACGCCGAGCTGATCCGCAACACCGGCAACATCGCGCTGCTGCGCGAGGTCGCGCGCTTCGGGCTGATGGGCGAGGACGAGGCCGAACGCGTCGGCGCGGCCTACCGCAAGTACCGGAAGCTGCAGCACAAGCTGCGACTCGACGGGATGGAGAAGGCGCGCGTCGATCCGGCCGTGGTGGCCGACGAGCGGGCGGCCGTGACGGCGCTGTGGACGCGGGTGTTCGGGGCGGTCGAAACGGGCGTTTGAACGAAGGCGGGGCGGGTTGCGGGCGCTTCGTCCGCAGGCGTTTTGCCGTGAAAGCCGAACGGTGCGAGCCCGTTCGGCGTGGACGGGACAGCGGGACAGCCCGACGGCCGCGTCAGGCCGCCAGCATTTCCTTCGCGTGCTTGCGCGTCGTCGCCGTGATCTCGAGCCCGCCGAGCATCCGCGCGACTTCCTCGATCCGGTTGGCGCGGTCGAGCGCGACGACCGTCGATACCGTGCCGCCGCGGTTGTCGGCGCCCTTCGCGACCTGGAAGTGGTGGTCGCCGCGCGCGGCAACCTGCGGCAGGTGCGTCACGCACAGCACCTGGCGATCGCGCCCGAGCTGGTGCAGCAGGCGGCCGACCACTTCGGCGACGCCGCCGCCGATCCCCGTATCGACTTCGTCGAAGATCAGCGTCGGCGTCGGGCTCGCCGCGCTCGCGATCACGGCGAGCGCGAGGCTGATCCGCGCGAGCTCGCCGCCCGACGCGACCTTCGCGAGCGGCCGCAGCGGCACGCCGGCGTGCCCGGCGACCCGGAACTCGACCTGCTCGAGCCCGTGCGGGCCGCCGTCGGCGAGCGGCACGAGCGCGACTTCGAAACTTCCGCCCGCCATCGACAGTTCCTGCATGCCGGCCGTGACGGCCGTGCCCAGTGCCTTGGCGGCCTGCGCGCGCGCCTTCGACAGGTGTTTCGCGTCGGCGAGATAGGCTTCCCGCGCCTTGGCCTGCACCGCCTCGAGCGCGCCGAGATCGGCGGCCGCGTCGAGCGCGGCGAGCTGCGCGCGGCGAGCCGCATGTTCTTCGTGCAGCGTGTCGGGCGGCAGCCGGAACTTGCGGGCGGTCGAGTGCAGCGCATCGAGACGCGTTTCGACCTGCGCAAGCCGCTCGGGATCGAGATCGACGCGCTGCGCATAGTGCGACAGCGAATAGACGGCTTCCTGCAGCTGGATTTCGGCCGGTTCGAGCGACGCGAGCGCGTCGCCGAGCGCGGTGTCGTAGTCGGCGAGGCTGCGCAGCTTCGACACGATCGCGCCGAGCTGCGCGAGCATCGCGTCGTCGGACTCGGACAGCGCGTTGAGCGCGCCGCGCACGCCTTCGATCAGGTTCGCCGAATGCGACAGGCGCTTGTGCTCGTTGCTGACTTCGTCCCATTCGCCGGCTTGCGGCGCGAGCTTGTCGAGCTCCGCGAGCTGCCACGCGAGCTTTTCGCGTTCGAGCTGCAGCTCGCGCTCGTGCGCCTTCGCGGCGTCGATCGCCTGCGTCGCGTCGCGCCAGACGCGCCACGCGCGCGCGACGTTCGCGGCATCGGCGACGAGCCCCGCGTGCGTGTCGAACAGCTCGCGCTGCGCATCGGGCCGCATCAGCAGCTGGTGCGCGTGCTGGCCGTGGATGTCGACGAGCATCTCGCCGAGTTCGCGCAGTTGCGCGAGCGTCGCGCTGGTGCCGTTGATGAACGCGCGCGACCGGCCGTTCGCGTCGATCACGCGGCGCAGCATCACGGTGTCCTCGGCATCGAACGCGTGTTCGTCGAGCCAGCGCGCGACACGATCGTGCGGCGTGAATTCGGCCGTGATGTCGGCGCGGCCGCAGCCGGTGCGTACGACGCTCGCGTCGGCACGTTCGCCGAGCGCGAGGGCGAGGGCGTCGATCAGGATCGATTTCCCGGCGCCGGTTTCGCCGGAAAAGACGGAAAAGCCGCTGTCGAATTCGAGATCGAGCGCGGCCACGATGACGAAGTCGCGGATCGAGAGGTGGCGGAGCATGGTGTCGGGCGGTGGGGCGTCAGGACGCCGTGTCGTCGTCTTCGTTCGACGCGTGTTCGTTCCAGTGCAGCTTCTTGCGCAGCGTCGCGTAGTAGCTGTAGCCGATCGGGTGCAGGAACGGCACCGTGTGCTTCGAGCGGCGCACCTCGATCGTGTCGTTCAGTTCGAGCGAGGTGAACGACTGCATGTCGAAGTTCACGTTGACGTCGCGCCCGCCGACGATCTGGATCGCGATCTTCGAATCGTCGGGCAGCACGATCGGCCGGTTCGACAGCGCGTGCGGCGCGATCGGCACGAGCACGATGCCCTGAAGCTGCGGATGGAGGATCGGGCCGGCCGACGACAGCGCGTACGCGGTCGAGCCCGTCGGCGTGGCGACGATCAGGCCGTCCGAACGCTGGTTGTACATGTACCGGCCGTCGACCGACGCGCGCAGCTCGACCATCCCGGAGAAGCCGCTGCGGTTCACGACGACGTCGTTGAACGCGAGCGCGTGGTAGATCGGTTCGCCGTCGCGCACGATCCTGGCCTCGAGCAGCGAGCGCTCCTCGCGCTCGAACTTGCCCGCCAGCATCACGGGGACGAGCGCGTGCATGTCGGCCGCCGCGATGTCCGTGATGAAGCCGAGCCGCCCGTGGTTGATCCCGATCAGCGGTGTCCGGTACGGCGCGAGCTGGCGTCCGATGCCGAGCATCGTGCCGTCGCCGCCCAGCACGACCGCCACGTCCGCACGCGCCCCGATTTCGGCCGGGGTGAGCGCCGGATAGCCGGCGATGCCGAACTCGCGCGCGGTATCGCCTTCGAAGACGACCTCGAAGCCCAGCTTCGCCAGGCTGGCAGCCAGGGTGGCGAGCGGCTCGGCGATGCCGGGCGTGTTGCTCCGGCCGACGAGCGCGACGGTGTTGAACTGATTACCGGTTTTCATGCCGGCATTACACCATAGCTCGTTGACGAAAAGAACCGGATGTGCGCGGACGGGGCCGGATCGGGCCGGCCCGCGCAACGGTGGTCGACGCCACTCGCCGCGGTCGCGTGGTTGCGCTAAAATTTTCCACTATGCTAGATCCTCGCGCACGAACCCTCCTGAAAACCCTGATCGAACGGTATATCGCCGACGGTCAGCCAGTCGGATCGCGCACGTTGTCCCGTTATTCCGGGCTCGAGCTGAGCCCGGCGACGATCCGCAACGTGATGTCCGACCTGGAGGAACTCGGCCTCGTGTCGAGCCCGCACACGTCGGCCGGCCGCGTGCCGACGCCGCGCGGCTACCGGCTGTTCGTCGACACGATGCTGACGGTCGAGGCGCCGATCGATGCCGAGGCCGTCGCGCGGCAGGTGCAGAACACGCTGCAGGCCGGCGAGCCGCAGCAGCGGGTGGTGGCCGCCGCCGCGAGCGTGCTGTCGAACCTGTCGCAGTTCGCGGGCGTCGTGCTGACGCCGCGCCGTAGCCACGTATTCAAGCAGATCGAGTTCATGCGCCTGTCGGACAAGCGCATCCTGCTGATCATCGTCACGCCCGAGGGCGACGTGCAGAACCGGATGCTCGCGACGCCGCGCGACTATTCGCCGTCGCAGCTGACCGAGGCGTCCAACTACATCAACGCACATTTCGCCGGCCTGTCGTTCGACGAGGTGCGCCGCCGCCTGCGCGACGAGATCGACCAGTTGCGCGGCGACATGACCACGCTGATGCACGCGGCCGTGACGGCCAGCACCGAGGTACCCGACACCGAGGACACCGTGCTGATTTCCGGCGAGCGCAACCTGCTCGAGGTGGCGGATCTTTCCTCCGACATGGCGCGGCTGCGCAAGCTGTTCGACGTGTTCGACCAAAAGACGGGCCTCCTGCAACTGCTCGACGTGTCGAGCCACGCCCAGGGCGTGCAGATCTTCATCGGCGGCGAATCGACGCTCGTGCCGATCGAGGAAATGAGCGTCGTCACCGCGCCTTACGAGGTGAACGGGCAGATCGTCGGCACGCTCGGCGTGATCGGCCCGACCCGCATGGCGTACAACCGCGTGATACCGATCGTCGACATCACCGCGCGCCTGCTGTCGCTCACGCTGAGTCAGCAGTAGCCGGCAATCGCCAGCCCGATCCCGCCCCGTCATCGTGCCGCGGCGCCGCCTGCGCCGACAGTCGGCCGAACGGCACGGGGCGGCCCGCTATAATTGAGAGCCGTCCGGTCCCGTGCCCCGAGCACGTTCTTGCCCATGCGTTTCGATCTTGAGCCGCCTTCGAGCACCGCGGCCGCCCATCGTATCGGCGTGCTGCTGATCAATCTCGGCACGCCCGACGCTCCCACGCCGCGCGCGGTGCGGCGCTATCTGGCCGAATTCCTGTCGGATCCGCGGGTCGTCGAAATCCCGCAGGCCGTCTGGCAGGTGCTGCTGCGCACGCTGATCCTGCCGCTGCGCGGCCGCGCGTCCGCGAAGAAATACGCGGCCGTGTGGATGCCCGAGGGCTCGCCGCTGCGCGTGCACACCGAGCGCCAGACCGACGGCGTGCGGCACCTGCTCGTGTCGAACGGCTATCACGTGCTGGTCGATTACGCGATGCGCTACGGCAGCCCGAACATTGCGCACGCGCTCGCGCAGTTCAAGCGCTCGGGCGTCGAGCGCGTGCTGCTGATGCCGATGTATCCGCAATACTCGGCGTCGACCACGGCCACCGCATTCGATGCCGCATTCGACGCGCTCGCGCGCATGCGCAACCAGCCGGAGGTGCGCACGGTGCGGCACTACGCCGACCACCCGGCCTATATCCACGCGCTCGCCGAGCAGGTGCGCCAGTACTGGGCGCAGCACGGCCGGCCCGACTTCGCGGCCGGCGACAAGCTCGTGCTGAGCTTTCACGGCGTGCCGAAGCGCACGCTCGACCTCGGCGACCCCTATCACGACCAGTGCCAGCAGACGGGCGCGCTGCTGATGGCCGCGCTCGGGCTGTCGACGACCGAATGCCGCGTCACCTTCCAGTCGCGCTTCGGCAAGGCCGAATGGCTGCAGCCTTACACGGCGCCGACGCTGCGCGGGTTCGGCGAGGCCGGCGTGCGGCGGGCCGACGTGTTCTGCCCCGGCTTCACGGCCGATTGCCTGGAGACGATCGAGGAGATCGGCATGGAAGTGCGCGACGAATTCCTCGCCGGCGGCGGCAAGGCGTTCCACCGCATTCCATGCCTGAACGGCGCGCCCGCGTGGCTCGGCGCGATCGGCGAGATCGTCGCCGAGAACCTGCAGGGCTGGCCCGTCAGGGCCGCGCAGCCCGAAACGGTGAGCTGACATGGAACGAATCGCACGCTCACTTCATTCGCTGCGCCCTGGGGAGGCGGTCGGCCTCCTTGGGGCGGCCCGGCGGAGGCTGACATGAACTACAAGATTTCCACGGAACCGGGCGCGAAGCTGCGCATCGACAAATGGCTGTGGGCGGCCCGGTTCTTCAAGACGCGCTCGCTCGCGACCGATGCAGTCGACAAGGGGCACGTGAAGATCGGCGGCGCGGCAGTCAAGCCGGCGAAGGAGGTGCGCGTCGGCGACGAGGTCGAGATTGCGATCGACGGCATCGTCTGGCACATTGCCGTGCTGGGCGTGTGCGACGTGCGCGGACCGGCGAGCGTCGCACAGACGCTTTACGAGGAAACGGAGGCGGGGCGGGCCGCGCGGCTCGCCGAACTGGAGCGGCGCCGCACGTATCGCGAGCCGGCGGCCCAACTGCACGGCCGGCCGACGAAGCGCGACCGGCGCATCATCGACAGATTTTCTGGTGGGAGCTGAACATCTGGTCGAAGGTCGCCCGCGCGCTTCCGTATTCGGTCGTGCGGTCGGTAACGGCTCCCGACAGGCAGATGGTGGTGGTGCCGGCAATGAGTACCAGCGCGACCAACGATATCGCAAAGGTCAGTTTCACGGTACTCCCCCTCGAAAGAAGGGTAAACACGGCGCCAGGTGGATGTAAGGCGACGGTCAGCTAGGGTAAACACGCTTTTCCGACGCTTGAGTGGAGTGTAGTGCAGCGGGCCTGTGCCAAGCTAGTACTTGCCACGTAAGCGTTGTTACAGGCCGTTTCGCCCGATCTGGCGGACTATGCGAGGCCTGCACCGGCGGAGCGAGCGGTTGTTTCGCGGTATTGGAGAATGCCGGCGAATAACCGTCTTGAAATCGCGGTTTTCGCCCTTATTTGCACCAACGATGTGCGGTGCCGCCGGGTATACGATCCGGCGGTTGCCGATTTGGCTTCAACCTCTAATCGACTTTCAGCGACATGGAAAACACGCAAGAGAACCCGTCTACCCAATCGGCCGAAGACATCGGCAGCGAGAAGCAGGCGGCGCAAGGCGCCGCTCCCGCCGCCGAAGCAGCCGACGCGGCGCTCGCGGAGGCTCAAGCCAAGGTCGCCGAGCTGCAGGAGAGCTTCCTGCGGGCGAAGGCCGAGACCGAGAACGTGCGCCGCCGCGCGCAGGACGACGTCTCGAAGGCGCACAAGTTCGCGATCGAGAGCTTCGCGGAACACCTGCTGCCGGTGCTGGACAGCCTGGAAGCGGCCGTCAGCGACACGTCCGGCGACATCGCGAAGGTGCGCGAAGGCGTCGAACTGACGCTGCGCCAGCTGACGAGCGCGCTCGAGAAGGGCCGCGTCGTCGCGATCAACCCGGTCGGCGAGAAGTTCGATCCGCACCAGCACCAGGCGATTTCGATGGTGCCGGCCGAGCAGGAGCCGAACACCGTCGTCACGGTGCTGCAAAAGGGCTATACGATCGCCGACCGCGTGCTGCGTCCGGCGCTCGTCACCGTCGCGCAGCCGAAGTAAGGCTGCAGCGATGGTTCCCGCCGGCGTCGATCCGGCCGCGTTCGACGCGTTCGACATGCAGGCGCTGGCCGCGGACACGTTCGACGCGGGGATCGAAGGCGCGGGCGACGCGCTGGCGGTGGTGTTCTTCTGGGGCGTCGACTGCTTCAACTGCGAGATCGCGAAGAAGGCGATGCTTGCCCAGCCCGATGCAATTCGTGCGCTGGACCTGAAGTGGTTCCATTGCAACGTTTACGAACACCATCAGCTCGGGCGCCGCTTCGGGCTGCACGGCGTGCCGACGTGGTTCTTCTTCCACCGCGGCAAGCGCCTCGGCCGCGCGACGGGCTGGCATGGCCTCGCGCAGTTCCAGGCGGCCGTTTCGGCGGCGCGCGCGAAGATCGCGGCGGCCGGCGATCCGGCGGCCGGCGATCCGGTAGCCGGCGGCGATTGAAAAAATTTAATATCCGCATCGCTTGTCGGGTCTTGAAAACGGACCGGACGGACGCATTTCGGAAACAGAGTTGAATTCTGGCGCGCGAAACCGCCAAAAAAGGCAGGGTTTCGCGCAGCAAACAGGCATTTCTGGAGATTAGGAAAATGGGAAAGATCATCGGTATTGACCTCGGCACCACGAACTCGTGCGTCGCCATCATGGAAGGCAACCAGGTCAAGGTCATCGAGAACTCGGAAGGCACGCGCACCACGCCGTCGATCATCGCATACATGGACGACAACGAAGTGCTCGTCGGCGCGCCGGCCAAGCGTCAGTCGGTGACCAACCCGAAGAACACGCTGTTCGCGGTGAAGCGCCTGATCGGCCGCCGCTTCGAAGAGAAGGAAGTCCAGAAGGACATCGGCCTGATGCCGTACACCATCATCAAGGCCGACAACGGCGATGCATGGGTCGAGGCACATGGCGAAAAGCTCGCGCCGCCGCAGGTTTCGGCGGAAGTGCTGCGCAAGATGAAGAAGACGGCCGAAGACTACCTCGGCGAGCCGGTCACGGAAGCCGTGATCACGGTGCCGGCTTACTTCAACGACAGCCAGCGCCAGGCGACCAAGGATGCCGGCCGCATCGCGGGCCTCGAAGTCAAGCGGATCATCAACGAGCCGACGGCAGCCGCGCTCGCGTTCGGTCTCGACAAGGCCGAGAAGGGCGACCGCAAGATCGCCGTGTATGACCTCGGCGGCGGCACGTTCGACGTGTCGATCATCGAGATCGCGGACGTCGACGGCGAAATGCAGTTCGAAGTGCTGTCGACCAACGGCGACACGTTCCTCGGCGGCGAGGACTTCGACCAGCGCATCATCGATTACATCATCGGCGAGTTCAAGAAGGAGCAGGGCGTCGACCTGTCGAAGGACGTGCTCGCGCTGCAACGCCTGAAGGAAGCCGCCGAAAAGGCGAAGATCGAGCTGTCGTCGAGCCAGCAGACCGAAATCAACCTGCCGTACATCACGGCGGACGCGTCGGGCCCGAAGCACTTGAACCTGAAGATCACCCGCGCGAAGCTGGAAGCGCTGGTCGAGGATCTGGTCGAGCGCACGATCGAGCCGTGCCGCATCGCGATCAAGGACGCGGGCGTCAAGGTGTCGGATATCGATGACGTGATCCTGGTCGGCGGCCAGACCCGCATGCCGAAGGTCCTGGAGAAGGTGAAGGAGTTCTTCGGCAAGGATCCGCGCCGTGACGTGAACCCGGACGAAGCCGTCGCGGTTGGCGCGGCGATCCAGGGCCAGGTCCTGTCGGGCGACCGCAAGGACGTGCTGCTGCTCGACGTGACTCCGCTGTCGCTCGGCATCGAGACGCTCGGCGGCGTGATGACGAAGATGATCAGCAAGAACACGACGATCCCGACGAAGCACGCGCAAGTGTATTCGACGGCGGACGACAACCAGGGCGCCGTGACGATCAAGGTGTTCCAGGGCGAACGCGAAATGGCGGCAGGCAACAAGCTGCTCGGCGAGTTCAACCTCGAAGGCATCCCGCCGGCACCGCGCGGCGTGCCGCAGATCGAAGTGACCTTCGACATCGACGCGAACGGCATCCTGCACGTCGGCGCGAAGGACAAGGCGACCGGCAAGGAAAACAAGATCACGATCAAGGCCAACTCGGGTCTGTCCGAGGCTGAAATCGACCAGATGATCAAGGACGCGGAAGCGAACGCAGCGGAAGACCACAAGCTGCGCGAGCTGGCCGATTCGCGCAACCAGGGCGACGCGCTGGTCCACAGCACGAAGAAGGCGCTCGCCGAGTACGGCGACAAGCTGGACGCGGGCGAGAAGGAAGCGATCGAAGCGTCGCTGAAGTCGCTCGAGGAAGTGCTGAAGGACACGTCGGCCGACAAGGCGGCGATCGACGCGAAGGTCGAGGAGCTCGGCAAGGTTTCGCAGAAGCTCGGCGAGAAGATGTACGCCGACATGCAGGCCCAGCAGGCGGGTGCCGCCGGCGCGGCGGGTGCAGCGGAAGGCGCGGCCCACGCGGGTGGCGCGCAGCAGGCTGCCGACGACGTCGTCGACGCCGAGTTCAAGGAAGTGAAGAAGGACTAAGCCGGGTTGCAACGGCACCGCACGCCGCGCGCTCAAACGCGCGCGGCGCGGCTGACAAGCGGCTGAAAAGCGGTCTGTCTTTCCTTCCGGATGGCCGGATCGACTCCACGCCTGGCGGGCTTCGCGGCCCTCCGGGCACATTTGTTTTTTGGCGGGTGCTGCGCGAGCCGTCCGCGGACGGGCGCAGCGCCAGACGAGTCGAGAGACTTTACTGCGGGCGAAAGGAGCCGCCGCGTGCGCGATGCGTGGCGGCACAGTGAATCGATATGGCGAAACGGGATTACTACGAGGTTCTGGGCGTCGCGAAGAATGCGAGCGACGACGAAATCAAGAAGGCGTATCGCAAGCTTGCGATGAAGCATCACCCTGACCGCAATCCGGACAACAAGGATGCGGAAGAGCATTTCAAGGAGGCGAAGGAAGCCTATGAAATGCTGTCGGACAGCCAGAAGCGGGCCGCGTACGACCAGTACGGCCACGCGGGCGTCGATCCGAACATGGGCGGTGCGGGCGCACAGGGCTTCGGCGGCTTCGCGGATGCATTCGGCGACATCTTCGGCGATATTTTCGGCCAGGCCGCGGGCGGCGCCGCGCGCGGCGGCCGCGGCGGCCCGCAGGTGTACCGCGGCGCCGACCTGCGCTACAGCATGGAAATCACGCTCGAGCAGGCTGCGCACGGCTACGACACGCAGATCCGCGTGCCGAGCTGGGTGTCGTGCGAGGTCTGCCACGGGTCGGGCGCGAAGCCCGGCACGAAGCCGGAAACCTGCCCGACCTGTCACGGCCAGGGCACGGTGCGCATGTCGCAGGGCTTCTTCAGCATCCAGCAGACCTGCCCGAAGTGCCATGGCACCGGCACTTATATCCCCGAGCCGTGCGTGCACTGCCACGGGTCGGGCAAGGTGAAGGAAACCAAGACGCTCGAAGTGAAGATCCCGGCCGGGATCGACGACGGGATGCGGATCCGCTCGGCCGGCAACGGCGAGCCGGGCATCAACGGCGGGCCGCCGGGAGATCTGTACGTCGAGATCCACATCAAGCCGCACGCGGTGTTCGAGCGCGACGGCGACGATCTCCACTGCCAGATGCCGATCCCGTTCACGACCGCCGCGCTTGGCGGCGAGATCGAGGTGCCGACGCTGGCCGGCCGTGCGTCGTTCCCGGTACCGGAAGGCACGCAGTCGGGCAAGACGTTCCGCCTGCGCGGCAAGGGCATCAAGGGGCTGCGTTCGAGCATCGCGGGTGATCTGTACGTGCACGTGCAGGTCGAGACGCCCGTGAAGCTGACCGACCACCAGCGCGATCTGCTCAAGCAGTTCGAGAAGTCGCTGGCCGAGGGCGGCGCGCGTCACAGCCCGCAGAGCAAGAGCTGGTTCGACCGTGTGAAGAGCTTCTTCGAGTAATGGCATGACTGAAGGCAACGAGAGCGCGTCGTTCGCGCTCTTGGACGATTGCGACTCGACCGCGTCCGCGCGGTCGAGTCGTTTGTATTCGGGATTCGTGCACGAACGCGTGTGCACGGATCCGGCGCGGCTCGACGAAATCGACGCGGCGGTTGCGCAGGACCTGCGCGACGGGCTGCATGCGGTGGTCGTCGGCGACTACGAATTCGGACGCAACCTGCAACGAGCGCAGCCGGGCGATGCCCCGCTGCGCTTTTTGCTATATGCGCGCTGCGAGCACCTGTCGTGCGACGAAGTCGACGCGTGGCTCGCGCAGCAGGACGGCAGCGGCTCGCCGTCGATCGCGGGCGTCGCGCATGTGACGAAGAGCGTGTCGCGCGACGCGTTCGACGCGGCGATCGCCGCGGTGCACGACGCGCTGCGCGCAGGCGATTCGTATCAGATCAACTACACGTACCGGCTGAATTTCGACGTATTCGGCACGCCGCTCGCGCTGTACCGGCGGCTGCGCGCGCGCCAGCCCGTGCGTTATGGCGCGCTGATCGCGCTGCCTCACGGCGCGTGGGTCGTGTCGTGCTCGCCGGAACTGTTCGTCGAGAAGCATGGCGACGTGCTGCGCGCACGGCCGATGAAGGGCACCGCGCCGCGTTCGGCCGATCCCCGCGAAGATGCGGCAGCTGCCGCGTTCCTCGCGAGCGATCCGAAGAACCGCGCGGAAAACGTGATGATCGTCGACCTGTTGCGCAACGACGTGTCGCGGATCGCGCGCACCGGTACGGTTCGCGTGCCGGCGCTGTTCTCCGTCGAGCCGTATGCGTCGGTGTGGCAGATGACGTCGACGGTCGAGGCCGGCTGGCGCGACGGCACGACGTTCGCGCAGATGCTGCGCGCATTGTTTCCGTGCGGATCGATCACGGGTGCGCCGAAGCACATGACGATGCAGTTGATCGACGCGATCGAGTCGACGCCGCGCGGGCTCTATACGGGCGGGATCGGCTGGCTCGATGCGCCGCAGGAAGGCGCCGGTTCCGATGCGCGCGGCAATCGCGCGGCCGGTTGCGGCGATTTCTGTCTGTCGGTCGCGATCCGCACGCTGACGCTGGACGCGGCCGGCGAAGGTGCGGCTGGAGAGGGTGCGGCCGCCACCGATACCGAAGAAGCACGTGATCAGGCAACGGCAACCGCCGGCCGGCGCCGCGGCATGATGGGTGTCGGCGCGGGCATCGTGCTCGACAGCGTCGCGGCCGACGAATATGCGGAGTGCGAATTGAAAGCGCGATTCCTGACGGACGCCGATCCCGGCTTCCAGTTGTTCGAAACGACCGCCGCCACGCGTGCGGACGGCATCCGGCATCTCGATCGTCATCTCGCGCGGCTGCAGCGCAGCGCGGATGCGCTCGGCTTCCGCTTCGATGCCGATGCGTTGCGCCGCGAGATCGACGCGCGCTGCGCGGCGCTCGACGGCGACGGCCCTTACCGGATGAAGCTTTCGCTCGCGAAGGACGGCACGGTCGAGATCGTCGCGGCACCGCTCAAGCCGCTGCCGGCGGGGCCGGTCGGCGTGCTGCTGGCGTCCGCGCACGGTTTCGCGCCGACCCGCGCGAGCGATGCGCTGCTGTTGCACAAGACGACGCGCCGTGCCGAATACGACCGCGCGTGGCAGGCGGCGGAGGCGCTCGGCGGTTTCGACATGCTGTTCGTCAACGAGCGCGGCGAGGTGACGGAAGGCGGGCGCTCGAACCTGTTCGTGAAGCTCGACGGCCAGTGGGTGACGCCGCCGCTGGCGTCCGGCGTGCTGCCGGGCGTGATGCGCGGCGTGCTGCTCGATGACCGTGCGTTCGGTGCGACGGAGCGCGTCGTGACCTGCGACGATCTTGCGCGCGCGCAGGCGCTGCTGCTGACCAACGCGCTGCGCGGTGCGATCGACGCGGTATTGAAGTAACGAAGCGATGGATCGCGCACGGCGCTCGCGCTGGTGCCGCGAAGCTTTTCACCGATTCAGCAGTACCAACAAAACAAAAAGCGCGGCGCCCTTTGCGGGGCGCCGCGCTTTTTCACATCCGGGTGCCGGCGAACGCGCTGCCGGCCGTACACGTCAGAACGAATGTTCCGGACCGGGGAACGAACCGTCCTTCACCGCGCGCACGTACGCTTCGACGGCCGCCTGGATGTTCGGCTGACCCTGCATGAAATCCTTCACGAAGCGCGGCCGCTTGCCGGGGAAGATCCCGAGCATGTCGTGCAGCACGAGCACCTGCCCCGAGCAGTCCGCGCCCGCGCCGATGCCGATCGTCGGAACGCGCAGCATGTGCGTGACCTCGGCCCCGACGAGGGTCGGCACGGCCTCGAGCAGGACGACCTGCGCGCCGGCCGCTTCGACCGCGCGCGCGTCGCGCAGCAGTTGCGCGGCGCCAGCCTCGGTCTTGCCCTGCACCTTGAAGCCGCCGAACGCGTGCACCGATTGCGGCGTGAGGCCCACGTGCGCGCACACGGGCACCGCGCGCTCGACGAGGAAGCGGATCGTATCGGCGAGCCATTCGCCGCCTTCGAGCTTGATCATTTGCGCGCCCGCGCGCATCAGCTTGACGGCGCTCGCGAACGCCTCGGACGGCGTGCCGTACGTGCCGAACGGCAGGTCGGCCATGATCAGCGCGCGCGGCTGTGCGCGTGCGACACAGGCCGTGTGATACGCGATGTCGTCGAGCGTGACGGGCAGCGTGGTCGTATGGCCCTGCAGCACGTTGCCGAGCGAATCGCCGATCAGCAGCACGTCGGCGCCCGCGCGATCGAGCAGCGCGGCAAAGCTCGCGTCGTAGCACGTGAGCATCGCGATCTTCTCGCCGGCGTCGCGCATTGCCTGCAGCTTGGGCACCGTCACGGCAGGCCGGCTCGATTCCTGGAGATAGGTCATGGGAAATTCGGTTCGATGGGTGAAGAACGACAGGCGGGACGCGTCAGCGCGTCGTCTCGCCCTTGACGAAGAATTCCTTGCGGCCGCGCATCGTCTCGATGCGCTCGATCAGCAGCGCAAGATCTTCGGGGGAATCCAGCGGGTTCAGGTGTTCCGCGGCGACCGTCAGCACCGGCGTGCGGTCGTAGTGGTAGAAAAATTCGTTGTACGCGTCGACGAGCGAGCGCAGGTACGTGTCGCTGATCTGCAGTTCCATCGGCAGCCCGCGCTTCTGGATGCGCGAGAACAGCACTTCGGGGCTCGCCTGCAGATAGACGACGAGGTCGGGCGACGGCGCCTGCGGCACGTCCACGTGCGTCGCGATCGATCGATAGAGCTGCCATTCGTCTTCCGGCAGGTTCAACCGCGCGAAGATGTCGTTCTTCTGCGGCATGAAATCGGCGACGACGGGGCGGCCCGTTTCCAGCGCGCCGACCAGTTCGCGCGCCTGCTGCGCGCGCTGCAGCGCGAACGACAGCTGCACGGGCAGCGCGTAGCGCGCGGTGTCGCGATAGAAGCGTTCGAGGAACGGATTGTCCTGCGGGCGTTCGAGCAGCGTCTGCATCGACCAGCGCTCGGCGAGCAGGCGAGCGAGCGTCGTCTTGCCGACGCCGATCGGGCCTTCGATCACGAGATAGCGGTGCGGGGCGCGCAGGTCGGGGGCGGTGACGGTCAGCGGAGTGGGGTTCATCGGCAGCGGTTCTTGTCGGTGTCGTCGCCGGCCGCGAGCGCCTTTTGCATCAGGCACTGGCAGGTCTGCACCTTTTCGACGCGCTGGTCCGCGACGGCGGCGAGGAACGCATCGGCGCGGCCGCGCGCGGGAATGTCGAGTGCCGGCTCGATCTCGACGAGCGGCACGAGCGCGAATGCGCGGTCGGTGAGGCGCGGGTGCGGGACGATCAGGTCGGGTTCGTCGATCGAGTCGGCGCCGAACAGCAGGATGTCGAGGTCGAGCGTGCGCGGCGCGTTGCGATACGGGCGCTCGCGCCCGAAGTGATGTTCGATCTTCTGGCAGAGCGCGAGCAACTCGCGGGCAGACAGCGTCGTGTCGAGCTTGACGGCGCAGTTGTAGTAGTCGTCGCCGCCCGCTTCGAACGGCGCCGTGCGATACAGGCTCGATTTGCCGAGGATCGAGATGGTGCGCTGCTGTGCGAGGCACACCACCGCGTCCTTCAGGGTCTGGCGCGCATCGCCGAGATTCGCCCCCAGTCCGATATATGCAACCGTCATGGCATCACTTCCTACGTCGTTCGCCGGCGCGTGCGTCAGTCGTCGGAACCGCCCGCGGTGTCCGGTGCCTGCTCGGCGGCACCTTCACCCGGCTTGCGGTTTCGCGCGCCGCCGCGGCGGCGCCGCTTGCGGGGCGATTTTTCCTTCGAGCCGCCCTGCGTGAGCAATGCCTCGCGGGCGGCCGCGTCGCCTTCGATGAAATCCGTCCACCACTGTCCGACATCCGCATCGAGCTCGCCGGATTCGCAGCGTAACAGGAGGAAATCATACCCCGCTCTAAACCTTTGGTGTTCCAGCAGCCGCATCGCGCTGCGGCCCGAGCGTTTCTCGAGGCGCAACTGCAGGCCCCAGATCTCGCGCATGTCGGCCGAATAGCGCTTGTGGATCGCGAGTTTCTCGGTCTGCATGTCGATCACGTCGTCCATCGCGCGATGGAGCGCCGGCACCGGGATCTCGCCTTCGGCCGTGTATTGCTCGAAGCGCTGGCGCATGTCGTGCCACAGCAGCGTCGCGAACAGGAAGCCGGGCGATACCGGCTTGCCGGCGCGCACGCGCGCGTCGGTGTTGTTCAGCGCGAGCGTGATGAACTTCTCGCCCTGCGGCTGTTCGAGCACGACGTCGAGGAGCGGCAGCAGCCCGTGGTGCAGGCCTTCCTTGCGCAGCCGCTGCAGGCACGCGAGCGCATGGCCC
Organism: Burkholderia sp. NFPP32; assembly: GCF_900119325.1. NCBI lineage: Bacteria > Pseudomonadati > Pseudomonadota > Betaproteobacteria > Burkholderiales > Burkholderiaceae > Burkholderia > Burkholderia sp. NFPP32. Next base: position 678,147 of record NZ_FPJP01000001.1, on the reverse strand, counting down.
GACAGCAGCAGCTTCAGCATTTCGTCGAACAGGCGCGCGGCCGGCACGTTGTTGATCAGGTCGGCCAGCGCGTTGATCGGCTCACGCGTATGCGGCTCGATCTCGAAGCCGAGCTTCGCCGCGAAGCGCACGACGCGCAGCATCCGCACCGGATCCTCGCGGAAACGCGTGGCCGGGTCGCCGATCATCCGCAGCAGGCGGGCGCGCATGTCGGCCATCCCGTCGTGGTAGTCGAGCACCGTCTGCGTCGACGGGTCGTAGTACATCGCGTTGATCGTGAAGTCGCGGCGCGCGGCATCTTCGTGCTGCTCACCCCACACGTTGTCGCGCAGCACGCGGCCGCTCGCGTCGACCGCGTGCGTGCGGCGATCGAGTTCGTCGCGCTTCAGGCGCCTCGGCGGTTCGGCCGACGGGGCAGCCTCGGGCGGCGCGTCGACCAGCGCGCGGAACGTCGATACCTCGATCAGTTCCTGGCCGAACTGCACGTGGACGATCTGGAAGCGGCGACCAATCAGGCGCGCGCGGCGGAACAGGCGCTGCACCTCGGTCGGCGTCGCGTCGGTCGCGACGTCGAAGTCCTTCGGCGCGATGCCGAGCAGCAGGTCGCGAACCGCGCCGCCGACGATGAACGCGCGAAAGCCTGCCTGCTGCAGCGTATCGGTCACGCGCACGGCATTCCTCGAGATCAGCGACGGATCGATCTGGTGCACGCTGGCCGGCACGACGGTCGGCTCATGGTTGCTGCGCGGTTTCTTCGCGCCGCCGCGTGCGCTTTTCGCGGGGCGCGGGGCAGCAGGGGCCGCTTCGTCGGCCGGAGCCGCTTCGGGGGGCGTTTGCTGGGCTTCGTCCTGGCCGAGCAGCTTGCGGATGAATTTTTTGATCACGACGTTCAGAATAAATCGAGGATACGCCAGCCGCGGGTGCTTGCATGCGCACGCAGCGTGTCGTCAGGGTTGGTCGCGATCGGGTCGGTGACTTTCTCGAGCAGCGGGATGTCGTTGTGCGAGTCGCTGTAGAAGTAGCTGTGCGCGAAGTCGTCCCAGTGCTTGCCGAGCGAGGCGAGCCATGCTTCGGTACGCACGATCTTGCCTTCGCGATAGCTCGGCGTGCCGGTCGGCCGGCCCGTGTACGGCGAATCGGGATGCCCGTCGGTCGTTTCGACTTCGCACGCGATCAGCGTATCGACGCCGAACGCGGTCGCGATCGGGCGCGTGATGAATTCGTTGGTCGCCGTCACGACGCAGCACAGGTCGCCCGCATCGAGATGCTTGCGCACGAGTTCGAGCGCGGCGGGCGTCATCGCGGGCCGGATCACCTCGTGCATGTACTGCTCGTGCCATTCGGCGAGCTGCGCGCGCGAATATTTCGCGAGCGGCGTGAGCATCGCCGTGAGGTACGCATGGATGTCGAGCTTGCCGGCCTTGTAGTCGGCGAAGAACTGATCGTTCTGACGCGAGAAGCTTTCCGCGTCGACGATGCCGAGCTTCACCATGAAGCGACCCCATTCGTGGTCGCTATCGGTCGGGATCAGCGTGTGATCGAGGTCAAAGAGTGCCAGATTAGTCATGGAAGCGCATTTTACTCGAAGCGGTTCGGGCCCGTGCCCGGTGGTGTGATGTCGTCGCCGGGACGCGCAAGCATGCGGCGCAGCAGCGGCAGCGTGACGGCGCGTTTCTGCTCGAGCGAGAAGCGGTCGAGCGCGTCGAGCAGCGCCATCAGGCTCGGCATGTCGCGGCGGAAATGGGTCAGCAGGTAGGCGGCGATGTCGTCGGTGAGCGCGATCCCGCGCTCCTTTGCCGCGAGCTTGAGCACGGCGATCTTGCCGGCGTCGGACGGCGGCGACAGGTGGAACACGAGCCCCCAGCCGAGGCGCGTGCGCAGATCCTCGCGCACATCGAGCGCGAGCGGCGCCGCGGGGCCCGCCGCGACGAACGCGCTCGACGGATGCGCGCGGACTTCGTTGAACAGGTTGAACAGCGCGACCTGCTGCGTGTCGGTCATCCGGTCGCAGTCGTCGATCGCATAGATGCCGATGCGCGGGTCGAACGTGAACGCGCCGAGCGGGCTCTGCGGCGTCAGGTAGCGCGCATAGCCGTACGACGCGTCGCTCACGAGCGCCTGCAGCAGGTGGCTGCGGCCGCTGCCGGGCTCGCCCCAGATGTAGAACGACCGGTCCGGCACGGGGCCCGCCGCGAGCGCGAGGTCGAGCTTCTGCAGCCGCGTGACGAGCTCGTCGTTCTCCTCGCTCATGATGAAGTTGTCGAACGTGGCGGGCGGCGGCGTGCCGAGATCGAGCGTCAGTTGACGGGACACAGTCACAATGCGGGTCGGTTGAAAATACGCGCGCCGTACGCCGGGCACGCGCCGGGGACCGCGGCTCCGTGGGCTGCACGCGCGACCGCACGCACGGCGGCGCGCCGGTTTCGGCGCGGCTCGCTGGGCGATGAAAACGGGGACGTGTCGACCAAGATGCAATCCCTGACGATTCGGTGCTGGGAATTCCGGCCAACGGGCCGGCTTCGGGTAAAATCGCATTTTACCGACCTTCTCGCATTCCCCCATGAATCCTCCGAAATCCGCTCCCGACGCTCAGGGTCTGTCCTATCGCGACGCAGGCGTCGACATCGACGCTGGCGACGCGCTCATCGACAAGATCAAGCCTTTTGCGAAGAAAACCCTGCGCGACGGCGTGCTCGGCGGCATCGGCGGGTTCGGCGCGCTGTTCGAAGTGCCGAAGAAGTATCGCGAGCCCGTGCTCGTGTCGGGCACCGATGGCGTGGGCACCAAGCTCAAGCTGGCGTTTCATCTGAACAAACACGACACGGTCGGCCAGGATCTGGTCGCGATGAGCGTGAACGACATCCTCGTGCAGGGCGCCGAGCCGCTGTTCTTCCTCGACTACTTCGCGTGCGGCAAGCTCGACGTCGATACGGCCGCAACGGTCGTCAAGGGCATCGCGCAAGGCTGCGAACTGTCGGGCTGCGCGCTGATCGGCGGCGAAACGGCCGAAATGCCGGGCATGTACCCGGACGGCGAATACGACCTGGCCGGCTTCGCGGTCGGTGCGGTCGAGAAGAGCAAGATCATCGACGGCAGCACGATCGCCGAAGGCGACGTGGTGCTGGGCCTCGCATCGAGCGGCATCCACTCGAACGGCTTCTCGCTCGTGCGCAAGATCATCGAGCGCGCGAACCCCGACCTGTCGGCCGATTTCCACGGCCGCCCGCTCGCCGACGCGCTGATGGCGCCGACCCGCATCTACGTGAAGCCGCTGCTCGCGCTGATGCAGAAGCTGTCGGTGAAGGGCATGGCGCACATCACGGGCGGCGGCCTCGTCGAGAACATTCCGCGCGTGCTGCGCGAAGGCCTCACCGCCGAGCTCGACCAGAACGCGTGGCCGCTGCCGCCGCTGTTCAAGTGGCTGCAGGAGCACGGCGGCGTCGCCGACGCGGAAATGCACCGCGTGTTCAACTGCGGGATCGGCATGGCCGTGATCGTCGCGGCGGCCGATGCCGACGCAGCGATCGCCGACCTGAGCGCCGCCGGCGAACAGGTGTGGAAGATCGGCACCGTGCGTGCGACCCGCGAAGGCGAGGCGCAGACGGTCGTGGTCTGACGCACCGCCAGCAGCAGATGCAGCAGGGAAAGCCGCCCGGAGTCGATCCGGGCGGCTTTTTTTTCGGGCGCGTGCGGCGCCGATGAAGGAGGGACGACGATGACCGAAGACGAACGTGCGATCCGCGAGCTCGTGGAAAACTGGTTCGTGTCGAGCCGGCGCGGCGATCTGGCGACCGTGCTCGACCTGATCGCCGACGACGCAATCTTCATGGTGGCCGGCAAGCCGCCGTTCGACAAGGCGGCGTTCGCGGCCGCGTCGCGTGAAGCGAACGCGGGTGCGGAGCATGCACCGAAGGTCGACGGCCGCTACCGGATCGACGAGCTGCGCGTGATCGGCGACTGGGCGTACATGCGCAATTTCCTCGAGATCGACGCGACGCCGCCGGGCGGCGAAACGATCCGCCGCTCGGGCCATACGCTGACGATCTTCCGCAAGGCCGGCGGCCGCTGGCAGCTCGTGCGCGATGCGAATCTCGTAACGCTCGCGCACTGAGCGCGGCAATGCGTATGGCGGCGCCCGCCGCCGCTCAGGCGGACGGCCGCGGTGCGCCCGCCGGCCGCGTGCCGGCCAGCAACGGCGGCACGAGCAGATAGAGCAGCGCGGCCGCGGCCCACACGAGCCCCGGCCATGTCGCGCGCGTCGCCGCATAGGTCGCGGTGACGACCAGCGGGCCCGCCACGCCGATCAGGCTGGCCACGCTCGCGAGCGTGCCCTGCAGTTCGCCCTGGCGCGCATCGTCGACCTGCCGCGCGAGCATCGCCTGCAGCGCCGGCAGCGTCATGCCGCCCGCCGCGAACAGCGGCAGCAGCGCGAACGGCACCCATGCGGCGGTCGCGAACGCGATCGCCGCGAGCCCGAGCGCGTCGCCCGCGAGCCCCAGCGCGAGCGCGCGACGCTCGCCCAGCCGCGCGATCAGCGGCCCGATCGCGAACGCCTGCGCGAGCGCATGGCACGCGCCGTAGCCCGCGAGCGACAGCCCCGCGATCGGCGTCGACCAGCCGAAATGTTCCTGGCCGTACAGGATCCACAGCGTCGCGGGCGCCTGCGACACCAGCGCGACGATCACGTAGATGCCGATCAGCGGCACGAGCGCGGGTGCGCCGCTCAGCCGGCGCAGGCTCGCGAACGGGTTGAGCGCGGCGACCGTGCGGCCTGCGCGGGCCGGGCGCGGCCGCGATTCCGGCAGCGCTCGCCACACGAGCAGGAGATTCAGCGCATTGAGCAGCGCGGCCGCGACGAACGGCGCGCGCAGGTGCAGCGCGCCGAGCAGCCCACCGATCAGCGGGCCCGCGATGAAGCCGATGCCCATCATCGCGCCGAGCTGGCCGAAGCGCCGTGCGCGGTCGGGTTCGGCCGTGACGTCGGTGACGTACGCGGTCGCGACCGCCACGTTCGCACCCGTGATGCCCGCGATCAGCCGCCCCGCGTAAAGCCACGCAAGCGTCGGTGCGAGCGCCATCAGCAGGTAGTCGAGCGCGGCACCCGCGAGCGACGCGAGCAGCACGGGCCGGCGGCCGAAGCGGTCGCTCAGCGCGCCGAGCAGCGGCGCGCACAGGAACTGCGCGAACGCGTACAGCGCGAGCAATACGCCGTAGTGCGTGTCGGTGCTGCCCGCGCCGGCGAGCGAGCGCAGCAGGCCGGGCAGGATCGGCATCACGATCCCGACGCCGATCGCGTCGAGCAGGACCGTGGCCAGGATGGCAATCAGGGACGGATTCAAGAGGGTGACTCTATCGATGATAGAGTGGCGATTATTCCATGGTTTCCCTATCGGTGATAGAGATGAAGGACACAGGGGCGCGATTGACGCGCGACACGGTATTGCGCGCGGCGCTCGAACTGCTTGATGAAGTCGGTATCGACGGGCTGTCCACGCGGCGGCTCGCCGAGCGGCTCGGCGTGCAGTCGCCGACGCTTTACTGGCATTTCAGGAACAAGGCCGAGCTGCTCGACGCGATGGCCGAGGCGATCATGCTCGAGCGCCACGACGCGTCGCTGCCGCGGCCGGGCGAAGCGTGGGATGCATGGCTTGCCGACAACGCGCGCAGTTTCCGCCGTGCGCTGCTCGCTTATCGCGACGGCGCGCGCCTGCATGCCGGTACGCGGCCGCGCGCGCTGCATTTCGGTTCGATCGAACGCAAGGTCGCGCTGCTCTGCGATGCGGGCTTCGCGCCGGATGAAGCGGTCGACGTGATGTATGCGCTCGGCCGCTTCGTGGTCGGATGGGTGCTGGAAGAACAGGCGGAGCCGGACGGCGAAGCCGATGCGCCGCTGCCGGACGCGGCCGGGTATCCGCTGCTCGCGAAGGGCTGGGCCGCGCTGCGCGAGCGCGGCGGCGACGAAGCGTTCGAGCGCGGCGTCGCGCTGATCGTCGATGGCGCCCGCGCGCATCTGGCAGCGCGCCGGCGAGGCTGACGCGGGCTGCCGGCGGCGCGGTCAGCCCGGCGCGCGGCCGTCGAGTACGCGTTCGAGCGCATCGAGCGCGCGGGCCGTCGAGTCCGGCGCGATGCAGTCGACGACGATCCGTTCCGGCATCGCGCGCAGCCAGGTGAGCTGGCGCTTGCACAGCTGGCGCGTCGCGAAGATGCCCTTGTCGCGCATCGTCCGGTAGTCGGTGTCGCCGTCGAGGAATTCCCACGCCTGCCGATAGCCGACGCAGCGCATCGACGGCAGGTCGGGATGGAGATCGTCGCGACGGCGCAGCCGTTCGACTTCGTCGATGAAGCCCGCGTCGAGCATCGCGTCGAAGCGCTGCGCGATGCGTGCGTGCAGTACCGCGCGATCCGACGGTTCGAGTGCGACCGGCACGAAGCGGTACACGGCGGCCGCATCGTCCGCGCGCCGCGGCGCGGCAAGCAGCGCCGACATCGGCTGCCCGCTCAGCATGAAGATTTCGAGCGCACGCTGGATCCGCTGCGAATCGTTCGGCGCGAGCCGCGCGGCCGTGTCGGGATCGACCTGCGCGAGCCGCGCATGCAGCGCGGGCCAGCCGTCGCGCGCGGCGTCGGCGTCGAGCTGCGCGCGCACGTCCGGATCGGCGCCCGGCAGGTCGTTGAGCCCCTGCGTCAGCGCCTTGTAGTACAGCATCGTGCCGCCCGCGAGCAGCGGCGTGCGGCCGCGCGCGGCGATCTCGCCGATCAGGCGGAGCGCATCCGCGCGGAATTCCGCGGCCGAATACGCGTCGGCCGGATCGATGATGTCGATCAGGTGATGCGGCACGCTCGCGCGTTCTTCGCGAGTCGGCTTCGCGGTGCCGATATCCATGTCGCGGTAGACGAGCGCCGAATCGACGCTGACGATCTCGATCGGGCGGCGCGCGGCGAGCGCCAGCGCCGCGGCCGTCTTGCCCGAAGCGGTGGGGCCGAGCAGGCAGGCGATCGTCGTCGGGGTGGACTGCGAAGGAGCGCTCATTGCCCGCGCATGAAGAGACGGTCGAGATCGTTCAGCGTGAGCTGATACCACGTCGGCCGGCCGTGATTGCACTGGTCCGCGCGCTCGGTCGCCTCCATCTGGCGCAGCAGCGCGTTCATCTCGTCGAGCGTCAGGCGCCGGTTCGCGCGCACCGCGTGGTGGCACGCGAGCGTGCCGAGCAGTTCGTGCTGGCGCTCGGTGAGCACGCGCGAGCCGCCGAACGCGTGCAGGTCGGCGAGCACCGCGCGCGCGAGCGACTGCAGGTCGGCATCCTTCAGCAGCGCCGGCACCGCGCGGATCGCGAGCGTCGTCGGCGACAGCACCGCGAGATCGAAGCCGAGCGATTCCAGCGTGTCGCGTTCTTCCTCGACCGTGCCGATCTCGACCGGCGTGGCCGTCATCGACACCGGCAGCAGCAGCGGCTGCACGGCGACCGAGCGATCGGCGAGCGCGTTCTTGAACTGTTCGTACAGGATCCGCTCGTGGGCCGCGTGCATGTCGACGATCACGAGCCCGTGCGCGTTCTGCGCGAGCACGTAGATGCCGTGGATCTGGCCGAGCGCGAAGCCGAGCGGCTGCTCGTCGTGCGCGGTGGCGGCGATCGGCGATGCGGTGAAGCCCGGCAGAGGCGCACCCGGCGCGTCGGCCGAATCGCGGGCGACGGCGGTCGTGCCGTCCGGCGTGCCCGCGCCGCTGTCCTTGCGGCCGAACAGCGCATCGTAGAGCGCGAGCGGCTGCGCGACGGGCAGCGTGCCCTGCGTCATCCGCGCCTGGCGCATCCAGGTGTTGCCCGCCGACGATGACGACGGCGACGAGAAGCCGCTGCCGCCGGTGGCCGGGCCGTGGCCTTGGCCGAGCGGCGTGTCCAGGAACGAGGCGGGCCCGCGCGGCGCGGGTTCGATGTGCGCGGCGTGACCGCCCGCGGTGGTTTCCGGCGACGCGCCCGCGTGGCGCGCGAGCGCGCGCTGGACCGCGTGGAACACGTACTGGTGGATCGAGCGCGAATCGCGGAAGCGCACCTCGATCTTCGACGGATGCACGTTCACGTCGACGGCTTCGGGCGGCAGGTCGAGGAACAGCACGTACGACGGGTAGCGGTCGCCGTGCAGCACGTCCTCGTAGGCCGCGCGCACCGCGTGCGTCAGCAGCTTGTCGCGCACGAAGCGGCCGTTGACGAAGAAATATTGCTGGTCGGCGCGCCCGCGGCTCGCGGTCGGCAGGCCTGCGCAGCCGTAGACGGCGAGCGGGCCGGCCTGTTCGTCGAGCGGCAGGTGCGCGGTCGCGAAGCTGTCGCCCAGGATCTTCGCGACGCGCTGCGCGGGCTCGGTCGCATTCCAGTGCTCGACGGCCTTGCCGTTGTGCAGCACCGAGATTGCGACGTCCGGCCGCGCGAGCGCCGCGCGGCGGATCATTTCGAGGCAGTGGCCGAATTCGGTCTGCTCGCTTTTCAGGAACTTGCGCCGCGCGGGCGTGTTGAAGTACAGCTCGCGCACCTCGATCGTCGTGCCGGTCGAGCCGGCGGCGGGCGACAGCACGCCGGTCTGCGCATCGATCTTCATCGCGTGCGCGGCATCGGTTGTCCGGCTCGTGATCGACATCTCGGCGACGGACGCGATCGACGCGAGCGCTTCGCCGCGGAACCCGAGCGTCGCGACCGCCTCGAGCTCCTCGAGCGAGCGGATCTTGCTGGTGGCATGGCGCATCAGCGCGAGCGCCAGCTCGTCGGGCGGAATCCCGCAACCGTCGTCGGTGATCGAGATGCGCTTGACGCCGCCTTCTTCCAGCACGATGCGCAGCGTCGTCGCGCCGGCATCCATCGCGTTCTCGAGCAGCTCCTTGACGACCGACGCCGGGCGTTCGACGACCTCGCCCGCGGCGATCTGGCTGATCAGCTGGTCGGGCAGGGGCTGGATCGCGCGCAGCGGGCGCGGAGCGGGGGCGGGCGCGGCGCCCGCGGCCGTTTCGGTGATATCGGACATGGCCGAATTATAGCGAGGCGGCGGATGCGTGCCGGGGCGGCCGGCAGTTACGTTTTTTCACGGAGCCTTAAGGTAGTTTCGGTATGATGGCTCCGTCGCGCGCGCCGCCTTGGCCGGCGGGTGCTTCCGCCTTTTCCGACCATTCCGGTCCTTTCGCCCTTTCGCCTTCGAGGAATCGCATTTGGATACGCTGCTTCATTTCGTCAACCTTGTCCTGCATATCGACGCATTCCTCGGCGATTTCATCCGGCAGTACGGCGCATGGGTCTACCTCGTTCTGTTCCTGATCGTGTTCTGCGAGACGGGGCTCGTCGTGTTCCCGTTCCTGCCCGGCGATTCGCTGCTGTTCATCGGCGGCGCGTTCGCGGCGACAGGCGAAATGAACGTCGGCGCGCTGATCGTGCTGCTGCTCGTCGCGGCGATCTCCGGCAACACCGTGAACTACCTGATCGGCCGCTGGGTCGGCCCGAAGGTATTCAATACCCATATCCCGGTGCTCGAGCGCTTCCTCGATCGCGCCGCGCTGCAGAAGACCCACTCGTTCTACGACAAGCACGGCGGCAAGACGATCGTGCTCGCGCGCTTCATCCCGGTCGTGCGTACGTTCGCGCCGTTCGTCGCGGGTGCGTCGTCGATGAGCGCCACGCGCTTTCAGCTCTTCAACGTGATCGGCGCGCTGGTCTGGGTGCTGCTGCTCGTGCTGCTCGGCTATTTCTTCGGCAACATCCCGTTCGTCCGCCAGTACCTGAACGTGATCGTGCTGGTGGGCATTGGCGCGGCGATCGTGCCGGTCGCGCTCGGCGCGGTATGGAAGCTCGTGCGCGGGCGGCAGTCGGACAAAGCGCGGGGGACGGGCGGGCGCTGAGCTGGCGCGCTTCAGCTCCTGTTCCGAGCAATAAAAAAGCGTGGCGGTTGCCACGCTTTTTTTCGTCCGGCGCCGCCGTTACGCGTTGCGATGCGAGAGCGGCGTTTCGGGCGTCGGGTATTGCGCGTCGCGGAACGTCTCGATGATCACGCGGTTGGTATCGCAGTACACCTGCCAGTAGTTCTCGGGCGCCGTGGACGGGCGCACGAACAGCAGCGGGCCTTCCGGCGTGAACTGCAGCACGCCGACGTCCGGCGCCGGATTGGTCAGCACGTTCGGGATCTGCTGGATCGACGTCTTCAGGCGGTTGATCGCGTCGACTGCGTCGACGCCGTTCGCTATCTTCGCGGTCAGGTCGACGCGGCGGTGCGACGTTGCGCTGTAGTTCGCGATGTTGTCCGAGAAGATCTTGTTGTTGCCGACGATCGTCACGATGTTGTCGGCGGTGATGATCGTCGTGCCGAACAGGCCGAGCTCCTTCACCGTGCCCGTGACGCCGCCTGCGCTGATCACGTCGCCGATCTTGAACGGGCGCAGCACCTGCATGAACACGCCGGCGGCGAAGTGCGCGAGCAGGCCGCCCCAGGCCGTGCCGATCGCGAGGCCGAGGCCGGCGAGCAGCGCGGCGAACGAGGTCGTCTGCACGCCGAAGATCTGCAGGATCGCGAGGATCAGCAGGATCGTCAGCAGCACGCCGACGACGGAGGTCAGGTAGTCGGTGAGCGTCGGGTCGACCTTGCCGCTGCGGCGTACGACCTTGCCGAGCAGGCGCGTGCCGATGCGGATCGCCCAGCGGCCGATGAACCACAATACGAGCGCGGCGAGGAGGTTGAGGCCGAAGTCGAGGCCGCGGGTCATCAGGAATTGCTGGGCGGTGTTCAGGTCAATCATGCGTTCTCCGAAGGCAAGAGTAAAAAGGGCGGCGCATGCACCGGGATGGGTGGCGCTTTTATAACCTGACCTGTAAGTTTCCGGCAACCTGCCTTACGTTGCTTAACGCAATGAAAAACGGGCAGTACGCGTGTGCGTACTGCCCGTTGGCGGGCTTCGGATCGCGGCAAGGCGTGGCGCGCGAACCGGAAATTGCCGTGGTTACGACGCTGCGCGGCCGTAGGTGTCTTCGAAGCGGACGATGTCGTCCTCACCGAGATACGCGCCCGACTGGATCTCGATCAGTTCGAGCGGGATCTTGCCGGGGTTCGTCAGCCGGTGTGTCGCGCCGAGCGGGATGTAGGTCGACTGGTTTTCGGTCAGCATGATTTCCTTGTCACCGTTCGTGACCATCGCTGTACCCTTGACGACGATCCAGTGCTCGGCGCGATGGTGGTGCATTTGCAGGCTCAACTGCGCGCCGGGGTTCACGATGAGGCGCTTGACCTGGAAGCGGTCGCCCTGGTCGATGCCTTCATATGAGCCCCACGGGCGGATGACGCGGCGATGCGTGACCGATTCGTGGCGGCCGGACGCATTCAGCCATTCGATGATTTTCTTGACGTCCTGGGCCTTGTCGCGATGCGCGACCAGCACGGCGTCTGCGGTTTCCACGATCACGATGTTGTCGAGACCGAGGGCGGCAACCATGCGGTGTTCTGCTCGGATATACGAGTTCTTCACCGAGTCGGTGAAGATGTCACCGATAAGTGCGTTGCCCTGTTCATCGGCGTCCGCAATCTCCGCAAGTGCGTTCCATGACCCGATGTCGTTCCAGCCGAGGTCTGCCACCGCGACGACTGCGGCGCGCTCGGTCTTTTCCATCACCGCATAGTCGATGGAGACGTTGGGGCTGGCGGAGAACACGTCCGCGTCGAGACGGAGAAAGTCGTTGTCCCGCTTGGCGGATTTGAACGCGAGTTCTGCCTGACAAGCGATCTCCGGTGCATGGCGATGCAATTCCTCCGTGTACGTGGACGCCTTCATCATGAACATGCCGCTGTTCCAATAGTAATTGCCGTCGCTGAGGAAGCGCTCGGCCGTCGGGGCGTCGGGCTTCTCGACAAACGCATCGACCTTGTAGACCTGCTTGTCGTTGGCGATGGCCGGGCCACGGCGGATATAGCCGAAGCCGGTGTGCGCTTCCGTTGGCGTGATGCCGAACGTGACGAGGTGCTGGTCTGCTGCGATGGCCGCCGCCTCACTGGCTGCGGCGATGAACGCCGTTTCGTTGAGGATGACGTGGTCCGACGGCAGCACCAAGAGCAGTGCGTCTGGCGAGTCGTGCATGGCGAGCAGCGCGGCGATCGCGATCGCGGGCGCGGTATTGCGGCCTACCGGCTCGAGCACGATCGACGATGGTGTGATGTTGACCTGGCGAAGTTGTTCCGCGACCAGGAAGCGCTGTTCGTTGTTGGTGACGACGATGGGGGCGGAAACGTTCGGAGTGTTGCGCAGGCGCAGCGCGGTCTGCTGGACGAGCGTGTTTTCCCCTGTCAGTTTCAGGTACTGCTTCGGGTAGCCGCCTCGCGACATCGGCCACAAGCGTGTACCGCTGCCGCCACACAGGATTACCGGATAGATAGTCATGGTTTCCTCTAGTTATCGAGCTTTCGGTGGCTCGCTGTTTCCGTTTGTCATGCCGCTTTTAGCTATTTCGGTCACGGTTTTGTTTAACATCTTTCAAAATTCTTTGCGCTTCGATCCCTGTCTGTTTTCGATTTTCCAGGCCGCATGGCGAAACGCATTGCGGGTCCAGCGGCCGATCTTGAACAGCGGACGTACAGGGTTATCTCGAATCCTGGCTAGCGGTCGTGCGGCTGGTGCCGCCAGGCGGCGGATAGTTGCCTCCGGCGTCGTGTAGAGACGAAGCGTCCAATCCCAGTACAGCGGGTAGCGTAAAAGCACACCGGCAGTCAGCATATCAAGCGATAGGGGCGTTTGCGCCACGGCTGCTCAAGAGCGTCGTGCGTCAGGCCCCACTCGGCGTAGAACGGCAATCCGTAAGTGAACACGGATTTTCCACGTAATCACCGGTGCATTGCCCGTGGACGGCAGCCGCGACATCGTGCTCGACGTGCTGACCCGCAACGTGCGCGCCCGCACGCTGTACGAACGGCTCGGGTTCGCCACGCTGTCGCGACCGCGTGCCCGCCGCGCCGGCTGCCCGCCGAGCTCGATTCGATCCGGATGCGGTTCTCGCGACGCGGCTGACGGCGCGAATGGTGCCGGCCGCTACTTCTGCCGCGGCCCGAACGGCCGCTGCTGCACGTCCGCCCCGTGCGCGACGATTGCCATGCCCTCCGGCACTTCCTCCCACGCGCCGCGCAGGTCGACGAGCGGCTCGGACACGACCATGAACGCGTCGCCGCCGACTTCGGCGATGCGCGGGTCATGCGGATACAGTTCGTGCAGGTGCTTGAACGACGTGCTGTGGAACAGCGAACGCGATTGCCGTTCGCTCGAGTAGCGCACCGCGATGATCCGTTCGCCGTCGGTCGCGCAGACCGTCATGTTGAGCGGGTCGGCCACGCGATGCCGCGCGGCGGTTTCCTCGACCACGCCGGCCATCTGTTCGAGCGCCTGCAGCGGCGTCTGCTCAAGGCCGTACGTCAGCGCGAGGCGGAACATCAGCTCGGAATCGGTCGAGCCTTCGAGCGTCGGGAACAGTGCTGGATCGACCTTCATCGTCAGGTCGCGGCGCAGCTTGTGGAAGCCGCGGATCAGCCCGTTGTGCGCGAACAGCCAGCGGCCGTGGCGGAACGGGTGACAGTTGGTTTCCTGCACGGGCGTTTCGGTCGCCGCGCGGATATGCGCGATGAACATCCGCGAGCGGATCGCGCGCGCGGCTTCGCGCAGGTTGCGGTCGTTCCACGCGGGATGCACGGAGCGATAGCGGAACGGCAGTTCGTCGGGGTGCCCGTACCAGCCGATGCCGAAACCGTCGCCATTGGTGGTCGTGGCGCCGAGCTCCGAATGCAGGCTCTGGTCGATCAGCGAATGCTTCGCGCGGAACAGCACGGTCTCGAGATGGATCGGATTGCCCGTATAGGCGAGCCAGCGGCACATGGAGCGCTCCCTCACGATGAATCGTTCGCGCATGGTAGCCGACTTCGCCGCGCGGCCGCGTCTGCGGCCTGCCGGCACGGTTGTCCGTGCAAGCGCGCTGCCGATACTCATACGTAACGCATCCGCATCCGCGATGCGCAACCGCCCGGCCAGGCGGCCGGGCGTCACGCAGCGAGGCGGCCCGCGACGGCGCCGCCGCATCCGTCACGCTCAGTTGCCGAGCGCGTCCATCACGCGCGCCGAATAGACGAGCGCCGCGCCCGCATTCAGCGCAATCGCGACGCCGAGCGCTTCCGCCACTTCCTCCCTGGTCGCGCCATGCTTTGTCGCTTCGGCCGTGTGAACGGCGATACAGCCGTCGCAGCGCGTCGTGACGGCCACCGCGAGCGCGATCAGCTCGCGCGTTTTCGCGTCGAGATGGCCCGTCTTGGCGCCGGCCCCTGCCAGCGCCTGGTAGCCGGCCAGCGTATCGGGCGACAGCTTGGCAATATCGCCGATGCGCGTCGAGAGTTCCTTCCGGTATTCGTTCCAGTTCAGCATGATGCGTCCTTTCGAGTAGAGGTGAGGAGGGCGGCGGGCGCCGCGATCTCGGGCGATGCAGGGCTATTCTGATCGTTCGCGCTGAGGGTTTCGATACGCTAGAGTGTCAATTTTTAGCGCGATCGTCTCATGGATGCATTGAGTCAACTGTTGTCGCTGGGCCGCAGCCATGTCGAACTCGACGTGCGCTGCCTGCTCGACGGGCCGTTCGCGATGCCGCACGACCCGTTGCCGCCCGGCGAGGCGGCGTTCCACCTGCTGCTGGCCGGCACGTGCCGGCTGCGTACCGCCGACGGTCGCACGCTGCAGCTCGCCGACGGCGATTTCGTGCTGCTGCCCGCGGGCGGCGCGCACGACCTGCTCGACGCGGGGGCCGGCCGGTCGCGGCCGGTCGCGCCGCTGCGCGAACCGGACGCCGCCGGCGGCGCGGTGGTCCCGGTCAAGTCGAATCTCGATCCGGCCGAACCGGGCAGTGCGAGCGTGGACCTGCTGTGCGGACGTTTCGTCTATGCGCGCGGCGCGGGCGAACTGCTGATGCGCACGCTGCCGCAGGTGCTGCACGTCGGGTTGCGCGAGGCGTCGGGGTTTGCGCCGCTGCAATTGCTGACGAGCGTGCTGCGCACCGAGGCGTCGAATGTGCAGCCGGGCGCCGGCGCGATCGTGAATGCGCTCGGCCAGGCGCTGCTCGCGTATGCGTTGCGCGCGTACGGCCGCGACGCGCGCGTGCCGTCCGGCTGGCTCGCGCTCGCGGCCGATGCGCGGCTCGGCCCGTCGGTCCAGGCCGTGCTGCAGGCGCCGGAGCAGCCGTGGACGGTCGAGTCGCTCGGCGACGCAGCGGCGATGTCGCGCGCGACCTATGCGCGGCATTTCCGCGAGAAAGCCGGGATGAGTGTCGGCGCGTTCGTCGCGCAGATCCGGATGATGCACGCGTGCGCGCTGCTGCAGGATACGCAGCGTGGGCAGGCGGAGATCGGCCAGGCGGTCGGTTATCAATCCGAGGCGGCCTTCGGCAAGGCGTTTCGTGCGGTGCTCGGCACGACGCCCGGGCGCTGGCGGCGCGCACAGCGCGGCATGTAAGACTGCAAGCGCGGCCGTCTTGGCGCGCGCCAAAGCTGCTACCATGCGCGAAACGCAGTTCAACGAAAACGATTTCGAACAAGAAGAAAGAGAGGGCAAAGCAATGAACCAGACCACCATCCAGCAGCCGTCGTTCGCATTCGTGGCCGCGTCGTGGGCCGCACTGATCGCAGGTTTCGCGGCATTCCTGATCGGGCTCTGGAACGCCGGCATGCAGCTCAACGAGAAGGGCTACTACTTCACCGTGCTGGTGTTCGGCCTTTATGCGGCGATCTCGCTGCAGAAAAGCGTCCGCGATCGCGCGGAAGGCATCCCCGTCACCGGCATCTACTACGGCATCAGCTGGATCGCGCTGCTGCTGTCGATCGCGCTGCTGGTCGTCGGCCTCTTCAACGCAACGCTGCAACTGAGCGAGAAGGGCTTCTACGCAATGTCGTTCGTGCTCGCGCTGTTCGGCGCGGTGGCCGTGCAGAAGAACACGCGCGACCTGCAGAGCGCGAAGCCGCGTTACACCGACGCCGATTCTGCATCGTCCGTCCAGGAGTAACGTCATCGCGGGACGGGCGCCCGGCCAGGTCGCCCGTTGCGCGATGACGTCCGCGGTGTCCCGCATTCGCCGGCGCGGCCGAATTCGCGCATGTGTTCATGCGGGAAAGCTTCGTCGGCCTGATTCTCGGCCGGTGTCGCGATTTGGGGCAGATTAAATCGGCGTCGGCATTTGGTCAACAGAGGTCAATGTCTAGCGATGGTGCGTTATTCTCATTTAATGGTGAATTTGGAATGTACGTTGCGCGCTCTCGATTAATGGACTTGTCGAGCTGTGACGACGAGTTCCGACGTTGCAGGACGGTCAAGGGGCTCAATGTGCGGATTGGCATTCGCCACACAAAATCGGCGATATCTATCGCCATTGCACGATCTTCTGGGGCGTTGGAGTTGGCCAACGTGCGCGCGATTTCGTGCCAGGCGCTCAAGGTCTCGGTATGTGCTGCCCACAAAGCCTGGCGTGTCCGGGCGTCGATCACTGGCGAGTAAGAGCGGGGAAGTATCCCTTGTGACGCCATCCAAATTACTGCCTGTTTTGGAAAACGCCGAGTCTGACCTCGCACCATTCTGGGAGTCGCGTTCGCATCGACGCCGTGTTCTCGCAATTGCTGCGCGAACACTTCTCGCCAATGATGCAAATCTTGTTTGCGTGGATTGAGTCGCCGGCCGTCAGGGCCGCGCGCGTGAATACTTAGATGTACATGGGGATGGGCTTCGTCATCGTGTTCCGCGAAGACGTACGGTCGCCCGTCACCGAAAGTTTTTTGTGCGAAAGCCCTTGCCGCGTCCCGTACCGCTTGGCGATTGGTGCCGGGGGGCATCGATAACAACACGTTGAGGGTCTCTCTACGCTTGCTTTCTTGGGGAATCCCCCAGCCTCCCAAATGCCACTGCTCGAAAAGGTCCTGCAACGCCGCCTTTCCGGCAATCTTGCGCCCGTCCTGGTCTTCGAGTTCGACACAACCGTTGCGCGAGATGTACTGCAAGTGACGACGGACCGCGCGCATACCCTGTGCGCCTGAAGCCTTGTTGCTGATCTTGACTATCACTTCCGGGGCGCCCCTAAGCGTTACAATCAACTTCTCACGAAAATGCAGCGCATCCTGCCGCAATGTCCATTGCGACAGACGTGACGCACGGGCATGCCGCAGTGGATCGTGAAACAGACGATCTCCCCAGTCGACCAGAAGCGCATCGACGTAAATTTTCGGAAAAGGCATTTCAGCGGCTCCATCGATCCAGATTGCTGCGTAGGAGCTTCGCCACGGTACGTAGATGCGCGTCAATCACAGTGCGCGTGTGCTCCCAATCGAGTCTCTCTATCTGTTCGGTTGCGTCGAAACTCCTCGTAAGCTCGCCGAGGAGTTTGCGGATTGTCGCAAGCTGTTGATTTGATTCTGCAAGCTGCGTCAACTCTCGGTTCGCAAGCTGCGGTTCATCCGTGAGATGTGCCCGAACCAATGCAACAATCCATCGGTTAGCAGTGAAGCCACTAACGTAGGCCGCGGCCCTGACGCGTTCGTGCTCAGTACGGGTGAGTGCAATCCCGATTCGTATGCAAGGCCCGTCTCTAGGAGGCAATGGGCGGCGCGTGGGTGGTTGATCTGCTGCCATTTCAACGGCCTTCGCCGCGAACTGCCGAAAGCCCTCGCTGGGCGTCACACCACGTTGTGCGCACCACGACTCCCACTTGGGTTTTAGCGTTCCCAGTTCGACACTCAGTCTGGCCCGGGCTTGTGTGTTCATGTGTTGCCTGCCACTCGTAGGGGACGGGAAGTATGGCGAGCACAAGTTTGATTTCCCGCGCACGAGATTGCTTTTGCCCGATCCGCCAGGATTGCGTCGAGCGTGTCTTGAAAAAGAATCCGGGTTGCCCAGAGCACTAAGCCAGGCTTAGTCAGGGACGCGATATCAATCAGACTGCGATGTGCTTCTTGTCTGTCATCCGGAACTTCGTTCAATTTTTGCCGCATCGCCGGACTAAAAAGATATTCGAGCAATGTTGGGTGCGGTCGATCCACAACGCTTGGGGACGGTGCATTGATCATCATTTCGTAACTGGTGAAGCTTTCGGTGTATCGTGCATGCGTCGTCATTGACCACCACCCTTCATTCAACACTGTGCATAAAGCAGTCGAGTAATTGTTGGGAGGCGATTTCATGGCCATGATTCCTCGAAGAGAGTCCTCGCAAGCATCGACACCTGCGCATGCAAAAATGCCGCCCGATCGCGCGCGGCGTGACTGCCACCTATGGCGCAGCGAGTGAGTACAAGAGGCGGATGCAGACGCGTAGCGAATGGCGCCATCGGCACGCGCTACAAGCGTATCGAGATGATGGAGGGCGCTAACGCTTACTCGGGCGTACTGCACATTGACCGAACCGGATTGTTGGCTTCAATCTAGGTTGGTTTTTCAAAGGAAACAAGAGGGGCGCGGCGGCATCGCGGGGTGCGCGCATCCGAGTAGATCTCAGCCAATCCGTAGGATGCCAAAAAATTTTTTGATCGACGACACTGGGCTATAGCGGTCTGCCACGGCGGGTTGCGCGGTCGCTGATTGGTATTGTGATGTGGCCGTCGTCCGAGCGGCTACGTTATGCCAATCCCAGAAAGACAATAAGTGAACGGTTGACGGCGACCATCATTTCGTCTTCCAGATGACCGATAGAGCGACCAATTTTCTCGCGGCGCACGGTGAACATTTTGTCTACGGCAACCTGTGACGGCACGCGCAGACCGTTCTGTTCTGATGGGGCGACGGTGATTCGAATCAACGGTGCATCGACAATTTCGCTCGACATCAGCAGCAACGTAACGCTGGGATGTTCGGCAAACAGATCCGATTGCACGACGAGCGCCGGGCGGGCCTTACCGAAATCACCCTGGATTGCAACAGTTACAATGCTGCCGCGCTTCATTGCGGGTGGCTGAGATCAGTAGCCTGTTCGATGAAATCGAGCAAGTCGCCCTCATCAATGCTCTGGTGGATCACGCGCGACTGTCGGGCACATTCGTCCGCGAAACCGGGGCGGCGGACATCTGGCACCCAAATTTGAATCGGCCGCAGGCCAGCCGCACGCAAATTCTCGCGATAGATTCGAACACGCTCGGATGTGGTAGTTGCCATCATGACCTCCTGTTACATGTAACGCAGTATAGTACGTTACATGTAACGATTCAACGTGACGTTGCCTTGTCAAGCCGGTCAACAGGATATAGAACGGCGACCAAGGTTATAGCCCTATGGCGTGAACTTGTCGCCCATACGCCGGGCGTTGTTGGTTTCGATTGAGACGCACAGGAGCGGACTGCCGTGCGCGGGGGAGTCAGGGGGCTCGATGCGCAGCAGAAAGTCGAAGTATCCTTCTGTGAGCTTCGCGAGCTGTTCCTGTACTGCACCAAGCCGGATCAGGCATTGGGCATCCCAGTTCATACCCACGACGAGTTCGCTTGTCTCCCCGTTCCACTCGCTCAGAAGAATCGCGGCGGCGCGGGCATTTTCTTCTGCGAACCGTTCGACGCGCTGCTCAATGTAGCGCACGTCGTCGCGCATCAGCACGCCTGAGATCCGTAACGAGACGGCATGAGCCACCTTGTCGTGTTTTAGGTACACAGTAGCGATACCGCCCAGATGACGGGATACTCGATCGAGTTGCTCATCCTCTAAATCGTCCTGCACAGGTATCGCGCCGTTCAGGACGTAGGGTGCCGGTTCTTCCATCGTATCCTCCGTTAGTTCGGTTATCCTTGGTGATTGGTTGGCACGGGATTGTCAGCTGTTTCGGCCTGCGGCGGCTGATTGCCGGAACTTGTCCAGAATCATTGCTTGGCGCAGCAGGAAGGCCTCTAACTGCGCATGCTCGTAGGCAAGTTCCTCAAGTAGTTCAACGTGTTCGACAAGGCCGACTGGAAAAAACGACGGCACGCCGTATCGCACGCGCCGGAATATGCGCCTGTTCGGGCCCATTTTTGGGAGAATTCTTCCAGTGTGTCCTCGACCGATTCCGCTTCGCTGTCGGTAAGGGCGCCGCGAATGCGGATCACAAGTGA
Organism: Burkholderia sp. NFPP32; assembly: GCF_900119325.1. Lineage (NCBI taxonomy): Bacteria > Pseudomonadati > Pseudomonadota > Betaproteobacteria > Burkholderiales > Burkholderiaceae > Burkholderia > Burkholderia sp. NFPP32. Next base: position 658,060 of record NZ_FPJP01000001.1, on the reverse strand, counting down.
ATGAGTGGCGGCGTCGGTGGCGAAATAGACGTCGGCGGGGTTCGCGATACTCTCGGCGAACTGCTGGGCATGACGGTGTCGAAAGTTGTCGAGAACAGACAAAGCGCCGCAGATTTCGTAAGTGATTGTCATGGGGGCTCCGGAACTGGGCGCCCGACAACCAATCGAATAAACGGGGTCGAACCGGGTGCCATGGAAATGACTCAATCGCGCATAAACATTTCTAACTATAGGATCAATTGATCCTATGTCAAGAAGGAAACTACCTCGAATGGACGAGTTTGGGGAGAGACTGAAACGGGAGCGGTCGCGATTGGGCCTGAACCAGACGGAGTTTGCGGCCCTGGGCACGGTCAAACAGCGCGCGCAGTATCAATATGAGAAGGGCGTACGACGGCCGAACTCCGACTACCTCAGTGCGATCGCGGCTGCGGGCGTGGACGTTTGTTACGTTCTTACTGGAGAAGAGGGAGCTCGTCTTGAGAACCCCGACGAGCAGCGTGTGGTTTCTGGATTTCGGGCGCTCGACCCACGCAAACGCGAGGTGATTTTGGCGCTGATCGAGGCAATTGCCGAGTCTCCGCGGCAATAGACGTGTAGCTGTGTTTTCCCTGGCGAGCGTCGTACGCGGGACGCTGCTTTCGGCGGTTTGCGAGTGCAATCTGGCGAGGGGCTGAGATCGTGACCGACGACGAGATCAAGGCGCGGATCGGCACCCTCTGCATCGCAAGAAGCTGAGCGAGAATCACCGACGCACGATAAGGGAGGCAGACGCAAAAAAGCCTCCACGCGGGAGGCTTTAATTGCACTATCAAAGATAGTTGGTAGGGTGGGAGGGACTCGAACCCTCGACTCTCTGATTAAAAGTCAGATACTCTAACCAACTGAGTTACCACCCCACGTTCTTCAAACCTGCTGGTTCGTTGCGCCAACAACTTGGCGAGCGACCCAAAGAGCAAAAGATTATAGCGACGGATTTTCGGTGAGTCAACAATCCGCCACGATAATTATTTGATCGTTTCGAGCTTGCCCTGCGCCGTCTGCGCCGCGTTCGACCCGGCGTACTGCGACACCACCTGCTCGAACGTCTTCTTCGCGGCCGCCTTCTGGCCTTGTTCGAGCTGGTTCGTACCGATCGCCACGAGAGCGTCGGCCGCTCGCGGGTGTTGCGGGTACTTGCTGACGATCCCTTGCCACGTCGCCGTCGAACCGCGGTAGTCGCGCAGCGCGTATTGCGCGTTGCCGAGCCAGTACTGCGCGGTCGGCTGGTGGGGGCTCTGCGGATACTTCGCGATGAAGCTGCGGAACGATGCCGCCGCCGCCTTGAAGTTGCCGTTGCGGAACTGCTGCTGCGCCGCGTTGAGCGCATCCGTTTCACCCGGCTGCACGGTGCCTTCGACACCGTCGATCGTCGCCTGCTGCGGCTCGAACTTCTTGAGCCGCGTGTCGAGATCCTGGTAGTACTCCTTCTGCTGCCGCTCGAGCGTCGTCAGCCGGTTCGTCAGGTCCTCGTTCTCGCCGCGCAGCGTCGCGACCTGCTGGTTCAGCTGGTCGAGACGGCCGGATTGATCGAGGATCGTACGCTGGGCGGCGGACAACTGGCTCGCCAGGTTGTCGGTCTTGCTGCGCAGGTCGAGCACGGCGCGGCGCGCTTCGTTGTCGTCGAACACGCCGGCGTGCGCCGGCGCGGCCGACCACGCCGCGCCGACGACGCAGATAGCTGCGGCTGCGCGCAGCCAGGTTGAACGATGCGTCATACGGCGATTCTTCCGTTACTTACTGTTGGTAGACGAGGTCGGCGCGACGGTTCTGCGCCCACGATGCTTCGTCGTGACCCGTTGCCTGCGGCTTTTCCTTGCCGAGGCTCACGGCTTCCATCTGCGAATCGTTCACGCCGAGCAGCGCCATCGCGCGGCGGACGGCTTCCGCACGCTTCTGGCCCAGCGCGAGGTTGTACTCGCTCGTGCCGCGTTCGTCGGTGTTGCCCTGGATCAGCACGTGGCGCTGCGGATGGCTCTTCAGGTACTGAGCGTGCTGCTGCATCAGCGGCTGGTACTCGTCCTTCACCGAATAGCTGTCGAAGTCGAAGTAGATGCTGCGCTTCGCGAGCGGGCTGTTCGGGTCGTTCAGCGGATCGACGTTCACTTGCGCGACGTTGTCGGCGCTCGGTTGCGTGCTGACTGCACCCGCGTTTGCCTTGTCGTCGAGCTTCACGCCCGATTTGCACGCTGCGAGCGCGCTGATCATCATCACGGCCAGAGCCAGACGAGCTTTATTCGACATCATGGTTACTCTCCTTGTGGTCATTGCATGAAGGGCCCCCAGGACGGCTCACGAACGGAGCCGCCCTGGACGGACAGGATCTGTGGCAGCGCGCTGCCGTCGGAGGGCACTGCAGCCAGAACGTTGCGACCACCCGACTGGGTAGCGTACAGAAGGTACTGGCCGTTTGCCGCGAAGCTCGGCGATTCGTCGTGATTCGTATTCGTGATGGCGTTCGCCGCTCCGGATTGCAGATCCTGAACGTACAGCTTGAAGCCCCCACCGGTGCGGGAGATGTAGGCGAGCAGCTTGCCGTCCGGGCTCACACGCGGGCTCGTGTTGTAGCTGCCGGTAAAGGTCACGCGCTGCGCGGCACCGGCGCTTTCGCCCTGTGCCGGCATCCGGTAGATCTGCGGCGCGCCGCCGCGATCGCTCGTGAAGTAGATCCAGCGGCCGTCCGGCGAGTAGTACGGCTCGGTGTCGATCGAGCTGCTCTGCGTGAGACGGCGCAGGCCGCCGCCGTTCGCATTGACCGTATAGATTTGCGTGTTGCCGGTCAGCGACAGCGCGACGGCGAGCGTGTTGCTGTCCGGCGACCATGCCGGTGCGCTGTTGTTGCCCTTCTGGTCCGAGACCATGTAGCGGCGGCCGGTCGGCAGGTCATGGATGTAGACGATCGGCTTCTTGCGCTCGAATGACACGTACGCGACCTTCGTGCCGCTCGGCGACCAGGCCGGCGAGATGATCGGCTCGGTGCTCGACAGTGCGATGCGCGCGTTCTGGCCGTCCGAATCCGAGATCTGCAGCTGGTAGCGATTACCGGTCTTGATCACGTACGACAGGCGCGTGGCGAACACGCCGCGCACGCCGAGCAGCTTCTGGTAGATGTAGTCGGCAATCTTGTGGCCGGCCGTGCGCAGCGTGGTGTCGGTGGCCGTCAGCGACAGGCCGCCGAGGCTTTGCTGCTTCACGGTGTCGTACAGGATGAAGTTGACCTTGTACTGGCCGTTCGCGTCGCGGTTCACGCTGCCGGCGACGAACGCATTCGCGCCCTTGGCCTTCCATGCGCCGAGATCGACCGAGGCGGTCTCGGGCACGGGCGTGCTGCCCGCGTCGATGTTGGTGAATTTGCCGCTGCGGGCGAGGTCGGCGCGGACGATCGACGTGACCTGCTGCGGCAGGCCTGCCTCATTCGCGAAATTCGCTGTGGCAATGGGGAACTGGGTCGAACCGACACCGGTGATCAGCACGTTGACCTGGGCGTTAGCGGCGCTGCCCGCCGCAATCAGACACGAGGCCACGAGTGCCCTGAAACCTAGTTTTGTCATCAAACTCATGCTTCTTGCTTCCCGTATGACTTGGATCGCTGCGCAACCGCAGAGAGACAGTAAAAATACCCGATTCGTTCCCGTCCGACAGCGACGCCCGGAGTGTAAGCGTATTTCCTTTCACTCCGCCGCCTTGAAGGTAATCGTAATGTCCGACGGGGTACGACCGTTAGAATCGGGCGGCAACGGGACCGATGCCTGGATCGCATTGACCACGGCTTGATCCCACCCCGAATTCCCGCTGGAGCGGGAGACCGATGCGCTCAATACGTCACCGGACGGCGTGCACCGAATCTTGACGACGGTGGTCAGGCCTGCTCGCTCGCCGCCCCAAACGATGTTCGGCTTGACGCGGCGGCGCACCTTGTCGGCATAGCCGGGCGATGCGGCATTGCCGCCGGAGCCCGTGCCCGTGCCGCTCTTCGCGAGGCCTTCGCCGCCGCCTTCGCCGGCACCGGACAGGCCCTGCATCTGCGCAAGACGCGCGCTGCGTTCGCGGTCGAGCTTCGCCTTCGCCGCCGCATCGGCCTTCGCGCGCGCCGTGGCTTCGGCCTTCGCCTTGGCCTGGGCTTCCGCCTTCGCCTTCGCGGCCGCGTCGGACTTCGCCTTCGCCGCTTGCTGCGCTTCGAGCTGCGCCTGCTTTTGCTGCTGGAGTTTCTGCTGTTCGAGCTTCTGCTGCGCTTCGAGCTGCTGTTGCTTGAGCTTGTCGGCCTGCTTCTGCCTGTCGCGTTCCGCGGCCTTCTGCGCGGCGAGCGCGGCAGCCTGCTGCGCCGCAAGTTGCGCGCGCCGGGCGTCCTCTTCCTGCTGGGCCTTCAGTTGCTGCGCGCGGCGCTGCTGCTCGAGCAGCGCTTCGCGCGCGGCTGCTTCCTGCTGCCGCTTCTTCTGCTGCAGCGCGATGTCGGCCTGTTCGTCACGCACCGGGGGAGGGGGCGGCGCGACCTTCGCGGGCGGCGTCAGGACAGGCCGCGGCGCGGCGACGTCGGGCACTTCGGTCCACAGCTCGGCTTCGGCGCCGGCCGGCGTGCTGTTCTGCCACTGCACGCCGTGATAGAGAAACAGCGCGAGCAGCACGTGCATCAGCGCGGCGAGCGCGAATGCACGCCAGGTGCCGCGCTCGCGAGGTGGCCGAGGCGGATAGCCGGTGCTGCGCAGGGATTGCTGCCGGTTCATTGCGATTTGACGAGGAGGCCGACGCGCTTGACGCCGCGCGCCTTCAGATCCGACATCACGGTCATGACCGCATCGTACTGCACGGTCTTGTCGGCCGCGATCACGACCGGCTGGTCGGGATGATCGGCCTGACGGGCCGAGATGAAGCTGTCGAGCTCGGCCTTCGTCATCGTGTCTTCCCGGGTCGCGCCCGAGTCGCCCTTGTACTTGACGCTCATCGTGCGGTCGGCCTTGATGTTGACGACGACGGGCGGCGTCTGCTCCTGCGGCGCGGCATTGCCGACGGTCGGCAGGTTGATGATCGACGGGGCGACGAGCGGTGCGGTGACCATGAAGATCACGAGCAGCACCAGCATCACGTCGATGTACGGCACGACGTTGATGTCGGCCATTGCGCGGCGCGAGCGGCCGCCGCGCATGCTGGATCGGATGGGACTTCCTGCCATGGCGAGCTCCTTACTGGGCCTGACGCTGCAGGATGTTCGAGAACTCTTCGATGAAGGTCTCGAAGCGGATCGCGAGGCGGTCGATGTCGTGCGCGTAGCGGTTGTACGCGACCACCGCCGGAATCGCGGCGAACAGGCCGATCGCGGTCGCGACGAGCGCCTCGGCGATACCCGGCGCGACGTTCGCGAGCGTGGCCTGCTGCACGTTCGCGAGGCCGCGGAAGGAGTTCATGATCCCCCAGACCGTGCCGAACAGGCCGATGTACGGGCTGACCGAACCGACCGATGCGAGGAACGCGAGGTTCGCTTCGAGCACGTCCATTTCACGCTGGAACGACGCGCGCATCGCGCGGCGTGCACCGTCGAGCACGAGGCCCGGATCGCTGAGGCGCTTTTCCTTCGCCTTTAGGAATTCGCGCATACCCGATTCGAAGATCCGCTCGAGCGCGCCGATCGTGTGGCGGTTGTTGGCCGCACTCTGGTACAGCGCCTGCAGGTCGCCGCCCGACCAGAAATCCCTCTCGAAGCGTTCGGTCTGCGCGCGTGCGCGGCGGATCGCAAACCACTTGCGGAAGATGAAGGTCCACGACATCAGCGACAGCAGCAGCAGCAGCCCCATCACGGCCTGGGCCAGCACGCTCGCGTTGAGGACGAGGGAAATGATCGACAGGTCTTGAGAAGTGTTCATAGAGGTTTGAGTAACGTCCCTTCGGGGCGCCCGGTATGCGTGCGGCGCGGCGCGCCGGCCAAGCCTGGCGCCGAACCTTGCTTAGTATCGAATCAGGAAGGCAAGTTCATAGGCTTTGTCTAAACGGCGCTCATGCGAGCTTCGTTGACAATACAGTCTGCCCGGCGTCGATGACGGGCCCGCGTTGCAGCGCGTCGAGCACGGCCGGCGGGATGGCCGCGGGCCGGATACCGTTACGGTCGACGCAGCCGAGGCGGATATGTCCGGCCACGAGCAGCGTGTCGCCACACCAGGCTTCCTGCGTGAATTCCACCGATGCGCGGCCGATGCGTCCGGGCCGGCTCGTGATCGCCAGCGTGTCGTCGAGTCGCGCCGGTGCGCGGTAGTCGAGCGACGTGCTGCGGACGATGAAGATCGCGCCGGTATCGTCGGCGAGCCGACGCTGGTCGATGCCGCATGCGCGAAGCCACTCGGTGCGGGCGCGCTCGAAGAACTTCAGGTAGTTGGCATAGAAGACGATGCCGCCTGCATCGGTATCCTCGTAGTACACGCGCACCGGCCAGGTAAAGCCGGAACGCCCTTCCGGGGAGCGGGTAGGCTGAGTCATGGCGCGCATTCTACCGGAACGCAGGAACCGGATTCGTAACCGTTTCGTAACGGAATGTAGTACGATGCGGCACACCGCGGGCCGGCCGGAGGCCGGCCCGCGGTGTGCGCGATGGGTCAGCCGCGATGGATCGTGAGGCCGGCCGGTGCCTGGGCGACCGGCATCATCTCGATCGTGTTGATGTTCACGTGTGCCGGGCGCGTCGCGATCCAGTAGATCGTGTCGGCGATGTCCTCGGACGTGAGCGGCTGGACGTTCTGGTACACGTTCGCCGCCTTCGCGTCGTCGCCGCGAAAGCGGACGTTCGAGAATTCCGTGCCGCCGCACAGGCCCGGCTCGATGTCGGTCACGCGCAACGGCGTGCCGATCAGGTCGGCGCGCAGGTTCAGGCTGAATTGTCGGACAAAAGCCTTGGTTGCGCCGTATACGTTCCCGCCCGGATACGGATAGGTTCCGGCAACCGAACCGAGATTGAAGATATGGCCGCGGCCGCGCTCGATCATGCCGGGCAGCAGCGCGTGCGTGACGGTCACCAGGCCCGAGCAGTTCGTGTCGATCATGGTCTGCCATTCGTCGAGGCTGGCCTTGTGGGCCGGCTCGACGCCAAGCGCGAGGCCGGCGTTGTTGACGAGCACGTCGAGTGCCGCGAATTCGGCGGGAAGGGCGGCCGGCACGGCTTCGACGGCCGCGCGGTCGCGCACGTCGAGCTCGAGCGGCAGAAGCGCATCGCCGAGCTCGGCGGCGAGCGCGTCGAGACGATCCTTGCGACGCGCGGTCGCGACGACGTGGTGGCCTCCTTTGACGAAGGCACGGGCGATGGCGGCGCCGAAGCCGGCGGACGCGCCTGTGACGAACACGATCATTGCTGCTCCTGGTCGATAACAAAGTAGCGGGTGATATCCCGCAAGCCTACTGAGATTGCCGCACCGCGGCAAGGCGGCAAAGCGTTTCGGCACGGGCGCGTAGAGTCTGGCCCCAATTGCTCCCGGCGCGCTGCCGTGCGGTTGCCTATTCATGACGCATCCAATACACTAACGCGCTCATCACCCCTGCGTGACTGGCGATAGAACCCTTCGGGTTCAAGGTGGAGCATCCCACCGTGAAGCGCGGGGCGCCGTTTTTGCCGTTCGCCTGGGCAGCCGTTGTGCGCCGTCGCGTGCATCGCCGGTGGCTGTCCTGCCTCGCGTCATCCGGATTCTTCCGCCACGTCGAGCTGGTCCCGCCAGCAGCGCACCGTACTCGGCCACCCCGGTCAACCTGTACACACTTAACGGAAACCGTATGTTTGACAGAGCCCAAAGCACCATCGCGAACGTCGATCCCGAAGTCTTTGCAGCGATCGAGCATGAAAACCGCCGCCAGGAAGATCACATCGAGCTGATCGCGTCGGAAAACTACACGAGCCCGGCCGTGATGGCCGCGCAGGGCTCGCAGCTCACGAACAAGTACGCGGAAGGTTATCCGGGCAAGCGCTACTACGGCGGCTGCGAGTACGTCGACGTGGTCGAGCAGCTGGCGATCGACCGCGTGAAGCAACTGTTCGGCGCGGAAGCGGCGAACGTGCAGCCGAACTCGGGTTCGCAGGCGAACCAGGGCGTGTTCTTCGCGATGCTCAAGCCGGGCGACACGATCATGGGCATGAGCCTCGCGCACGGCGGCCACTTGACGCACGGCTCGCCGGTGAACATGTCGGGCAAGTGGTTCAACGTGGTGAGCTACGGCCTGAACGAGAACGAAGACATCGACTACGAAGCGGCCGAGAAGCTCGCGCAGGAACACAAGCCGAAGCTGATCATCGCGGGCGCGTCGGCGTTCTCGCTGAAGATCGATTTCGAACGCCTGGCGAAGATCGCGAAGTCGGTGGGCGCGTACCTGATGGTCGACATGGCGCACTACGCGGGCCTGATCGCGGCCGGCGTGTACCCGAACCCGGTGCCGCACGCCGATTTCGTCACGACGACGACGCACAAGAGCCTGCGCGGCCCGCGCGGCGGCGTGATCCTGATGAAGTCCGAGTACGAGAAGCCGATCAACTCGGCGATCTTCCCGGGCATCCAGGGCGGCCCGCTGATGCACGTGATCGCGGCGAAGGCTGTGGCGTTCAAGGAAGCGCTGTCGCCGGAGTTCAAGGCGTACCAGGAAAAGGTGGTCGAGAACGCGCGCGTGCTCGCTGAAACGCTGGTGAAGCGCGGGCTGCGGATCGTGTCGGGCCGCACGGAAAGCCACGTGATGCTGGTCGACCTGCGTGCGAAGAACATCACGGGCAAGGCAGCGGAAGCGGCGCTCGGCGCGGCGCACATCACGGTGAACAAGAACGCGATCCCGAACGACCCGGAAAAGCCGTTCGTGACGAGTGGCGTGCGCCTGGGCTCGCCGGCGATGACGACGCGCGGCTTCGGGCCGGCGGAAGCGGAGCAGGTGGGCAACCTGATCGCCGACGTGCTGGAGAACCCGGAAGATGCAGCGACGATCGAGCGCGTGCGTGCGCAGGTCGCCGAGCTGACCAAGCGTTTCCCGGTCTATCGCTGATCGACGATGCGCTGCCCGTTCTGCCGGCATGACGACACGCAGGTCGTTGATTCGCGCGTGTCCGAAGATGGCGCCGCGATTCGGCGGCGCCGTCGCTGCTCGGCTTGCGACAAGCGCTTCACGACGTACGAGCGGGTCGAGCTGTCCCTGCCGTTCGTCGTGAAGAAGGACGGCAGCCGCACGGAATTCGACCGCCGCAAGATCGTCGCCAGCATGCAACTCGCGCTGCGCAAGCGGCCGGTTGCCGCCGACGCGATCGATGCGGCGGTCGCTCGCATCGAATATCAACTGCTCGCGACAGGCGAGCGTGAAGTGCGTAGCGAGAAGCTCGGCGAACTCGTGATGAACGAGTTGCGCGGCCTCGATACGATTGCCTATGTCCGCTTCGCATCGGTGTATCGCCGGTTCGAGGACGTTTCTGAATTTGCCGACGTGATCGAAGAGTTCCGTCGCGCCTCTCCCGCCAAGACCCCGCGTAAGCGCTGACGCGCTGCGTCCGTTCATCATCTTCTCCGTTGGTTCAGTTCGCGCCGATTGTGTCGGTCGCGATCGCATGTCGCCAGTCAGCCGTTCGGCAAATGGCGTGCGTCCGCACGTGTCGCTACAGTCGTCGCATCACTTTGGCGGAGGACGACTGCGATGGGACTGCGTTATCCATCTTTGAAAAGCGTGGTGCGACGCTCGGGCGGGTTCACGCTCGTCGAGCTGATGGTCGTTATCGCGCTGGCGGCCGGGCTTGCACTCTATGCGGCACCCGCGTTCGACCAGTGGCGCATGCGCGAACGCGTGGATGCGCGCTCGCTTGCGTTGCTCGGGGCGCTGTCGTTTGCGCGTACCGAGGCGACGCGTCTCGGCGTGCGCGTCACGCTGTGCCGGGCCGGGAGCGACGGTGTTTGCCTGCGTGCCGGCGAGCGGTGCGATCCGGCCGAATGGTCGTGCGACTGGCTCGTCAGCGGGCAATTCGACGGGCAGTCGCGCGTGCTGCGGCGCTATCCGCGCGATGCCGAAGTGGCCGTCGCGGGCGCCGCGCACGATCTGGCTTTCGCGCCGCCGGCCGGCCAGGCGATCGGCGGAATCCGGCGTTTCGAATTGCGTCCGCGCCGCGACCCGTCCGGAGCCGACGACGCACGCGCTTCGCGTTGCGTGCGGATTGCGGCGGGCGGCCGCGCGCGCGTTGTCGCCGGCCGTTGCGACGCGGCGTGATGACCATGCGCAACGCAATGCACGGCACGTCGCTGATCGAGGCGATGCTGGCCGTCGCGCTGCTCGCGACCGTGATGCTGGCGGTGGCCGGCAGCCAGCTCGCGATGGCGCACACGCAGCGGGCGACGATCTGGCGTGAACGCGCGCTGTGGCTGGCCGATGCGCGTATCGAGGGCCCGCGCGCCGGCGCAGGAGCCGACGACGGTCTCGCGGCGCTGGCGGCTGCATCGTTGCCCGGCGGTGCGATGACGCTCGACGACGGGCCGGCCGGCGTCCGGTACGCGATTGTCGGCTGGAGAGGCGGCAATGCAGCGGTTTCGCCGCGATGCGAAGTTGCAGGTGCGCCGGCGCAGCCGCCGTCTTGCGTCCGGATTCCGTTTCGGGAGGCTGGTGCAGATGAACGCTGATCGCCGCATGCGTGCGCATACGCTGCTCGAAGTGCTGATCGCGATGACCGTCGGCCTCCTCGTGCTCGCGGCGGCCGGTGCGCTGTACCACGCGCAGCGCGTTGCGCAGCGGCGCGCGGAAGACGGGTTCCGGATGCGCGATGCAGCCGGCACCGCGCTGATGCTGATCGGCCAGCAGCTCCAGATGGCAGGATTCCGGCCGCTCGATGCAGAACGCGCGTCATCGTTGCCGCCGGTATTCGGCTGTTCGATGGCGCGCGTGCGCGGCGACGGTGCGCAGGTACGGTGCGAGCCTGCGAGCGCTTCGTCGGACGCACTGCTGATCCGATATGTCGGCGATGCCGTGTCGACGTGGCCGACGGCGAGCGGCCAGGTGTCGGATTGTCTCGGGCAGGGTGTCGGCGTGTCCGGCGAACGGGCACCGGTGGAGAACCGCTTCGATGCGCACGTCAGTCCGTCGACCGGCGAGCCCGAACTGTACTGCGAAGGAAACGGCCGTCCAGGCACGCCACAGCCGGTCGTGTCGGGCATCGATCAGTTGCGTGCGCGCTATCTTCGTCGCGGAGGCATGCAGTTCGTCGATGCCGATGCGATGCGTGTCGACGACTGGCGCGATGTCGTGGCCGTGCATGTCTGCGTGCGGGCGCGCGGCGAACCGATGCGCGAGCCGGCCCGCCACGTCGACTGCGACGGTCGAGCTGCGGTTGCACAGGACGGCCGTGCACGTTTGACGCTGCATCGTGTCGTCGCGTTGAGGAATGCAGCGATCGCATTCGACGATACGTTGCGCGACGCAACGCACGCACGCGAGGTGTTGCGATGAGCGAAGCAGGAAGGTACGCGCGGGAGATATCGCGATGTGTTGCGGCAGGCAACCTGCCCGGACACATTGTGGCGAACGGTGACGAACTGCGACAGGGCGTGCGCACGGGAGCCGTGGCAACGAACCGGCACGAGCCGCGCATACGTTTCCGGTCAGCCGGTCGCGATTGGCGTCGCGACGCGGGCCTTGCATTGCCCGCAGTGATCGCGGTTGGTGCCGCCGTTGCAGCACTGACAGGCACGTGGTTCGAAGCCGCGCTGACGGAATCGCGCCGCACGCGTGCATTGTCTGATCGGCTGATCGCATTCCATGCGGCCGATGCCGCGCTTGCGGCATGTACTGCGCGATTGCTTCGCGGTTCGGCGCCCTACGTGAACGAAGGCGAATCGCACACGGAGCCCGACGCGTGGCGGCGCATGCCGGCGATGGCGGCCGCCGAAGCGTTCGCGCCGTTCGCCGGATGGCCGATGGCCGCACAGCCGCCGCGATGCCTGATCGAGGCGTGGCGCGGGGCAGGGCCGGCCGGTGGCCGCGCTTACGTCGTTACCGCGCGTGGCGTCGGCGCGCATGCGTCGAGTGCCGTCTGGCTGCAACACCAGGTCGCAATACGTGACGGACGCATCGTCGCGCTGCGCTGGCGGCGCGTCGCGGCGGGGCTTCGATGAACGGTCGCGCGTCCGTGTACCGATCGGCGGGATTCACGCTGCTCGAGCTGATGATCGTGCTCGCGATCGTCGCGGTGCTGGCCGGATGGGGCATCCCGTCGTATCGCGAGCATGTCGTGCGCGTTCACCGCGCGTCGGCGGTGTCCGCGCTGTATCGGGCAGCCCAATATCTCGAAACGCTGGACGGCGCACCGCCGCCGGCATTGCCGGACGCGCTCGCGCAGGCGCCGCCGGACGGGCGGGCCGTTTATCGATTGGCGCTCAGGCGGCCGGACGGCGACGACTCGCCGGTAACCTACGAGCTGGAAGCAAGCCCGCTCGACACGGGCCCGATGCACGACGATGCGTGCGGCGCCTTCACGCTGCGTTCGGACGGGACGAAGGGCAATGCGCGAAGGGATGGCGCCGACGAACAGGGTGCTGCTTGCTGGGGCGTGCGTTGAATTCGCACGAAGGGCGCGCAACGGTGCATGGCCGTGCGCGCAGGTCGCCGAGTATCAGTCGTCGTGTGCGTCGAGCTCGCGCTCGTCGCGCGACTGCTTCCAGATCCGGTAGACCTCCCATGCGGCGAAGCCGAGCGTGCCCCACTTCAGCGCGGGGCCGGCGCTCGCGCGCAGCAGCGAGCGAACGGGTTTCGCCAGCACGAGCGATGCGAGCGAACTCAGCATCGGATACTGGTTGACGAGGTGGCCGAGGCTCGCGTTCAGGTTTTTTGCGGACTGGCTGAACTTGCTGCCGGAAAGGCCGGGGATGAATACCTTGAGCCAGCTGAAGCGCGTGACGGCCTGGCGCATTTCGCCGGCGGCCGCCGCGAGTTCGAGTCGCTCGACTTCGGATCGCAGGATCAGCAATTCCTTGCGGAGCGCGCGATGCTGCGACGCGCTCCAGTTCGATCGCGACGAATGGGGGCGGTGTGCATTGCCCGTGACGTTCTGGCTCATGGCGCGTCGGCGAAGTAGGTGGGAAGGGGGAACACGACTGCGTTCACGGCTTGCCGCGGAACAGTTCGCGGTCTTTATCGAGTTCGGCGAGCGTCGCCTCGAACACGGTCGGCGCGTCGCGCAGGCCCGAGCGCGCCTTCAGCGCGCACACGATGCCGCCTGCGGCATACAGCGCGGTGATCGCTGCGAGCGATTGCCAGCGATAGGTATCCCAGAACGCGATCGCGACGAGCACGGTCAGGCTCACGAGCGCCATCGTCGCGAGCATCATTGCGGCGAGGCCGAGGAACAGCACGCCCATCAGGCGTTCCTTCTCTTCGGCAAGCTCGATGCCCACCAGTTCGAGGCGCGTTTGCAGAAGCCCGATCGCGGAGCCGACGAGGCGGCGCAGCGGTCCTTGGCCGGATGGCTGCGAGGTGGTGTCTGTCGTCATGGGTGAGGTGCTTGCGCGTGCAGTGAGCAGCTAGGACAAAGCCGGCCGGCGGCAACCGCCGGTCGGCTTCGACGCCCGCGGGCCGCGCGACGCGGCCCACGGGACGGAACGGCGCAGCGCGCGTTACTTGCGGTTGATCAGCAGACCGATCAGCACGCCGACGCCGGCTGCAACGCCGATCGACGTCCACGGATGCTCGTGCACGTAATCGTCGGTCGCGCGAGCGGCCTTCTTGCCTTTCTCGACGACCACGACCTGGACGTCGGCGGCCTTGTCCTTGGCCTGCTTCAGGCGCGACATGGCTTTCTCGCGCAACTCGGCCGCACGGTCGCCCGTGCTGCTGGCGGCTTGCTTGAGCAGGTCTTCGGCGTCCGCGAGAACGGTTTTGATATCCGACATCAGTTTCTCCTTGTTGATTTCCGACATTGCAACTCCCTTCGTGCTGTCATGCTGCAGGTTCACATCGTAGCGAAACGCCTGCCTGCTGGCGAGCCGGGAAGACGTACGGCGGCGTGCAAGACCGCATGGTAAACGATTTGTAATTATCAGCAGAGCGTCAAACGGGGTGAAAAGTTTCCCACGTGGCCGGCCGTCTCGCCGCAACACCGCGTAAAAATGACAAAAAAGTATGAATATCAAACGGAATAATCGTTCGCACGGCCCATTGCTTCCCGTAAGCTGATGGACTGTCCCGCGCCATACGGCGCGCGGTTTCAACCAGCATCGTTCGAGGAGGGAACATCATGAGTCTGCGTCTTGGCGACATCGCACCGGATTTCGAGCAGGAATCGAGCCTGGGCACCATCAAGTTTCACGAGTGGCTCGGCGACAGCTGGGGTGTCCTGTTCTCCCATCCGGCCGACTACACGCCGGTGTGCACGACTGAACTCGGGCTGACCTCGAAGCTGAAGGGCGAATTCGAGAAACGCAACGTGAAGGTGATCGCGCTGTCGGTCGACGGCGTCGAATCGCACAAGGGCTGGATCAACGACATCAACGAAACGCAGTCGACGGTCGTCGGCTTCCCGATCATTGCCGATGCGGACCGCAAGGTTTCGCAGCTGTACGACATGATCCATCCGAACGCGAACGAAACGCTGACGGTGCGCTCGCTGTTCGTGATCGACCCGAACAAGAAGGTGCGGCTCACCATCACCTATCCGGCCAGCACGGGCCGCAACTTCGACGAAGTGCTGCGCGTGATCGACTCGCTGCAACTGACCGACAACTACAAGGTCGCGACGCCCGGCAACTGGAAGGATGGTGACGACGTCGTGATCGTGCCGTCGCTGCAGGATCCGGAAGAGCTGAAGAAGCGGTTCCCGAAGGGCTTCAACGCGGTGCGTCCGTATCTGCGCCTCACGCCGCAGCCGAACAAGTAAGCATCGGCGCGTGAACGCGGTACCGGGCCGGCGGCCCGGTCCGCGGATCCGATATCGGATGAAAAACGGCCCGCCCGGCAGTCATGCCGGGCGGGCCGTATCTTTTTGCGCGTACGCTGCATCGCTGCCGGGCGCGCCGCATCCGGACGATCAGAAGAATGCCTGGATGCCTGTCTGCGCGCGGCCGAGGATCAGCGCATGGATGTCGTGCGTGCCTTCGTACGTGTTGACCACTTCGAGGTTCACGAGGTGGCGCGCGACGCCGAATTCGTCGGAGATGCCGTTGCCGCCGAGCATGTCGCGCGCGAGCCGCGCGATGTCGAGCGACTTGCCGCACGAATTGCGCTTCATGATCGACGTGATCTCGACGGCCGCCGTGCCTTCGTCCTTCATCCGGCCGAGGCGCAGCACGCCTTGCAGGCCGAGCGTGATTTCGGTCTGCATGTCGGCGAGTTTCTTCTGGATCAACTGGTTCGCGGCGAGCGGCCGGCCGAACTGCTGGCGGTCGAGCACGTACTGGCGCGCGGTGTGCCAGCACGATTCGGCGGCGCCGAGCGCGCCCCATGCGATCCCGTAGCGCGCCGAGTTCAGGCATGTGAACGGGCCGCGCAGGCCGCTCACGTTCGGCATCAGGTTCTCTTCTGGTACGAACACCTCGTCGAGGACGATCTCGCCGGTGATCGACGCGCGCAGCCCGACCTTGCCGTGGATCGCGGGCGCGGACAGGCCTTTCCAGCCCTTCTCGAGGATGAAGCCGCGGATCGCGTCCTTGCCGTTCTCTTCGAGCTTCGCCCACACGACGAACACGTCGGCGATCGGCGAATTCGTGATCCACATCTTCGCGCCGGACAGCGAGTAGCCGCCGGGCACCTTCTTCGCGCGCGTGACCATGCTGCCCGGATCGGAGCCGTGGTTCGGCTCGGTCAGCCCGAAGCAGCCGATCCATTCGCCGGTCGCGAGCTTCGGCAGGTATTTCTGCTTCTGCGCGTCCGAGCCGAATTCGTGAATCGGCACCATCACGAGCGACGACTGCACGGACATCATCGACCGGTAGCCCGAATCGACGCGCTCGACTTCGCGCGCGATCAGCCCGTAGCTCACGTAATTGAGGCCGGGGCCGCCGTATTCCTCCGGAATCGTCGGCCCGAGCAGGCCGACTTCGCCCATCTCGCGGAAGATGGCTGCGTCGGTGCGTTCGTGGCGGAACGCTTCGGTGACGCGCGGCGCGAGCTTGTCCTGCGCGTAAGCCTGCGCGGCGTCGCGCACCATCCGCTCTTCCTCGGTCAGTTGCTGGTCGAGCAGCAGCGGATCGTCCCAATGAAAAGTTGCAGCACTCATCGTCTCATCTCCTGTCGGTCCGCGTTAGCGCTTCAGCGCTTGCGCAGACCCCATGCTTTGCGGTCGTCCCCGGTTTGATCGGGCTCATGCCAAATGATCACTTGACTGAAGTTCCGCTGTGCGGAACAATGTTTTGCAAATCGAACCCAGTGTAGCACCAGATGACACTTTCAACCATCGACGAAACCACGATCGACGAACGCAAGTTCGTCGTCGCGCTCGCGCGCGGGCTCGACCTGCTGCGCGCATTCCGGCCCGGCGAGACGATGCTCGGCAACCGCGACTTCGCGGAGCGCACGGGGCTGCCGAAGGCGACCGTGAACCGGCTCGCCTATACGCTGACCGTGCTCGGCTATCTGCGCTACGACGAGACGCTCGGAAAGTATGCGCTCGACGCCGGCGTGCTGTCGCTCGGCTACGCGCTGCTGTCGGGCTCGGGGACGATCGACCTCGCGCGGCCGCACATGCAGGCGCTCGCGCGCGAGATCGGCGCGGCCGTATCGCTCGGCTGCCGCGACGGGCTCGACATGATCTATCTGGAGACGATCCGCAGCGAGACCGCGCTGACGCTCGGGCTCGCGCCCGGTTCGCGGCTGTCGATGCTGACGAGTTCGATGGGGCGCGCGTACCTGGCCGTGCAGCCGGAGGACGTGCGCCGCGCGCTTTATGCGGAACTGCATCGCGCGGCCGGCGGCGCGGCCGACGCCGATGCGCTCGTCGCCGCCGCACAGCATGCGGTGGCCGAGTTCTCGGCGGGCGGTTGCTGCTATTCGTTCCGTGCATGGCATATGGACGTGAACGCGGCGGCCGTGCCGTTTCGCGAGCCGCGCGAGGGGCGCTGGCTGATCCTGAGCTGCAGCGGCCCCGCATCGTCGATGGACGAGGACGTGTTCCGTACGCAGGTCGGGCCGAAGCTGAAGGCGCTCGCGCAGCGGCTCGGGCAGACGGCGTGAGCAACGCGGCGCGCGGCTATCGCCGTCGCGCCGCAGCGGTTTCGTCTCCGGTGTCGGTGAGAGCCGATGACGGCGCTGCCGCCGTCTCTTGTGCTGCGGTCGAACCGCGCTCATCATCGTTCGCCGGCTTCCCGACGACGAGGTTCGCGATGTCCCACCCAGAAACGATGGAAGGCGGATGCGCGTGCGGCGCGATCCGCTACCGTATCGCCCACGTTCCGACCGACGCCGGCTTCTGCCACTGCCGGCTCTGTCAACGCACGACCGGCGCGGCGGTCGTCGCATCGGCATCGGTGCCGATCGACGCGTTCGAATACCTGCAGGGCGAGCCGACCGTCTACGCGTCGAGCGCGTGGGGCGAGCGGCGCTTCTGCGGCCGTTGCGGCGCGCAGCTCGAATACCGGCTTGGCGACGCGCCGAAAACGGTCGAAATCAATTATGCGACGCTCGACGAGCCGTCGCGGCTGCGCCCGGCGTGGCACGTCTGGTATGGGGATCGTTTCCCGGGCATCGAGATCGACGACGATCTGCCCAAGTACGACGATGGCGGACGAGCGTAAGCGCTAACCATCGGCACCGACGGGCAGGCGTCGGGCAGCGGGTCGCGCCAGGCGGCCCGATCGCCCCATCCCGCAGCAGCACGACACCCGCATCCGGCATGCGGCGCGCGGCTCTCCGCGCGCGCCTGCCGTCCCATCCGTTCAGGCCGTCACGACCTTCGCGAACGCGGGCCCCTGCATGAACCGCACGTCGTGCTGGCGCAGCAGCTCGCACTGCGTCTCGTCGACGACGCCGTCGAAGATCAGCGGAATCCGCACGCGCTGCGCATACGCGACGAGCGCCTTGACCATCCCGTCGCGCAACGCGATGCCCGCATCCATCTTGATGTAGTCGGGCCGCGCCATCTCCGATTCGACCGCGAGGATGCGGCCCGGATCGGGCAGCTTGTCCGCGACCTTGAAGCCGTGATGCTGGTAGCTGCGCGTCAGGTAGCCGAGGAAGGTCTTGTGCGCGACGGCGACCGCCGGCAGCTCGATCACGATCCGCTCGGTCGGCAGCCCGAAGCGCTGCAGCACCGACGAGAAATGCTTGCCGTGGTCGTACTTCACGCTCTTGAGCAGCCGTTCGTGCACGCGCAGGAACAGCAGCCCGTGGCGCTGCGCGCCGAAGAAGTTGATCGCGTGCAGCGCGCGCGACAGGCGGTCGATCGCGACGAGTGTCTGGTCGTCGACGGCCGAGTCGACCGGATCGTGCGCGGCGCCCGTGACGACCGTGACAGCCTGGAAGCCGAGTTCGTCGCCGTAGCGCTCGATCGCGTCGGTGAACGACGTCGATTGCGGCGCGCCGGGCATCGTCACGTCGTAGATCGGTTCGTAGGCGCTGCCGAGCGTGCGCTCGGGCAGATTCGCGCTCGCGGTGCCGCCTTCGGCAAGCGCGAGGTGATCCCGCAGATACGGCAGTTGCCCGGCACGGGCGACCAGCTCGGGAATGGTGGGCGGAATCATCGGCGTAAGAAGGAAAAACGGCGGCCGAACGGGCCGCCTCGTATCTCGATATTAGCAGCGCGCGCCACGCTCGGCTCGGCGTTTCGCTCATATGGTTATCCCGTCCTCGAACCGGCGGCTAGGGTTTACGTTTATTTCACTATTCGTAATTGGTTTTACTATTCGTAAATCCAGGATTTGTCGCCGATCAAGAAATGCGGCATTCGGGCGTCGTTCTACGGCGCCGTTCGCGAATCAACGGGAAGCAAGGAGCGAGACGTGGCGGTTGACAGGAAAGGCGGGCGGGAGCGCCGGCAGGTGACGGGCGGAATGACGGGCGCGCCGGCGCGCGCACGGCAGGGTTGAGGCGCGGATGGCGACCATGAGCATCGATTACCAGACGCTGAAGTTCGAGTACCGTCCGCGCGCGCATGACGCGGCCGTTCACCCGGTGATCGTCGTCGGCGCGGGCCCGGTGGGCCTGTCGGCCGCGATCGACCTCGCGCAGCAGGGTGTGCCTGTCGTGCTGCTCGACGACGACGACACGCTGTCCACCGGCTCGCGCGCGATCTGCTTCGCGAAGCGCACGCTCGAGATCTTCGACCGGCTCGGCTGCGGCGAGCGCTTCGTCGACAAGGGCGTGAGCTGGCACGTCGGCAAGGTGTTCCTGCAGGACGAACAGCTTTACGCATTCGACCTGCTGCCCGAGGAAGGGCATGCACGCCCCGCGTTCATCAACCTGCAGCAGTACTACGTCGAAGGCTATCTGGCCGATCGCGCGTTCGAGCTGCCGAACATCGACATCCGCTGGAAGCACAAGGTGACGGGCGTCGAGCAGTCGGCCGAGCATGCGGTGCTGACGATCGAGACGCCGGACGGCGTCGCGACGCTGCGTGCGCAATACGTGATCGCGGCCGACGGCTCGCGCAGCCCGATGCGCACGATGATGGGCCTCGAAAGCCACGGCCGTACGTTCAAGGACCGCTTCCTGATCGCCGACGTGAAGATGAAGGCGGAGTTTCCGACCGAGCGCTGGTTCTGGTTCGATCCGCCGTTCCACCCGAACCAGTCGGTGCTGCTGCACCGCCAGCCCGACAACGTATGGCGCATCGACTTCCAGCTCGGCTGGGACGCCGATCCCGTCGCCGAGAAGCAGCCGGAGCGCGTGATCCCGCGCGTGCGCGCGCTGCTCGGGCCGGACGCCGCGTTCGAGCTCGAATGGGTGAGCGTCTACACATTCCGCTGCCAGCGGATGGAGTCGTTCCGTCACGGCCGCGTGCTGTTCGCGGGTGATTCCGCGCACGGCGTGTCGCCGTTCGGCGCGCGCGGCGCGAACAGCGGCGTGCAGGATGCGGACAACCTCGCGTGGAAGCTGAAGCTCGTGCTCGACGGCCGCTCGGCCGACCGCCTGCTCGATACGTACGCGAGCGAACGCGAGTTAGCGGCCGACGAGAACATTCGCAACTCGACGCGCTCGACCGATTTCATCACGCCGAAAAGCCCGGTGTCGCGCGTGTTCCGCGACGCGACGCTGAAGCTTGCGCGCGATTGCGAATTCGCGCGCAAGCTCGTGAACAGCGGCCGCCTGTCGGTGCCGGCCGTGCTGGCCGATTCGCCGCTGAACACGCCGGACCGCGGCGGCGACGCATTCGCATGCGCGATGCGACCGGGCGCGGCGGCGGCCGATGCGCCGGTGCGTGTGCAGGGTGCGGCGGGCTGGCTGCTGCAGCACTTGCGCGGCGGCTTCACCGGCGTGCTGTTCGGGTTGCCGGGCGACGCGGCCGCGCTCGCGCAGGCCGTCGACGGCCTCGCGCTGCCGGTGCGGCCGGTGCTCGTCGTGCCCGCCGGGCACGCGCAGCCGGTGGCCGGCATCGACGTCGTGGAGGACGTCGGCGGTTTCGCCGCGCAACGCTATGACGCGAAGCCCGGCACGTTCTACCTGCTGCGTCCCGACCAGCATGTCTGCGCACGCATGCGCACGCTCGACCGTCAGGCGCTTGCCGACGCACTGGCGCGCGCGACCTGCGCACGATGAATACCGCATTGGACACGATAAAGACACCGGAGACCCCGTCATGCCCTCACTCGACACCCGCCCGCGCCTGGCCGATCCGGACGCGTTCTACGAAGCGCTGATCGACATGCATCGCGACCTGTCCGATGCCGACAGCCAGCTCGTCAACGCGAAGCTGATCCTGCTGCTCGCGAACCAGATCGGCGACATCGACGTGCTGCGCGAAGCGATGGCGCTCGCGCGCCAGGGCGTGACGCCGCCCGTGCATCCGGCCGCCGAGGTGGCGCAATGAGCGCGGCGCCGGCCGACGCGCGCGTGCTCGAAGTCGAGCGCGTGATCGACGAGACCCATCGCCCGGGCTTTCACTGGATGCTGCTCGTGTTGTGCGGGCTGTGCCTCGTGATCGACGGTTTCGACGCGCAGGCGATGGGCTACGTCGCGCCGAGCGTGATCGCCGAATGGGGCGTGCCGAAGCAGGCGCTCGGCCCGGTGTTCAGCGCGAGCCTGTTCGGGATGCTGCTCGGTGCGCTCGGGCTGTCGGTGCTGGCCGACCGGATCGGGCGGCGCCCGGTGCTGATCGGCTCGACGCTGTTCTTCGCGGTGACGATGCTCGCGACACCGTTCGCAAGCTCGATTCCCGTGCTGATGGCGCTGCGCTTCGTCACGGGCCTCGGCCTCGGCTGCATCATGCCGAACGCGATGGCGCTGGTCGGCGAGTTCAGTCCGGCCGCGCATCGCGTGAAGCGGATGATGATGGTGTCGTGCGGCTTCACGCTTGGCGCTGCGATCGGCGGCTTCATCAGCGCCGCGCTGATTCCGGCGCTCGGCTGGCGTTCGGTGTTCTTCGTCGGCGGCGCGGTGCCGCTCGCGCTTACGATCGCGATGGTCGCGCGGCTGCCCGAATCGCTGCAGTTCCTGGTGCTGAAAGGGCGCATCGCGCAGGCGCGCGACTGGCTTGCGCGTTTCGCGCCGCAGGCCGGCATCGATGCGGACACGCGCCTCGTCGTACGCGAGCGGGCCGCGACCGGCGCGCCGGTGGCCGAGCTGTTCAGCCACGGCCGCCTGCCGGTCACGCTGCTGCTGTGGGCGATCAGCTTCATGAACCTGATCGATCTGTACTTCCTGTCGAACTGGCTGCCGACCGTGATGCGCGACGCGGGTTATTCGCCGGGCACGGCGGTGATCGTCGGCACGGCGCTGCAGACGGGCGGCGTGATCGGCACGCTGTCGCTCGGCTGGTTCATCGAACGCTACGGCTTCGTGCGCGTGCTGTTCGCCTGCTTCGCGTGCGCGGCCGTGTCGGTGGGGCTGATCGGCTCGGTCGCGCATGCGCTGCCGTGGCTGCTGGTCGTCGTGTTCGCGGGCGGGTTCTGCGTGGTCGGCGGGCAGCCGGCCGTGAACGCGCTCGCGGGCCAGTATTACCCGACGTCGCTGCGCTCCACGGGCATCGGCTGGAGCCTCGGCATCGGCCGGATCGGCTCGGTGCTCGGGCCGCTCGTCGGCGGACAACTGATTGCGCTGAACTGGTCGAACGGCGCGCTGTTCCACGCGGCCGCGGTGCCCGTGCTGTGTTCGGCGCTGTTCGTTCTTGGCCTGGCGGGCGTAACGCGGCGAAACGGCGCGCAGGCGCCGAATGTCGCGATGAATTGATGGAGAAATGAAACGATGACGCTTGACCTGTCGAAACCGGCGACCGCCGGCTACCTGAGCGGTTTCGCGAACGAATTCGCGACCGAGGCGCTGCCCGGCGCGCTGCCGCACGGCCGCAACTCGCCGCAGCGCGCGCCGTACGGGCTGTATGCGGAGCAGCTGTCGGGCACCGCGTTTACCGCGCCGCGCGGCCACAACCGCCGCTCGTGGCTGTACCGCATCCGCCCGGCCGCCGTGCACCGGCCGTTCGAGCCATACGCGGGCCCGCAGCGGCTCGTGTCGGAATTCGGCGACTCGGCCGACGTGCCGCCGACGCCGCCGAACCAGCTGCGCTGGGATCCGCTGCCGATGCCGGTCGAGCCGACCGATTTCGTCGACGGGTTGGTGACGATGGCCGGCAACGGCTCGGCGGCCGCGATGAACGGCTGCGCGATCCACCTGTACGCGGCGAACCGCTCGATGCAGGACCGCTTCTTCTACAGCGCGGACGGCGAACTGCTGATCGTGCCGCAGCAGGGGCGGCTGTTCATCGCGACCGAATTCGGCCGGCTCGACGTCGAGCCGTTCGAGATCGCGGTGATCCCGCGCGGCGTGCGCTTTTCCGTCGCGCTGCCGGACGGCGACGCGCGCGGCTACATCTGCGAAAACTTCGGTGCGCAGCTGCGCCTGCCGGATCTCGGCCCGATCGGCTCGAACGGTCTCGCGAACCCGCGCGACTTCCTGACGCCGCAGGCCGCTTACGAGGATCGCGAAGGCGCGTTCGAGCTGATCGCGAAGCTGAACGGCCGACTGTGGCGCGCGGACATCGGCCATTCGCCGCTCGACGTCGTCGCGTGGCACGGCAACTACGCGCCGTACAAATACGACCTGCGCCTGTTCAACACGATCGGCTCGATCAGCTACGACCATCCCGATCCGTCGATCTTCCTCGTGCTGCAGTCGCAGAGCGATACGCCGGGCGTCGACACGATCGACTTCGTGATCTTCCCGCCGCGCTGGCTCGCGGCCGAGGATACGTTCCGCCCGCCTTGGTTCCACCGCAACGTCGCGAGCGAGTTCATGGGGCTCGTGCACGGCGCGTACGACGCGAAGGCGGAAGGCTTCGTGCCGGGCGGTGCGAGCCTGCACAACTGCATGTCGGGCCACGGGCCCGACGCGGACACGTTCGAGAAGGCGTCCGCGAGCGACACGACGAAGCCGCACAAGGTCGACGCGACGATGGCGTTCATGTTCGAGACCCGCACGCTGATCCGGCCGACGCGCTACGCGCTCGACACCGCGCAGTTGCAGGCCGACTACTTCGAATGCTGGCAAGGCATCAGGAAACACTTCAACCCGGAGCAAAGATGAGCGACACCCAAGACTGGCGCGCGACGCTCGACCCGGCCCGCAAGAGCTGGGTCGACACGGCGAACGATCCCGCCTGCGATTTCCCGATCCAGAACCTGCCGTTCGGGATTTTCAGCGATGCGAAGCAGGCGGCGCGCCGTGCGGGCGTCGCGCTCGGCGACCAGATCGTCGATCTCGCGGCGCTTGCGCGCGCGGGCCTCGTGACGCTGCCGGCCGGCGCCGACGCGTTCGCCGCGCCGACGCTCAATGCGTTCATCGCGCTCGGCCGCGATGCATGGCGCAGCGTGCGCGTGCAGTTGTCGGACCTGTTCTCGCGCGACAACGCGCGGCTGCGTGACGATGCGGCGCTGCGCGCGCAGGTGCTCGTCGCGCAGCGCGACGCGACGCTGCATCTGCCGGTCGAGATCCCCGGCTACACCGATTTCTATTCGTCGAAGGAGCACGCGACCAACGTCGGGTCGATGTTCCGCGATCCGAAGAATGCGCTGCTGCCGAACTGGTCGGAGATGCCGATCGGCTATAACGGCCGCGCGTCGTCGGTGGTCGTGAGCGGCACGCCGGTGCGGCGCCCGAACGGGCAACTGAAGCTGCCCGACCAGGAGCGCCCGGTGTTCGGCGCGTGCCGCAAGCTCGACATCGAGCTGGAGACGGGTTTCATCGTCGGCAAGGGCAACGCGCTCGGCGAGCCGATCGCGTGCGAGGACGCGGAGGCGCATATCTTCGGGATGGTGCTGCTGAACGACTGGAGCGCGCGCGACATCCAGCAGTGGGAATACGTGCCGCTCGGCCCGTTCAACGCGAAGACGTTCGCGACGACGATCTCGCCGTGGATCGTCACGCTCGACGCGCTCGAACCGTTCCGCACCGCGCAGCCGGAGCAGTCGCCGCAGCCGCTCGCGTATCTGCGCCACGCGGGCAGGCATGCGTTCGACATCGCGCTCGAAGTGACGCTGCGCGCCGAAGGGGCGGCGCATGCGACGTCGATCTGCCGCACCAACTTCAAGCACATGTACTGGACGATGGCGCAGCAGCTCGCGCATCACACGGTCGCGGGCTGCAACACGCGGGTCGGCGACCTGATGGGTTCGGGCACGATCAGCGGGCCGACGAAGGATTCGTTCGGCAGCCTGCTCGAACTGACGTGGAACGGCAAGGAGCCGGTTGCGCTGGACGGCGTCGGCAGCCGCGCATTCATCGAGGACGGCGACGAGCTGACGCTCGCCGGATGGTGCCAGGGCGACGGCTATCGCGTCGGCTTCGGCACCTGCGCGGGCAAGATCCTGCCGGCGCGGAGCGCGTAACGCGCAAGACGTAGCACGCAGCACACGGTACGGCAGTACCGGGCGGCCCGCATCATGCGGGCCGTCGTCATTGTGTGGCGGCGCGTGCGTGTCAGACCGCGCGTTGCAACGCGGCGCGGCGCTCCCACAGCGCGGCCGCGACGAACGCCGCGACGCAGACGACCAGCACGCCGACCAGCGCGTTGCTGCCCAGTTGCTCCATCAATGCGCCCGCGACGAGCGGGCCGCCGAAGCTCGCGGCGCTCCACGACGCCGACACGAGCGAGCTCGCGGTGACGAGCGCCGCGCCGCGGAAGCGTTCGCCGCATGCGACGAGCGACAGCGTGTAGATGCTGCCGGCCGCCGCGCCGAGCACGAACAGCAGCGGCCAGCACAGCCACGGGTTCGCGATCACGAGCGGCAGCAGCGGCAGGCCGGCCAGCACGATCCAGCCCGCGCCGAGGTGCACGCGTTCGCGGCCGAGCTTGTCCGCGAGCCAGCCGATCGGGAACTGCATCGCGGTATCGCCGAACAGCATGATCGACGCGAGCAGCACGGCGGTCGCGCTCGCGACGCCGTGATCCATCGCGTAGAGCGGCAGCAGCGACAGCGCGAGCGTATCGAACAGCGCGAAGAACCCGGTGCCGATGATCAGCGCGGGCATGCGCGGCAGCACGTCGAGCCAGCGACCGTGCGCTTCGTGATGCGCGTCGTCGCCCGCGAGCGGCGCGCGCCGGATCGTCGCGAGCGTCGGCAGCGCGAGCAGGAACAGCGCGCCGCACAGTGCGAAGCGGATGCTCGTCGCGCCCGCGATCTGGCTGACGAGCACGGGGCCCGCCATCTGGAACAGCGTGAAATTGGTCGCGTAGATCGCGACGACGCGGCCGCGCGTCGAATCGTCGGCGAGCTGGTTGACCCACGCTTCGCCGATCGTGAACAGCAGCATCAGCGCGGCGCCGCACAGCACGCGCAGCACGCCCCACAGGATCAGGTTCGACGTGAACTGCATCAGCGCGGTGGCTGCCGCGAGCAGCACGACCGACACGACGATCGCGCGGCGCGAGCCGATGTGCCGCGCGAGCGCGGTGACGAACGGAACGATCGCGAGACCGCCGAGCGCCTGCGCGGCCGTCAGCATGCCGACGACGTTGGTGCCGTGTCCGGCTTCGGTCAGTGCGAGCGCGGTGAGCGGCAGCGTGGCGCCGGTCCCGAGGCCGACGACCGCGACGCTCAAAATGAGCGCGAGGAAATCACGATTGAGAATGGCTTTCATCGGCCGGGATGCTACACCGCGGACCTTGAAAGGTCCATGAAGGCCGTCAGGATCGAATGCGTTGCGCGCGCAACGAATGCGCGTCGGCGCGTTACACGTATTCAGTCGGCGCGGCCAGCGGGCGGCGTTCGAGCGACGCCGACCACAGCGTGAGCGCCAGCGCCGCGACGGCCATCGCGACGCCGACCCACGGCAGGTTCACGAGCGACACGCCGGAGCCGATCGCCATTCCGCCGAGCCACGCGCCCGTCGCATTGCCGAGGTTGAACGCGCCCTGGTTCAGCGTCGATGCGAGGTTCGGCGCGTCGCTCGCGCGATCGACGATCAGGATCTGCAGCGGCGGCACGATCGCGAACGCGAGGATGCCCCACACGAAGATCGTCGCGAGCGCGGCGAACGGCAAATGCATCGTGCCCGCGAACAGCGCGAGGACGAGGCCGATCAGCGCGAGCGTCGCGATCAGCGACGGCATCCGGCGCCAGTCGGCGAGCCTGCCGCCGAGCGTGCCGCCGACCGTCAGCCCGAGGCCGAACAGCAGCAGCACATAGGTGACCTGACGCGGCGAGAAGCCGGTCACGTCCTCGAGGATCGGCGTGATGTACGTGAACACGCTGAACAGGCTCGCGGACGCGAGCACGCTGATGCCGAGCACCATCAGCACCTGTGGGTGCTTCAGCACGCTGAATTCGCGGGTGATGCTGGTGTCGGGCATCGCGAGGTTCTTCGGCAGGCAGACCGCGAGCGCGGCGGCCGCGGCGATGCCGATGCCGGTGACGGCCCAGAACGTCGCGCGCCAGCCGAACGCCTGGCCGAGCGCGGTGCCGAGCGGCACGCCGAGCACGTTCGCGAGCGTGAGGCCCGTGAACATCAGCGCGATCGCCTGCGCGCGGCGGTTCGGCGCGACGAGGTTGCTCGCGACCACCGAGCCGATCCCGAAGAACGCGCCGTGGCAGAA
The DNA here is from genome assembly GCF_900119325.1 of Burkholderia sp. NFPP32. Classification (NCBI taxonomy): domain Bacteria; kingdom Pseudomonadati; phylum Pseudomonadota; class Betaproteobacteria; order Burkholderiales; family Burkholderiaceae; genus Burkholderia; species Burkholderia sp. NFPP32. Next base: position 630,879 of record NZ_FPJP01000001.1, on the reverse strand, counting down.
CGCGGTGACGACGCGCGCGGCCATCAGCACCGCATAGCCCGGTGCGATCGCGCAGAACAGGTTACCGGCGATGAACAGCCCGATCAGGCCCATCAGCGCGCGCTTGCGCGGCATCTTCGCGGTGACGATCGCGAGGATCGGCGCGCCGATCGTCACGCCGAGCGCATAGCCCGACACGAGCATCCCGGCGGCCGGAATCGACACGCCGAGGTCGCGCGCGACGTTGGGCAGCAGCCCCATGATCACGAATTCGGTGGTACCGATTCCAAATGCGGCGACGGCGAGGGCGAAAAGAGGCAAGGGCATCGCGGTAGGCTCGGGAAAAGTCGCTGCTCGGGTGGGCGCAGGATGCGCGGGGCGGGCGGCGGGAAGGCGAACGACAGCGCGATTCTACTTCAGTGAAAACCCTTATGCTTGGGGCCAAAACGGATGTTGCCGGCGTGCGACGGGGTAGCGGGCGGGAAGCTCACAATGTGGGATTTGGCGGCGGTTTGCGGCGTGCGAATTCGTCGGGGTCGGAGCGGTGGCGGCTACCGGGCCGCGCTTCAGGCGATGCGTTCGGGCGACCCGTCGGAGGGTGCGGCGGATCGAGCCGGTTCGGCGATGGTGTCCGGTGTGCGTGGCACGCTTGCGTCCGGTTCGGCGTTCGTGTCCGCAGGCGATGCACGCGATGCAGGCGATCCGGCGGCGTCGATCGAGGCCGGATCGTCCCAGCCGTTCTCGAACAGGCATGCTTCGATCGGCATTCGCGCGGCCCAGCGCTCCTGCTCGAGCATCGGCTTTGCATAGAACGCGTCGACGTGCCCGACGCACAGCACGGCGATCGGCTTCGCACCGGCGGGCATCCGCAGCAGCGTGCGCAGCGCATCGACGTCGAACAGCGACACCCAGCCCATCCCGAGCCCTTCCGCGCGCGCGGCGAGCCACATGTTCTGGATCGCGCACGCGGCGGACGCGAGATCCATCTCCGGCAGCGTGCGGCGGCCGAACACGTGGTGTTCGCGGCCGTCGGCGAGCGCGACGACCAGCAGTTCGCCGCATTCGCGCACGCCTTCGACCTTCAGCCGCATGAATTCGTCCTGGCGCTCGCCGAGCGCGTCGGCGGTCGCGCGGCGCTCGGCCTCGACCAGCGCGTGGATCGCGGTGCGCAGCGCGGGATCGGTGATGCGGATGAAGCGCCACGGCTGCATGAAGCCGACGCTCGGCGCGTGGTGCGCCGCGCGCAGCAAGCGCGCGAGCACCGCCGGATCGACGGGCGCCGGCGTGAAATGGCGCATGTCGCGCCGTTCGAAAATGGCGCGGTAGACGGCGGCGATATCGGAGTCGTCGAAACGCATGAGCGGCAAAAGCAGGGGATGACGTCGGCGCAACGATAGCAGACCGCGCGCGGGCCGCGTTACATCAGTCGAAACAAAATGCGGAATTGTTGATGTAAAAGATCGTGTTTTCAGCGTTGATCAAAAGCAAACGATTGCGGTGGCGCCGGCAACCATGAAATGAGCCGGTTTCGTCGATTTCTCAGCGATTCGCCGTCACGAGGTTCTGCGGCGTGCCGGCATGCCACGCCTCGATGTTCAGCAATGTGGTGTGCGCGATCTCCGCCAACGCCTCGCGCGTGAAGAATGCCTGGTGCGACGTGACGATCACGTTCGGGAACGTCAGCAGGCGCGCGAGCACGTCGTCCTGCAGCGGCAGGTCGGAGTGATCCTCGAAGAAGAGCCCGCTTTCCTCCTCGTACACGTCGAGCCCGAGATGGCCGAGCTGGCCGCTCTTGAGCGCGTCGATCAGCGCCTGCGCATCGACGAGGCCGCCGCGGCCGGTGTTGATCAGCATCGCGCCGTGCTTCATCCGCGCGAGCGTCTGTTCGTTGATCAGATGGTGCGTCGACGGCAGCAGCGGACAGTGCAGGCTGACGATGTCGGCCTGGTGCAGCAACGCGTCGAGCTCGACATAGCGCGCACCGAACGCGATCAGCTCGTCGTTGTACGGCGGCACCGAGTGCGCGAGCACGTGCATCCCGAAGCCCATCATGATCTTCGCGAACACGCTGCCGATGATGCCGGTGCCGATCACGCCGACCGTCTTGCCGTGCAGGTCGAAGCCGAGCAGGCCGTTCAGCGAGAAGTCGCCTTCGCGGGTGCGCGCGACGGCGCGCGGCAGGCGGCGGTTGAGCGCGAGGATCAGCGCGACCGCATGCTCGGCGACCGCGTGCGGCGAATACGCGGGTACGCGCACGACCGCGATGCCGAGCCGCTCGGCGGCCGCCAGGTCGACGTGGTTGAAGCCCGCCGAGCGCAGCGCGATCAGACGCGTGCCGCCGTCCGCCAGCCGTTCGAGCACGGCTGCGTCGACGGTGTCGTTGACGAACGGGCAGACGACGTCATAGCCGTGCGCGAGGATCGCGGTTTCCGCGTCGAGGTGCGACGGCTGGAAGTGCAGCCGATAGCCGAACTGCCGGTTGGCGGCGGTGAACGAATCGTCGTCGTACTGCCGGCTGCTGAACAGGATCACGCGCACGCTGCACCTCCGATGGCTGACGCGCGCAGTTTACTGCAGGCCCGTGACGATGTCGGAGCGGTCGGGGCCGCGCGACGGACGCAGGAAGCCGTAATCCTTCCGCTCGCGGGCCGTCTGCGCGCTGAAGTGGTCGAGCGCGTGCTCGACGAAGCTGCGCGTGCGGGCCGGCACGTACTGGCGGTTCGGATAGACGAGCGACAGTTGCGCATCCGGGTCGTCGATCCGGTAGCCGGGCAGCAGCCGCACGAGCGTGCCGCTGTTGAGCGCATCGGCGACGCACGGCTCGGGCAGCACCGCGATGCCGGCGCCGGCAATGGCGGCCGCCTGCACGAGTGCGAGCTGGTTGAGCGTGCAGGCCGGGCGCACCGTGACCGAATGCGCGACGCCGTCGTGGCCGACCAGCTGCCACGCGGGCGCATGCTGGTGCGGCGCGAGCGTGACCCAGTCGTGGCCCGGCAGGTCGTCGGGCGCGCGCGGCTCGCCGCGCCGGTCGAGATAGGCAGGCGCCGCGCAGGCGACGAACGGGTTCGGCGCGAGCGCATGGCCGATCAGCGTCGGGTTGCCGTCGAGCCGGTTGCCCGTGACGATGCCGACGTCGTAGCCCGATTCGAGCACGTCGAGCGGCCCCTCGGCGACGGTCAGCTGCACGCGCAGCTCGGGGTAGCGGTGCCGGAAGCTGCTGACGAGCGGCGTCAGCGCGAGCGGCGACAGCAGGCCCGACGCGACGACGCGCAGCGTGCCGGCCGGTTCGCGCACGGCATGCGCGACGGACGACTCGAGGTGGTCGAATTCCTCTAGCAGCGCGCGGCAACCGTCGAGGTAGCGCACGCCGGCCTCGGTGAGCGACAGGTTGCGCGTGGTGCGGTGGATCAGCCGTGTGTTCAGGTGACCCTCGAGCATCGCGATCGAACGCGTGACGAGCGCATTGGACACGCCGAGATGGTGCGCTGCGCGCCGGAAGCTCTGCTGCTCGGCGACGCAGACGAATACACGCATGGTCTGAATCTGGTTCATGGCTTGTGTATTTCTGGCCCGGTTGATTGATTATGGTTGTGATTTTTCGCCGCGCAACCTCGAAAATGCATCGCGCGGCACCCAGTTCTCCTTCGTATCGAAAAATCTGTTTTCGATTCCGCAGACGATTGTTAAATATAGTTGCGATATCCGTCAACCTGAGAAAACGGGCGGGTTGCGGAAAATCGAAATCGCGAGTACCGGTTAAAAGTCGGTCTGTCTCGTGTGCCTGCCGTTCAAAGGCGGCAGAGTATTGGAATATGCATCGTGTCGACGAATAATTCGTATGTTAATCAATTGGTTGTTCGTGATTCGATCAGGTTTGCTCCGGTAGTTTGGGGAATCGCGCCCCAATACATGCTGCAGTAATGGATGTTTTTACCCGTGCGCAGATTTTGCGTATTGCATTCCGTTCGGCGATTTTTATCGAACATCCGGTCTATTCCGTTCGATACCCAAGTCGCGCTGAACCGTCGGCATCGATGAAACGCGGCGATATTGGCGGAGAAAATCGCGCGCATGGAACCGTTTCACAACCGGCCGGCAATGCCATTCCAATCCGGAACGCCGGCGCGCGATGCCTGGGCGGCCGGCTGGCCCGGTCCGGCGACCGGGCCACCGTCGCGCTGTCCGGCCGCGCGTGCCTCTTGCGCGAGGCCGCGGAACGCGGAATGATCGATCAGTTCGCCATGCAGTTGGGTTTGGCGGGCGTCCGTGTATTTCCCATCCTCACCTTTTGCCAGCCATGTCCATCGATTACTCGCCGATTCCCTGTCCCGTCGTCGTGCCGCTCGACGCGATCCTGCCCGAAGAACCGCTGCTGATGATGGGGGCCGGCCCGGTTCCGATCCCGGCCGCCGTCGCGAAGGCGAACACGATCGTGATCAACCACCTCGGCGCGACGATGGCGAAGATCATCGAGCAGGTGAAGGAGATGGCGCGCTACGTGTTCCAGACCCGCACGAAGTGGGTGCTCGGCGTCGCGGGCCCCGGCTCGGCCGCGATGGAAATGGCGATCTCGAACCTCGCCTGGCGCGGCACGCGCGTGCTGTCGATCCGCAACGGCTTCTTCAGCGCGCGGATGGCCGAGATGGCCACGCGCGTCGGCGCCGACGTCGCGACGCTCGAAGTGGCCGACCGCGCGGTCGCGAGCCTCGACGAGATCGCGGACGCGATCGCGCGCGAGCGGCCCGAGATCGTCACGATCGTGCAGGGCGAGACGTCGAACACCGTGTGGAACCGCGATCTGCGCGACATCGCTGCGCTCGCGAAGGCGGCCGGCGCGCTGGTCGTCGTCGACGCGGTGTGCACGCTGTCGACGATGCCGCTCGACATGGACGCGTGGGGCATCGACGCGGTGATCACCGGCGGCCAGAAGGGGCTGTCGTCGATCCCGGGCGTGTCGCTGATCGCGTTTTCCGACGCCGCGTGGGAGCGCATGAAGCATCGCCCCGAGCCGAACACGCACTGGTGCCTCGACATGGCGCTCGCGGAGAACTTCTGGCACAACGCCGGCTATCACTACACGGCGCCGGTGTCGGGCGTGCTCGCGCTGCACGAGGCGCTGCGGCTGGTTTGCGCGGAGACGCTCGAAAGCCGCTTCGCGCGCCACCTGCGCTGCTCGCTCGCGCTGCAGGCGGGTGTCGAGTCGATGGGGCTCAAGCTCTATGCGCCGAAGGACTGCCGGCTCAATTCGGTGGTCGGGATCGAGACGCCGGAAGGGCTCACGCCCGGGATGGTCTGCGGCCATATCTCGAAGCAGTACCAGGTCGAGATCTCGGGCTCGTTCGGGTTGCCGATCGTGCGGATCGGGCAGATGGGCGAGCAGTGCCGCGAACACAACCTGTTCCGCACGCTGCATGCGTTCGGCCGCACGATGGTCGACCTGAAGGTGCCGGTCGACCTGCCGGCCGGTGTCGCGGCGCTCGAACAGGAACTGTCGCAACGCGGCGTATAAGGCCGCAGGGGGCAACCGGCCTCGGGGGCCGGCTGGCCGCGATCGGTCGATCGCGCTCAGCGGCCCTGCATCGCGCGCCGGTACGTATTCGGCGTCGTGCCGTGCGCGTCGCGAAAGCGATGGCTGAAGTGGCCCGCGTTTGCGTATCCGCACTCGGCCGCGACCTGCGCGAGCGGCAGCGACGTCGTGCGCAGCAGTTCGCGCGCCCGCGCGAGCCGCTGCTCGGCGACCCACGCGTGCGGCGCGCGGCCGAACGACAGCCGGAACATCCGCGAGAAGTGGTATTCGGACAGCGCGGCGACGTCGGCCAGTTCGCCGAGCGTCAGCGGCTGCGTCAGGTACGTATCGATGTAGTCGCGCACGCGGCGGCGCACGGCCGGCGCAAGCCCGCCGCGGAACGACGCGTCGGTACGCGTCGTGCTTTGCCCGCGCAGCAGCAGGCTCAGCACCTCGTGCGCGGTCTCGTTCACACGCAGCCGCTCGTCGGCATCGTCCCAGCCGTCCAGCGCGAGCGAGCGCAGCAGCGCGGCGACGCGCGCATCCTCGAAATAGGTGCGGTCGGCGAGCTTCAGCTCGCGCGGTTCGCGGTCGAGTTCGCGGATCGCGCGCTGCGTGAAGTGCTCGGGCAGGAAATAGAGATGGATGAAGTGCATCTCGCCTCGTACCCACCAGCGCGATTCGTGGTCGCCCGGCAGCGCGCACAGCAGGCTCGGCGCGCCGTAGCGCGGCACGCGTTCGCGCTCGGTCCGGTAGCCGCCGTCGAGGTAGCACGACAGCGTGTGGTGGCCGGGTTGCTCGTAGATCGTCTCGCTTTCGTCGGTGATCCGCGTCCATTCGGCGATCGCGAGATGGTCGCTGAGCCACGCGAAGCGCTCGAGCGTCGCGTTCGCGTCGGCGAGCGTGCGGCAGACCGACTGCAGGCCGAACGGCAAATCGCCGCCGGCCAGGGTGGCGGCGCGGTCGACGGGCGGGGCGGAGAGGGAGAAGCTCATGGTGCGACGAGTATAAGCGGGCGTGCGGCGCCGGGTGCGGCGGCCGGAAAAAGACCGCAATTCCGGACAATCGGTGCGCGCCGCGCGGCGGCATAGTCGGGATCCCGTTTCATCCGATTCCCGGACCATCGCTGCCATGAACCTGTCGCTGTATTTCGTCACCGTGCTGATCTGGGGCACCACCTGGATCGCGATCAAGTGGCAACTCGGCTCCGTGCCGCCGCCCGTGTCGATCGCGTGGCGCTTCTGGCTCGCGGCCGCCGTGCTGTTCGCGCTGCTGCGCGTGATGCGCCGGCCGGTCCGGCCGCCGCGCGAAGCCTGGCGCTACCTCGTCGCGCAGGGCTTCGCGCTGTTCTGCCTGAATTTCCTGTGCTTCTACTACGCGGAGCAGGTCGTGCCGAGCGGGCTGGTCGCGGTGATCTTCTCGACCGCGCCGCTGCTGAACTCGATCAACGGCCGGCTGTTCATGGGCCGCCCGCTGCGGCCGTCGGCGATTGCCGGCGCGCTGCTCGGCCTGGTCGGCATCGCGTGCCTGTTCTGGCAGCAGATGGCCGGCCATCTCGACGATCACGCGACCTGGATCGGGCTCGCGATCGCGTTCGCGGGCACGATGTGCTTCTCGGCCGGCAACCTGCTGTCGAGCCGGATGCAGTCGATGGGGCTGCACCCGCTCGCGACCAATGGCTGGGCGATGCTGATCGGCGCGGCGATCCTGACCGTCGGCAGCGCGGCGGCCGGGATGTCGTTCACGCTCGACATGAGCCCGCGTTATCTCGGCGCGCTCGTCTACCTCGCCGTGCCGGGCTCGGTGATCGGTTTCACCGCGTACCTGACCCTCGTCGGCCGGATCGGGCCAGAGCGCGCCGCGTACTGCACGGTGCTGTTCCCGATCGTCGCGCTGGCCGTGTCGACGGTGTTCGAGGGCTACCAGTGGTCACCGCTCGCGGTGATCGGGCTGCTTCTGGTGGTGGCCGGCAATCTCGTCGCGTTCGACCTGACGCGGAAGCTGTTTCTCCGGACGGCGTGACGACGGCCGGACGAGTGACGCGCTGCATGGCTCGACCGGGTATTAGGTTGACTTGGTTGACTTGGTTTCGATTCGGGGCTAGGCTTGAACCTCCGGTTGGGTAAGGAGGCGGAGATGGTCAGGCAGGCTCATGCACTTGAAAGCGCGGCTGCGATTCTCGATGTCGAGACCGAGGAGGCGTTGCGCAGCGCCGTTGGTGCCGCGACCATGCTCGGTCCCGATCGGGCGCGTGCGCTGCTCAAGCTGTCGGACGAACAGCTCGGGCACCTGTTCAAGATCGGCATCGCCCAGGTCATCGATCTGGCGGGCACGATCACGTTCGGCATCGCTGCCGCTGCGACCCGCGACAGGCAACCTTCCGGCCGCACGAAGCAGCATGCGAAGCCGGCGGCACGCGCGGATGCTGCGGCCGCTGATTTTGAGCGGCGCGCGCTGGCCGAACGGCGGGCGCTCGTCGCGCAGGGCGCGCTGCTGCCGGCCGCGGAGATCTGGGCAAGGCTCGGCATGACGCGGCAGGCCCTCAGCAAGGCGGTCGTGTCCGGGCGCATCTTCACGGTCGACGTGGGGGCGGTGCAGTACTACCCGGCCTTTTATCTGACGGGTGATATCGATCGCAAGACGCTAGGAAAGGTGACGCAACGCCTGGGTGGTTTGCCGGGATGGAGTAAATGGCAGTTCTTGACGACGCCCAAGGCGTCCCTTGGCAACGTCACGCCGCTGAAAGCGCTGTCGCAAGGAAGGCGCGAAGAGGTGGAGCGTGCCGCAGCGGCGTTCGCGGAGCGCTAGGAGGTGCGGTCGACGTTGAGGCCACCGAGCGAACACTTCGCGAATGCGACGCTGGTTACGCGGGAGATTGCGCCGTCGGCGCTGGTGCGCGTCTCCCGATACGAGACAGGCGAGCCATACTTCGGCAAGTCGGGCGGCAACCGTTTCGACGACCCGCGCCAGCGGCGCCGGTATGGCACCAGCTATTTCGGTTTCGACCTGCACTGCGCGTTCGCCGAGACGGTGCTGCACGACGAAGTCGCGGATCTCGCTGTCGGTGGCTTCCCGCTCGTGACGACCGAGCTTGAGCGCTTCGTACTTTCGTTCACCGGCTTGCCGCTGACGGTGGCCGTCCTGCACGGCCTGCCGCTGAAAAACCTCGGCGGCGACGGGGCGCTGTCGACCGTCGTACCGTACGATATCCCGCAGCAATGGTCGCTCGCCGTACACGGGCATGGTCGTCGGGTCGACGGCTTTCTGTATATGTCACGTCATCTCAACACTTCGGAAGCGCTTGTGCTCTTCGATCGTGCCGAACCCAAACTCAAGCTCGGGCGCGTCGTTCCGTTCCGGCACCACACCGAGGCTGCCCGCGTGCTGCGGGACTTCAACATATTGCCGCGTTAAGCCGCGTATCGCCGGCCGCCCGACGGGCGGCTTCGGACGGCATTCCGTCAGAAGGGACGGCGCGCGCGATTCCTCGCGGCTCGTTCATGCGGCCGCGCCGCTCCCCGCCACACGCGCCTGCCGCTGGTACAGCATCATCGACAGCGCGACGCCCGCGGCGGCGGCCACCGCCGCGAACAGGAACACCTGCGGATAGCCGAACGCACCCGCGACATAGCCGGCGAGCGGGCCCGTGATGCCGAGCGACAGGTCGAGGAACACCGAGTATGCGGACAGCGCCGCGCCGCGGCTCGCGGGCGGCACGAGCGCGACGGCCTCGACGCCGAGCGCCGGGAAGATCAGCGCGAAGCCGAAGCCCGTCAGCGCGGCGCCGACGAGCGCGACGTGCGGCACCGGCGCGAGCCACAGCAGCACGAGGCCCGAGCATTCGAACGCGAACGACACGATTGCGACGCGGAAGCCGCCGTAGGTCTTGATCGTGTTCGCGAACAACAGGCGCGCGCCGATGAACAGCGTGCCGAACACGGTCAGCGACAGCGCGGCGTTCGGCCAGTGGCGCGCCGCGTAGTACAGCGTGACGAAGGTCGCGATCGAGCCGAAGCCGGCCGAGCCGAGCGCGAGGCCGAGGCCGTGCGGCAGCACGCGCGTGAACACGCTCGCATACGACATCCGTTCGCCATGCACGAGCGGCACGGAATCGATCAGGCGCGCGAGGTAGAAGCCGAGCGCGGCGAGCGCGATCACGATCACGCCGATCAGCGCCGGATTCAGCGTATGCGCGATCGCGACGCCGACCGGCGCGCCGAGCGCGAGCGCGCCGTAGGTCGCGATGCCGTTCCACGAAATCACCTTCGCGTTGTGCGCGACGCCGACCCGGCCGATGCCCCACAGGATCGCGCCGGTGCCGCACAGGCTCTCGCCGACGCCGAGCACGAGCCGGCTCGCGACCAGCAGTACGAGGCTCGCGACCGGCCAGTGTGCGAGCAGCAGCGCGACCAGCAGCAGCACGCCCGACGCGCCGCAGCCGACCAGCCCGCGCAGCACCGTCTGCTTCGGGCCGAGCGTATCGGCGAAGCGCCCGGCGAGCGGCCGCGACGCGAGCGTCGCGAAGTACTGGACGCTGATCGCACCGCCCGCGACGATCGCGGAAAAGCCGAGGTCGTCATGGACGAAGCCCGGCAGCACCGCGAGCGGCAGGCCGATGGTCAGGTAGCAGATGAACGTGAAGCAGACGACGGACACGATTTGCAGCGTGACCGCGAACCCGCTGCGTGCTGGTGTGGCGGAATCGGATGACATGGGGTCGGAACGAATGAGCGAAACGGAGGCTGACGGAACGGAAGACGGCGCAAAACGGAATCGGGATTTTCCCATGGAACCGGTTTTCACGCAGGTACCATTTAGTTAATCGCGACCCGTTTTCGCGCGCAACGGATCGGCGCCGGCACGCCGGGAAGGCCGTGCGAAAAAGGCGTCGGGCGGCCCCGGCGCTCATATCGCGGCAGTTATATGGGCCCCATGCGTGATGGGCTATGGGTTGCGAAATTTGATGGTGATAGCGTGCAAACTGTCAGAGAAACGTCGGTCGGGCGCTCCGCGCAGACCGCTTTACCCCCATTTGAAGAATCATCGAGACATGAGTGAGCCGATCCGCTTCTACCATCGTCACGCGATCCGCGAGGTCAGCGGCGCGGACGTCACCCGCACCGTGCTGCAGTACCTGCGCGAGGACGCGCATTGCACCGGCACCAAGGAAGGCTGCGCGGAAGGCGACTGCGGCGCGTGCACGGTCGTCGTCGGCGAGCTGACCGACGCCGGCGCGGTCGAGTTCAAGGCCGTCAACGCATGCATCCAGTTCCTGCCGACGCTCGACGGCAAGGCGTTGCTGACGGTCGAGGATCTGCGCCAGCCGGACGGCTCGCTGCATCCGGTGCAGCAGGCGATGGTCGACTGCCATGGTTCGCAATGCGGGTTCTGCACGCCCGGCTTCGTGATGTCGATGTGGGCGCTGTACGAGAAGCACGGCCACGAAGGCTGCGGCAGCGCGTGCGCGAAGGCGAAGGACGTGCCGACGCGTACCGAGATCGCCGACGCGCTGACGGGCAACCTGTGCCGCTGCACCGGTTATCGCCCGATCGTCGATGCGGCAGTGCAGATGTTCGACGCGGCCGGCGAAGGTGCGCCGGCGCCGTCGGCACCGGTCGACACGGCCGCGCTCGCCCGCACGCTCGCGTCGCTCAGGCGCGACGACACGTTCGACTACGCGACGCCCAACGGCGCGCGCTTCGCGGCGCCGCGCACGCTCGACGCGCTGGCCGCGCTGAAGGTCGAACGGCCCGACGCGCGGATCCTCGCGGGCAGCACCGACATCGGCCTGTGGGTCACGAAGCAGATGCGGCGGCTCGACGACCTGATCTACGTCGGCCAGATCGCCGAACTGCAGCGCGTCGCGGAGCGGGGCGACTGGATCGAGATCGGCGCGGGTGTGACGGTCGAGAACGCGTATGCGGCACTGGCCGGCACCTATCCGGAGCTGACCGAGATGTGGAAGCGCTTCGCGTCGCTGCCGATCCGCAACGCGGGCACGCTCGGCGGCAACGTCGCGAACGGCTCGCCTATCGGCGATACGATGCCCGGCCTGATCGCGCTCGGCGCGCGCGTCGTGCTGCGCGGCGGCGACACGGTGCGCGAGCTGCCGCTCGAGGCGCTCTACACGGGCTACCAGCAGAAGGACATGGCGCCGCACGAATTCGTCGTCGGCGTGAAGGTGCCGACCCGCACCGGCGCGCGCGCGAAGCTGCAGTTCCGCACGTACAAGCTGTCGAAGCGGTTCGACTCCGACATCTCGGCCGTGTGCGCGGCGTTCGCGTTCATCGCGGACGGCGACACGATCCGCGAGCCGCGCATCGCGTTCGGCGGGATGGCCGCGACGCCGAAGCGCGCGGCGCACACCGAAGCCGTGCTCGACGGCGCGCTGTGGCACGAAGCCACCGCGCAGGCCGCGATGCAGGCGCTCGAGCGCGACTACCAGCCGCTGTCCGACATGCGCGCGACGAGCACGTATCGCCTCGATACCGCGAAGAACCTGATGTACCGATTCTGGCTGGAGACGCGCCCGCACGACCCGCTGCCGCCGCAAGCCCTGAATGTGCGTGAAGTGGCCGCCGAAGCCGGCGCCGACGCGGCGCGCGTCTGAAGACGGAGAACACCGAAGATGAACCAGCAAGCAGAACCGTTCCTGAGCACCCTCGACCCGCAGGCCGACGCCGCGCAGGTGCACGTATCGCGCGCGCACGAATCCGCGCACCTGCACGTGAGCGGGCGTGCCACCTACACCGACGACATTCCGGTCGTCGCGGGCACGCTGCACGCGGCGCTCGGATTGTCGGCGAAACCGCACGCGAAGATCGTGTCGATGAACTTCGACGCGGTGCGCGCGACGCCGGGCGTGGTCGCCGTGTTCACGGCCGACGACATCCCGGGCGTCAACGATTGCGGCCCGATCATCCACGACGACCCGGTGCTGGCCAAGGGCATCGTGCAGTTCGTCGGCCAGCCGATGTTCATCGTCGTGGCGACGTCGCATGAAACCGCGCGGCTCGCCGCGCGCCGCGCGAAGGTCGAATACGAAGAGCTGCCCGCGATCCTGACCGCGCAGGAAGCGCGCCAGGCCGAAACCTACGTGATCCCGCCGCTGAAGCTCGCGCGCGGCGACGCGGCCGCGCGCCTCGCCGCCGCGCCGCACCGCGAGTCGGGCGAAATGCTGCTCGGCGGCCAGGAGCAGTTCTACCTGGAAGGGCAGATCGCGTACGCGGTGCCGAAGGACGACGACGGGATGCACGTGTACTGCTCGACGCAGCACCCGAGCGAGATGCAGCACCTCGTCGCGCACGTGCTCGGCGTCGCGTCGCACAACGTGCTGGTCGAATGCCGCCGGATGGGCGGCGGGTTCGGCGGCAAGGAATCGCAGTCGGGCCTGTTCGCGTGCTGCGCGGCGCTCGCCGCGTGGAAGCTGCTGTGCCCGGTGAAGCTGCGTCCGGACCGCGACGACGACATGATGATCACCGGCAAGCGGCACGACTTCCATTACCGCTTCGACGTCGGCTACGACGACGACGGCCGCCTCGACGGCGTGGCGCTCGAGATGACGTCGCGCTGCGGTTTCTCGGCCGACCTGTCGGGCCCGGTGATGACGCGCGCGGTGTGCCACTTCGACAACGCGTACTGGCTGGGCGACGTCGACATCGCCGGCTACTGCGGCAAGACCAACACGCAGTCGAACACCGCGTTCCGCGGCTTCGGCGGCCCGCAGGGCGCGTTCGCGATCGAATACATCCTCGACGACGTCGCGCGCTCGCTCGACCGCGATCCGCTCGACGTCCGCTACGCGAACCTGTACGGCAAGACCGAGCGCAACGTGACGCCGTACGGGCAGACGGTCGAGGACAACGTGCTGCAGGAGCTGCTCGGCGAACTCGAGACGACGAGCGACTACCGCGCACGGCGCGCGGGCGTGCGCGCATTCAACGCGCGCAATACGGTGCTGAAGAAGGGCATCGCGCTCACGCCGGTGAAGTTCGGGATCGCGTTCAACGTCACGCACTTCAACCAGGCCGGCGCGCTGGTGCATATCTATACCGACGGCTCGGTGCTCGTGAACCACGGCGGCACGGAGATGGGGCAGGGGCTCAACACGAAGGTCGCGCAGGTCGTCGCGCACGAGCTCGGCATCCGCTTCGGCCGGATCCGCGTGACGGCGACCGACACGAGCAAGGTCGCGAACACGTCCGCGACGGCCGCGTCGACGGGCTCGGACCTGAACGGCAAGGCCGCGCAGGATGCGGCGCGCCAGTTGCGCGAGCGGCTCGCGGTGTTCGCGGCGAAGCAGTTCGGCGACGGCAAGGCCGATGCGGCCGACGTGAAGTTCGGCAACGACGTCGTATGGGTCGGCGGCCAGGGCGTGCCGTTCGGCGAAGTGGTCGCGAAGGCGTACCTTGCACGTGTGCAGTTGTGGTCCGACGGTTTCTACGCGACGCCGAAGCTGTACTGGGATCAGTCGAAGCTGCAGGGCCGGCCGTTCTACTACTACTCGTACGGCGCAGCCGTGTCGGAAGTCGTGATCGACACGCTCACGGGCGAGATGCGCACGCTGCGCGTCGATGCGCTGCACGACGTGGGCGCGTCGCTGAACCCGGCGCTCGACATCGGCCAGGTCGAAGGCGCGTTCATCCAGGGGATGGGCTGGCTGACGACCGAGGAGCTGTGGTGGAACCAGGGCGGCAAGCTGATGACGCATGCGCCGTCCACGTACAAGATCCCGACCGTGAACGACACGCCGCCCGAATTCAACGTGCGGCTGTTCGAGAACCGCAACGTCGAGGACAGCATCCACCGGTCGAAGGCCGTCGGCGAGCCGCCGCTGCTGCTGCCGTTCTCGGTGTTCTTCGCGGTGCGCGACGCGGTCGCGGCGGTCGGCGATTACAAGGTGAACCCGCCGCTCGACGCGCCGGCGACCGGCGAGTCGATCCTGCGCGCGGTGAATGCGGTGCGTGCGGCTCGGGCAGGCTGACATGAACGGGCCCGCACGCTCGCTTCGCACCGCGTCGACCCCGACGTTCGCGCAGGGCACCGGCCGGCGCAACCGCGCGACCGGCGCGCCGGCGCCGATGCACATCGTGCTGTTCGGCGCCGGGCACGTCGGTCACGCGCTCGTCACGCTGCTCGGCGCGCTGCCGTGCGTCGTGCAGTGGGTCGACACGCGCGACGAGCTGTTCCCGGACGAATGTCCGCCGAACGTGCAGCCGGAGCCGACCGACACGCCGGAGGCCGTCGTCGACGCGGCGCCGCCCGGTGCGTACTTCCTCGTGATGACGCACAACCACGCGCTCGACTTCGCGCTTGCCGCTCAGATCATGCGGCGGCGCGACTACGCGTACTTCGGGATGATCGGCTCGCGCACCAAGCGCGTGAAGTTCGAGCGCCGGCTCGCCGCGCGCGGCGTCGATCCGGCGCGGCTCGCGGAGATGGTGTGCCCGATCGGCGTCGCGGGCATCGTCGACAAGGCGCCGGGCGCGATCGCGGTGGCCGTGTGCGCGGAACTGCTGCAGGCGCGCTCGGGCATGCCGGTGGCCGACGCGAAGGCGGCCGCGGCAGGGCGCGCGCGCGACGACGTGTCCTGCGCGCAGTAACGTCGCGCGGCCGGCGCACGGCCGCGCGTTTTTGCATACACTGCACGGCAACGCGCGGCATCGGGCCGCGCATTTTTCCGTGCAGGCGCCATGTCCGATCACCCGATCTATCTCGACGCGCTCGATGCGAGCCTCGTTGCCATCGAGCGCTGGCTGTCCGGCACCGACACCGCGCCCGCGGCGCTCGACGCGATGCTCGCGCCGTTCTCCACCGGTTTCACGATGATCCTGACCGACGGCCGCATGTTCGACCGCGACGGCACGCGCGCACTGTTCGCGAAGCTCGCCGGCGCGAAGCCGGGGCTGCGCATCACGCTATCGGAAATCCGCGTGCTCGCGGCCGACGCATCGCATGCGGTGATCACCTATCTCGAAGCGCAGCACGCGGCATCGGGCAAGCTGCCCGCACGGCGCGCGACCGCCGTGTTCGAACGCGACGCGGCGGGCGTCGTGCGCTGGACCCATCTGCAGGAAACCTTCTGCACGGCCTGAGCGGTCGCGCGTTGCGCCTTGCATCAGCGCTTGCGAGTGCGGGCGACCGTCAGCTCGTCGGACACGCTCTGCATCAGCGCGCACAGCCACGCGATGTCGGTCGGGCGGTCGGGCTGCGGATGCGTGAGCAGGTAGCTCTTGATGCGCGGGAACGGCACGGGCGGCGTGACGACGACGAGCGGCAGCAACTGCGCGTAGTGCGTCGCGAAGCGGCGCGTCGTCGTGAAGATCAGGTCCGACTGCAGCAGCACCTGCGGCACGATCCCGAAGTAAGGCAGCGTCGTCACGATGCGCCGCGCGAGGCGCGCGCGTGCGAGGCCGATCTCGATCGCGTTGCGCTTGTCGCCGGTGTACGGCGTGGGCGCGACATGCGCGGCCGACGCATACGCTTCGCGCGTGAGCGGCACGTGCGCGAGCGGGTGCGCTTCGCGCATCAGGCACACGATCGTGTCGGAGAACAGGTCCTGGCGCGCGAACTGCGGGTCGGGCTTCGGCCAGTTGCCGATCACGAGATCGAGCGCGCCCGATTCGAGCGCGCCCGCGTGGTCGAGCGCGGGATTCAGCGAATCGATTTCCAGGTGCGCATGCGGCGCCGCGTCGCGAAAGCGTTCGATCAGCGTCGGCATGAAGAAATCGTTCAGGTAGTCGGGCGCGGCGACGCGGAACGTGCGCCGCGCCGACGACGGGTCGAAGTCGCCGTGAGGCGTCGCGATGAAGTCGACCTCGCGCAGCGCGCGCTGCGCGGCTTCGAGCAGCGACGCGCCGTATTCGGTCGGCACCATCCCGGATTTGCCGCGCACGAGGATCGGGTCGTTCAGCGTCTCGCGCAGCTTGCGCAGCGCGGTGCTGATCGCGGGCTGGGTCTGGTTCAGCCGCAGCGCGGCCTGCGTGACGCTGCGCTCGAGCAGCAGCGTGCGCAATACGCGCACGAGCCAGATGTCGAGCGAGGCGGTACGGTCGTCGTCTTCCATCGGTGCGGGTGATTCGGGCGAAGCGTAACCTTACCGCAGCTGCACGTTGCCGTGCGTGATACCGGCCATCACGCCCGGCCCTTCGGCAGCGTGCTGATCCGCTTGACCTCGCTCGATTCGAGCCAGTTCGGCGTGCGCGCGCAGTACAGCACCATCGGCAGCGCGTCTTCACCCCAGAACAATTGCTTGTTCATCCAGAACGTCGGCACGCCGAACACGCCGAGCGCGATCGCGTCGGCGTTGTTGCGGGCCAGCTGCGCACTCGTCTCCTCGAATTCGATCAGCTCGTCGCCGTGGCCGACGCCGACGCGTTCGCACAGCGCAGCGAAACCTTCGGGCGTCGACGGATCGTTGCCGTCGCGCCAGATGAAGCGGTACATCTCCAGTACCGTCGCGATATCGGCGCGCAGCGCGATCGCGAGGCGCAACACCTTGTCGGAATCGAACGGGTGCGCGGGCGGCATCTTGAAGCGGATGCCGAGCTGTTCCGCGCGAAACAGCGCGTGACGGTACGTGAACACGCGCTTGGCCGGCACGTCGGCGCTGGGGCGTTGTCCCCAGTGGCGCTGCAGGTCGATGAGCGACACGGCGACCGGTTCGAACGGCACGTCCGGCCATTTGTCATGCTGTTCGAGCAGCAGATAGGAGAACGGCGACACGAAGTCGAAGAACCAGGCGGGCTGGGCGGTGTCGAGGCCGGTTGTCATGACGATCTCCAGAGGGTGGGGCGTACGGCGGCCTCCATGGTACGCGGGCGGGCGCGCATGCAGCAATGATCGCGGATCGTCCGCTTACGCGGAACCGGGAGTCGCCCGGGGGGGCTCGCCGGTCGGCGGCGCGGCATCGGTGCGCGCAGGCGGCTTTCCGCCGGCGCCGGGCGACGCCGCCGGCGTGTCCTGGTCGTGCGCGGTGAGCCGTTCGCGCACGAAGCCGATGTGCTCGCGCAGCACGTAGAACTGCCCCGCGTAGGCGAGCGGCATCTTCATCCGGTTCACCGCTTCCTCGATGTCGTCGAGCTCGTCGAGCAACCGGACGCGTTCCTCGGCCGTGTGCTCGCCGAGCGCGCGACGCTCGAGCGCGATCAGCGCGCCATACCAGCGATAGATGCGCGAACGCACGCGCCAGCCGTACAGCGACGGCACGAGCCGCAGCCCGGGGATCAGCACGACGATCAGCGGCACGATCACGACGAGCAGCCGGTCGACGAGGCTCGCGACCCAGAACGGCAATCTCCGGTACAGGAAGGTCTTGCCCGACTTGTAGTAGCGCGCGGCATCGTCGGACAGCGGAAAGCCGCGCGTGACGGACGACGGGAATTCGCCCGCGTGCTGCAGGATCGTCGCGTGGCCGTGCACCTCGCGCGCGGCCTCGATCAGCAGGTCGGACAGCGCGGGGTGCAGCGAGTCGCGCGCGACCAGTTCGATCGTCGGCGCGACGGTATGGATGTCGGCGGGCGGCAGGTTCCGGCCGAGATCGTAGACGCCCATCGGCAGCGTGATCGCGGTCAGGTACGGAAAGCGCCGCGCGTACGCCTCGGCCTGCGTGAACGAATACACGTGCACGCCGGGCGCGCGGAACAGTTTCGCCATCACGGGGATCTGCGTCGAGTCGCCGGACAGGAACGCGGCGTCGATCTTGCCGTCGAGCAACGCGGTCGCGGCGTCCTCGCCGGCGGTCGGCAGCAGCTCGGTCGGGCCGCCCGGCACGATGCCGTTCATCTTCAGCAACGCGAGGCTCAGCTCGCGTGCGCCGCTGCCTTCCGCGCCGAGCGCGAGCCGCTTGCCCTTGAAGTCGGACAGGCGCGCGACGATCGGGCCGCGGTACATGATCGCGAGCGGCACGTAGCCGATGCTGCCGAGCGAGACGAGTTGTTCGTCGCGCTCCTTCGGGCCGATGCCGCTCTGCACGAAGCCGACGTCGACCGGCGCGCTCGGGTTCGACAGCCGCACGAGGTTCTGCGCGGATCCTTCGGACGATTCGACGTCGAGCGTGACGCCGTTCTTCGCGAGGATGGCCTTGTATTTCTGCGCGGCGTTCCAGTACGTGCTGCCGGGCGGCCCGGCCGAGATCACGAGCGTGGACGGCGGCGCCGGCTGGATCAGCCTGACCGCGAGCCAGACGGCCGCGCCCGCGAGCAGCACGGTCGGGCCGATCGACAGCGCGAGGTCGCGCCACGACACCGCGACGAAGCGGGCGAGGATGCGGCGAGGCGGACGAGGGAGGGCAGGCTTCATGGGGTTGGCGGGTGACGCTGGCGTGACGCATCGATGACGGCCGTCATGGACGATGCGGATTCTCGCGGCGATGGTACCCGGTTTCGCCGCGCATGCGCGAGTCGGGTGCCGTGGCGCGGCGCCGCGACGACAGCGGCGGGCGGCGCTTCGTCAAAAGCTTTGCGCTTCCGCGGGCGCTGGATTACATTGTGCGACGCAGCCGCGCCCGATTCGCGCGCGACCCGGCACGCAATTAGACCGGGCGCGTCCGGCCGGCGGCTGTCCGGCCCGGCCGGCCCGCTATCGCGCGCGCCGGCTGTCGGCCCGCCTCGCCTCTCTCGCATCGCCGTGGAAATCACCGGCTGTCCCGCCCGTTCGCGCGCGGGCCGGCTGTCTTTGGGGGTATCCGGCCGTACTGTGCACGGCCGTTCCGGAGTTACAAGGAGATAGCATGAAGTCGATCGTGTTGAGAGCGTTGGGCGTCGCCGCCGTGGCGGCCTGTTTGTCGGGCAGCGTGTATGCGCAGTCGAGCGATGCGGCGGCCACCGAAGCGCCGGCGGCCGCGACGAGCGCGCCGAAGGCCGCCGCGAAATCCGCGAAGAAGGCGAGCCGCAAGCTCGGCTACGCGGTGCGCAAGGCGATTTCGAAGGAACCCGGCGTGAATGTGTCGAACCTCGTCGTGCGTTCGAAGGGCGGGGCGATCACGCTGGAGGGCACGATGCCCGAACAGGCACAGATCGACAAGGCCGAAGCCGCAGCCAAGGACGTGAAGGGCGTGACGTCGGTCACGAACAAGCTGACGGTCCAGCAGCAGTAATGCCGGGCGGCGGCGCGCGAGCGCCGCGCATGCCCGCTTTCGGGCGGGCTCCGGCATGCCGGAGCCCGTTTGCGCTTCAAAGTCCGCAAGCCGCGTGCGACGCGGCGGCGGACCGATAACGATATCGAGAGGGCGGCGATGGCGAGGCTCGGGTGGGGCAGGCGGATGGTTTTCGGCGCGGCGCTGGCCGCTGTCGCGATGCTCGGCGCCTGCAACGGCGACGAATCGGCCGAGCGCAACCGGCTGCCCGGCTTCGTGTCCGGCAGCGTGCGCACGACGGCCTACGACGGCGCCAGTGACGATTTGTTGACGGCCGGCCTCGGCAAGACGGGGCTCGCGGCGGCGACCGCGCCCGGCTTTGCGAATCCGTCCCGGCCGACGAGCGCCGAGCTGCGCCGCCTCGCGATCTGGTCGAACTACCGTGCGCTCGTCGACATGAGCGCGAACGGCGGCTATGGCCGCTTCTGGGGGCCGAACGTCGACCTCGACGGCAACGACACGCTCGGCGAAGGCAAGATCCCCGGCACCGAATATCTCGCGTATTCCGACGACGGCAGCGGCAGCAAGAACGTGACGCTGCTCGTGCAGGTGCCCGCCAGCTTCGATCCGGCGCAACCGTGCATCGTCACCGCGACGTCGTCGGGCTCGCGCGGCGTGTACGGCGCGATCTCCGCGGCCGGCGAATGGGCGCTCAAGCGCGGCTGCGCGGTCGCATACAACGACAAGGGCGGCGGCAACGGCGCGCACGAGCTCGGCACCGATACGGTCACGCTGATCGACGGCACGCTCGCCAACGCGGTGCTCGCCGGCACCGCGAGCCTGTTCACCGCGAACGTGACGAGCGGCGATCTCGCCGCGTTCAACAGCCGCTTCCCGAACCGCTATGCGTTCAA
Organism: Burkholderia sp. NFPP32; assembly: GCF_900119325.1. NCBI lineage: Bacteria > Pseudomonadati > Pseudomonadota > Betaproteobacteria > Burkholderiales > Burkholderiaceae > Burkholderia > Burkholderia sp. NFPP32. The sequence continues at coordinate 610,406 of NZ_FPJP01000001.1, read as the reverse complement.
GCACGCGCATTCGCAGCAGAATCCCGAACAGGACTGGGGGCGCGTGACGCTGCAGTCGGTCGAGTTCGCGTACTGGGCGCTCAACGAGCAGTTCGGACCGCTGATCGACGGCTCGCATCACGGCGTGCGCTATCGAGCGGGCGACATCACGACGATCGCCGCGTCGGTCAGCAACGGCGGCGGCGCGTCGCTCGCGGCGGCCGAGCAGGACAACCGCGGCTGGATTACCGCGGTCGTGGTCGGCGAACCGCAGATCAACGTGCGGATGTCGCCGAACGCGATCGTGCGCACGGGCGGCCAGCCCGTGCCGTCGTTCGGCCGGCCGCTGGCCGACTACGCGACGCTCGCGAACCTGCTGCAGCCGTGCGCGGCCGCGTCGGCGTCGCTCGCTGGTGCGCCGTACCTGAGCGCGCTGCCGGCCGCGACCACGCAGTCGATCCGCACGCAGCGCTGCGCGACGCTCGCCGCGGCCGGGCTCGTGTCGGGCGCCGACCCGCAGAGCCAGGCGGCCGACGCGCTCGCACAGCTTCACGCGGCCGGCTATCTGGCCGATTCCGACCTGCTGCAGGCGCCGATGTGGGATTCGCAGGCGATTCCGGCGATCGCGGTCACCTATGCGAACGCGTACACGCGCTCGCGCGTCATCGACAACCTGTGCAATTTCAGCTTCGCGACGACGAACGCGGCGACGGGTGCGGTCGCTTCGCCGGCCGCGTCGCCGATGACGGCCGTGTTCGGCGTCGGCAACGGCGTGCCGCCGACGGCCGGCATCAACCTCGTGTTCAACACGGGCGCGGGCGTCGACCACCGGCTCGCGACGCCCGATGCGAGCTTCGCGGGCGCGCTGTGCCTGCGCCAGCTCTGGACCAACGGAATGCTCGGGATGCCCGCGAACGTCGACGCGGTGCGCGTGAATGCGAACCTGCAGGGCAAGCCGGCGATCATCGTGCAGGGCCGCAGCGACGCGCTCGTGCCGGTGAATCACGCGTCGCGCGCGTACGTCGCGCAAAACGGCATCAGCGAACGCGGGCGCAGCAAGCTCGTGTTCTACGAGGTGACGAACGGCCAGCACTTCGACGCGTTCCTGCCCGTCGCGGGTTTCGACACGCGCTTCGTGCCGGTCCACTACTACAACCTGCAGGCGCTGAACCTGATGTGGCGGCACCTGAAGAACGGTGCGCCGCTGCCGCCGTCGCAGGTGATCCGCACGGTGCCGCGCGGCGGCACGCCGGGCGCCGCGCCCGCGCTGACCAGCGCGAACCTGCCGCCGATCTCGGCCGCGCCGGGCGCGAACGCGATCACGACCGGCGCCGGCGCGATCGACGTGCCGCTCTGACGGCGCCCGCCGCGCCGCCATCACGAAGCCGGACAGCCGTCCGGCTTTTTCTTTTTTATTGCCTGGAATCGGTCCCGTGCCGCCTTTTGTCCGAATGGCGAGTGCCGTAACAAATTATTACTTTACGGCGGTAAATCCGGAACCTATTATGCGCCGGTATTTTCACTTAATTTAATAAATTCCAGATACGAGATATTTCTTTCCTTTTAATTAATCGATCCTTTCGATTTTGTTAAGTCGGATTGAGTTGCGATTGGTCGCCGTTCTGCGATTAATCCGCATCTTGCCGGCGGGGGATTGTTCGTCTGCTCGAAGCGAGGCGGCCTTGTAGGGCCGGGCTTTGCGGGGTGTGCTTTGGCCGTCGATTTTGTGTGCATGCGAATGCGCGGAATGAATTCGTATTGCTGCGGATTATAGAATTGTCGTTCGCAATGGAATTGATTTCATTGTGCGGTCGCAAAAAAATATGGGTGGGGTAAATCGTGCCGATCGGTATTCACCGATCCGGTAAAAAACTCGGAGTGCGTCGCATAACGAATGCATTCCCGGTGCGGAGCGCCGGCGCAAACGATCCTTTGCGGCCGGCGGTATTTATCGTTCTGTTCGAGAGGCAATAATGACGACACGGAAGTCCTTGAAAGACGGTTTCGCGCTATTCGGAACGACACTGAGCATGCCGCTCGCCGCAGCCGCGGCCGCGGCGCTGCTCGTCACGGGGTGCGGCGGCGACGACGGGCCGAGCCCGTCCGCTTCGGCCGCAACCGCGGCCGCGACGACGTCCGGCGGCAGCACGTCGGCCAGCACCGACGCAACGGCCGCCGCCGCGGCCGACCAGCCGTACGTCGACAACGACGTGTACGGCACCGGGCCGAACGACGCGGTCACGGATTCGACGGAAGGCGCCGCGGTCGTGCACCGCCAGGTCACGATCGGCGGCAAGACCGTCAAGTACACGGCCACCACGGGCCACCTGACGACGATCGATCCGATCACGTCGGCGCCGAACGCGAAGATGTTCTACGTCGCGTACACGCAGGACAATCCCGATCCGTCGAAGCCGCGCCCGGTCACGTTCTTCTACAACGGCGGCCCCGGCTCGTCGTCGGTCTACCTGCTGCTCGGCTCGTACGGGCCGAAGCGCCTGCAGTCGTCGTTCCCGAACTTCACGCCGCCCGCGCCGTACAAGCTGCTCGACAACCCGGACAGCCTGCTCGACCGTACCGACCTCGTGTTCATCAACCCGGTCGGCACCGGTTATTCGGCGGCGATCGCCCCGGCGAAGAACAAGGACTTCTGGGGCACCGACCAGGACGCGCGCTCGATCGACCGCTTCATCCAGCGCTACCTGACCAAGTACTCGCGCTGGAATTCGCCGAAGTTCCTGTACGGCGAATCGTACGGCACCGCGCGCAGCGCGGTCGTGTCGTGGGTGCTGCACGAGGACGGCATCGACCTGAACGGGATCACGCTGCAGTCGTCGATCCTCGACTACGCGAACGCGCTGTCCGCGCCGGGTACGTTCCCGACGCTCGCGGCCGATGCGTTCTACTGGAAGAAGACGACGGTCAACCCGACGCCGACCGATCTCGACGCGTACATGGTCCAGGCCCGCAACTACGCGGACAACACGCTCGCGCCGCTTGCGCAGAAGCCGAACCCGCAGGACGGCGGTTTCGTGAACGTGCGGCTGAACCTGAACCTGCAGACGGCGCAGCAGATGGGTTCGTATATCGGCACGGATCCGACGTCGCTGATCCAGACCTTCGGCAACCCGGCCGCGCTCGGCAACGTGCCGTCGTCGAACGACAACCCGCCGTACACGTTCTTCCTGACGCTCGTGCCGGGCACGCAGATCGGCCAGTACGACGGTCGCGCGAACTTCACGGGCAAGGGCATCGCGCCGTACATCCTGCCGAACTCGGGCAGCAACGATCCGTCGATCACGAACGTCGGCGGCGCGTACACGGTGCTGTGGAACAGCTACATCAACACCGACCTCAAGTACACGTCGACGTCGTCGTTCGTGGACCTGAACGACCAGGTCTTCAACAACTGGGACTTCAGCCACACGGACCCGACCGGCGCGAACCGGGGCGGCGGCAATACGCTGTACACGGCCGGCGACCTCGCGTCGACGATGAGCGTGAACCCGGACCTGAAGGTGCTGTCGGCGAACGGCTATTTCGATGCGGTCACGCCGTTCCACCAGACGGAGCTGACGCTCGCGCAGATGCCGCTCGATCCGACACTCAAGGCACAGAACCTGACGATCAAGAACTACCCGTCGGGCCACATGATCTACCTGAACGACGCGTCGCGGACCGCGCTGAAGGGTGATCTCGCCAGCTTCTACGACGGCATCCTCGCGAACCGCACCGCGCTGCAGCGCGTGCTGAAGCTGCAGGCGCGCACGCAGCAGCTCAAGCAGCAGCAACTGAAGCAGCAGGGGCAGTAAGCGCCGCGGGCGGCTTTGTGCCGCCTGAAGTGACGTAAAAGCGCAGCCCGATCACGCGCCTCGGCTCTTCGCGCGACGTGTGTCGATGGCGGTGCTGCAATTCTCCAAGGTGCCCCCGGGAGTCATGGACCTCGGGGGCATCGTCTTGTCCGAGGACCGACTCGTCGGCCCCGGAAGCTGCCGATGACGGCGTTGCATAATCCTCAAAAAGGGGATGAATGGCCCTCTATTGAGGATTCGTTGAAAAATCCCCATAATGAGGATGTTTATCCCTCTATTGAGGATTTTCGTGAGTCTCGCAGACTTTCTCTTCACACCGGGCATGCAACGGGTGCTTGGCGCCACACTGCTGCAGCCTGATCGTAGTTTTACGCTCCAGGAACTGCTGCGTCTGGCAAACAGTGGGCGCGGCAGCGCTCAAAAGCAGGTGGACCGGCTGGTCGAGGTCGGCGTACTCAAGGAAGACGCCCGACGAGGCCGACAACGGAGTATCCGCGCGAACACGGAATTCATCCTCTATCCGGAACTGGTCAGCATCGCGCGCAAGTCATTTGCCGTTGTGGAGCCGTTGAAGGAAGCCTTGTTGCCTTTTGCCGCGCACATCTCCACGGCGTTCGTGTTTGGCTCGGTGGCCAAGGGTACCGACAGTGGCCATAGCGACATCGACCTGATCGTCATCGGGAACGTCCCCCTCCTCGAGCTATCTGAAGCCCTGCACGTGGCCGAGCAAAGTCTGCTGCGCCCCGTCAACTTCTCTTTGTACGAGCCTGCTGAATGGGCTGCGCTGTTGGACGCGGACCCTGTCATGACCCAGATCGCCCAAGGCCCAATGCTGAGGATACTGTGATGCCGCGCCCGACTGAATACGAAAACCTCATCAAGACGAAAGCCTTCGATGCTGTTGCTCCGACGCCCGGGGCAATCGCGGGCTTCCTGCGCAATGCCGCGGACTATAAGGCCACCGCCGATGAGTTGGATCCCGCCCGACATCTGCAAGTATTTACCTTGGCCTACGAAGGTTATTTTCAGGTGGTCCAGGCCATCCTGGAGTTCTACGAGGTGCGAACCAAAGATGCGGGCCGTAACCTGGCCATCCAGCGTGTGTCGACCTCGCTGGGCGTGAATACCCAGGAATTTGCCTTCATCACGAAGGCCCACGAGCGTCGCAACGGCACGTCGTACGTCTCACCGTTTCCCCCGGTGTCGAAGGCAGAGGCCGCCACCATGCTGAGCATCCTGGCCAAATACTTACCCGTTGCGCATACGCTGACCGGTACGCCGTGAGATCCGCTCGGAAGTCCGTCAAGACAGGAAGTAACGGTTGGGTTGCGAGCCGGGATGGTGTTTTTTCGTTAGGGGAGAGAGGGTATCGATGCGACGCTGCGGGGCGTCGCGAAGTGCCGCTTACGCGAGCACGAGCCGCACGCCGACCGCGACGAGCGTCGCGGCGAGCAGGTTGCGCAGCAGCCGCTCGGGCGCGCGCGCCGACAGCAGGCTGCCGAGCACGATGCCGGGCAGCGAGCCGAGCAGCAGCGACAGCAGCATCGACCAGTCGACCGAGCCGAGCAGCCAGTGGCCCATGCCCGCGACGAGCGTGAGCGGCACCGCGTGCGCGATGTCGGAGCCGACGATGCGGGTCGTCGCGAGCATCGGATACAGCAGCAGGAGCACGGTCACGCCGATCGCACCGGCGCCGACCGACGTCATCGACACGAGCACGCCGAGCATGGCGCCCGTGAGCACGGTCGACCACAGCGTGCGCGCGGGGCTCGGCGCGAGCGGGTTGCGCGCGGCGAACGCGGTGAGCTGCGGCCGGAAGATCAGCGCGAGCGACGTGAGCAGCAGCGCGATGCCGAGCACGAGCTGGATCATCCGCGCGGTGCCCGGCGTGTTCATCCCGTGCGTGTGCAGCCACCACAGCGTGAGCGCCGCGGCCGGGACGCTGCCCGCCGCGAGCCGGCCCGTGATGCGCCAGTCGATCGAACCCTTCAGGCCGTGGACCAGCGTGCCGGTGGCCTTGGTCGCGGCTGCGTACAGCAGGTCGGTGCCGACCGCCGTCGCGGGGTGGACGCCGAACAGCAGCACGAGGATCGGCGTCATCAGCGAACCGCCGCCGACGCCCGTCAGGCCGACGAGGATGCCGACGAACAGGCCGGACAGGGAGTACAGCAGATCGATATGGGGAAGCGACATCGGAAGCAGGCGGTTATGCGGCGTTCGGCGGCGGCGCGCGGCCGCTGCGCGCGCGTCAAAGTCCGCCATTGTCGCAAATGTGGCGGGTGGATGTACGACTGCGTTAAAAATCGGCCGCAAAGGCCCGTGCGGCGGGCGGCCGGACGAGTGTGAAACGCGTGTTCGAGCGAGGGCGGGGCCGATAACGGTGACGGCCCGAAAGGTATGACGAGTATGACGAACCGGGAATGCCTGCCGCGGCGCGGCACCCGCAAAAAAGGGCGCGACACGGCGCGCCCTGGTTCGATGCCGGCGACCGGCTTGGTCGGCCGGCGTTCAGTGCATCGCGGGGCCGACGCCTTCGACGCCGTTCTGCGGCCGGATGCGCAGCGCGAGGCCGATCAGCGCGGCCGCGGCGGCGAACGCCGCGCCGAACGCGAATGCCGCGTGGTAGCCGCCGTTCAACGCGTCGAGCGGCGCGGCCTGCGCGGCCGCGAGCGCGTCGGTGTGGGCCGCCGCGAGGCTCGCAAGCACCGCGAGGCCGAGCGCGCCGCCCATCATGAACGCGGTGTTGACGATCCCCGACGCGAGCCCGGAATCGGCCGGATCGACGTCGCTCATCGCGGCGAGCAGCACCGGGTTGAACGCGATGCCCGCACCGATGCCGAGCAGCGTCATGCCGGGCAGCACGTGCCAGACGAAACCGCCGTCGACCGGCGCGCGCGAGAACAGCGCAAGGCCGCAGGCCGCGATCAGCAGGCCGGCCGCGATCGGGCCGCGGATCCCGAAGCGCATCACGATGCGCGCCGACAGCCCGAGCGAGAACGCGGCCATGATCAGGTTCGCCGGCAGGAACGCGAGGCCGACCTGCAGCGGCGCGTAGCCGAGCACGCGCTGCATGTACAGCGCGGACAGGAAGAACCACGCGAACATCGCGGCCGCCCACAGCACGCCGATCACGTTCGCGAGCGCGACGTTGCGCGCGGCGAACAGCGTGAGCGGCATCAGCGGATGCGCGGCGCGCGCCTCGATCGCGATGAACAGCGCGAGCAGCACGACGGCCGCGCCGATCAGCACGACGGTCTGCATCGACAGCCAGCCGGCCTCGTTGCCGCCGACGATCCCGTAGACGGCCAGCATTAGCGACGCGGTCACCGTGACCGCGCCCGCGATGTCGAGCCGCGCGGTGCCGGCCGGCGCGCGCATGCGCGGCAGCAGCGCGACGCACATCGCATAGACCGCGATGCCGATCGGCAGGTTGACGAGGAAGATCCAGTGCCACGACAGCGAGCTCGTCAGCAGCCCGCCGAGCAGCACGCCGATGCTGCCGCCTCCCGCGCAGACGAAGCCGTAGACGCCCATCGCGCGCGCGCGTTCGCCGGGCTCGGTGAACAGGTTCATGATCAGCGACAGCGAGACGGCCGATACGACCGCGCCGCCGAGCCCCTGCACCGCGCGCGCGGCGATCAGCATCGCCTGCGATTGCGCGAGGCCGCACGCGAGCGTGAACACGACGAGGCCCGCGAGGAACATGCGGCGCTGGCCGTACAGGTCGCCGAGCCGGCCGCCGAGCAGCAGGCAGCCGCCGAACGTCAGCAGGTACGCGTTGACGACCCACACGAGGGCCGTTTCGGTGAAATGGAGATCGGTGCTGATCGACGGCAGCGCCACGTTCACGATCGTGCTGTCGAGCACGATCATCAGCACGCCGAGGCAGAGCACGATCAGCGCGTACCAGCGCTTCTCGCCGTGAATCCCGTGTGTCATGGGCCTGCCGCCTTCTGATAGTTATTTGAAAGGATGCATTGTAGACGTCATCGGCGCGGGCTTCCTGCCGGTTTGTGGCAGCAGCGACGCGTAGTGGCACGTCCGGGCGGGACGCACGGGAGGGGCCGTTGTGCGAGTTACGAACGCGCCGACAGTTCGCAGCCGTCGGGGCCGCATGCGGCCGCGTCGCTGCCGGCGAGTTCGACGATACCGTCGCGCCACGCGTGGTCGAGCGCCTGCGCGAACGCGTCGGCCGGCTGCGCGCCCGATACCGCATAGCGGCCGCCGAACACGAACAGCGGCACGCCGCGCCCGCCGATCTGCGCGGCGCGCGCGATGTCGGCTTCGACTTCGTCGCGGTACGCGTCGCTGCGCAGCACGTCGTCGACGGCCGAGCGCTCGAGCCCCGCTTCGACCGCGAATTCCGTGAGTTGCGCATGATCGAACAGCGAACCGTGCTCGCAGAAATACGCGCGGTACAGTCGCTCGGTCAGCGCGTGCGCGCGGCCTGTGGCTTCCGCAAGCTTCACGAGCCGGTGGCCGTCGAGCGTGTCGCCGACGAGCGTGCCGGGCAGGTCGTAGCGCAGCCCGACGCTCGCGGCCGCGTCGGTCACCTGGCGCAGCATCTGGTCGACCTGCGCGGGCGACATCCGGTACTTGTCCGCAAGCATCGCCTCGACCGGCTCGACGGGCTGGCCGGGCATCAGCCGGTACGCGCGCAGTGCGACGTCGACGCGGTCGGCGTGCGCGAACGCGGCGAGCGCCTCGTCGAAGCGGCGCTTGCCGATCCAGCACCACGGGCAGATCAGGTCGGACCAGATTTCGACGGTGAGGGTCGGGCGGGCAGTCGGGGCGGGAGCGGTCGTCATGGGCGGTCCGGGGCAGCAAAAAATGTAACCGGCACTATATCATTTATGCTTCGGCGCCTGGTCTTGGCCGGGCCCCTGCGGAACGGGCCTGCGCCCGACGTATCACGAAGCATAGACATGGACGGCACGGACCGATAGCGATTGCCGATGCCGGACGCGGCGGAACAGTCCGGCGAACCGGCCCGCGGGAGCATGCTGCTTCCCGCTTCCCGCTTCCCGCTTCCCGCTTCCCGCTTCCCGCTTCCCGCTTACGCGTCTCCCTGCGTTTCCTTCAGGTGCTTGAGGTGCTTGTAGACCGTCGCGCGCCCCATCCCGAGCACGTTCGCGACATAGTTCGCCGCGCTCTTGCCGCGGAACGCGCCTTCCGCGTAAAGCGCCTCGACCAGCTCGCGCCGGTGCTCGCGCGTGAGCCCGTTGAGCCCGACCTGCCGCTCGTGCAGCCAGCCGTGCAGGAACGTGTTGATGCGTTCCTGCCAGTCGTCGCGGAACAGCTCGTCCGGCTGCGCGACGACGCCCGCGCCCTTGATGAACAGGTCGAGCGTCGCGCGTACCTCGTCGAACACCGCGATGTTGAAGTTGATGCACATCATCCCGGCCGGACGGCCTTCGTCGTCGAACAGCACGTTGCTGACGCAGCGCATCCGCCGGCCGTCCCAGTTCAGCTTCTCGTACGGGCCGATCACGCGCTCGCGCGCCGAATGATCGATTTCCTCGAGCGCGGAATCGTCGCCGACCTCGCGCTTGGACAGGTTGTTCGCGAGATACAGCACGGTCTGGTCGTGCAGGTCGTGGATCACGACTTCCGCGTACGGGAAGAACAGCGCGGCGATACCGTCGGCGATCGGCGCATAGCGGGTGAGCAGCAGGTCTTTGACGGGGGATTTCTTCTTGCGCATCGGTGTCGCCATCTCGGGTGGGCGGGGGCCGGGCGGCACATCGGGCCGGCGTGCCGGCGCGCCGGTGGCCGGCATGCCCGTGCGCCCGCGCGCGGCCGCCGCGGCGGTTGCGCCATTGTATCGGCCCCGCGCTCGCGCGATGCTCATGCGCGCGTCAGGTGCGTGTACAGCGCGTGCGCGATCGCGATGTCCTCGAGCCCGAGGCCGATCGAGCGGAAGAACGCGTGACGCGTGCGCGACGGCGCCGCGCAGGTGCCGGCGACGAGCGCGGGCAGGTCGCCGACGATCCGTTCGGCGTCCCAGCCGTGATCGGCCGCCGCGATCTGCATCTCGCCTGCGCTCGCGGGCGTCGTGTGCCGGTAGTCGCAGTACACGTCCATGTCGGGCAGCCACGCGGGCGGGATCTCGTGCGCACGTGCGACGTTCGTGCTGATCGACGTGACGAGCGCGGGGCGCGTGAGCATCCCGTCGCCGAGCACGGGCGTGCCTGACGACGTGCACAGCATCACGACGTCCGCGTCGCGCACGCAGGCTTCGACGCTCGCAGCCGCGCGTGCGCGCGGGTCGAGCCCGGCGAGCGTCGCCCGTAGCGCCGCGTCGCCGGCGAGCCCGGGCGAATACACGCGGATCGTCTCCCAGTCGCGCAATGCCGCCGTGTGCCGCAGGTGCGCGAAGCCGACCGCGCCCGCGCCGACGATCGCCAGATGGCGCGCATCGCGCGGCGCGAGGCAGTCGACCGCGAGCGCCGTCGTGCCGGCCGTGCGTTCGACGGTCAGCCGCCCCGCGTCGCACCACATCAGCGGCTGGCCGGTGCGCATCGACATCAGCGCGGTCCAGGCGGTGACGATCGGTTTACTGTCCGTCACGACATACGGCGACAGCTTCGCGCCGAACACCTGCTCGTCGGCGAGCGCGCCGAGATACGTGATGAAGTCGCCGGCCTGATCGGGAAACAGCGTGAGGGTCTGCGGCGGCTGCACCGCGCGCGCCGACGCGAGCGACGCGAACATGCGGCGCAGCGTGCCGAGTACGTCGAGCGACGGCAGCGCCGCGCGCACCGCGGCTTCGTCGACGGTCAGCGGCAGGGGCGGGACGGTTTGCGTCATGGGGACATCTCCGGTCGGGGCCGGACAGGAATGTCTCGAAAGACGGTGTCCGGCGGTGTTCGTGATGGACGAAAAGTCTAATATAGACAAACGAAATCTTGAGAATTTTTCTTTTCGAGACTTTGTGTCGTCGCTGGATTTGTGGAAAACACCGGAAAATCAACGGTGTTTTGCATGCTCGATGCAATTTCGACGTGACGCGACGACGCACGATCCTCGTATCCCCTATAGTCCATAGTGGACTTTAAGTCTATATTTCGCATGCAGGACACGATGTGTCGCCGTGTGGCGGCCGCCTGTGTCGAATGCCGATCCGGCGCCCGGTCGCGGGCGCCGCGCGACCGATCTTCATTGCCTCAATCGAGAACAGAAGGACCGTCTCATGAACTGGAAGCTTTCCCTCTGCGCCGCCGCGGCGCTTGCGTGCACGGCCGTCACGGCCCACGCGGAACAGGCCACGTTGCGCTTCGGGATCGAAGCCGCCTATCCGCCGTTCGAGAGCAAGACGCCGGCCGGCCAGCTGCAGGGTTTCGACGTCGACATCGGCAACGCCGTGTGCGCGAAGCTGAACATGAAATGCGTGTGGGTCGAGAATTCGTTCGACGGCCTGATCCCGGCGCTGCAGGCGCGCAAGTTCGACGCGATCAACTCGGCGATGAACATCACCGCGAAGCGCAAGCAGAGCATCGACTTCACGCCGGCGATCTACGTGGTGCCGATCGTGATGGTCGCCAAACGCGGCTCGCCGCTGCGGCCCGACGTCGCGAGCCTGCACGGCAAGCACGTCGGCGTGCTGCAGGGCTCGTCGCAGGAGGATTTCCTGAAGGCGCACTGGGCCAATGCGGGCGTGGCCGTCGTGTCGTATCAGGACCAGGACCAGATCTATGCGGATCTCGTCGCGGGACGTCTCGACGCGGCCGTGCAGGAAGCGCAGACCGCGCAGGACGGTTTCCTCGACAAGCCGGCCGGCCGCGACTACCAGATCGTCGGCGAGCCGCTGAATGATCCGGCGACGCTCGGCGAGGGCACGGGCTTCGGGCTGCGCAAGGGCGACAAGGCGCGGCAGGCGAAGATCGCCGGCGCGCTCGACGCGCTGAAGAAGGACGGCACGCTGGGTGCGCTGTCGCAGAAGTATTTCAAGCGCGACATCGTCGCGAAGTAAGCACGGCCGCGCGCCGGCCGCGGTGCCGGCGCGCGTCGCATCGAATCTCGACGCTGGGCGGGGAAGCATGGATTTCGACGTCATCGTTCTGGGGGCCGGCATCGTCGGCGTGTCGTCGGCGCTGCATCTGCAGGATCGCGGGCTGCGCGTCGCGCTCGTCGACCGGCGCGCGCCCGGCGAGGAAACGAGCCACGGCAATGCCGGGCTGATCGAGCGCTCGTCGGTCGTGCCGTATGCGTTTCCGCGCCGGCTCGGCACGCTGCTGCGCTATGCGCGCAACCGTTCGGTCGATCTCTATTGGGACTACCGCGCGCTGCCCGCGTATGCGGGCTGGCTCGCGCGCTTCTGGCGCGAATCGTCGCCGCAGCGGCTCGCGGCCGCCGCGCGCGACATGCTGCCGCTCGTCGCGGCGAGCGTCGCAGAGCACGACGCGTTGCTCGCGCGTACCGACGCGCAACCGCTCGTACACGACGGCGGGTGGATCGAGGCATTCCGTTCGCCCGCGCTGTTCGACGCGGAAACGCGCGCGCAGCAGCGCGTGGCCGACGCGCACGGGCTGCGGATGACCGTGCTCGACGCGCGTGCGCTGCGCGAACGCGAGCCCGGTGTCGGCGACGCATTTTGCGGTGCCTTCCACTGGCAGGACCCGAAGACCGTGTCGAGCCCGGGCGGGCTGACGAAGGCCTATGCGCGACTGTTCGAACGCGACGGCGGCACGTTCGTGCTCGGCGACGCGAAGACGCTCGCGCAGGTGGATGGCGGCTGGCGCGTCAGTACCGAACATGGGCCGATCTCCGCACGCTCGGCCGTGGTCGCGCTCGGGCCATGGTCCGATCAGGTGTTCGCGCCGCTCGGCTACCGGATTCCGTTGCGCGCGAAGCGCGGCTACCACATGCACTACCGGCCGACGCGCATGCCGCTGAACGTGCCGGTGTGCGATACCGAGGAAGGTTTCGTCGTCGCGCCGATGGAGGGCGGCCGCCTGCGGCTCACGACCGGCGTCGAGATCGCGCTGCGCGGTGCGCCGCCGACCGGCGTGCAGCTCGCGCGTGCCGAGCCGCTGGCGCGCGACGCGTTCGGCATCGGCGAGCGGCTCGATCCCGAGCCGTGGCTCGGGATGCGGCCGTGCACGCCCGACATGCGTCCGGTGATCGGGCCCGCGCCGCGCCATCGCCATCTGTGGTTCGCGTTCGGCCATTGCCACCACGGGCTCACGCTCGGCCCCGCGACCGGGCGCCTGCTCGCCGAAATGATGACGGGCGCGCCGACCTATATCGATCCCCATCCGTACCGGCCGGCGCGCTTCGGCTGAGCCGGCATCGCGGCGATGCGGCGACGGCCCGGGCCGCCGCCCCGCGCGCTGCATCGCGTTCTCCGGCTGCGATGCGGCCGCAACAATTTTTCATTCGGCTATCCGAATTATCGAAAACCGGGTATTCGGAAATGATCTGCGTAATCACCAAGAAAGAAATCGCGCAATAAATAAAATCAGTAAATTCGCGATTTATCAATGCATTTTCATATTGCTGAAATGCGCAATGGGCAGCCGCCCTGACGATTCAGGGCACCGTCTCGACCGGGTGTTCCGGCGTTACGCGGAATGTACCGGAACACGTTACTGCGTGGCTCGCAAACGTTACGTTACATCCGCGTTCCGCGGGCCTTTTTCGTCAGACGATTCGGGCTCCGCGACCCGTGTATTTCGCCTGAAATCCATAAAAAATCGTTATTGCCAGGCAATTGGCAGATGAATCAATCGGCTTTTTTTGAATTGGCACGCTTCGTGCGATCCGTCCCCATGCTTTATCAACGTAGTGCCAACCGAGATGGGGTGAATAAGGATGGGACAAAATTTTAAACTGACGGGTGTGGCGCTGTCGGTCGCGACGGTGTTCGGGGTACTGGCTTCGGGTTCCGCGATGGCGGGGGCCCTCGATTCGTTGCCGATCCCGCAAGTGATCGTCAATCCGCCGACGAACAGCGTGTCGGTCGGGCTGGTTGCGACGGGCACGTCGCCGCTGGGCTCGGTCATCGTGACGGCGGGCGGCTCGGGCGCGATCCAGACGTCGCTCGGTGATCCCGGCCAGGTGCTGTCGGGCGCCGTGGGGGCGGTGACGGGCGCACTCGGCGGTAGCGGCGGCACGGTGCAGCCGCTTGCGCCGGTGCAAGGGGTGCTGAACCAGGTGACGGGTGCGCTGAGTGGCGGCAACCCGGCGGGCGCGTTGACCGGTGCGCTGAATACGGCGACGGGGACGCTGAGCAATGCGGTTGGTACGGTAACGGGCGCATTGGGTAGCGTCGGCGGCGGTGCGAATCCGCTTGCGCCGGTTCAAGGCGTAGTGAATCAGGTGACGGGCGCGCTCGGTGGTGGCAATCCGGCCGGCGCACTGACGGGTGCTCTCGGCACGGTGACGGGTGCGCTGGGTAGCGTCGGCGGCGGTGCGAATCCGCTGGCGCCGGTTCAAGGTGTCGTGAATCAGGTGACGGGCGCGCTCGGTGGTGGCAATCCGGCCGGTGCACTGACGGGTGCTCTCGGCACGGTGACGGGTGCGCTGGGTAGCGTCGGCGGCGGTGCGAACCCGCTGGCGCCGGTTCAAGGCGTAGTGAATCAGGTGACGGGCGCACTCGGCGGCGGCAATCCGGCTGGCGCACTGACCGGCGCCCTCGGTACGGTAACGGGCGCACTGGGCAACGTCGGCGGCGGTGCGAACCCGTTGGCGCCGGTCCAGGGCGTCGTCAATCAAGTCACGGGCGCACTCGGCAGCGGCAACCCGGCAGGCGCATTGACCGGCGCCCTCGGCACCGCAACGGGCGCCTTGGGCGGTATCGGCGGCGGCTCGAACCCGCTGGCACCGATCCAGAGCGTCGTCGACCAGGTGACGGGCACGCTCGGCAGCGGTAACCCGGCCGGCGCGCTGAGCAACGCGGTCAACACGATCACGGGCACGCTCGGCAATGTCGGCGGCGCGGGGAGCCCGCTCGCGCCGGTGCAAGGCGTCGTCACGCAGCTCGCCGGCACGCTCGGCAACGACAATCCGGCCGGTGCATTGACGAACGCGCTGAACTCGGTGACGGGTGCGCTCGGCAACCTCGGCGGCTCGAACCCGCTCGCGCCGGTGCAGGGCGTCGTGAACCAGGTCGTCGGCACGCTGTCCGGCGCAGGCGGCGGCCCGATCACGCCGATCACGAACCTCGTCAACGGCTTGCAGAACGCGCTGCCGACCGGCGGCAACGCTGCCGGCGCACTGACCGGTGCACTCGGCTCGGTGACGGGTGCGCTCGGCAACCTCGGCGGCAACAATCCGGCTGCGACGCTGAGCAACGCGGTCGGCACGGCCACGGGCGCACTCGGCAATGCAGTCGGCTCCGTCGCGGGCGCGCTCGGCGCGCTGGGCGGCACGAGCCCGCTCGCGCCGGTGCAGGGTGTCGTCAACCAGGTCGTCGGTACGCTCGGCAGCGGCAATCCGGCCGGTGCGCTGACGGGCGCGCTGAACTCGGTGACGGGTGCCCTCGGCAACCTCGGCGGGTCGAATCCACTGGCGCCGGTGCAAGGCGTCGTGAACCAGGTCGTCGGCACGCTGACGGGCGCGGCGGGCAACAACCCGATCGCGCCGATCACGAACCTCGTGAACGGCCTGACTGGCGGCAGCAACCCGGCCGGCGCACTGACCGGCGCACTGACCGGTGCGCTCGGCTCGGTGACGGGCGCACTCGCGAACGGTCCGGCGGCGCTCGGCCAGGCGGCCGGCGCGCTGTCGGGTACAGCCGGTTCGACGGCAGCGGCAGGCGGCAGCCTGCTCGGTTCGGGCTCGAGCGCGGCCGGCGGCACGGCGGGCGCGGTCGGTTCGTTGTTGACGGCGGGTGCCAACTCGACGGCGACGGTCGTCAATGCGGTCGGCACGTCGGTCGGCACGGCGCTCGGTTCCGCGCCGGGCCTGTCGGTGACGCCGCATTCGGGCAACGGCTCGCCGAACAACCCGCTCGCACCGGTGACGACGCTGCTGCAATCGCTGACCGGCGCACTGCCGAGATAACGCGCCGGAAACGCACGGCGGCGCCGTATCGGCCGCCGTGCGAAACGGCCGTGCAACATGGGTCGCGCAACGCGGCATGACAAGGATGTCATGCCGCGTTGTCTTTTGGGTTTCCCGCTTTCTTTCGTCGTATGAATGGCCGATGCCGGGCCGCCGCCGATCGTCGCAGGGCGGCATGGAATAACCGGCCGCTTTCGTCCGTTTACATACCGAGTCCCGGCACGACCGGCTGGCGGGATAATGGTCTCGACGAAGCCGATCGTCCCGTCCGGCGCCGCCGTGTCGCGATGCCATGTCAAAAGGAGAACGGGAATGAAACGGATGCTTTTCGCCGCCGCGCTGATGGCGGCGATCGTGCGGCCGGCGGCCGCGGAACCGCCACAGGTCGGCAACGGGAAACTGGTCGACGAAGATCACATGACGCTATACGTGTTCGATCGCGACGCACCCGGCAAGAGCGCGTGCGACAGCGCGTGCGCGGCCAACTGGCCGCCTGCGATCGCAGACTCGTACGACAAGGCGTCGGGCGCGTGGAGCCTCGTCACGCGCAGCGACGGCAAGAAGCAATGGGCGTACCACGGACACCCGCTGTATCGCTGGAAGATGGACCACAAGGCCGGCGACGCGGGCGGCGACGGGATCGGCGGCATGTGGCACGTTGCACGTCCGTAACGGCGCGGCGACGCGCGACGCATCGATGAGCTACGAATCGGACCTGCTGGTGTGGCTGCCCCATCTCACGCGTTATGCGCGTGCGCTGACGGGCGACCGGGCCTGGGCGGACGATCTCGTGCAGGACACGCTCGAGCGCGCGCTGAACCGGCCGCCGCGCGACGGCGGCAACCTGCGCGCGTGGCTGCTGACGCTGCTGCGGCACCGCTTCATCGACCAGTTGCGTGCGCGGCACGAGATCGCGGTCGACGATGCGACGGCGCCGTGGCAGACGATGGCTGCACCGTCCGGCGAGATCGGCGGGCTGGTGCTGCGCGACGTGCAGCGCGCGCTGTACCGGCTGCCCGTCGAACAGCGCGAGGTGCTGCTGCTGGTCGCGCTCGAGGAGTTGAGCTATCGCGACGCCGCGCAGGTGCTCGGCGTGCCGGTGGGAACGGTGATGTCGCGGCTCGCGCGGGCGCGCGGGCAGATGCGCGCACTGCTGTCGGACGAGCCGTCGGCGCACGGCACGGCCGCGTTACGGGTAATCGGGAAGACATGATGGATGAATCGCGCAAGCCTTCGAACGAGCGGGACGACGATGCGTCGGCGCAACTGCTGTCCGCGTTGCTGGACGGCGAGCTGTCCGGGCACGAGCAGCGCGAGATGCTCGAGCGCCTGCAGTCCGATCCGAAGGAAGCCGAACGATTCGCGCATTACCGCGCCCAGCGCGATGCGCTGCAGGCGCTGTTTCCGTTGCCGGGCGCCGCGCCCGCGCTGTTCGTGCAGCGCCGCGCGCCGCGCCGGCGCGCTATCGCGTATGCGTTCGCGGGGCTGGCGGCCGGGCTGCTGATCGGCGTCGCGCTGCATGCGGGCTGGGCCGCGTTCGGCAGCGAACCGGCGTTCGCCGCGCGCGCGGATGTCGCGTATGCGGTGTACGCAGCCGATCGCGAGCATCCGGTCGAGGTCGGCGCGGGCGATCCCGCGCACCTTGCCGCGTGGCTGTCGGCGCGCGTCGGGCGGCCCGTGCGCGCGCCGTCGCTCGACGAATACGGCTACGTATTGCTGGGCGGCCGCTTGCTGCCCGGCGACGCGGGGCCGGCCGCGCAGTTCATGTATCAGCGGGCGGACGGCAAGCGCGTGACGCTGTACATGACCGCGTACGATGCGCGGCACCTCGCGCCGCGGGCGATGTCGGCCGACGGCCGCTACACGTATTTCTGGTCGGATCGCGGCATGGGCTATGCGCTGTCCGGCCGCGGAGACGAACGGCACCTGCGCGAGCTCGCGATCGAAGCGTGCGGCGCGCTAGGCGGCTCGACCGACGCGTGGAAGGGATGACTTGCGCGGCGCCGGCAGGGAGCAGGCGATGAAGATGAAGAGGACGATGACGAAGGCACTCGTGCTGATGCCCGTGCTCGCGGCACTCGCCGCGGGCGCTGCGCTCGCGCGTGCCGACGGCGATGCGCCGGTGCGCGTGCCGGTCGACGCCGACGGCGTGCAACGGGTGACGATCGTCGGCGGCAGCTATTTCTTCCGCCCGAACCACGTGATCGTGCGCGCGCGCGTGCCGGTCGAGCTGACCGTGTCGGCCGAGCCCGGCGTGGTGCCGCACAGTTTCGAGATCGACGCGCCGCAGGCCGGCATCGCGGTGCACACCGAACTCGGCACGACGCCGAAGACCTTTCGCTTCACACCGGCGCAGCCGGGCCGGTTCGCCTACTATTGCACGCATCGGCTGCTGTTTTTCAGGAGCCATCGCGAGCGCGGGATGGAGGGCGTGCTCGACGTCGAGGCGGCGCCGTGATCGCCGCGTTGCTGGCCGCGAGCCTGATAGGAGCGAGCATGACAGCCGATCCCGTGACCGTCGCGCAGGCGCATTTCGACCACGTCCGCTCGTACCGCGCGACGATCCGCTCGTCGGCGCGGGGTGGCGAACACGCCGAAATCCGCTACGCGTACCTGAAACCGGGCTTCGTCCGGATGGATTTCGTGTCGCCTCATCACGGCGCGGTGCTTGCATACGATCCCGGCGACGGCAAGGTGCGGCTGCGCCCGTTCGGTGCGCACGCGCCACCCGCGTTGACGCTGTCGCCGTCCAATCCGCTCGTGCGCGACCGCAGCGGCCACCGGGTCGACCGGTCGGACGTCGGCGAACTGCTGCGCAACGTTCATGCGCTGCAGCAAGGCGGCGCGACGGTGACCGAAGGCGAGGAGGCCGTCGGCGGCCGGACCGCGCTGCGCGTGTCGGTCACGGGCGCGCCCGCGCATGCGGTCGGCGGCGTGCATCGCTACCGGCTGTGGCTGGACGCCGAGGACGGCTTTCCGCTGAAGGTCGTCAGCTTTGCGGACGATGACGACGTGCCGCTCGAAACCGTGACGCTCGACGATATCGAGATCGACGTCGCGTTTCCCGAGCGCTTCTTCGCGCCCTGATCGGCGCGCTGATTCATGCCCCTGACGCGCATGCCGGAGGCTGCATGGCGGAATACCGGTTCTCGACGACCTGGCGCGTGGACGCCCCGCTCGCAGCGGTCTGGGACGCGATCTACCAGGTCGACCGCTGGCCCGACTGGTGGAAGGGCGCCGTGCGCACCGTCGAGATCGAGCCGGGCGACGCGCGCGGCGTCGGTGCGCTGCACCGGTATACGTGGAAGGGCGCGCTACCGTACCGGCTGACCTTCGACATGCGCGTGAGGCGCGTCGAGCCGGGGCATGCGCTCGAAGGCCGCGCGAGCGGCGCGATCGAAGGCGACGGATGCTGGTCGTTTGCCGGCGACGGTGCGTGCACCGTCGTGCGCTACGACTGGCACATCCGCACGCAACTGAAGTGGATGAACTGGCTGGAGCCGATCGCGCGCCCGTTATTCAAATGGAATCACGACGTCGTGATGCGCGAAGGCGCGAAAGGGCTCGCGCGGCTGCTGGGCGCGGCGGTCGAGACGGAGGGCCGGACGTTCCGGCCGCTGTCGGGCGCGGGCTGCGCCGATACGTGACGGCGTGCGGCGGCGCGTGAGGGCCGTCCGGCGTACGCGAAGGCGGCGCTGCAGCATGCCGGATCGGCGCCGGCGCAGGTCTTTTGATGCGCTGTCGCCGGCTTCGGGAACTCCGTGCTTACCCGGTGTCCAAACGGGGCTGGATGGGATGCGCGGGCCCCTCGGGCCAGCCGGCCGGGCCGGGCAGCGTTCGTCATGGTTTTGTTTCTAAAGGGTTTTTTGTTGTTTTCGCGTGCTTTTCCCTCTGCCGCGCCGTTCAAAAAATTCCTCCAGCTTCCCTTCTTGAATTTGTCAAAACCCGTCCATATAATTAGCACTCGCTGCACGAGAGTGCTAACAATTCTCTGCCGGGCGATCCGCCGGGCAGATTCCCCAAGCGTTCTTCAATCTCAGTCAAGAGAGGAGTGAATATGAACCTTCGTCCTTTGCACGATCGCGTGATCGTCAAGCGTCTGGATCAAGAAACCAAGACCGCCTCGGGCATCGTCATCCCCGAAGCCGCTGCTGAAAAGCCGGATCAAGGCGAGATCCTCGCGGTCGGCCCGGGCAAGCGTGACGACAAGGGCGCCCCGATCGCGCTCGACGTGAAGGTCGGCGATCGCGTCCTGTTCGGCAAGTACGCAGGCCAGACCGTGAAGGTCGACGGCCAGGAACTGCTGGTCATGCGCGAAGAAGACATCATGGCCGTGGTCAACGCTAACTAAGCGTCCTTCGACGGTACATATTCCCAAGAATTCAAGGAGTTAGAAGATGGCAGCTAAAGACGTCGTATTCGGCGATTCCGCCCGTTCGAAGATGGTCGAAGGCGTGAACATTCTCGCCAACGCAGTCAAGGTCACGCTGGGTCCGAAGGGCCGCAACGTCGTGCTCGAGCGCAGCTTCGGCGGCCCGACGGTCACCAAGGACGGTGTGTCGGTCGCGAAGGAAATCGAGCTGAAGGACAAGCTCCAGAACATGGGCGCGCAAATGGTCAAGGAAGTCGCTTCCAAGACCAGCGACAACGCAGGCGACGGCACGACGACGGCAACCGTCCTCGCGCAATCGATCGTTCGCGAAGGCATGAAGTACGTCGCATCGGGCATGAACCCGATGGACCTGAAGCGCGGCATCGACAAGGCAGTCGCAGCGGCTGTCGAAGAGCTGAAGAAGATCAGCAAGCCGTGCACGACGAACAAGGAAATCGCACAGGTCGGCTCGATCTCGGCGAACAGCGATTCGTCGATCGGCGACCGCATCGCTGAAGCGATGGACAAGGTCGGCAAGGAAGGCGTGATCACCGTCGAAGACGGCAAGTCGCTGGCCGACGAGCTCGACGTCGTCGAAGGCATGCAGTTCGACCGCGGCTACCTGTCGCCGTACTTCATCAACAACCCGGACAAGCAAGTCGCCGTCCTCGAGAACCCGTTCGTGCTGCTGCACGACAAGAAGGTGTCGAACATCCGCGATCTGCTGCCGGTGCTCGAGCAAGTCGCGAAGGCTGGCCGTCCGCTGCTGATCATCGCTGAAGACGTCGAAGGCGAAGCGCTCGCAACGCTGGTCGTCAACAACATCCGCGGCATCCTGAAGACCGTCGCGGTCAAGGCGCCGGGCTTCGGTGATCGTCGCAAGGCGATGCTGGAAGACATCGCGATCCTGACCGGCGGTCAGGTCGTCGCGGAAGAAACCGGCCTGACGCTCGAGAAGGCAACGCTGGCAGAACTGGGCCAGGCGAAGCGCATCGAAGTGGGCAAGGAAAACACGACGATCATCGACGGCGCAGGCGAAGCCGTGAACATCGAAGCACGCGTGAAGCAAGTGCGCGCGCAAATCGAGGAAGCGACGTCGGACTACGACCGTGAAAAGCTGCAAGAGCGCGTGGCCAAGCTGGCCGGCGGCGTGGCAGTGATCAAGGTCGGTGCTGCGACCGAAGTCGAAATGAAGGAAAAGAAGGCACGTGTCGAAGACGCACTGCACGCAACGCGCGCGGCTGTGGAAGAAGGCATCGTGGCAGGCGGCGGCGTCGCGCTGATCCGCGCTCGCACCGCGATCGCAGGCCTGACCGGCCTGAACGCCGACCAGAACGCCGGCATCAAGATCGTGCTGCGCGCAATGGAAGAGCCGCTGCGCCAGATCGTCACGAACGGCGGCGAAGAAGCCAGCGTCGTGGTGGCGGCAGTTGCTGCAGGCAAGGGCAACTACGGCTACAACGCAGCGACGGGCGAGTACGTCGACATGGTCGAAGCCGGCGTCGTCGACCCGACCAAGGTCACGCGCACCGCACTGCAGAACGCAGCTTCGGTTGCAGGCCTGCTGCTGACGACGGACGCAGCCGTTGCAGAACTGCCGAAGGAAGATGCACCGATGCCGGGCGGCATGCCGGGCGGCATGGGCGGCATGGGCATGGACATGTAATCGACTTCGGTCGATGGTGTCGGGAACGCGCAGCGATGCGCGTTCCAGCCAAAAGAAAAGACCCGCAGCGATGCGGGTCTTTTTTTGTTTGCGCGCCGGATTCACGTGCGCGCGCCGGCCGGCGTTCACGCCCGCCGCGCGCGTTTCAATGCCGGTGCGACGTCCTCGGCACCGGTTCGACCTTCGTGGCCGGCGGCGTGTCCGCATCGTCGTTGCTGCGCGCCCAGAAGAACCGGTCGGGCAGGTACGCGCCCATGCCGGGCCGGAACGCGTCGCGCACGGCCTGGTACAGGTACTCCTGCGCCTCGCGGACTGCCTCGGGCGGCTCCTGGCCGTTCGCGAGCAGCGCCGCGATGGCCGCGCCGAGCGTATCGGTGATGCCCATCAGCCGGTGCGGCGAGCGATCCCACATGTCTTCGCGGAGCTGGCCTTCCTCGCCGTACAGCGTGTTGACGAGCCGGTGCGAGCCCGTCTCGGACGACAGGATGTACTCGCAGCCTTGCGACAGCAGATGCGACACGGCCGCGTCGAGATTCGGCGCCTCGGCGTCGCCGTCCGGCTGCGCGAGCGCGATCAGCGTCGCGTGGTCGGCGACCAGCAGCGTCGTCTGCGGCGCCAGCAGGTCGGCGATCGATTCGCGCAGGTCGTCGGCCGCGAGCACGTGCTCGTCGTCGAGCGTGAAGTCCGGCGCGAGCACGAGCGGCACGCCGTCGTAGTCGGCGACGACCTCGGCGATCGCGCTGACGACTTCCGCGCGCGTCGCCGCGCCGATCTTGAACGCGGCGACCGGCATGTCCTCGAGCAGCATGCGCGCCTGGGCGGCGACGACGTCGGGGTCGAGGCCGGTCACTTCGTCGCAGGCGGCCGAGTCGCGCACGGTGTAGCCCGTCAGGACGGATACGCCGTGACAGCCCATGCTCGCCAAGGTCATCAGATCGGCTTGAATGCCGGAGCCGCCGGTGGGATCGGACAGGCCGAAGGTGAGGACGATCGGAGGGGCGTTGCTGGACATGTAAAAATGGGGCAAGAGAAAAACGGGAAAAGCGACGGAGATGCGGACGGCGAGGCGAAATGGGCTTTTTCGGCCCTGTGTTGCCCGGCAGGCCGCACTTTTCAGCCATTATGCGGCGGAATCCGGCCCGCACGACGGATTTTTTAGCGCAGCGCAACGTAGTCGCCGGACTCCAGCGCGATTGCTAGGCAGTCCGGCCCCGACACGGTACCATCATGGCTCCCGAATTTACCGACTTTCCCGACGCGGCTTAAGATGGAATACAAGAGCTGGATGTGCCTGATTTGTGGCTGGATTTACGACGAAGAAGCCGGGCTGCCGGACGAGGGCATTGCCCCGGGCACGCGCTGGGAAGACGTCCCGATCAACTGGACGTGTCCCGAATGCGGCGCCCGCAAGGAAGACTTCGAGATGGTCCAGATCTGACCGGACCTTCAGCCCACGGACACCCCGCTCCGGCCTCGCATCGGCCCGGCGCTCGCGCGCCGAGGTTCGCGCGAGCGGCTTGGCGATGACAGGCGCGCGTGTCCATGACGTCCGATCCGGCGAACCTTCCCCTCCCTGACGCACTGCCCAACCCGCGCGGCGGGGCCGTGCGCGCGGCCGATGCGTGGCTCGCGGCGGCCGCCGACGCATTCGAGCGTCGCGACGACGCGGCCGCGCCGCTGTCCGCTGCCGCGGCCGTGCTGGCGGAAGCCGGCTGGCTGCCGGCCGCGCGTTTTGCCGGGCAATTGTCGGCCGCTGTGCCGCTCGTCGCCGTCGAGCCGACTTCGGCCGGCTGGTGTGCCGCGCTGCGCGATTTCCGCGCGGCCGTCGGGCGCCACAACCTGCGCGAGCTCGCCTGCTCGCCGGTTCTTTTCGAGCATTTCCGTGCATTGCGTGCGCAAAGCGCCGCCGACCTGCGTGCGAGCACGCCGCTCGACGCGCTCGCGCTCGTCGGCCGCGCGGTGCCGCCGGCCACGCTGCGCATGCTGCCCGAGGAGATCGCGACCCGGATACGCGCCCGCTACGAGCAGGCGCTGCTCGGCGTACTGCGGGCGCAGCACGCCGCGCCCGACGCGGCGCTCGACGAACTCGATGCGATGCAGGCGGCGCTGGCCGACGACACACCGTACGATTTCTGGCGGCTCGCGGCCGCGTGCCTGCGCGCGCTGCGCGCGAGCGGCGCGCCCGAACTGAAGCGCTTTCTCGCGCGGACGAACCTGCTGCTCGGCGAGCAGGTGCAGGGCCTGCGCAGCGCGCCGCCCGAATTCGTGCGCGAGACGGTTGCGCTGCTGTGGCGCGATTTCGCGCTGTTCGGCGCCGCGGCCGAGGACGTTGCGCTCGTCGACGTACTGCACGACTACGGGCTGACGGTCGACTGGCACGTCGCCGGCACGCCGGCGTCCGAAGCGTTGTGGGAGGCCGATGCCGCGCGGGCCGAGCACGACGCGGTTGCCGTCGCACCGACCCGCGCGCTCGGCGTCGTGACCGTCAATGCACATGCGTATGAGGATTTCCTGCAGACCGCCGATGCGTCGATGGCCGACCTCGCGGCCGATCCGGCCGCGGCCGACACGAGTGCCGCGTGGCGCGCGTCCGGCGCCGCCTACCGGGTCGGTACGGCCGCGTGCGCGCTCGGGCTCGGCCACGCGGCGCTGCTGGCCGACACGCTCGGCCTCGCGTGGCGCCGTGCCGCGCACGGCGTACCGCTCGCCGACGGCGGCCTCGACGCGCACGGTCACGCGTCCGACATGTTGCGCGCGGCGCTGCTGAAGATCGCGGCCGGCGTCGCGCCGCCGGACCTGACCGCGGCGTCCGAAGCGCTCGGCACGGCGCTCGGCCGAACCTGACGAACAAGGGGACGGACACGCGGTGGCGACCCTTGCCGCACGGGCCCGCAACACGCTGCCGACAGTGCCCGCGCGCGTGTTAGAGTGCCGTGTGATCCGCGCGCGCCGTTGCCAGCGCGGCGCGGCGTTGCTTGTTGATCGCGGCCCGGTCAGGCCGCGGCGTCTTTGCTAAAATTCAAACCATGTCAAAGCCTTCCGATCGCATCAACCTCACCAACCAGTTCCTGATCGCCATGCCGAACATGGCCGATCCGACGTTCTCGGGAACGGTGGTCTACCTTTGCGATCACAGCGAGCGCGGTGCGCTCGGCCTCGTCATCAACCGTCCAACCGACATCGACCTCGAATCGCTGTTCAACCGCATCGACCTGAAGCTCGACATCGAGCCGCTGCTGCACATCCCCGTGTACTTCGGCGGCCCGGTCCAGACCGAGCGCGGCTTCGTGCTGCACGAGCCGGTCGAGGGCGCGAGCTACAACTCGTCGATGTCCGTCGACGGCGGGCTGGAGATGACGACGTCGAAGGACGTGCTCGAGGCGGTCGCGACGGGCACCGGCCCGAAGCGCTTCCTGCTGACGCTCGGCCATGCAGGCTGGGGCGCAGGGCAGCTCGAGGAAGAAATTTCCCGCAACGGCTGGCTGACGGTCGCCGCCGATCCGCGCATCGTGTTCGACACGCCGGCCGAGGAGCGCTTCGAAGCCGCGCTCGGCCTGCTTGGCGTCAGCTCGTCGATGCTGTCCGGCGAAGCAGGGCACGCATGAGTGGCGCGAGCGCGCGCGATGCGACGCTCCTGGCGTTCGACTACGGCGAAAAGCGAATCGGGGTCGCGATCGGCAATGCGCTGACGCGCTCGGCCCGCGCGCTCGTCGTGATCCAGAACCTGAACCGCGAACACCGCTTCAAGGCGGTCGGCGACCTGCTGGCCGAATGGCGGCCGGACGCGCTCGTCGTCGGCCTGCCGATGCATCCGGACGGCACGCCGCACGACATGACGCAGCAGGCCAAGCGCTTCGGCAACCAGCTGAACGGCCGCTTCGGGCTGCCCGTCACGTGGGTCGACGAGCGCTATTCGTCGGTCGAGGCCGAGGCCGGGCTGCGCGAGCGCAACGTGCGCGGCCGCGCACGCGCCGAGATGCTCGATGCCGAGGCCGCGCGCGTCATCCTTCAACAGTATCTCGATCAATTGTCCGACCATGAGCACCATTGACGCCGAGGCGCTTTACCGCGTCCTGCTCGACCAGATCCGCGCCGCATACGGCACGGCTTTCGCCGAACCGGGCGGCCCGCGGCTCGCCGGCATCTACAGCGGCGGCGCGTGGCTCGCCGAGCGCCTCGCGCGCGATCTCGGCGCGCCGGCGTTCGGCGTCGTGAACGTCGCGCTGCATCGCGACGACTACGCGAAGAAGGGGCTGCACAGCCAGGCCAGCCCGACGTCGCTGCCGTTCGATGTCAACGGCGCGCGCATCGTGCTCGTCGACGACGTGCTGTACACCGGGCGCACCGTGCGCGCGGCGCTCAACGAGCTGTTCGACTACGGCCGTCCGGCCGCGGTCGAGCTCGCGGTGCTCGCCGACCGCGGCGGCCGCGAGCTGCCGGTCGCCGCGCGCTTCGCGGGCGGCGCGCTAGATGTGCCGGCCGGCGCGACGCTCGTGCTCGCGCGCGACGATGCCGCGCAGTTCACGCTGCGCGTCGAGGCGCACGGCGCCTGAACGACACGCGAAACCGTATCCCGGGCCGCTGGTTTGCACCGCGGCCCGTTTGCATAGTTGGAATCACGCACACCATGACCACCGACACCACTGGCCGCACCGGCAATCCCGCGGCGGCCGCGAGCCCCGACCGGTTCCGCTACGGTTTCCTGAAGGGCAACCCGCAGCTCACGAAAAACGGCGAGCTGAAGCACCTGCTGTCGATCGAGGGCCTGCCGCGCTCGATCGTCAACCACATTCTCGATACGGCCGAGCAGTTCGTCAGCGTGACGGACCGTGAAGTGAAGAAGGTGCCGCTGCTGCGCGGCAAGTCCGTCTTCAACCTGTTCTTCGAGAACTCGACGCGCACGCGCACGACCTTCGAAATCGCCGCGACGCGCCTGTCGGCCGACGTGCTGAACCTGAACATCAATGCATCGTCGACGAGCAAGGGCGAATCGCTGCTCGACACGATCAACAACCTGTCGGCGATGCATGCCGACCTGTTCGTCGTGCGCCACGCGTCGAGCGGCGCGCCGTACCTGATCGCCGAGCACTGCGCGCCGCACGTGCACGTGATCAACGCCGGCGACGGCCGTCATGCGCACCCGACGCAGGGCCTGCTCGACATGTACACGATCCGTCACTACAAGCGCGACTTCACGAAGCTGCGCGTGGCGATCGTCGGCGACATCCTGCATTCGCGCGTCGCGCGCTCCGACATCCACGCGCTCACCACGCTCGGCGTGCCGGAGGTGCGCGCCATCGGCCCGCGTACGCTGCTGCCGGGCGGCCTCGAGCAGATGGGCGTGAAGGTGTTCAACAACCTCGACGAAGGGCTGAAGGGCGTCGACGTGATCATCATGCTGCGCCTGCAGAACGAGCGGATGAGCGGCGCGCTGCTGCCGTCCGCTCAGGAATACTTCAAGACCTGGGGCCTGACGCCCGAGCGCCTCGCGCTCGCCGCGCCCGACGCGATCGTGATGCACCCGGGCCCGATGAACCGCGGCGTCGAGATCGACTCGCAGGTCGCCGACGGTCCGCAGTCGGTGATCCTCAACCAGGTCACGTTCGGCATCGCCGTGCGGATGGCGGTGATGGGCATCGTCGCCGGCAACAACGACTGAGCCTGCTTTCGCGCATCCTGATCCAGGCATTCAACGCAATCAACGCATTCACAGACAGCGCATGAAGATTCATATCAAAGGCGGCACGCTGATCGATCCGGTCGCCGGCACCGAGCGGCAGGCCGACGTATTCGTCGCGGCCGGCAAGATCGCCGCGATCGTCGAAGCCGGCGCGGCGGCGCCGGCCGATTTCAACGCCGCGAAGACCATCGACGCGTCGGGCCTGATCGTCGCGCCCGGCCTCGTCGACCTGTGCGCGCGGCTGCGCGAGCCCGGCTACGAGCACAAGGCGACGCTCGCATCCGAGATGGCCGCGGCCGTCGCGGGCGGCGTCACGACCCTCGTGTGCCCGCCGGACACCGATCCCGTGCTCGACGAGCCGGGCCTCGTCGAGATGCTCAAGTTCCGCGCGAGCAACCTGCGCCAGGCGAACGTCCATCCGCTCGGCGCGCTGACCGTCGGCCTCAAGGGCGAAGTGATCACCGAGATGGTCGCGCTGACCGAATCCGGCTGCGTCGGCTTCACGCATGCAAACGTGCCGGTGCGCGACACGCAGGTGCTGCTGCGTGCGCTGCAGTACGCGAGCACCTACGGCTACACCACGTGGCTGCGCCCGCTGGACGCGTTCATCGGCCGCGGCGGCGTTGCCGCGAGCGGCGCGCTCGCGTCGCGGCTCGGGCTGTCCGGCGTGCCGGTCGCGGCCGAGACGATCGCGTTGCACACGATCTTCGAACTGATGCGCGTGACGGGCGCGCGCGTGCACCTCGCGCGGCTGTCGTCGGCGGCCGGCCTCGCGCTCGTGCGCGCGGCGAAGGCCGAGGGGTTGCCCGTGACCTGCGACGTCGGCGTGAACCACCTGCACCTGATCGACGTCGACATCGGTTATTTCGATTCGCAGTTCCGGCTCGACCCGCCGCTGCGCGGCGAGCGCGATCGCGAAGCGATCCGCGTGGCGCTTGCAGACGGCACGATCGACGCGATCTGCTCCGACCACACGCCCGTCGACGACGACGAGAAGCTGCTGCCGTTCGGCGAAGCGACGCCTGGCGCGACCGGGCTCGAACTGCTGCTGTCGCTGACGCTGAAGTGGGCGGACGAGACGCGCACGCCGCTCGCGCAGGCGCTGCGCCGCATCACGTCCGCGCCGGCCGACGTGCTGAAGCTGCCGGCGGGCCGTCTGGCCGAAGGCGGCACGGCCGACCTGTGCGTGTTCGACCCGCGTGCGCACTGGCGCGTCGAGCCGCGTGCGCTGAAGAGCCAGGGCCACAACTCGCCGTTCCTCGGCTACGAACTGCCCGCCTGCGTGCGTACGACGCTCGTCGCCGGACAGATCGCGTTCGAGCGCCACTGAACCACGCCGGACCTTCGCCATGATTGCTCTTCGCAAGCTGCGTCTCGTTTTTCACCTGTTGCGCGGCATGGCGATCGTCGCGCTGCGTTTTTCGCACGTCACGCCCGCGCGCCGCGCCGAGATGACGCGCCGCTGGTCGCTCAAGATGCTGCGGATCTGCGGGATGCGCGTCGTCGTCCACAACGACGGCGCGCGGCTCGACGCGAGCGCGCTCGTCGTCGGCAACCACGTGTCGTGGCTCGACATCTATGCGGTCAACGCGTGGCGGCCGACGCCGTTCGTGTCGAAGGCCGAGGTGCGGCAGTGGCCGGTCGTCGGCTGGCTCGCCGAGAAGCTCGACACCGTGTTCCTGCAGCGCGAGAAGCGCACCGAGGCGATGCGGATCATGCACGAGATGGCCGAGCGCCTGCGCAACGGCGGGCTGATGTGCGTGTTTCCGGAAGGGACGACGTCCGACGGGCAGGAACTGCTGCCGTTCCATGCGAACCTGTTCCAGGCTGCGGTATCGGCCGGCTGCGCGGTTCAGCCGATTTGTCTGATGTATGAGGATGCGCAGCGGCGGCAGTCGGTGGCGCCGGCTTACACAGGCGAGCTGTCGCTCGGCAAGTCGCTCGACATGGTGCTGCGCGGCGGCCCGCTCGTCGCGCATCTGTACGTGTGCGAACCGATCGCACCGGGCGGTGACCGGCGCGCGACGTCCGCGGCGGCGCGCGACGCGATCGCGGCTGCGCTCGCGTCGATGCAGGAGAAGGTCGGCAAGCCGTCGGCCGAGTCGCTCGCGGAGCTGGCGAAGCATGCGTATCCGGCGACCGAGCTTGGCGCCGGTGCGTCAGGCGACGGGGCGGCCGACGAGCCGGTGCCGGGGCGCGAGGGGTAAGGCGCTTCCCGGTCGGACGCCTCAGCGCGTAATCACTCGCCGCCCGGCGCGCCGCACGCTTCGCACTGCACCTGCGTGACCGTGCGCTGCGCCGGGTCGGCCGTCAGCCGCACGGCCGACAACTGGTTTCCCCACACGCATCCCGAATCGAGCGCGACGAGGTTGTCGCGCAGCGTCAGGCCGAGCGCGGCCCAGTGGCCGAACACGACCGTCACGTCCTCCGTGCGGCGCCCCGGCACGTCGAACCACGGCAGGTAGCCGGGCGGCGCGCTGGCGGGGCCGCCGTTGGCCTTGAACTCCATGGCGCCGTCGGGCGTGCAGAAGCGCAGGCGCGTGAACGCGTTGAATGCGACGCGCATCCGGTCGCGTTTCTTCATGTTCGGGCTCCATTGGTTCGGCTCGTTGCCGTACAGGCCTTGCAGCGTTTCGCGCCAGTCGGGGGCGCGCAGCGCGCGCTGGAGTTCGTCGGCGAGCTCGAGTGCGAGCGTGGTGTCCCATTGCGGCAGCAGGCCCGCATGCACGAGGAGCATTCCGTTCTCGGCGTGCACGAACGGGCGGTGGCGGACCCAATCGAGCAGTGCTTCGGCGTCCGGCGCGTCGAGGATCTCGCCGATCGTGTCGCCCGGGCGTTCGGTGCGCAGGCCGGCGGAGACGGCAAGCAGGTGGAGGTCGTGATTGCCGAGTACGACGGTCGCGCGTGGGCCGAGGTCGACCAGCGCGCGCAGCGCGGCGAGGGAGTCCGGGCCGCGGTTGACGATGTCGCCGGCGATCCAGAGCGGGGTGTCGGCGGCGGGCGAAAGCTGGTTGAGCAGCGACTGGAAAGCTGAATGACAGCCTTGGATGTCGCCGATGGCGATGGGGGGGCGGATCATGAAGGGGCGAGTCCTGCAGGTTTTCCAACAAACAAGAAGAATGATTGGTTTCAGCCAGCATTCTGCAACTTAAATTTCTCGAAATTGCATTGATTTGGCAAGAAATTTTATTCCCGCCAAGGGTGCGGAGCGCTGTATCAAGTTGTTAGCGGCATGGCTTTTGCTGCGGGCGGCTCCCTATAATTGTCGTTTTCCCGAACAAAATTAGCATTTCATGACTTTGGCGGCCGTGTCGACCGGTTAAAATTCCCGGTCTGATGTACCGAGCACAATACTGACGAATTCGACGTGGCCGCCGCCCCAGGGCGCCGGCCACGCACTACGAGAGGGAACCTCATGATTCTGGTTACGGGCGGCGCAGGGTTTATCGGTGCCAATTTTGTACTCGACTGGCTACGCGATTCCGACGAAGCGGTACTCAATGTCGACAAGCTGACCTATGCGGGCAACCTCCGTACGCTGCAATCGCTGGAAGGCAATTCGAAGCATGTGTTCGCACGCGTCGACATTTGCGATCGTACCGCGCTCGACGCGCTGTTCGCTGAGCACAAGCCGCGCGCGGTGCTGCACTTCGCTGCCGAAAGCCACGTCGATCGCTCGATCCACGGCCCGGCCGATTTCGTGCAGACCAACGTCGTCGGTACGTTCACGCTGCTCGAAGCGGCCCGCCAGTACTGGAATGGCCTAAACGACACCGACAAGGCGGCGTTCCGCTTCCTGCACGTGTCGACCGACGAGGTGTTCGGCTCGCTGTCCGCCACCGATCCGCAATTCTCCGAAACGACGCCATACGCTCCGAACAGCCCGTATTCCGCGACGAAGGCCGGTTCGGATCATCTGGTGCGCGCCTACCATCATACGTACGGCCTGCCGACGCTGACGACGAACTGTTCGAACAACTACGGCCCGTACCAGTTCCCCGAAAAGCTGATCCCGCTGATGATCGCGAATGCGCTCGCCGGCAAGCCGCTGCCCGTGTACGGCGACGGCCAGAACGTGCGCGACTGGCTTTATGTCGGCGACCACTGCAGCGCGATCCGTGAAGTACTGGCGCGCGGCGTGCCGGGCGAGACGTACAACGTCGGCGGCTGGAACGAGAAGAAGAACCTCGAAGTCGTGCATACGCTGTGCGACCTGCTCGACAAGGCGCGCCCGAAGGCGGCCGGTTCGTATCGCGACCAGATCACCTACGTGACGGATCGCCCCGGCCACGATCGCCGCTACGCGATCGATGCGCGCAAGCTCGAGCGCGAGCTTGGTTGGAAGCCGGCGGAAACGTTCGAGACGGGCCTCGCGAAGACCGTCGACTGGTATCTCGACAACCAGGTATGGGCTGACGAAGTCGCGTCGGGCGAGTACCGCAAGTGGGTCGAGACCAACTACGCGAAGCGCGCTTGAGGAGACACTCGATGGCACGTAAAGGCATCATTCTCGCGGGCGGTTCCGGCACGCGGCTGTATCCGATCACGCACGTCGTCTCGAAACAACTGCTGCCGGTGTACGACAAGCCGATGATTTACTATCCGCTGTCGACGCTGATGGTCGCCGGCATTCGCGACGTACTGATCATCTCGACGCCCCAGGACACGCCGCGTTTCGAATCGATGCTCGGCGACGGCAGCCAGTGGGGGATGAACATCCAGTACGCGGTGCAGCCGTCGCCGGATGGTCTCGCACAGGCGTTCATCATCGGCAAGGAATTCGTCGGCAACGATCCGTCGGCGCTGATTCTCGGCGACAACATCTTCTACGGCCACGATCTCGCGAAGCAACTCGAGCGTGCGCATGCGCAGGAAACCGGCGCGACGGTGTTTGCGTATCACGTGCACGATCCTGAGCGTTACGGCGTCGTCGAGTTCGACAAGTCGTTCCGCGCGCTGTCGATCGAAGAGAAGCCTGTGAAACCGCGTTCGAACTACGCGGTGACCGGTTTGTATTTCTACGACAACCGGGTGTGCGACATCGCGGCCGATATCAAGCCGTCGCCGCGCGGCGAGCTTGAGATTACCGACGTCAATTCGAGGTACCTCGAAGACGGTGCGCTCAACGTCGAGATCATGGGGCGCGGGTATGCATGGCTCGATACCGGCACGCATGATTCGCTTATCGAGGCGGCCACGTTTATCGCGACACTTCAGAAGCGGCAAGGCCTCGTTGTCGCGTGTCCTGAGGAGATCGCATACCGCAAGGAATGGATCGACGCCGAGCAACTGTTGAAACTCGCGCAGCCGCTCGCCAAGAACGGCTACGGTCAGTACCTCAAAAACATTCTCACGGATCAAGTCGCATGGCCATCCAAGTAACGGCGACGGCGCTGCCGGAAGTCAAGATCATCGAGCCGAAGGTGTTCGGCGACGCACGGGGATTCTTCTACGAGAGCTTCAACGGGAAGGAATTCGCCGAACAGGTGGAACCCGGTATCGAATTCGTGCAGGACAACCATTCACGGTCGTCGAAGGGCGTGCTTCGCGGGCTGCACTATCAGATCCAGCATGCACAGGGCAAACTCGTGCGCGTTGTCGAGGGCGAGGTCTTCGACGTCGCGGTCGATATTCGCAAGAGTTCGCCGAACTTCGGCAAGTGGGTCGGTGTGGTGCTGTCGAACGACAATCACAAGCAACTGTGGGTTCCGCCCGGGTTTGCGCACGGTTTTGTCGTGCTGTCCGAAGCTGCGCAATTTCTCTACAAGACCACCGATTACTGGTTCCCCGAGCACGAGCGCAGCATCGTGTGGAACGATCCCGAAATCGGGATCGAATGGCCGATCGATTTCGAGCCGCTGCTCGCCGCGAAGGATGCGGCGGGCAAGCGTTTGAGCGAAGCCGAAGTCTATGCGTGAGGTAGGCGTGAAACCTGAGCCGACGATTCTCGTGACGGGTGTGAACGGGCAGGTGGGGTACGAACTGCTGCGGACGCTGCAAGGGTTGGGGCGGGTGGTGGCATGCGACCGTTCGATGCTCGACCTTTCCGATCTCGACCGCGTGCGCAGTGTCGTGCGCGACCTCAAGCCGTCAATCATCGTGAATCCGGCTGCTTATACCGCGGTGGACAAAGCCGAGACGGACGTCGCGGCGGCACGGCGCCTCAATGCCGACGTGCCGCGTGTGTTCGCCGAGGAGGCCGGGCGCAGCGGAGCGGTCCTAATTCACTATTCGACCGACTACGTGTTCGACGGCACCAAAGAGGGTGCTTATGTCGAGACTGATGCGACCAATCCGCAGAACGTCTACGGCTTGACCAAGCTCGAGGGCGAACAGGCGATCGCGGCGACGGGTTGTGCGCATTTGATCTTGCGGACGAGTTGGGTGTACGGACGGCGCGGCAAGAACTTCCTGCTCACGATGTTGAAGCTCGGCAGCGAGCGGCCCGAGTTGAAAATCGTCGCCGATCAAATCGGCGCACCCACTTGGTCGAACTCCATCGCGTCCGTGACGGCGCATATCGTTGCCCAGGGCCTCGCGGCCGGTTCGCCCGAATGGTGGCATGAGCGCTCCGGTATCTATCACTTCGCCGCGGGCGGCGAGACGTCTTGGCATGGTTTTGCGGAGGAAATCTTTCGTTTGTCGCTGGGCGACAAGGCCCCGCGAACGTTGCCTATTCCGGCGAGCGAATACCCCGTTCCGGCGAAGCGGCCGGCGAATTCCCGCATGGCGGGCGAAAAGCTCTTGCAGACATTCGGACTGCGGATTCCGGCATGGAACGATGCACTTAAGCTTTGCCTGGATGCTTGAATGACTAACGCTTCCGCACCGCGCGGAATGACCGGCTATGTTGTCGTTTTTTATCGACCAGATGCGGATTGCGTGGTGCGAGCGAATCGCCTGTGCGAATTCGGGCCGTGCGTGGTCGTCGACAACACCGAGCGCGCCGCGTCTGCCTCGTCATTGGGGCTCGACCGGCGTGTGATCTACCTTGCGAATGGTGAGAACCGGGGGGTCGGTGAGGCGTTCAACCAAGGGGTGGAGCGCCTGATCGAAGTGGGGTGCAAGTTCGCGATGCTGTTTGATCAAGATAGCGAACCGCAGAGCGATCTCCTGCGTGGATTGCCGGAGGTGCTCGCCAGCGAGCTGTCCAGCGGCGCACGCGTTGCACTCGCCGGCCCTGCCTACGACGATCGCCGCTTGGGAGGCGTCGTGCCGTTTGTGCGATTCGGTTATTTCAAGCTCCGACGGGTGGCTCCGACGGGCAGCGAGCCCGTGGACGTGGACTTCTTGATCAGCTCCGGTTCGTGTCTGAATCTGGATGCATGGCGGGAAATCGGTCCGATGGACGAGGGGCTGTTCATCGACTTCGTTGATCTGGAGTGGTGCATTAGGGCGCGAGCGAAGGGATACGCGGTGCTGGGCATCCCTGCCTTTCGGCTTTCGCACGAACTGGGCGGAGAACCTGTTCACGTGTTCGGGCGAAAGTACCCGGGGCACAGCGCGTTGCGCCACTACTACATGTTCCGTAACGCGATCGCACTGTTCAAACGCCGGTACGTTCCATTGACCTGGAAATCGACGGAGTTCGTCAAGCTGCCGTTCAGGCTTGTGATCTACGGCATCTTCATGACGCCGCGACTCGATCATCTGCGCATGTCTCTGCTCGGGCTCTGGCACGGTGCAATCGGTCGGACCGGTGCCCGATAACCGTTCTGTGCGGAACGTCCGTCTATTCCAACCTATTCTGACAGGTACAAAAATCTCGCATGTTTAATCTCGCATTCGGTGATCTGAAGCAGAGCATCGTTTCCTGGCGGCTCTGGACATTATTGGGCTGGCTGGAGGTTCGCCAACGGTATGCGCGTTCACGCGTCGGACCGTTCTGGCTCACGATCAGTATGGGTGTGGTAATCGGCTCGATCGGCGTCGTGTATGGGACGCTGTTTGGTCAGAAGATGAGCGACTATCTGCCGTTTCTGGCGAGCAGTCTCGTGATGTGGAGCGTGTTTTCGCAGACGATTCTGGAGGGCAGCGTCGCATACATCAATAGCGGCACCTACATCCGGCAGGCCGCTACGCCGAAGCTCATTTATATCCTGCAGGTCGCGTGGCGCAACCTCATCGTGCTCGCCCATAACTTCGTGATCGTGCTGCTGCTGCTGGTTATCTTCGGCGTGAAGAATTGGGAAGCGTTGCCGTTCGTGATCCCGGGGTTGATCCTCTACATGTTGAATGCAATCTGGATCGCGATGATTGCAGGCCTGCTCTCCGCTCGTTTCCGCGACTTGCCCCAGATCATCGCAGCATTGATCCAAGTTGCCTTCTATGTGACGCCGATCATCTACCGTCCATCATCGCTGAACCGGTATTCGTTCATCGTCGAATGGAATCCGCTGGCTTACCTTCTGGACATCGTGCGAGAT
This sequence comes from Burkholderia sp. NFPP32, assembly GCF_900119325.1. Lineage (NCBI taxonomy): Bacteria > Pseudomonadati > Pseudomonadota > Betaproteobacteria > Burkholderiales > Burkholderiaceae > Burkholderia > Burkholderia sp. NFPP32. The sequence continues at coordinate 574,465 of NZ_FPJP01000001.1, read as the reverse complement.
CCTTTGATCGGCCAAATTTCTCCACCATTGACGTGGGGCGTGACAATTGGAATGGCGCTGATCGGCTGGCCGATCGCGCTGACGTTGACCGGCCGGTTTCTGAAACGTATTCCGTATTGGGTGTAAGGTCGCGAAATGGCTTTTATCGAACTGAAAGGGGCGACGCTCGATCTGCCCATCTACGACGTGCAAGGGCGCTCGCTGAAACGGCAGGTGCTTCGCATGGGGCGCCGCAATACGATCGCGGAAGACAATGACGGTGTGATTGTCGTGCGTGCGCTCGACAACATCGATCTTCGCCTCGAGAGCGGCGACCGGATCGGTCTTATTGGACACAACGGTGCAGGCAAGTCGACGCTATTGAGGACGATGGCCGGCATCTATCCTCCGACGGCCGGGACAGTTAACCGCAGCGGCAAGGTGGTTCCGCTGCTCGACATCAGTCTCGGGATGGATGAAAACTCTACCGGGCTCCAGAACATCCGGCTGCGTGGTCTGCTACTCGGAATGAGCGACGCTGAGATTCGTAAGAAGCAGGACGAGATCGCCGAGTTCTGCGAACTTGGCGACTACCTGGATTTGCCGATTCGCACGTATTCGAGCGGTATGCGTGTGCGTCTCGCATTCGCCGTCTCGACTGCTGTCGATGCCGAAATATTGCTGCTCGACGAAGTGATGGGCGTCGGCGATGCGGCTTTCATGCACAAGGCCGAACAGCGTCTCGCGGATCTGCATAGCCGGGCCGAGATCGTCGTGCTCGCGATGCATTCGAATCATGAAATCCGCCGTGTCTGCAACAAAGCGCTCTGGATGGAGCGCGGCAAGGTGCGCGCGTTTGGACCGGTCGAAGAGGTCGTGTCAGCGTATGAGGCGCAAGTCGGAGTCTGATTGTCGTGGTGAGCGCAAGGTAGTTGGCGCGCACCGCGTTCTGCTTGAGATGGATGCAATGAATCTGGGAAATACTCGACTCGATGCGGAGGAAGGCAGTGATTTGCCCATTTCGCCGATTTCGCTCTGGTGGCCGCAGCTCACGATAGCATCGGCATGGCAGGTACATGCGCCATTCGGCTTCTGGCTGATCGATGCGGTGCGGCCGGCCGTCATCGTCGAGTGGGGAATGTGTGATGGCTTCGGCTATTCGGTGTGGTGCCAAGCCATTCGTGACCTCGGATTGTCAGCTCACTGCCTCGCATTTTCCGAGTTGCGTGACGGCACTTCGTCGGCGACGCGTGCGCCGTCCGAGCAAGGCGATTTGCACACGCCTCATGTTAGAGAGTACGCGCCATTCTCGACACTGCATGACGCGTGCGCGCGCGTCGCAGATGGCACGGTAGGGTTGCTTCACATCGATCTTGCGCACGAGGATGGAGACGCGAGCCGCGTTTTGGAAGCATGGAGGCCCAAGCTCGCGCCGGACGCGATCGTGTTGCTTCATGGCACACGGCGTGCCGGCAATGGCGTGCGCGAGCTCTGGGCCGCCTTGCGGTCCGGCTATCCGTCATTCGAATTCGAGCACGGATTGGGGCTCGGTGTGGTCGCCGTTGGCAAACGTTATCCCGCCCGGCTGCGCGCATTATTCGAATCAGGGGATCGTGCCGAGTATATTGCCGACCTCTATGCGCACCTGGGCGACGCGGTCATGCAGCGATCCGGCTCGAACGAACGTGTAGAGGTGCTGAGTGCAGCCGCTAGCGAGGGTGTTCAGGCGGGTGGTGCCGACACGATCCGCGAATTGCAGGCGACAATCGACAAGCAGCGCACGCGGCTCGACCTGCTGGCGCGTCGGCTGAAATCGGAAGCGCGCAGCGCGTATCTTGCTAATGAGCAATTGCGGCAGGCGCGAGCGGAGGTCAACGCATTGCGCGGTTCGACGTCCTGGCGCATCACCGGGCCGGTGCGAGCTGCCGTCGGATCCATGCACGGGCCTCGCAGAGTGGTGTCGAAGGTAAAGAACCTGTCGGCGATTGTGGGTACGTCGGTACGGACGCGGGGCGTTGCCGCGACACTGCGGAAAATCGTCAGTGCCCGGAAGGAGCATGGCCTGCGCGTGCTGTTGGGCGCCGTACCCGGCCTGCGGTCGACACCATTGTTCGATTTGCCGCCCGCTCGCCCGGCGCAAGGTAACCTGGCATTGCGGGTGCTGCTCATCGCGGAGATGAGCATCCCGCAATGCCTGAAGTATCGAGTGACGCAGAAACAGCGGATGATCGAGGCGCTGGGCTTTGACTGCTCGGTCGTCAGCTGGAGCGATATAGAGAATGCGAAGAGTCTGCTGCAAACTCATTCGATCGCAATCTTCTACCGTGTCCCGGGATTTCCGGGGCCGCTCGAATTGATCGCTGAAGCGAAGGCGCTTGGGCTGACGACTTTCTGGGAAGTCGACGACCTTATTTTCGACGCCGAGAAGTACCTGCATAACTCGAATCTCGACAAGGTGGATGCGGAGACGCGAAAGGGCGTGCTGGCGGGCGTGCCACTCTATCGTGCCGCGATGCTGGCGTGCGACTACGGTATCGCATCGACGTCGGGCCTTGCGCAAGCAATGCGGGAAGCTGGTGTCTCGAAAGTGTACGTGATCGAAAACGCGCTCGACGAAGAGACAATCCGCGTTGCGACCGCCATCGCAAACACTCCGAAAAAGGATGACGGGCTGGTGCGGATTGCATACGGCTCGGGGACCAAAACACATGATGCCGATTTTCGGGAGGCCGCCGCCGCGATCAAGCGTGTGCTTGCGGCGAGGCCGAATGTTCGACTCCGTATTCTAGGCGAGCTCAACTTGCCGGACGATTTCGACGATGTCATGGCTCAGGTCGAACGGTTGCCATTGTCGAACTATGTAACGTATCTGAAACGGCTGGCAGAGTCCGACATCAGCATCGCGCCGCTCGAGGACAATGTATTCAACGACGCAAAGTCGAACATCAAGTATCTCGAGGCTGCGAGCATCAAGCTGTCGTCTGTCTGTTCACCCAGTGCCGCGTTCCGTACGGCAATCGTGGACGGTGACACGGGTTTCCTGGCGGCGGATTCCGCCGCCTGGGAGCGCGCTTTGCTCTCGTTGATCGACAATCGGATGGTGCGCGAGCGGATGGCCGAGCGTGCATTCCGGCACGTGCACGACGATTACGCTCCTGAACCAATCGCGCAACATCAAGTGTTGCCTGTACTGGCCGCTTATCGGGCGCCACAGCGCAAGCTGCGTGTCCTCGGCGTCAACATCTATTTCGAACCGCAGCGCTTCGGTGGTGCGACAGTCGTGGCAGAGGAAATGGCTCGGCGTCTGAATCGAAGCGGCGCGCTCGAGTATTTCATGTTTTCGTCACTGCCCACGAGCGACGTGCCGGCCTACAAACTGAAGCGCTACGATGCGACGGCGGGGGGCGTATTCGCGATGGGGTTGCCAGGCGAGAGCGATCCGTCGTTTGGATTCGAGAATCCGCACTCGTTGGCACCGTTCAGGGAAGCCGTGCGTGCGGTGCGTCCCGACGTCGTGCATCTGCACAGTATCCAGGGTATCGGCGCCCAAATCGCCGAAGTGTGCCAGGACGAGGACATTCCGTATGTCGTGACGTTGCATGACGCTTGGTGGATCTGTGGTCGGCAGTTCATGATTACGGGCGAGAACCGTTTTTGTAATCAGAGAAGAATCGATATTAATGTATGTGCGACATGCGTAGATAATCCAAACTTGAACGGGTATCGGCAGGCTCGGCTCCGGGAGGTGCTCGACGATGCCGCATTGTTGTTGGTGCCGAGTGAGTACTTCAGGCGACTCTTTATAGAGAATGGTTTTTCGGAAAATAAAATCGTACTTAATAAGAACGGTATCATGGCGCCGATGAGCGGCTCATATCGGTCGATGCAGCAAAAGAATGTGATCCGATTTGGTTATGTGGGTGGAGATACGCCAATCAAAGGTTCGCATTTGATTAAATCAATATTCAAGCGATTATCTTATACTAACTACCGACTTCGGGTTGTGGATAATGTGCTGAATCTCGGTCGTCGTTCTATTGATCCAGTTGATTGGAAGGTCACTGGTGAGTTGGAAATCGTTCCTGCGTACACGCAAGAAACGATAGATGCATTTTTCCAAGAAATCGACGTATTACTATGTCCAACGCAGTGTATGGAGAGTTTCGGCCTGTCGGTGCGTGAGGCGCTGGTTCGCAACGTGTGGGTTATCGCTACTGACGCAGGCGGTTTGAGTGAGGACATCGTTCCCGGAGAAAACGGAGACGTTATTCCGATCGACGACGATGGTAGTCAGCTGGAAAAGGCGATCGTGCGCCTGCTCGAGCGGCCTGCTCGTTTGGACGGCTATCGTAATCCGTATGCGCATAACATTCGGTTATTCGATGGCCAGGCGAGCGAACTCGCGCAGCTGCTTGCCGGCGTGGCATCACACAGTGCAACCCCAGGCCGTTCTGCGGCGACAGATCGTTGAGTAATCTTTAGCCACGTCGGTCGGAAGACAAGGGGCCGGTGGGTATCGTGAATAATGTCGAGGTACGCTTGCTGGAGCGCTGTTTGTCTGGATATGGAAGAGCTGCGCGGGCGATGGCGGCAGTAACGGACGCGATTCGTCGTCATGGCATCACGGGGACAATTCGCAAAGTCATCGAGGTCGCTCGAAGAGATGCGAGTTATCGCCGATGGGTCGCGGCATACGATGTCTGCGGTGCGGCGGATCGAGCTAGTCTGGCGTCCGAAATTAAGTGTTTTCGGAGGCGCCCCCTAATCTCGATCGTTGTGCCTGTATACAACACGCCGGTGAAATTGCTCATCGAAATGATCGAGTCAGTACGTGCGCAAGTCTATCCGCACTGGGAGCTATGCATTGCGGACGACGCGTCCTCTACGGCGCAAGTGCGCGAAGTCCTGGAGCGATACCAGACACTCGATCGGCGAGTTCGTGTCGTCTTTCGCGAGCGTAACGGCCACATCTGCGTTGCGAGCAATAGCGCCTTGGAGTTGGCGACGGGCGAGTTCATCGCGTTGCTCGATCATGATGATATTTTGCCGCCGCACGCGCTGGCTGTTGTCGCGCGTTACATCAATGCTTTTCCGGACGCGAAGCTGTTTTATAGCGATGAGGACAAGATTTCGATGTCGGGTGAGCGGAGCACGCCGTACTTCAAGACGGACTGGGATCCCGAACTTATTCGGCAACAGAATTTCTTCTCCCATTTTGGCGTTTTCGCTGCCGACGTGGTCCGCAGTGTCGGCGGATTTCGAAGGGGGCTCGAAGGCAGTCAGGATCACGATCTCGTGTTGCGATGCGCACACGTAGTCCCCACCGACGCAATCGTGCATATTCCGCACATCTTGTATCACTGGCGAACTGTCAAGGGCAGTACCGCAACGGGTGTAGCAGAGAAGCCGTACGCGGTGAGCGCGGCCGTAAGAGCTGTGACTGAATACCTGGCATCGTGTGGTGTCGATGCAGACGTGATACCGCCGGATCGTAACGCTCCGCTCATCGAGATCAGATATGCGTTACCAAACCCGCCGCCGCGGGTGCATTTGGTTGTCCTGGCTGGCGCGAGAGCCGGCGTGGGCGTGGCGCGCCTGGCAGAACGTCTGCTCGGTGATACTCAGTACATAAACTTGTGTGCGACGGTGATAGTCGAGGATGTGGCCCAAGTTGCTGCCGAGGTGCGCGCACATATCGCGGTGAGGGGGGAAAGTGCGATCGATGAGGTGGTTCGATCCGATGGCGCGGAATTTATCTGCTTGATCGATGCGTCGATGGTGCCTGCCGACGCAACGTGGCTCGACCGTCTCGTGCGACAGGCGCTACAGCCACATATTGGACTTGTGGCGCCCATGATATGCGCCCGTAACGGTACGCTGCTTGCCACAGGCGCAGTCATGTGCACACCCACCCGGGGCGTGCCAGCGCAGCCGGGGAGGGTTCGCGGAGAATATGGCTATTTCGGTCGAATGGTTCACTCGCATACGGTTTCGGCTTTGGCCGCAACATGCTTTGTTGTCCGACGCACGCGACTGGACGAGGTCGGTGGACTGCGCTGGCAACCGGATCAATCGTGGTTGAACGATCTGGCCATTCGTGTAGCGATGGCGGGAATGCGGAATACTGTTGTACCTCGATCCGTCGTCTATGCTGCAGCGTTGCCCCCTTCCCCGGCACGCGCTGATGCTACTGATCGCCACCCCGGATTCGCTGATCCGTTCTATAGCACCAACCTCACCCTCGACACGCGAGCCGCGACGTACCGCCATGCATTCCCACCGCGGCGCGACGTGTTCTCAAGCAAAGAAATAGGGTGAGGTGTGCGGTGGCACGCTGGCTGTGCGCAACGGCATAACGCCGCGCCTTTGTGGACTCCAGCGTAGGCCTCCATACTGCCTCAAGGATCGCCCCGGGGACAGCACTGAGAGTGGGGCATGATCAATGTCGGCCGTTTCCAAGTGCGAATCGCCGCCTTTTGGCGCTGGAGTTCAAATGCTGTAACATTTGGCGCGAATGGTACGTCCGGCCCTGCCAGCCGGGAAATTATTGAAAGGTCATCAATGTCAGAGCGGAATTGTTTGGTAACCGGCGGGGCCGGATTCATCGGCTCAGCGCTTTCGCAGCAACTCGTATCTCGATTCGACAAGGTCGTCGCAGTCGACTGCCTTCATCCGCAAATTCACGCGAAGCAAACGCGGCCTGCAGCGCTTCATCCGGGCGTGGAACTCGTGGTTGGTGATGTTTGCGATGCCACTGTATGGGACAACGTGCTTGCGTCATTTCGCCCCGAGGTGGTCGTCCACTTGGCCGCCGAGACGGGTACTGGTCAATCGCTCACCGAGGCCACGCGTCATGCGCATACCAACGTAGTGGGCACCACGGCGATGCTGGACGCCTTCATGCGTCACGACGCGAAGCCCAAGAGAATCGTTTTGTCGAGCAGTCGGGCTGTGTATGGCGAGGGCGCTTGGCAAGGTAATGAGGGTGGATCCCTTTTTTATCCGGGGCAGCGCAGTGTGTCGCAACTCGCCGCTGGAAAATGGAACTTTGACGGATTTCCGGTTGCCATGGAGGCAGACCGTGTACATCCGGCTCCGGTTAGCGTGTACGGAGCGACGAAACTCGCACAGGAACACGTGATTTCATCGTGGGCCAACGCCGTCGGCACTGAGTACGTCATCTTGCGGCTTCAGAACGTTTTTGGCCCTGGGCAGTCGCTGATCAATTCCTACACGGGCATCGTATCGTTGTTCTGTCAACTCGCCCGCAAAAAGCAAAGCATTCCTCTGTATGAGGATGGCATGGTAATGCGGGACTTCATTCTGATCGACGATATTGCGGCGGCGCTTTTTGCTGCAAGCACGGTGACGGGCATTTCAGGGCGTGTCTTTGATATCGGGTCTGGAGTCGCAACCACACTTCTGCAGTTGGCCGAAAAGATTGCGGCCCTGTATGGTGCACCAGCGCCGGAGGTTGTTGGTAAGTATCGATTCGGAGATGTCCGTCATGCCTTTACATCAGCAGAAGGCGCCAAAGGCTTGGGCTGGGCCCCGAAACATGATCTCGACTACGGCTTGAAGGTCCTCGCGCAATGGATCGAAGGTGAACTGCAACATGTCTGATGTGAATGTAAAACCGACTGATTCGGTTCTTCCTGCGTCAGTACAGGTTCAATCGATCCTGTACAACAATGATCCCGGTGCTGTAGATCGTGCGCTGGCGAGTATGGCACGCTCGGCCGAACTGGCCATCTTCGCGGGCGCCTGTTCTGCTGTCAAAGTGGTGCTCGGTGATAGCTCGCCATTGAGATGCTTGAGTGTAGACGAGGTTGAGGCGCTGCAGAATAAATATTCCCCAACTCTTTCTATTGATTATCGTTTCTTTGGAAGGAATGCGGGTTCTGCTCGAGGGCATAACAGTCTGGCAGAAGGTGCGGATTCGGACTTCTTTCTCATTCAGAATCCCGATGTTGTCGTGTCACCTCGTCTTTTAGAGCATCTGCTTGAGCCATTTCGCTTTTCCGACATAGGGATGGTAGAGGCAAAACAATTGCCCATCGAACACCCAAAGGAGTACCACCCGGTGACGGGCGAAACCTGCTGGGCGACTACGGCGTGTGCGATGATTCCCGCGCCGCTGTTCAGGCAGCTTGGTGGTTTTGATGCAGATTCGTTCTTTCTGTATTGTGATGACGTTGATTTCTCATGGCTGGTCCGCCTGGCTGGGTACAAAGTAATCTTCAGTCCAGCCGCTGTTGTTTTTCACGACAAGCGTCTTTCGAATGAGGCCGGCTGGTTGCCGTCTTCGGCCGAGTATTACTACTCGGCTGAGGCGGCAATGATCCTTGCATACAAGTGGTCGCGGGATGATCTTGCCGAATCGATATGTGATTACTTCAAGAATCACGGCGAGGATTATCATAAGAAGGCTGCGAAGGAATATGAGGATCGGAAGCAATCGGGGCGTCTCCCTAAGCAACTCGATCCGGACCACAAGATCGCATTTTTTTCAGATAACTTGTACAGCAAGCACCGTTATCCTCTCTGATGCTCAATCAAGCTACCACCTACGACAACGCGTTTTATCCGGACAACGTGTACGGCCATGCGTTGGAGCTTCTCAAGAAGCATCGACCGGTACCCACGAACCGCGCCGAAATTTCGATTCACCTCGACATCGGATGTGGCTACGGCCGCATTGCAGAGCCCCTACAAAAAGAGCTGGGGCTGAAATACGTCGGCGTTGATGCAGATACGGCGGCACTTGCGAATTTGAGTGCCAGAGGGCTAGAGAATCATAAGGTCGATTTATCCTCTACCGACCACCTTCTGCAAGTGCTCCGAGACATCAGCAACGGCCGATCGATCGCGTCTATCACCATGCTCGATACTCTAGAGCATCTCGGTGATGGTGACGCCGTGCTTCGGTGTCTCAGCGAACTTGCAAAAGAACACCGTGCGTTTCTCGTATTGAGCGTCCCGAATGTCACGCACCGTGACGTCGGACTGAAGCTTGCTTTTGGACGCTTCGATTATACGTCCGACGGTCTGCTTGATTACACACATACGCGTTTTTTTAGCGAGACCTCTTTCAAGCAGACTTTAGAGCATTGTGGGCTGTACTGTATCGAAAAAAACGACGTGAGGGTCGCGATCAGTGATCAGCATTTTCCAGACACGCATCCTGCGCTGAGTAGAGGGACGTCGCTTAATCGGCTGCTTACTTCGCTGCGGCACGAAGCGGAGGAGAACGATGATGTTAACCAATTCGTTTGGGCGTGCGTAGCCGGTCCGCTAATGCAAGGAGAGGCGTTCATTGCGGAACGTCAAATCAAGCGTCCCTTCCTTTCGATTGTCACCAGAACCCAAGGGAAGCGTATGCATTCCCTTATCGAAGTGTTCACGTGTCTTGCTGGTCAGACTTGCACAGATTTTGAGGTATTGGTTGTCGGTCATCGGTTGACCGAGGATGCGCGGCTCGCGGTTGAACGGGTCATCGAAGATAATCCTGAATGGCTGAGAAATAAAATTCGGCTCGTTCGGGTAGACAAGGGCAATCGCACCCATCCGTTGAACCGGGGATTTGAGGAGGCGAGAGGGCAGTACATCGCTATTCTGGACGACGATGATACGCCGATGGCGCATTGGGTAGAGACGTTTCAGAGTCTCGCAAAGGACCATCCAGGTCGATTGTTGCGAGCGTCCGTCGTCCGCCAAGATGTGGTTACCGTCAACGTGTTGGATAAATCCGGAGTCCGCGCGACCGGCTCGATGGAGCAGATGTATCCCGCTGAGTTCGATTTCGTCGATCACCTGCGCGGAAACCACACACCGCCAATTAGTGTGGCTTTTCCTCGTGGGGTATTTCACGATCTCAACATCCGATTCGACGAGGACCTCAGTACCACTGAAGACTGGGACTACATGATGCGAGTTGCATCGATCGCGGATACTGCATCAAGTCCCGCTATTACGTCGATTTATCACTGGTGGGTGTCCGATCAATCGTCCCGAACCGATCACCCTACTCACGAATGGGCGACGAATCACCAGCGTATCTTTCAGAAAATGGACGAAGGAATGCTGTTGTTCCCTAAAGGGACCTCGTACCGGATTCGTCAACTGCTTGATGATAATGACCAACTCAAGGGAAAAATCGCAACTCAAGAACAAATGCGATCCGAACTGAGAGCTACGGAGCTGTCCCATGTCGTCTGTGAAAATGATCGGCTCCAGCGGCAACTGACAGATCAAGCCATGCGTCACGAGCTGATTGAAACCCTACGTTCGACTTCTTGGAGGATAACCGCGCCGCTGCGATTCGTTGGTCGTCTGAAGGGTGGCGCACCGATTACCGTGCGCGGATGTATGGAGATGTCTGGCGACCAGCTTCACGAGGCCCTGTCGCGGGTGCGAAGTTCGAGATCGTGGAAGGTGACGTCCCCGATGCGTCGGCTGAAAGGAATGGCCTAATACTTGATTCGCATTCGGAGAGACGAAGCAATGGTGCGTCAGCAGGATAATTTCGAAGCGGTACGTCTTCTCGCTGCACTAACGGTATTGTACGGACATGCGCATGCTTTGACGGGCGTCGCGAGTCCGGCAGTATTTGGGAGCTCGGCGCAAGCAATGGCCGTAAAGGTATTTTTTGTCGTGAGCGGCTTCCTCGTATCTCAGAGCTGGATTCGGGATCCGTCTTTTGTGCGATACATGGCGCGACGATGCTTGCGTATATTTCCCGGACTGTGCGTCGTAATTCTTGCTACGATTTTTGTTGTCGGACCTCTGATTACTATTGTTCCAAAATTCGAGTATTGGTCCTCGGCGGACACATGGCGTTATCTTACTAATATTGCTTTAGAGCCTAACTATATGTTGCCGGGTGTTTTTTTGAAGAACACCTATCCTATTGCAGTCAATGGATCGCTGTGGAGTCTGCCGGTCGAATTTTTTATGTACCTGCTATTTCCGATTGTTGCGGCGACGCGTAATTTTCGGGTGTTGAGTGTGTCGATTGCAGCATTGGTTCTGTGTGCGGCCAGCGTGTATCTGATTCGATTTGGTGCCGGTCCTCAACGGATCGTCGTTTATGGGACCAATGTGATTTCAGGGCTTGATGTTGCGCCTTATTTCTTGATCGGTGCAATCTGGCAAATTTGCATTCCTCCCAAGTTTCTGAAAGCCGAAGTGGCTGTCTTTGCCTTGCTGATGTGCACTGTGGTTCCGAATCATCCCGCAATTCAAGAGATCACGATGTTTGTTGTTTTGCCGTATGCCGTACTTTCGTTTGCCACCACCAAGCCGGCCTCATTCGGCTGGATGGGACGATTTGGCGATTTTTCGTATGGCATTTACATCTATGGTTTCTTGGTGGAGCAGCTGGTATCAAGTTACTTTGGCACTGGCGGTAGGCCTATTTTGAATTTCCTGTTGTCGTTAGTGCCGACCATTGGATTGGCGGTGCTGTCGTGGCATTACATTGAGAAACCGTTTCTTAGGTTTAAGCCGAAGACTCCCAAGCTTGACACCGATTACGAGCTGAGTGCCGGCTGACGTTGCCATAGAGATTCCTGCTCGCAGCGGACGTTGTAGGTGGGTGTGATATAAATTAACTTGATATTTAGTCCTTATGCTCGTTTGGCTATCTTCATATCCGCGGTCTGGGAACACCTTCGTCCGAATCTTGCTTTCGCAGGTATTTGGACTGGGAGCTTTTTCCCTGCACGGTGACAACGATCCCCAATCGTTCGGTTCTCCCGCGTTGACGGAACTGGTCGGTCATCGGACCGGCGGCTCGTCGAAAGATCGCATAATCAGCGAGGCGCAACGGTCCGCGGAGTTGAATATCGTTAAGACGCACGAACACCCGCTAACCGACGATCCATGCATCTTTATCGTTCGCGATGGCAGATCTTCTGTCGTGTCCTATTGGCATTTTCTGCGTGAGATAGCGGGAATCGATATTGCGCTGGAACAGGTCGTATGCGGCAATTGTTTCGCGGGATCGTGGTCCGATCATTACGTTGCATGGCAGCCCAAGTTGCGTCCTCATACGCTACTTCTTCGCTACGAAGAAATAGTGAAAGATCCCGGCCGGACCGTAGCTGCACTTTCCGATTTTTTGCGAATTCAACCGCATAAGAATTTCGACCTTACCTTCGAAGGTCTCAAGGGTTTGAATCCGAAATTCTTTAGGTCGGGAAGCGACCAGAACAATATCGCTGAACTTGCTGAGCACGCCGATCTTTTCTGGACGCATCACGGGCACGTAATGGGTGACCTGTTGTATGGGAGTTAGTTCGATCTCATACTTCCGTAATGCTGCTACGTCGCTGGGTTGAAGTCTATCCATAACATTCCATAGATTGGACTGAAAGATTGATGCGCCAACCATTGTATTGAATTGAGGGGGTATGGTGGACGCCAAGACCGAGCCAGTCGATTTGTCGGTGTCACTCGTCGTGTTTCGGCCGGACATCGAGCAGTTAAATAAAACGCTCGAAAGTCTGCGGCGATCGATCGTTTCCGCTGGTGTTGTGATGGGGCGTCGATTTTCCGCTGAATTATTTCTTGTTGATAATGGGGGGCTACCGGCGCTGCGAGATGTCCGTGATAAATACGAAGCCTGCGGCATTTCGTGGAATGATATTGGTCAACATGGCAATGTAGGATTTGGTCGCGGGCATAATCTGGCGTTGGATCGGATTTGTGGCCGTTATCATTTGGTACTCAACCCTGATGTCGAATTCGATGGCGAGTCGATTGCGCACGCAATAAAATTTCTCGATTCTCATTCATCGGTCGGTTTGTTTTCGCCCCGTATCACTGGTGCGGACGGGGGCGTTCAATACCTATGTCGGCGATACCCGTCGGTGGTTGATCTATTCTTGCGAGGCTTCATTCCAGTGCAATTCCGCCGTTTTTTCGCGAAGCGCCTCGCCCACTACGAAATGCGCGACGTCATCAACGACCACGACATCGTCTGGGACCCTCCAATCGTCAGCGGCTGCTTCATGCTGTTCCGCACGGATGTGCTGAAAAAACTCGGCGGCTTCGACCCACGCTATTTCCTCTACTTCGAGGACTACGACCTCAGCCTGCGCACGCACGACGTCGCGCGCGTCGCCTATGTCCCGTCGGTCCGCGTGATCCATCACGGCGGCGGCGCATCCCGCAAGGGTTTCGCACACATCCGCATGTTCGCCGCATCGGCCTTCAAGTTCTACAACCGCTTCGGTTGGAGGCTGTGGTGAGCCACCTCATCATCACCGGCGCAAACGGTTTTGTCGGGCGCGCGGTCTGTCGTCGCGCGCTGGAAGCCGGGCACACCGTCACCGCCTTGGTCAGGCGCCCGGGCGGGGCCTTCGGCGGTGTGCGTGAATGGGTGCACGACGCCGCCGATTTCGACGGCGTCGACAAAGGATGGCCCGCCGATCTGGTCGCCGACTGCGTGATACATCTGGCCGCTCGCGTGCACGTGATGCGCGACGAGTCGCCGGACCCCGACGCCGCATTCGATGCGACCAACGTCGCCGGTACCTTGCGTCTCGCTAAAGCCGCGCGCCGGCACGGCGTGCGCCGCATCGTCTACGCAAGCAGCATCAAGGCGGTCGGCGAGAGCGACGGCGGCACGCCGTTGTCGGAAGCGGTGAGTCCCGACCCGCAGGATGCCTACGGTCGCTCGAAGCTGCGCGCGGAGCGCGAACTCGCGCAGTTCGGTGCGTCGAACGGGCTCGACGTCGTGATCGTTCGCCCGCCGCTCGTCTACGGTCCAGCCGTCCGAGCAAACTTCCTCAAGATGATGGACGCCGTTGCGCGCGGGATGCCGCTGCCGCTCGGCTCCATCGTGGCACGCCGCAGCATCGTCTACGTCGACAACCTTGCCGATGCGCTGCTGCAATGCGCGACTGATCCGCGTGCGGCCGGAGAATGCTTCCACGTCGCCGACGACGATGCGCCGTCGGTCACGGGTCTGTTGCGGCTGGTCGGCGACGCACTCGGCAAGCCGGCTCGCCTGATCGCCGTCCCGTCCGGCGTGCTGCGGGCGCTCGGTACGCTGACCGGCCGCCGCGCGGCGATCGACCGCCTGACCGGCAGCCTCGAGCTCGATACGGGCCGGATCGCCCGCGTGCTCGACTGGCATCCGCCATATACGACCCGTCAGGGCCTCGAAGCGACCGCCGCATGGTATCGTTCGCGCGATACACAACAATAGCCGACATGCATTTCCCGATATCCACGTGGCCGGGTGCGGTCGCGGTGGCGCTCGCCGCCGCGATCGCGTCGACGGCCATCCTGCGCGTGCTGCTCGCGACCGGCCTGGCGTGGCGCCTTGCCACCGATATTCCGAACGACCGTTCGCTTCATACGCTGCCGACGCCGCGTGTCGGCGGATGGGGCATCGTCCCTGTATGCATCGCCGCGCTGCTCGCGCTGGCGCCGCACCTGTGGCTGATCGCCATCGCCGCCGCCGGGCTTGCCGCGATGTCCCAGATCGACGACCGCCGCGGGCTGCCAGCCCGCGTGCGGTTCTCCGCGCATCTCACAGCTGTCATCGCGCTGATCGGCGTGTTTCCAGCCGACGCGCCATGGTGGTTGCTGGTTGGCGTCGGCTTCGTGATGGTCTGGCTGACGAACCTGTACAACTTCATGGATGGCGCCGACGGCCTAGCCGGCGGCATGGCGCTCTTCGGCTTTGGCGCGTACGCCGTCGCGGCGCTGACCGGCACGAACCCGTCGCCTGATCTGGTCGTGGCCGGCTCAGCCGTTGCCGGCGCGGCAATCGGCTTCCTGTTGCTCAATTTCCACCCGGCCAGGCTGTTTCTTGGCGACTCAGGCTCTATTCCGCTGGGATTTCTGGCCGGCGCACTCGGCTACTGGGGCTGGCGCAGCAACGTTTGGCCGATCTGGTTTCCCGCGCTAGTGTTCGCGCCCTTTATCGCTGACGCATCTGTAACACTTTTGAGACGTCTGTTACGCGGCGAAAAGTTCTGGCAAGCGCACCGGGAGCACTATTATCAGAGGATGGTTCGTTCCGGCGTAGGTCATCGTCGGACCGCTCTTTATTGGTACCTCATCATGCTCGCAGGCATAATCGTCGCCGTGTGGGCCAAGGGCCGCCCGGAACTGCAGCAGTGGCTGTCGTTTTTCGCGTGGTATGGCGTCCTGGCGTGTATCGGATTGGTGATCGACATGCGTTGGCGCCGGTTTCAGACGGCCGCTGAAAACAATTCGTGAGGTTTCCCGCCAATGTTGCGATCCAAGGCATCCTGGCTGTCGCTGAGTGCTTTCCTGTTCGACCTGATGGCGGTTCTCGCCGCGTGGTTGTTCGCGTATCTCGTCCGTTTCAATGGCAGTATTCCGCCCGATTTCCTGAGCGGCGCGCTGACTGCGCTCGTTTGGGTGCTGCCCGTCTACGCGCTGATGTTCCACGTGTTCGGGCTCTATCGCGGCCTGTGGGTATTCGCAAGCCTGCCCGACCTGATGCGTATCTCGAAGGCGGTCATCGGCGGCGGCGTAATCGTAATGATTGGTGCGGTGATGTTCCAGCCGTCGCCGATCATCCCGCGCTCTGTGCTGCTCGTGTCTCCACTGATGTTGTTCCTCACGATGGGCGGTGCGCGTGCGCTCTATCGCGCGACGAAGGAGTTCTATCTGTACGGTGGACTCGTCGGTCAGGGCAAGCCGGTGCTCGTGCTCGGCGCCGGCACCGCCGGCGCGAGCCTCGCGCGAGAACTGTCGCGTTCGGGCGAGTGGCGCCTCGTCGGGCTGCTCGACGACGATGTCACGAAGCAGGGGCGCGAAATCTACGGCTACAAGGTGCTCGGCTCGTTCAACGACCTGAAGCACTGGACCGACGCAATGAAGGTCGAGTACGCGATCATCGCGATTCCGTCGGCGTCGGTCGAAACGCAGCGCCGTGTCGCGACGCTATGCGTGCGCGCCGGCATCAAGGCGATGGTGCTGCCGTCGCTGACTGCACTGATGCCGGGGCAGGGCTTCCTGTCGCAGGTACGGAACATCGATCTCGAGGATCTGCTCGGCCGCGACGCGGTGACGATCGACACGCCTCATGTCGAGGCGCTGCTGCGCGGCCGCGTCGTGATGGTGACGGGCGCGGGCGGCTCGATCGGCTCCGAACTGTGCCGGCAGATCCTGCGTTTCGCGCCCGCACAGCTCGTCGCGTTCGACCTGTCCGAATACGCGATGTACCGGCTGACCGAGGAATTGCGCGAGCGCTTCCCCGATCTGTCCGTCCTGCCGATCATCGGCGATGCGAAGGATTCGCTGCTGCTCGACCAAGTGATGTCGCGTCACGCACCGCACATCGTGTTCCATGCGGCTGCCTACAAGCACGTGCCGTTGATGGAAGAACACAACGCGTGGCAGGCGCTGCGCAACAACGTGCTCGGCACGTATCGCGTGGCCCGCGCGGCGATTCGCCACGACGTGCGTCACTTCGTGCTGATCTCGACTGACAAGGCCGTCAATCCAACCAACGTGATGGGCGCGAGCAAGCGCCTCGCCGAAATGGCATGCCAGGCGTTGCAGCAGACGAGCGAGCGCACGCAGTTCGAGACGGTGCGCTTCGGCAACGTGCTCGGCAGTGCCGGCAGCGTGATTCCGAAGTTCCAGCAGCAGATCGCGAAGGGCGGGCCGGTGACGGTCACGCATCCCGAGATCACGCGCTTTTTCATGACGATTCCGGAAGCATCGCAGCTCGTGCTGCAGGCATCGAGCATGGGGCGCGGCGGCGAGATCTTCATTCTCGACATGGGCGAGCCGGTCAAGATCGTCGATCTCGCGCGTGACCTGATTCGTCTGTACGGTTTGTCTGAAGGGCAGATCCGGATCGAATTCACGGGGCTGCGGCCCGGCGAGAAGCTCTACGAGGAGCTGCTCGCGGACGATGAGACCACCACACGCACGCCGCATCCGAAGCTGCGAATCGCGCGTGCGCGGGAAGTGCCGGACCACCTGCTCGATGAGCTATTGCCTTGGCTGATGCAGCACCGCGTGCTCAGCGACGACGAAGTGCGGCGCGACCTGAGGCGCTGGGTGCCTGAGTATCAGACGGCGGTGGCGCCGGTGTTGCAAAGTGTGCCGAGGCGCGTCGTGTCGGGCGGATCGGCTTGATACCCTAGCGCCAATCAGACCAGCTGGCTGATGGATAGGTGCCGTTCAGTAAATGACTGAACGGCTTTTTTTGTTGGTGGGGAGCTGCACGCAGGTGCGTGTCGCAAGCTCGGCAAGCAGCTTCAGAACATATTAACTTTCTTGCAAGTTACAATGGTGGTTGATTTCTCGTGATTTCATTTTGTTGGTGAAATTAACGTGTGAATATTGTCGTCACCCCGTCTTGATATTTAACAATTCTTAAACCTCGGTGAAACTCGTTCGAGTTGATTGACTATCGGCTCGCTCCTGCGTATGTTTAACGACGGAGCTGAACTCGATTGACTGCGGCTGCATTTGTTCGCTCTTGCTTCCTTTCTTCATGTGTCGAACATATCGGTGTCGAAGAAAAGTCGCTATCGCCGACACGCTGTTGTGGTAGAGGGGAAAACGTAAGAAATCAAATAAATAATCAATAAATTGAGACCAATTCAATGAAAACCGGACACATTGCCCGATTTTTGATCGGGATGCTTGCGGCGTTAGCACTAGGTGGTTGCGGGGATGGCGATAATTCAGCGGCGGTTACGGCGCAGGCTTACAAGTTGTCAACACTGCGGGCCTCTGGGAATATTGTGAGTTCGGCGCCTTTGAGCGCTACGGCGCCCATCCATGTCGCGTTGGTCCTGAAGCTGAACAACGAAGCCGAGCTCGATGATTTTTTGCGGAGAGCAAGGACGCCAGGCAACGCCAGCTTCGGGGCGGTCCTGAGCTCGGCGCAAGTTGCTGCGAGATACGCGCCTACTACCGGGCAGGTCTCCGTCGTGAAAGCCTATTTGCAAAATAATGGTTTCACGAATATCAAGGTGGCCGGCAACAACATGCTTGTCGAAGCCGATGCGCCAGCTAATGTGGTTGCCGGCGCGTTCCGGACGACACTGGTATCGGTCGCAATGGCGGATGGAAGTCAAACGCATATCAACACTACCGCCGAGACGGTGCCCGATGCCATCAGCGGCATTGTCCGGTCCGTTTTAGGTTTGGATACGGCCACCCGCTTGCGCACACACGGTATCCGGGCTTCTGTCTCGGCAAGCGGTCCTAATGCGAGCGACTCGCCGACAACCGCGGCAGTAACGGCGGGGCATAATCCCACGGCCTTTCCCGCCATCTACTCCGTGGGCAATACTCCGGCGGCCGGCAACATCACGGTGGGCATCATCGCAGAAGGAAATCTATCGCAGCCTCTTGCTGACCTGACTACATTCACAAATAACAACCGGTTGCCCGCTGTAGCCGTTTCGGTAGTCAACGCAGGAACGCCAAGTCCAGATACGAGCGCGAACGCGGAATGGTCGCTCGATAGCCAAAGCATTGTCGGTATGTCCGGTGGCGTGAGGCAACTTAATTTCTATGTTGCGTCATCCTTCGCATGGAGCGACATGGCCAGCGCCATCAATCGGGCGGTGTCGGACAATACTGCTCGGGTGATCAACATGTCGATTGGTGGATGCGAAAGTTTCGCACCTACTGCGTCGATCGATCAGATGCTCAAACTCGCCGTCGCGCAAGGGCAGACATTCTCGGTGAGCACTGGCGATTCGGGCAGCGTTGCGTACGGTTGCTCGGGAACTTCGGTGGAATATCCCGCCAGTTCGCCGTACGTCGCCGCCTTGGGCGGCACGACTCTGTACACGAACGCGGACGGAAGCTATACCGGCGAGACGGCGTGGAGCTCGGGTGGCGGCGGCATCAGCGTCGTGGAACCCATTCCGTCGTGGCAGTCGAACGTACCTCAGCTCAATGGGCGGGCTAATCGCGGCACGCCGGACATTGCGTTTGATGCGGATCCCAATAGTGGTGCGCTGATCATTGTAGGAGGCCAAATCCAGCAATGGGGCGGGACGAGTCTGGCCGCGCCCTTGTTTGCCGCGACGTGGGCGCGCATCCTCTCCGGCAGTTGCTCGGCGAATCCGGGATTCGCACCGCCGGCGCTATATGGCTTTCAAGCGACGACCCCGTCCATTTTCCGCGATATCTCCAGCGGTTCGAACGGTGCATACAGCGCGGGACCGGGATGGGACTTCGTGACAGGTTGGGGCACGCCGAACGTCAGCGTATTGCATTCCGCGATCTGCGTTCCAACGACGCCGATCTATGGCGGCAATCTCAACGAAGGAACGACGCTGAGCCCGGGCCAAATCGTGTATTCAGCCTCCGGAAACCATAAACTCGTCATGCAATATGACGGTAACCTCGTGCTTTACAACGTGGGTAACGGTGCTGCGATATGGAATTCCGGGACGTCGGGAAATCCGGGGGCCTATGCCGCTTTCCAGCTTGATGGGAACTTCGTTGTCTATGGAGCGGGCGGCAAGGCGCTGTGGTTTTCGTCGACCACCGGCACGCCTTATGATCAACATCTCGCCGTACAAGATGACGGCAACATGGTGATCTACGAGGCATATGTGCCTTTGTTTTCCACCGCGACCGGTACGACGGGCTATCCAAACTCTCCTGGCGGCCCTGCTGTCTGGAATGGCGGCACCACCCTCGTGGGCGGCCAGAATTTCACTTCGGGCAATGGCGCGAACGTGCTTGTCATGCAGGGCGACGGCAATCTGGTGCTGCTTCGCCAGGGGATTCCGCAATGGAGTTCAGGGACGTTCAATCATCCCGGTGCATATGCGACGATGCAAACCGACGGCAATCTGGTCGTCTACAGTCCGGCTGGCGTTGCGCTATGGAATGCCGGCACGAGCGGGCATCCGGGGGCAGCTACTTACGTTCAAGACGACGGTAACGTCGTGATCTATGCGCAAGTGCCGCACTGGAGCACCAATACTGCCGGAAGCTAGTGCTCTGCGGTCGACGCGGCCAGCGGCAACACGCTGGCCGCCGCCCCTCAATGCCCCCGCTTCTCCTTCCTCACCACCATCCACCTCGGCGCCCTGAACCGCACGATGCTGAGATAAAGCCATACATACGTCAACGCGAACAGCACGACGAACACGAACAGATGCACGGTATGCCGCCAGAACAGCGTCGCCGGAATCACCGCGACGAGGCACAGCAGCCAAAGATAAGGTGAGGTGAGCGAATTCCGCCGCGTCAGATCATGCGCATGCTTCGTCCCCACAGCCCACCGCATCAACCGCTTGTACACGAGCATATGCAAGTGCACGCCGTCCGGAATCCCCGGCGACATCCCGCGGATGAACTTCTTCCGGTAGATCGAGAAGCACGTCTCGAAGATCGGGTACATAAAAAGCAGCACCGGATACCAAGCTGACACTTCGCGATTGCGCATCACGAGCATGATCGCGAGTTCCGCGAGCATGAACCCGATGAAATACGCGCCGCCGTCGCCGAGAAAGATCAGCCCGGCCGGGAAATTCCACAGGAAAAAGCCGAGCACGGCGCCCATCATGATGATCGACGCGGACATCACGACCGGATCGTTGACATGGAACGCCACGTACGCGAGCGACGCGAACATCATGAAGCTGACCATCGACGCGAGTCCGTTGAAGCCGTCGATGATGTTGATCGCATTCGCGAGGGCCGCGACCGCGAGCACCGTGATGAACGCCGAGATGGCCACGTAGCCGAGCAGGAAATCGAGCGGCGGCACGCTGATGCGCTTGACCGCGATACCCATCACCCCGAACGCGAGCGCGGCTGCGCCCATCGTGCACAGCAGCCGCGCACGCGGCGACACGCGCTTGGTCAGGTCCTCGACGAGGCCTGACAGGAACGCTGGCATTCCGCATGCGGCGATCCCGAGAATGCTGCCGGCGATCGTCGGATAGCGCCGCGACAGGATCAGCGCGGCAATGACGACCCCGGCGAGGATCCCGATGCCTCCAACGCGCGGCACGGGCCGCACGTGGAATTTCTGCACGCCGGCCAGGTCGCTGTCGACCGAGAATTTCTCGTGAAGGTGCGCGTAGCGCACGATGAACAGCGTGACGAGCAGGGAGACGATGAAGCCGGACGCGAAGCTGAGCATGGGATCGCTCGAAAAATGGACAGCGGATTATACAAAACCGCGCGGGTTGCCCTCCTGCCATCGCCAGTGGTCGGCACACATTTCCTCGATGCCGAGCGTCGCGCGCCAGCCGATGATGTCGGCCGCGGCCTGCGGGTTCGCGTAGCACTCGGCGATATCGCCCGGGCGGCGCGCGACGAGCTCGTACGGCACCGGGCGGCCCGATGCCTTCTCGAACGCGCGCACGACTTCCAGCACGCTGTAGCCCTGGCCCGTGCCGAGGTTCACGACGAAGCTTGCGTCGCGCTTCGCCAGCGCGTCGAGCGCGGCGATGTGCCCCTTCGCGAGATCGACGACGTGGATGTAGTCGCGCACGCCCGTGCCGTCCGGCGTCGGGTAGTCGGAGCCGAACACGCGCAGCTTTTCCAGCTTGCCGACGGCGACCTGCGCGACATACGGCATCAGGTTGTTCGGGATGCCGGCCGGATCCTCGCCGATCAGCCCGCTCGCATGCGCGCCGACCGGGTTGAAGTAGCGCAGCGTCGCGATGCGCCACGCCGGGTCGGACACCTCGAGATCGCGCAGGATCTGCTCGGCGATCAGCTTCGACTGGCCGTACGGATTCGTTGCGGAAAGCGGGAACGATTCGTCGATCGGCGAGCGCTCGGGCACGCCGTACACGGTTGCCGACGAACTGAACACGAACTGCTTGACGTTGCGCTCGCGCATGACCTTGAGCACGGCGAGCAGGCCGCCGATGTTGTTCTGGTAGTACTCGAGCGGTTTCGCGACCGATTCGCCGACGGCCTTGAGCGCCGCGAAGTGGATCGTGCCGGTGATCGGGTGCGCGTCGAACACCTTCGCGAGCGCGGTTTCGTCGCACACGTCGACCTGGTGGAACGCGGGCGTCCTGCCCGTGATCTGCTCGATGCGCCGCACGGACTCGGCCTTGCTGTTGACGAGGTTGTCGACGATCACGACATCGTAGCCGTTGTCGAGCAGCTCGACGGCCGTGTGCGAGCCGATATAGCCCGCACCGCCGGTAACGAGGATGGTGCCTTTAGCGGTCATGCTGATGCGCTCCTTCAGAGGGTGATGCCTGTCAACGAATGAATGGTCTGCCGGTAACGTTCGACGACCTGCTGCTCGTCGAATTCCGCCGTGACCTTCCGCCGGCCGCGCGCGCCCATCGCGTCGCGTCCGGCCGTTCCGAGTTCGATCATGCGGAGCAGTTGCTCCGCGAGGCTCGCGCTGTCGCGCACGCGGCACAGGAACCCGGTTTCGCCGTCGGCGACGACGTCGCGGCAGCCCGGCACGTCGGTCGCGACGATCGGGCGGCCCATCGCCGAGGCTTCCATCAGCGTGCGCGGCACGCCTTCGCGGTACGACGGCAGCACGACGCAGTCGGCGGCCGCGATATGCGGGCGCACGTCGTGCGCTTCGCCGAGATACTCGACGATGCCTTCGCCGACCCACGCGTCGACATCCGCGCGGCCGATCGCGCTCGGATTGTCGACGCCGAGCGGCCCGAGCAGCTGGAAGCGCGCGTTCGGGAAGCGGGCCCGCACGATGCGCGCGGCCTCGACGTATTCGCGCACGCCCTTGTCCCACAGCAGCCGGCCGATCAGGATGAAGACAGGCGCGCCGCCGCCGGGCAGCGGCACGGGCGCGAACTGTTCGAGGTCGACGCCTTCGCCGTGCAGCAGCCGCGCGCGGTCGGGATGCGCGAGCAGCTGCTCGTCGGTGAACGTTGCGAGATCGTCGCGGTTCAGGAACCAGACTTCACGCGGGAAGCGGAACGCGAAGCGGTACAGGCGCTTCGCGACGCTCGCCGCGCGGCTCTTCTGGATGAAGACATAACCGAGCCCCGTCGTCACCGCGATCGACGGCACGCGCGCGAGCCATGCGGCGATCGAGCCGTAGATGTTCGGCTTGATCGTGTAATGGAACACGAGATCGGGCTGCAACGCGCGGTAGTGACGCACCAGCGCGGCGAGCGTGCCGAGATCCTCGCGCGGGCTCGTGCCTTTCGACGCGACCGCGAGCGCCACGTAGCGGCAGCCCATCTGCTCGAGCAGCGGCACCGTGCGGTCGTGCGGCGCGATCACGATGACCTCGGCGCCGCGCGCGACGAGCGCACGGATCAAACCGTGGCGGTACGTATAGATCGCCCAGGCCGTGTTGCAGACGAGCGCGATGCGCAGCGGGGAGGTGGCGGACATGAAAAAAGAAAAAAATAAAGCGTCGAAAATGCCGAAGGGGCCGGATCCGCGCTCAAGCGGACGGCCGCGCGGCGAACAGCGTCCGCTTGATCCGCTGCAGCGTGCGGTACGGCGTCACGAAATGCAGCAGGTTCTTGGCGAGGCCGGCCCAGTCGTACGGGTTCAGCGCGTTGAAGTGGCGCAGCAGCAGCGACAGCGTCGACACCAGTTGGCGCCGGCGCTTGGTCGCGCTGATCCCGCCCTCGTTGAGTTCGTAATAAAGGCCGAGTTCCGGCAGGTTCGCGCAATCGTAGCGTTGCATTAACCGTAAAAAAAGATCGAGATCCTCGGCCGCGCGGTATTTCGCGCGATAGTTGCCGACCTCCAGCACGGCGTCGATGCGCAGCATCACCGACGGATGCACGAGCGGCGAGCGCAGGAAGCGCGTGCGGCGCAGCGTGCGCGGATCGGCGGGCGGCGTCAGCATGAAGCGCGGCTCGCCGGCGCGCGACACGACCTGCGTCCACATGCCGACGCAGGCCACGCGCGGATGGGCGCCCAGATACGCACGCTCCTTTGCGAGGCGTTGCGGCGCGGCGAGATCGCCCGCGTCGATGCGCGCCGCATAACGAAAGCCGCGCGCCGCGAGCGCGTCGATGCCGGCCGCGAGCGCGCGCTCGATGCCGCCGTTGCGCGGCATGCGCAGCACCTCGATCGCGAGGCCGGGCAGGTCGGGCGCGACGATCGGCGGCGTGCTGCCGTCGTCGACGATCAGCACGTGCACGGGCGCGTCCTCGCGAAACGACGCGAGGGTCCGGACGACGTCGTCGTGCCCGTTGTAGGCCGGCATCAGTACAGCCACGTCGTCGAGCGGGGGCGGGCAATCGGGGGGCATCATGTTTGCAGCTTGAAACGGATGTAATAAAAATTGACGGCGGCCGCGGCCAGGTAGCCGGCCGCCAGCCCGACGAGCGCGCCGTACAGGCCGAGCCGCGGGATCGCGAGCAGGTTGACGAGCGCGGCGATCGCGAGCGCGAGCAGCCATTTCGACAGCAATACGAATTTTGCTTGATATTTGAGAACGATAAGATTGCCTATCGCCTCGATGCCGGCCGGCACGGACAGCCAGACGGCCCAGCGGAAGATGTCGACCGATGCCTCGTAGCCGCGGCCGAACACCTTGCCGACGATCAGCGGGGCGGCCGCGTCGAGCACGAGCGCGCCGGCCGTCATCAGGCAGGCCGTCATCGCGATCAGCCGGACGATGTTGCGGCGCAGCCGCGCGACGTCCTGCACGCGGTAGACGAATGCGGGCGCGATCGTCTGCGCGAGCATCAGCGCGAGCGTGATCCAGTTCTCGTTGAGCTGCTGCGCGGCCGAGTAGCGGCCGAGATCGGCGAACGACACGTGGCGCTCGAGCATCAGGCGGTCGAGCTTCAGGAACAGGTACATGCAGATGAGGCCGAGCCAGAACACGGTGCCGGCCGTCGCAAAGTGCCTGAACAGCGGTTTATCGAACGTCCAGCCGAGCGCGCCGCCGTTACGATGCCGGTAGTAGAGCAGCAGCGCGAAGCCGATCGCGGCGGCCTCGAGCGCCCACAGCCACCCGAAGCGCGCGGGGCCGGCGGCCGCGCGGACCAGCAGCCAGACGAGCAGCGCCTTCGCCAGCGCGGTGATCATGCTGGTGACGAGCTGCGGCTTGCTGTAGGTCAGGCTCTGCAGCCACGCGTTGATCACGCCGACGAACGGCTCGCGGAACACCATCGTGACGGCCAGGCCGGCGAGCATCGCGCCGACCAGCGGATCGAAGGCGCCCGCGGCGATCGCGATCCAGGTCGCGACGAGCGCGGCGGCCGATACGGCGATGCGCAGCGCGAACGCGCTGCCGAGCACCGCGCCGAGCTGGGCAGGCGGGCGCTGGACGATGGTCGGAACGAGGATTTCCGCGCCGCACACCCAGGTGAGCGGTGCCAGTACCAGGAGGAGCGTATTCGCATACTGCCATTTGCCGAACACATCCGGCCCGAAATAACGGGCCAGAAGACCGCTGATCGCGATCGCGACGCCGATCTGCGTGAGCCGTTCGAGCCCCAGCCAGACGAGGTTCGCGACGGCCTTCGCGACATCCGGGTTGCCGAAGCGCTTCAGCATGCGCGGCGGCCGCATGTACGCGGGGCGGCCGGCAGGGCGCCCGGAGGCTGCGGGTTGGCGGCGGCGGGTCGGCTAGGCATTAAAATGGGCGACATGCGCGTCATCAAAACCCGCGATTATAAGTGGGATCGGGGCCGCTCCAGCCGTTCCGTTCCTTGTTTCGCCGGGCCTGCCTGTATCATGCGCGGCACCGGCGAGACGCGGCCAGACAATTTTCCATGCACGCAACCGAGAGAGAAGAGAATCGATGATCTCCCAATCCATCTTCAAGGCATATGACATTCGTGGCGTGGTCGGCAAGACGCTCGACGTCGACACGGCGCGCGGGATCGGCCGGGCATTCGGCAGCGAAGTGCGCGCCCAGGGCGGCGACGCGGTCGTCGTCGCGCGCGACGGCCGCCTGTCCGGGCCCGAACTCGTCGGCGCGCTCGCGGACGGCCTGCGTGCGGCGGGCGTCGACGTCGTCGACGTCGGCATGGTGCCCACGCCGGTCGGCTATTTCGCGGCGAGCGTGCCGCTTGCGCTGAAGGGAGGCGAGCGCCGCATCGATTCGTGCATCGTCGTCACGGGCAGCCACAACCCGCCCGACTACAACGGCTTCAAGATGGTACTGCGCGGCGCCGCGATCTACGGCGAGCAGATCCAGGCGCTGTACCGCCGCATCGTCGACGAGCGCTTCGAGACGGGCAGCGGCACCTACGAGCAGGTCGACGTCGCCGATCAGTACATCGCGCGCATCGTCGGCGACGTGAAGCTCGCGCGGCCGCTGAAGCTCGTCGTCGACGCCGGCAACGGCGTCGCGGGCCCGCTCGCGACGCGCCTGTTCAAGGCGCTCGGCTGCGAACTCGTCGAGCGCTTCACCGACATCGACGGCACGTTCCCGAACCATCACCCCGATCCCGCGCACCCGGAAAACCTGCAGGACGTGATCCAGGCGCTGAAGGACACCGATGCCGAGCTCGGCTTCGCGTTCGACGGCGACGGCGACCGCCTCGGCGTCGTCACGAAGGACGGCCAGATCATCTATCCGGACCGCCAGCTGATGCTGTTCGCGGAAGAAGTGCTGTCGCGCAACCCGGGCGCGCAGATCATCTACGACGTGAAGTGCACGCGCCACCTCGCGCAGTGGGTGAAATCGAAGGGCGGCGAGCCGCTGATGTGGAAGACGGGCCACTCGCTCGTGAAGGCGAAGCTGCGCGAGACGGGTGCGCCGCTTGCCGGCGAAATGAGCGGCCACGTGTTCTTCAAGGATCGCTGGTACGGCTTCGACGACGGCCTCTACACGGGCGCGCGCCTGCTCGAGATCCTCACGAAGACGGCCGACCCGAGCGCACTGCTCAACGGGCTGCCGGACGCGATGAGCACGCCCGAACTGCAGCTGTGGCTCGAAGAGGGCGAGAACTTCCGCCTGATCGACAAGCTGCAGAAAGAGGCGAAGTTCGACGGCGCCGAGGAAGTCGTGACGATCGACGGCCTGCGCGTCGAGTACCCGGACGGCTTCGGCCTCGCGCGTTCGTCGAACACGACGCCGGTCGTCGTGATGCGTTTCGAGTCGGAGACGCAGGAAGGGCTCAAGCGCATCCAGGAGGACTTCCGCCGCGTGCTGACGGCCGCGAAGCCGGACGTCAAGCTGCCGTTCTGAGCGTCGGCGGCCTGCGGGCCGCCAACGGCGCGACGTCCGATTCATCGGTCGCGCCATCCCCGAAAAGCGGCGCACGCCACAGCGTGCGGCCGCTTTTTGTCTGTCTGCTCCCCCGGGCGAGATAAAATCGCTCCTTTATGTCTGTCGCCGGCTGCCAGCCGGCGTTTTTTCAGCGTGCAAAAGATCCTGATCGTGCGCGTGTCGTCGCTGGGCGACGTCGTGCACAACATGCCGGTGATCGCCGATATCCGGCGCCGCCACCCCGATGCGCAGATCGACTGGCTCGTCGAGGAAAGCTTCGTCGACCTCGTGCGGCTCGTCGACGGCGTGCGCGAGGTGCTGCCGTTCTCGCTGCGCCGCTGGCGCAAGAAGCCGTTCTCGGGCGCCACGTGGCGCGAGATCCGCGCCTTCCGCCGGCGCCTCGCGGCCGAGCAGTACGACCTCGTGATCGACTGCCAGGGCCTCATCAAGACGGCCTGGGTCGCGAGCTGGGCGCGCGGCCCGCTCGTCGGGCTCGGCAACCGCACCGACGGCGCCGGCTACGAATGGCCCGTGCGCTTCTTCTACCGCAAGCGTGTGCCGATCGCGCCGCGCACGCACGTCGTCGAGCGCTCGCGGCAACTCGTCGCGGCCGCGCTGGGCGATCCGGTGCCGACGCCGGCCGATCCGGTCGACTTCGGCCTCGACACGCGCGCGGCGGCGCTCGCGGTGGCCGCGCTCGGCCTGAACTTGCCGGTGCCGTACGTGGTGTTCGTCCATGCGACGTCGCGCGCCGACAAGCAGTGGCCGGACGCCGCGTGGATCGAGCTCGGCCAGGCGCTCGTGCGGCGCGGCGCGTCGCTCGTGCTGCCGTGGGGCAACGACGCGGAGCGCGCGACGAGCGAGCGGCTCGCGAAGGAGTTCGGCGCGGCGGCGATCGTGCCGCCGAAGCTGTCGCTGCCGGCCGTGGTCGGGCTGATCGACGGCGCGGCCGCGACCGTCGGGGTTGATACAGGTCTGGTTCACATCGCGGCCGCGCTGAAGCGTCCGACGGTCGAACTGTACAATTTCGCGACGGCCTGGCGGACCGGCGGCTACTGGTCGCCGAACGTCGTCAATCTCGGCACGGCGGGGCAACCCCCGTCGATCGCGCAGGTGAAGTCGGCGCTCGCGGGCTTCGGTCTCCTGTAACGCCTGTCAATTACGCGAACCGATCATGAGCGAATCCCAGATCATCGAAGTCCCGTCCGCCGACTGGAGCGGACACAACCTGTCGGCGCCGCGCGAGCAGCTGCTGGCCGCGGTCGAGGAAGGCAAGGTGCTGTATTTCCCGCACCTGCGCTTCGCGATCGAAGGCGGCGAGGAAGCGCTGCTCGATCCGGCGCTCGCCGATCCGAAACGCAAGAACATCAGCCTCGCGCCGAACGGCGGCGCGCTCGCCGGCGTGCTCGGCGACAGCGTCACGCAGTCGGCCGTGCGCGCGCTCGTCGCACGCTTCCAGCAGCAGGCCGGCACACTCGTCGATGGCCTGTTTCCCGAATACCGCGGCAAGCTGCGTGTCGCGCCGACGAGCCTGCGGCTGATGCAGGTCGAGACGCGCCAGACGTCGTGGCGCAAGGACGACAGCCGGCTGCACGTCGACGCGTTCCCGTCACGGCCGAACTACGGCGAGCGCATCCTGCGCGTGTTCACGAACGTGAACCCGGCCGGCGTGCCGCGCGTGTGGCGCGTGGGCGAGCCGTTCGAGGACGTCGCGAAGCGTTTCCTGCCGCGCATCAGGCCGCAGTTCCCCGGTTCCGCGTGGCTGCTGAACCTGCTGCACGTGACGAAGTCGCCGCGCAGCGCGTACGACCACCTGATGCTGAACCTGCACGACGGCATGAAGGCCGATCTCGACTACCAGAAGACGTGCCCGCAGCAGACGATGCCGTTCCCGCCGGGCAGCGTGTGGATATGTTTCTCGGATCAGACTTCGCACGCTGTGATGTCCGGCCAGTTCATGCTCGAGCAGACGTTCTTCCTGCCGGTCGATGCGATGGTCCGCCGCGAATGCGCGCCGCTCGGCATTCTCGAGCGCCTGACGGGCAGGGCGCTGGTTTGAGCGCGCACCTGCTTCGATGCAATACGAGGGCCGCAGCATGCTGAGGGCGATCTATCGCGCGCTGTGGTGGCTCGTCGCACCCGCTGCGGTCATCCGGCTTTATGTGCGCTCGCGCAAGGAGCGCGGCTATCGCGAGCATGTCGGCGAACGCTTCGGCCGCGTGGCGGGCCGCTCGCGCGACGACCGTGCGCCGCTGATCTGGGTGCATGCGGTATCGGTCGGCGAAACGCGCGCCGCGCAGCCGCTGATCGATGCGCTGATGCACGCGCGCCCCGATGCGCGGATCTTGCTCACGCACATGACGCCGAGCGGCCGCGCGACCGGCGAACAGATCTTCGGCGATCGCGTGCTGCGCTGCTACCTGCCGTACGACATGCCGGGCCTGGTGCGGCGCTTCCTGCACGCATGGCGGCCGACGCTCGGCCTCGTGATGGAAACCGAGGTGTGGCCGACGCTGATCGACGAGTGCCGCCGCGCGGACGTGCCGCTCGTGCTGACCAATGCGCGGATGTCGGCGCGTTCGTTCCGGCGCGCGGCGAAGTTCGGCGCGGCGACGCGCGACGTGTTCGGCGGCTTCTCGCGCGTGCTCGCGCAGAGCCCGGCCGATGCGGAGCGGCTGACGTCGCTCGGTGCGCGCAACGTGACCGTGCTCGGCAACCTGAAGTTCGACATGGCGACGCCGCCGGAACTCGCGGCGCGCGGCCATGCGTGGCGCGACGCGATCGGCACGCGGCCCGTGTGGGTCGCCGCCAGCACGCGCGAGAACGAGGAGGCGCTGGTGCTGCAGGCGTTCGCCGCGATGCGCACGCCCGGCGCGCTGCTGGTGCTCGTGCCGCGTCATCCGCAGCGTTTCGCCGAGGTCGAGGCGCTCGTCGAGCGCGGCGGGCTCAAGTGCGTGCGACGCTCGGCATGGGCGGCCGACACGGCCGCGCTCGCGGCCGGCCACCCGGCTGCCGAACCGCTGCCGGGCGACGTGACGGTGCTGCTCGGCGATTCGATGGGCGAACTCGGCGCGTATTACGCGGCCGCGGACGTTGCGTTCATCGGCGGCAGCCTGCTGCCGCTCGGCGGACAGAACCTGATCGAAGCGTGCGCGGTCGGCGTGCCGGTGCTGATCGGCCCGCACGTGTTCAACTTCACGCAGGCGACCGCCGATGCGGTCGCGGCCGGCGCGGCGATGCAGGTCGAGGATCCGCTCGATCTCGCGCACGTGCTCGACGCGCTGTTCGCCGACAAGGCGCGGCGCATCGCGATGGGCGCGGCCGGCGCCGCCTTCGCGTCGCGTCACCGCGGCGCGACCGCGCGCACGGTCGACGTGCTCGCGGCGCTGCTGCCGCCCGCCGAACGCGGCGAGCGTGAGCAGCAGGACACTTCCGACGAATAGGCGAGGGCGGCGCGATGCCGCCCCGGGCATGCGTGGCGGCGTCGTGTGCCGCCGCCGCGCTGCTCAGACCGTCAGCAAGCCCTTCTTCTCGATGAACGCGATCACGTCCGCTACGCCGTCGAGCGCCTTCAGGTTCGTCATCACGTAAGGCCGCTCGCCGCGCATCTTCTTCGTGTCGGACGCCATCACGTCGAGGTTCGCGCCGACCAGCGGCGCGAGGTCGGTCTTGTTGATCACGAGCAGGTCGGACTTCGTGATGCCGGGGCCGCCCTTGCGCGGAATCTTCTCGCCGCCCGCGACGTCGATCACGTAGATCGTCAGGTCCGACAGCTCCGGGCTGAACGTCGCCGCGAGATTGTCGCCGCCCGATTCGATGAACACGATGTCGGCGTCGGGAAAGCGCGACAGCATCCGGTCGACGGCCTCGAGGTTGATCGACGCATCCTCGCGGATCGCCGTGTGCGGGCAGCCGCCCGTCTCGACGCCCATGATGCGTTCCTCGGGCAGCGCGCCCGCAACGGTCAGCAGCCGCTGGTCTTCCTTCGTATAGATGTCGTTGGTGATCGCGACGAGGTCGTACTTGTCGCGCATCGCCTTGCACAGCATTTCGAGCAGCGTGGTCTTGCCGGAGCCGACGGGGCCGCCGATGCCGACGCGCAGCGGCGGCAGTTTCTTCGTGCGGCGGGCGGAGGAGGGAGCAGGTGCGTTCATGGCGGGTAGCGTCGTGTTCAGGAGCGGAACAACCGCGAGTACTGGGTTTCGTGCCGCGCGGACAGGATGCCGAGCTGCGGCGCGAACGTGTTGACGGCGTCGGGTGGCGTCGCGAGCGCGCGGCGCACGGCCGCGTCGATCGCGCCGCGCAGCGCGACGATGATGCGTTGCCCGGCGAGCTGGCCGAGCGGCACGGCCTTCAGCGCGGCGGACGTCTGGTTCTCGACCCAGCCGAATGCGTAGGCGGCGAGCGTCGCGTCGGCGCCGGCATCGTGCGCGGCGGCCGCGTATGCGAATGCGGTCGGTAGCGCGATAGGCGACATCGACGCGAGCGTCGCGCGGCGCGCGGCATCGCCCCATTCGAGCGATGCGCAGAGCTGCGCGAGCGACCAGCCCATCTGTTCGGTCTCGCGGCGCAGTTCCGCCGATTCGCGGCTCGCGACGAACCATGCATTTTCGGCGGCGAGCGCGTGTACGTCATGCGCATGCCAGCGCGCGAGCTGGTGTGCGAGGAACGGCAGCTCGCCGTGCGCGAGCACGTCGGTCAGGCCGCTCGCGATCCAGTCGCGTGCGGAATCGGCGTCGTGGATCAGGTTCGCGTCGAGCGCGGCTTCGAGGCCCTGCGAATAGCTGTACGCGCCGATCGGCAGCGCCGGCGACGCGAGGTGCAGCAGCGCGACGAGTTCAGTGGTGGTCATGGCCGTGGCCGTGCGTGCATCCGGGACCATGTTGATGATCGTGATCGTGATCGTGCGAATGCCCGTGGTGTTCGCCGAACACCTGCTGCGCGAGCGCGTAGTCCTCGGCGAACGTCGCGTCGTGCCCGTGCTTGTGGCCGCCGCCGTACGCGCCGGCTTCCGGCTGGAACGGCGCGTTTGCTGCTTCGACCTGCGTGCCGAGCCGGCGCAGCATGTCCGCGAGTACCGGATCGGCTTCGAGCTTCAGGTAGCCGTCGCCGATCTCGACCGGCGTGTGACGGTTGCCGAGGTGGTACGCGGCGCGCATCAGCGTGAGCGGATCGGCCGCGCGCACGAGCAGTACGGCTTCGGATGCCGCGGCGACGCGCACGAGCGCGCCGTCGTCGGCGACGAGCACGTCGCCGTCGCGCAGCACGGTGCCGCGCGGCAGCAGCACTGCGACGTCCTCGCCGGTGTCGAGCGTCGCCGCGAGGCGGCTCTTGCAGCGGGCGTCATACGCGAGCGTGAGTGTCGGTGCGCGCGCGACGAGCGACGCGGCGAGTTTCACGTTCGGGGCAATGCGTTTGTCGAGGGTGCGCATAAAACGAAAACCGGAAATCAGAACAGGAAATAGCGCTGCGCCATCGGCAGCACCGTTGCCGGCTCGCAGGTGAGCAACTGGCCGTCGGCGATCACGTCGTAGGTTTCGGGATCGACGCTGATCGACGGGCGCCATGCGTTGTGGATCATGTCGGCCTTCGTCACGTTGCGGCAGTTGCGCACGGGCACGATCCGTTTTGCAAGGCCGTAGCGCTCCGCGATGCCCGCATCGGCTGCCATCTGCGACACGAAGGTCAGCGACGTGCGCGCGAGCGCGCCGCCGCGCGTCGCGAACATCTCGCGATAGTGGACGGGCTGCGGCGTCGGGATCGACGCGTTCGGGTCGCCCATCTGCGCGACCGCGATCATCCCGCCCTTCAGGATCATCGACGGCTTGATCCCGAAGAACGCGGGTTCCCACAGCACGAGGTCGGCCCACTTGCCGGGCTCGATCGAACCGACTTCGTGCGCGATCCCGTGCGTGATCGCCGGGTTGATCGTGTACTTCGCGACGTAGCGCTTCGCGCGGAAGTTGTCGTTGCGCGCGCCGTCTTCGGGCAGCGCGCCGCGCTGCACCTTCATCTTGTGCGCGGTCTGCCACGTGCGGATGATCACTTCGCCGACGCGGCCCATCGCCTGCGAATCGGACGACAGCATCGACAGCGCGCCGAGATCGTGCAGGATGTCCTCGGCCGCGATCGTCTCGCGGCGAATCCGCGATTCGGCGAACGCGAGATCCTCGGCGATCGACGGATCGAGGTGATGGCACACCATCAGCATGTCGAGATGCTCGTCGAGCGTGTTGATCGTGTACGGGCGCGTCGGGTTGGTCGACGACGGCAGCACGTTCGCCTCGCCGCACACCTTCAGGATGTCGGGTGCGTGGCCGCCGCCCGCGCCTTCGGTGTGGTACGTGTGGATCGTGCGGCCCTTGAACGCAGCGACCGTCGATTCGACGAAGCCGGCTTCGTTCAGCGTGTCGGTGTGGATCGCGACCTGCGTGTCGGTGTCGTCGGCGACCGACAGGCAGTTGTCGATCGCGGCGGGCGTCGTGCCCCAGTCCTCGTGCAGCTTCAGCCCGATCGCGCCGGCCGCGATCTGCTCGACGAGCGGCTCGGGCAGGCTCGCGTTGCCCTTGCCGAGAAAGCCGAGGTTGATCGGCCAGCCGTCGGCGGCCTGCAGCATCCGCTCCATGTGCCACGGGCCCGGCGTGCAGGTCGTCGCGTTGGTGCCGGTGGCGGGCCCCGTGCCGCCGCCGAGCATCGTCGTGACGCCCGATGCGAGCGCCTCGTCGATCTGCTGCGGGCTGATGAAGTGGATGTGCGTGTCGATGCCGCCCGCCGTCACGATCAGCCCTTCGCCGGCGATCACTTCGGTCGCGGCGCCGATCGCGATCGTCACGCCCGGCTGGATGTCGGGATTGCCGGCCTTGCCGATCGCGGCGATGCGGCCGTGCTTGATCGCGATGTCGGCTTTCACGATGCCCCAGTGATCGAGGATCACCGCGTTCGTGATGACCGTGTCGGGCACGTCGGCGGCCACGCGCTGCGACTGGCCCATCCCGTCGCGGATCACTTTCCCGCCGCCGAATTTCACTTCCTCGCCGTAGGTCGTGAAGTCGCGTTCGATCTCGATCAGCAGTTCGGTATCGGCGAGCCGGACGCGGTCGCCCGTCGTCGGCCCGAACATTTCCGCGTACGCGCGGCGGCTCAAGCGTAGTGTCATGTCGTGCTGTTCCTGAAGAGACGGATGTGAGGCGTCGCTCAGAGCGGCCCCATCACCTTGCCCTGAAAACCGTAGACGGCGCGATCGCCCGCGAGCGCGACAAGCTCGACCGTGCGCGTCTGGCCCGGCTCGAAGCGCACGGCCGTGCCGGCCGCGATGTTGAGCCGGAAGCCGCGCGCGGCTGCGCGGTCGAACGACAGTGCGTCGTTGACTTCGAAGAAGTGGTAGTGCGAGCCGACCTGCACCGGGCGGTCGCCGGTGTTCGCGACGACGAGCGTCAGCGTTTCGCGGCCCGCGTTCAGTTCGTGCTCGCCGTCGTCGGTGAGGATTTCGCCGGGGATCATGCGTTGCCTCACGGAATCGGATGATGAACGGTCACGAGCTTCGTGCCGTCGGGGAAGGTCGCCTCGACCTGGATGTCGGGAATCATTTCGGGCACGCCATCCATCACGTCGTCGCGCGTGAGCAGCGTCGTGCCGTAGTGCATCACCTCGGCAACCGTCTTGCCGTCGCGCGCGG
This sequence comes from Burkholderia sp. NFPP32, assembly GCF_900119325.1. Classification (NCBI taxonomy): domain Bacteria; kingdom Pseudomonadati; phylum Pseudomonadota; class Betaproteobacteria; order Burkholderiales; family Burkholderiaceae; genus Burkholderia; species Burkholderia sp. NFPP32. Next base: position 539,690 of record NZ_FPJP01000001.1, on the reverse strand, counting down.
CTTCCATCAGCGCGGCGGTGATGAAGGCGACCGCCTCCGGATAGTTGAGCTTCAGGCCGCGCGCGCGACGGCGTTCGGCCAGCAGCGCCGCCGTGAAGATCAGCAGCTTGTCCTTTTCTCGGGGAGTCAGTTTCATGAAGGCAAACGTTCAGGAAAACGTAATTTTTATCGGTGCGCGCGCAACCGGGCGGACGTGCGGGTCATCGTAGCACCGCGCCGTTTTGCGCGCGCCGTGTATCGGTTATGTAAGCAGCAAGGCGCGTGCCATGTGCATGGAACGCAGCGCAATGCGCGTTCGTGGTGCGCGATGCATGGGTAACGTGCGGCGCCTGATACGGGGATGCGCCGAAACGGTGCGTGGCGCGGGCGCGCTCAGGTTTGCCAGAGGCGCAGCGGCCGTGCGTCGACGCCGTGCACGATCGGCCGCAACTGCAGCCAGCAATCGGTGAAGTGGCGCTGCAGCGCTTCCATCGATGTCGACAGCGCGCGCACGAGCACGACGCCGGGCGTTACGCAGGTTGCGCCCGCGCGCAGCGTGTCGTCGAACGGCATCCGCGCGGCGAGCGATTCGGCCAGTGCGGCGTCGCACGCGGCGCCGGCGGCCCACAGCGTGCCGTAGGCGGGAAAACCTGCGAGGCCCTGTAGCGCGCCGCGCAGCGGATCGCGCGCGTCGAGCAGCGCGCGCTCGGTCCACAGCGGCCGGCCGTCGGCACCGACGAGCGCGGAGGTCGACGCGATGCGGCCCGCCGACCAGGTTTCGCCGGCCGCCTGCCGGCCGAGCTGCGTCGCGTCCCAGCCGATCGCGCTCGCGCCCGCGCCGAGCGTCACCGTGAAATCGAGCGCTGCGTGCGCCGCGTCGAAGAACAGGTTGTTCTGCGGCAGCCAGTCGAGCTTCGCGTGCTCGCCGACCGCGATGCCGATGCGCTGCGTCGCGTCGAGGCCGTTCGACTTGTACCACTTGGTCGCGCCGGGCGTCGTCAGCACCGCGTGCGTGCCGTCGCCGAGCGCGATGTCGATGTCGAGCCGGTCGCCACCCGCGACGCCGCCAGGCGGGTGGACGATCACCGCATGGCAGATCGCGTCGCCTTCCGGGTACAGCGGCCGCTGCACGCGCAGCGGGCCGTCGTGCAGCCGGTGCGCGAGCGTCGTGCGCGCGCCGTACCGCTCGAAGCCGAGTTCGAGGCGGCCGCGCCATGACTTGGCGACGGCGGGGCGGGACAGCGGGGCGTGGGAATCGGGGGCGGACATCGGCAGCGAGCGGGAAACGAGAGAAACGGGCGCGAAGGACGTGGATGCTACCGGAACAATAATGCAGATGCCGCGTTCGTTGAAAGCGCCGCGTGCGGTCGCACCGCGAACCGGCCGGCCGTGCCCGCTGCCGTGCCGCGCGTCACACCGCGATCAGCTCGCGCACGCCGTTCGTTTCCATGTCGCGCGCATCGCCGCCCGCGACGATCTCGCCGCGGCTCATCACCCAGTAGCGATCCGCGATCGAGCGCGCGAAATCGTAATACTGTTCGACGAGAAGCACCGTCATGTTCGATTCGTCGACGAGCTGGCGCAGCGTGCGGCCGATGTCCTGGATGATCGACGGCTGGATGCCCTCGGTCGGCTCGTCGAGGATCAGCAGCTGCGGCTCGCTCATCAGCGCGCGGCCGATCGCGAGCTGCTGCTGCTGGCCGCCCGACAGGTCGCCGCCGCGCCGCGCGCGCATGTCCTTCAGCACCGGGAACAGGTCATAGATGCGGTCGGGCACTTTCGACGGCGCCTTGCGGCTCGCCGCGCCGACGAGCAGGTTTTCCTCGACGGTCAGCCGCGGAAAGATGTCGCGGCCCTGCGGCACGTACGCGAGCCCGGCCGCGACGCGCGCATACGGCGGCAGCGCGCCGAGCGCCGTGCCGCGCCACGACACGGTGCCGCTTTTCGCGGCGACCACGCCCATCAGGCAGCGCAGCAGCGTGCTCTTGCCGACGCCGTTGCGGCCGAGCAGCACGGTGAGCTTGCCGTCGTCGGCGGCGAGGTTCACGTTGCGCAGGATATGGCTGCCGCCGTAGTACTGGTTCAGTGCTTCGATCTTCAGCATCGTTTCAACGTCCGAGATAAGACTCGATCACCGCGTCGTCGCGCTTGACCTGGTCGAGCGTGCCCTGCGCGAGCACCGCGCCTTCGGCCATCACCGTCACGCGGCCCGTGTCGCCCGCGAGCGCCGCGACGAATTCCATGTCGTGCTCGACGACCATCATCGAGCAGGTGCCGCGCAGCGTGTTCAGCAGCTCGGCGAGTTCCATCGTTTCGTGGTCGGTCATCCCGGCCGCCGGCTCGTCGAGCAGCAGCAGCGCGGGGCGCTGCATCAGCAGCATGCCGATCTCGAGCCGCTGCTTCTGCCCGTGCGACAGTTCGCCGGCCGCGCGAAACGCATGGCTTTCGAGGCCGATCAGCGCGAGCGTCTCCTCGATCTTCGCCTGCGCCGTGCGGTCGAGCCGTGCGCGCAGCGACGCGAGCCAGCCCTTATCGGTCTGCATCGCGAGCTCGAGGTTTTCCCATACCGGATGCTGTTCGAACACGGTCGGCTTCTGAAACTTGCGACCGATGCCGGCGCGCGCGATCTCGGGCTCGCTCATCCGCGCGAGGTCGAGCGTCTGGCCGAGAAACACGTTGCCGGCGTCGGGGCGCGTCTTGCCGGTGATCACGTCCATCATCGTGGTCTTGCCGGCGCCGTTCGGGCCGATCACGCAGCGCAGCTCGCCCGCGTCGATCGCGAGCGACAGCTTCTTCAGCGCGCGGAAGCCGTCGAAGCTCACCTCGATATCCTCGAGGTAGAGGATCGTGCCGTGCGACGTGTCGATGCCGGGCGGCACGACGCGGCCCATCGAAGCGGTGCCGCTGACGGCCAGCAGCTCGTCTTCCGGCGGCGGCGTGAATTGATAGAGGGCTGTTCCGTTCATGCACGTTTCCCCTTCGCGAGCACGGTTTCGACGAGGCCCATGATCCCGCGCGGCAGCAGTAGCGGCACGAGCACGAAGATCAGGCCGAGGAAGAACAGCCAGTATTCGGCGAAGTACGCGGTAAAGAAACTCTTCGCGCCGTTCACCGCGAACGCGCCGACGATCGGCCCGATCAGCGTGCCGCGCCCGCCTACCGCGACCCAGATCGCCATTTCGATCGAGTTGCCGGGCGACATCTCGCCGGGATTGATGATGCCGACCTGCGGCACGTACAGCGCGCCCGCGATGCCGCACAGCACGGCCGACACGGTCCACACGAACAGCTTGTACGCGAGCGGGCTGTAGCCGAGGAACATCAGCCGCGTCTCGCCGTCGCGCACCGCGGTGACGACGCGCCCGAGCTTGCTCGTGACGATCGCGCGCGCGGCGATGAACGCGAGCACCAGCGTCGCGAACGTCAGCAGCAACAGCACCGTGCGCGTGCCGGGCGACGTGATCGCGAAACCCGCGATGCGCTTGAAGTCGGTGAAGCCGTTGTTGCCGCCGAAGCCCGTCTCGTTGCGATAGAACAGCAGCATCGCGGCGAACGTCAGCGCCTGCGTGATGATCGACAGGTACACGCCTTTCACGCGCGAACGGAACGTGAAGAAGCCGAACACCCATGCGAGCACGGCCGGCACCAGCACGACGAGCGCGAGCGCCCACGCGAGATGCTGCGTGCCGCTCCAGTACCACGGCAACTGGTGCCAGTCGAGGAACACCATGAAGTCGGGCAGGTCGCTGCCGTACTTGCCGTCGCGGCCGATCTCGCGCATCAGGTACATGCCGATCGCGTAGCCGCCGAGCGCGAAGAAGAGGCCATGGCCGAGGCTCAGGATGCCGCAGTAGCCCCACACGAGATCGAGCGCGAGCGCGGCGATCGCGTAGCACATCAGCTTGCCGGCGAGCGTCATCGCGTAGGCGGACAGATGGAATGCGCTCGCTTCGGGCGCGACGAGCGCGGCGAGCGGCACGCCGATGCCGATCGCGATGCACAGCGCGACGAGCGCGAGCCATGCGCGGCGCGACAGCAGCGCAGGGCGCGGCGGCAGGCCGAGCGCGAAGCCGTCTGCTGTACGTGCGGCGGCAGCGGGCTTCGGTGCGCCGGCGACCGGGTTCGACACCGAATCGGTTATGAAAGTCACGTCAAGCCTCCGCGCTGCGGCCCTTCGGGGCGAACATGCCCTGAGGACGTTTCTGGATGAACAGCACGATCATCACGAGCACCGCGATCTTCGCGAGCACGGCGCCCCAGAACGGCTCGATCGCCTTGCTCGCGAGGCCGAGCCCGAAGCCGCCGAGCACGGTGCCGGCGATCTGCCCGACGCCGCCGAGCACGACCGCCATGAACGAATCGATGATGTAGTTCTGGCCGAGATCGGGGCCCACGTTGCCGATCTGCGACAGCGCGCAGCCGCCGAGTCCGGCGATGCCCGCGCCGAACGCGAACGCATACGCGTCGACGCGCGCGGTCTTCACGCCGACGCATGCGGCCATCCGGCGGTTCTGCGTGACCGCGCGCACGAACAGGCCGAGCCGCGTCTTCGTCAGCACGGCCCATGCGACGAATACCACCGCAAGCGCGAACGCGAGGATCGCGAGCCGGTTGTACGGCAGGATCAGGTTCTGCATCACGGTCACGCCGCCGCTCATCCACGACGGGTTCACGACCTGCACGTTCTGCGCGCCGAACAGCATGCGCGTCGCCTGGATCAGGATCAGGCTCACGCCGAAGGTCGCGAGCAATGTTTCGAGCGGGCGGCCGTACAAGTGTCGCAGCACGAGCCGTTCGAGCACGATGCCGACGATCGCGGCCGTCGCGAACGACACGGGCACGGCGACGAGCGGATACCAGTCGAACGCGGCCGGGGCATAGCGCTGGATCAGTGTCTGCACGACATAGGTTGCGTACGCACCGATCATCAGGAATTCGCCGTGCGCCATGTTGATCACGCCGATCAGCCCGTACGTGATCGCGAGGCCGAGCGCGGCGAGCAGCAGCACGCTGCCGAGCGACAGGCCCGCGAACAGCGTGCCGACGATCTCGCCGCGGCGCTGCAGCGAGTGCAATGCGTCGAGCCCCTGCTGTGCGGCATCGCGCACGCGCGCGTCGGGCTCCGCGTAGCTGCCGTCGGCGTTCTTCGCGACGAGCGGGCGCAGTTGTTCGATCATGTCGAGGTCGTGGCGAGCGGCCACCACCTGCACGGCTTCGAGGCGTTTCGCCGGATCGGCATCGTGCAGCGCGGCGATCGCCCACAGTGCATCGAGGCGGCGCTTCAGCGCGGGATCGGTTTCCTTTGCGCGCGCGCGGTCGATCATCGGCTTGAGTGCCGGGTCGGGCGACTTCAGCAGCGCATCGATCGCGTCGCGTCGCGCGGCGACGTCGGGCGATGCAAGCGCGAGGCCCGACAGCGCGCCCGCGATCTTCGTGCGCAGCAGGTTGTTCAGCATCACGGGCTGCGCGTCGCCGGCCGGCGTCGCGGCCTGCGTGAGCGCGTCGTGCGCCGTGTCGCCGGCCTGGATCAGCAGGCGGCCGTCGCCGGTCGCGAGCGCGTCGCCGGTCGACAGCGCGTTGAGCACGGCAACGGCGCGCGGATCGGCATCGGCGGCGAGCCGGTCGATCGCGGCCGTCTTCGCGTCGAAGTCGTCGCCGGCGAGCGCGGTGGTATCGGCGGCCGTCAGCGCGAACGCGGCGCGCGGCAGTGCACCCGCGAGGGCGGCGCACGCGACGATCGCGACGGCGGCTCGGCGAAAGCGGATAGGCATCGGGAAATCCTGTCGGGCGTGGGGAAGCGGATTCATGCGGCGATGCGCCGGCGCGTGCGGTTCGTCACCGCAAGCGCGGCCGGCGCATCCGCACCGGCATGCGAGCGGCACGTCACGCCGGTGCGCGACGCGCCGCACCGCGTCAGGCCAGCGCCGCGCGCTGCCGGCGCAGGAACGCCGGGATCGACGAGACGATGTCCGGCTTGCCCTGGTTGCCTGCGATGAACGGGCTCCACGGCTGCGCGCGCACCGCGGTCTTCGTCTTCCACACGACGTTGAACTGCCCGTCGCCGCGGATCTCGCCGATCATCACCGGCTTGTGCAGGTGATGGTTGCCATCCATCGCGAGCGTGAAGCCCGACGGCGCGGCGACGGTCTGGCCGATCATCGCGACGCGCACCTTGTCGACGTCGGTGCTCTTCGCCTTCTCGACGGCCTGCTTCCACATGTGGATGCCCACGTAGGTCGCTTCCATCGGGTCGTTGGTCACGCGCTTCGCGCCGCCCGGCAGGTTGTTCGCCTTCACCCATGCGGCGAACTGGTCCTTGAATTTCGTGTTGGTCGGGTTCTTCACCGACATGAAGTAGTTCCACGCGGCGAGATGGCCGACGAGCGGCTTCGTGTCGATCCCGCGCAGTTCCTCCTCGCCGACCGAGAACGCGACGACCGGCACGTCGGTCGCCTTGATGCCCTGGTTGCCGAGCTCCTTGTAGAACGGCACGTTCGAGTCGCCGTTGATCGTCGAGATCACGGTCGTCTTGCCGCCCTGCGAGAAGGTCTTGATGTTCGCGACGATGGTCTGGTAATCGCTGTGGCCGAACGGCGTGTAGACCTCCTGAATGTCGGCGTCCTTCACGCCCTTCGATTTCAGGAATGCGCGCAGGATCTTGTTGGTCGTGCGCGGATACACGTAGTCGGTGCCGAGCAGGAAGAAGCGCTTCGCGCCGCCGCCTTCCGCGCTCATCAGGTACTCGACGGCCGGAATCGCCTGCTGGTTCGGCGCGGCGCCCGTGTAGAACACGTTGCGCGACATTTCCTCGCCTTCGTACTGCACCGGGTAGTAGAGCAGCCCGTTCAGTTCCTCGAACACCGGCAGCACGGACTTGCGCGACACCGAGGTCCAGCAGCCGAACACGCACGCGACCTTGTCCTGCGTGAGTAGCTGGCGCGCCTTCTCGGCGAACAGCGGCCAGTTCGACGCGGGATCGACCACCACGGGCTCGAGCTTGCGACCCATCACGCCGCCGCTCTTGTTGATGTCGGCGATCGTCATCAGCGCGGTGTCCTTCAGCGACGTCTCCGAGATCGCCATCGTGCCCGACAGCGAGTGCAGGATGCCGACCTTGATCGGGCCGGTGCCCGCATCGGCCGCATGCGCGAACGGGCTCTTGCCCGCCAGCGCGAGCGCGCCGGCCATCGAACCGAACTTCAACAGACTGCGACGTTTCATCGGGTTCCCCTTGACGTGTTGGATATGCGTGCGCCGTGGCGGCGCCTGCCATCGGATAACGCAAGGCATGTGCCAGTCCGCATGCATGCACGCCGGACGTGCCGGTGCGGGCGAACGCGCGGTGCGAGTGACGCTTCGTGCGGCATCAATGGTCCGTTGCGGTGCAGGTTCGCGGGCGCAAATGGTGCACGGACGCGCTTCACCGTTACGGTGCCTGCTCGCGCTGCCGGAACGGTGCGACGATCCGCTATGCGGGCGACATCCCCGCGTTCTCGCCGCCGCTCGTCATCGACGACGCGCAGATTGCCGGGCTGTTCGCGATCGTTGCCGATGCGCAAAGGGAAACGGAGTAGGGCGGGAAAGCGAAACGGAGTAGGGCGGGAAAGCGAAACGGGCGCGCCATGCGCGCCCGTTCGGCGGATCGTGTGGCCGGCGCGGCGCCGGTCACCGTATGGCGGCGCGCGATGCGCCGCCGGAGAGATCAGTAACGCGGCACGGACGGATCGACGTCGCGCGACCACGCGTCGATCCCGCCTTGCAGGTTGTACAGCTTCGTGAAGCCGCGCGATTCGAGGAACATCGCGACCTGCGCGCTGCGCATCCCGTGATGGCACACGCAGACGATTTCCGCTTCGTCGTCGAGCTCTTCGCTGCGCGCGGGAATCTGCTGCATCGGGATCGACACGCTGCCGGCGATCTGCGCGGTCGCGATTTCCCACGGCTCGCGCACGTCGAGCACGACCGGCGCGGGGCGCGCCGTATCGCCGAGCCATTCCGCGAGCATCGCGGGCGTCAGGATCTGCATGGAGGCTCCGCCGCTCAGAACTTGAAGCGCGACGGCTCGATCGCGTTGACGAGGTGGTCGATGTAGGTTTCGAACACGTCGGCGACGCGGTACTGCTTGTCGTCGATGCGCGTGATGATCTGCGCCTTCATCACCGGACGGCCGCCGACGAACGCCGACAGGCGGCCGCCGACCTTCAGCTGTTCGAGCATTTCCTGCGGCACGACGGGCAGGCCGCCCGCGACGCAGATCACGTCGTACGGCGCCTTGCCGGCCCAGCCGCGCGAACCGTCGCCGAGCACGACTTCCGCGTTGGTCACGCCGTCGTTGCGAAGGTTGTCTTCCGCGAACTTCGCGATCGCCGGATCGATCTCGACAGCCGTCACGTGCTGCGCGCGATGCGCGAACAGCGCGGCCAGGTAGCCCGAGCCCGCGCCGATCAGCAGCACGTTTTCGTGCTTCTTGACCGTCAGCTCCTGCAGCACGCGCGCTTCGACGCGCGGGAACAGCATCTTGCTGCGGCCGCCGGGCAGCGGCAGTTCGAGATCGGCGAACGCGAGATCGCGGTATTCGGGCTGAACGTAGTTTTCACGCTTGACGATCGACAGCAGGCCCAGGACGTCCAGATCCAGCACGTCCCACGGACGGATCTGCTGTTCGATCATGTTGAAACGCGCGTTTTCGATATTCATGGTGTGGTCACGCAGCCTGGTCGGCCATCAGCGGGGGTAGATAAACTACGCGATTGTACCAAACAGGGCGGCGGTCAAGCCTTCAGGCAGCCTGCAACAGACCTTTACCCTTTGCTCTTCTTGATCTGCGCCTCGAAAGCGAGGTCGAGCTTGCTCGCCTTGCGCGGCTTTTGGGGGCCGAATTCGTCGACGAACTTGACGAACTCGTCGAGCGGCAGCGGCTCGCAGCGCTTCTCGGCGGTGCCGCCGGAGCGGTCGACGAGATAGAACAGGCCGCCCGCCATCGCGACGGCCGCGAATTGCGGGTTGCCGGAGCGGGTCTTCAGGCGTTCGACCGCGTGGGTCGCTTTGGTGGTGCGCATCGTGCGGGTTCTGGCGGAGCGGAAGCCTCACACTGTAGCAAACCGGCGGCACGCCCGCGTGCGGCCGCCGGTTTGGCGCCGGCGCTAGACCGTGCGCGAGTAGCGCTGTCGAGACGTCTGGCCGAGATACGCGTCGAACGCCATCGCGATGTTGCGCACGACCATCCGGCCGGCCGGATGGATCGTCAGGCGCTCGCGCGCGATCGTCAGCAGCCCGTCGCGCTCGAACGGGCGCAGTGCGTCGAGCTCGCGCGCGAAATGATCGGCGAAGCGGATGCCGTGCGCGGCCTCGACATGCGAGAACGGCAGTTCGAGGTTGCACATCAGTTGCGTGATCACGTCGCGGCGCAGCCGGTCGTCGGGCGTGAGCCGCACGCCGCGCACGATCGGCAGCCGGCCCGCGTCGAGCGCGGCGCCGTACGCGGGCAGGTCCTTCGCGTTCTGCGCGTACACGTCGCCGACCTTGCCGATCGACGACACGCCGAAACCGACGAGGTCGGTATCCGCGCGCGTGCTGTAGCCCTGGAAATTGCGCTGCAGCGTGCCGTTCCGTTGTGCTCGCACGAGCTCGTCGGACGGCCGCGCGAAGTGGTCCATCCCGATGTACACGTAGCCGGCCGACGTCAGCATGTCGATCGCGAGGCCGAGCAGCGCGATGCGCGTTTCGGGCGGCGGCAGCGTCGCATCGTCGATCTGCCGCTGCATCTTGAACAGGTGCGGCATGTGCGCGTAGCCGAACACCGACAGCCGGTCGGGCGCGAGTTCGATGATCGTCTCGAGCGTGCGCGCGAACACGGCGACCGTCTGGTGCGGCAGCCCGTAGATCAGGTCGACGCTGACCGAATGGAAGCCCGTCGCGCGCGCGGCGGCGAGGAGGTCGGCCGTCATCGCGAGCGGCTGGATGCGGTTGATCGCCTGCTGCACGACCGGATCGAAATCCTGCACGCCGAGGCTCAGCCGGTTGAAGCCGATCGTGCGCAGATGCACGAGCGCCGCGGGCGTGACCGTGCGCGGGTCGATCTCGATCGAGAACTCGGCGTCGGCGTCCGGCGCGAGCGCGAAGTGCTCGCGGGTGGCCGCCATCAGCTCGGCCGTTTCGTCGTCGGAAAGAAAGGTCGGCGTGCCGCCGCCCCAGTGCAGTTGCGTGACCGGGCGCGACGGATCGAACAGCGCGGCCTGCAGCGCCATCTCGCGCTTGAGCTGGTCGAGATACGGGCGCGCGCGGCGGCGGTTGTTGGTCGCGATCTTGTTGCAGCCGCAGTAGAAGCACGCGGTGTTGCAGAACGGGATGTGGAAATACAGCGACAGCTCGCTCGACGACGCGCCGGGGTCGCCGGCCGCGCGCACGTAGTCGGCCGGATCGAAATCGTCGCGAAACTGCAGCGCGGTGGGGTACGACGTATAGCGCGGCCCGTTCGCGCCGTATTTCGTGAGCAAATCGGGACGGAACATTATGTCGGCAGAACCGGAGCTCATGATGGTCTCGCGCTTTTCACTTTTCAGATGCTTTCGAGTATATAAACGCGCGATTCGGCTGCATTGCGTAATAACGTCGCAGCCGGCGATGGCACAATGCGAGGTGGGCTGCCGGACACCGCGTCCGGTTGTCGCACCGTTTTTTGTTGTTCGTTCGAGAGAGCCGAGTGTCCGTCGAAATGCCTGTCCGCCCGGCGCCCGCCGATGTCCCGCCGCCGCATGCGTGCCGCGAGGGTTGCGGCGCGTGCTGCATCGCGCCGTCGATTTCCAGCCCCATTCCGGGCATGCCCGACGGCAAGCCGGCCGGCGTGCGCTGCGTGCAGCTAGGCGACGACCTGCGCTGCCGGATCTTCGGCCTGCCCGAGCGTCCCGCGTGCTGCTCAGGGCTGCAGCCGTCCGCCGACATGTGCGGCGCATCGCGCAGCGACGCGCTCGCGTGGCTTACGCGCCTCGAGGTCGCGACGCAGCCGGCGCCGCGTGGCGGCATGGGGCGGTAGCGGATTGCCGGCCGCGTTCGACGCGAATACGACGCATGGAACCCGCGGCGCGGGTTGAAACACTAACTCCGGTCGATTGCCCGGCATGGGCGCAGCGCCGACAGCCCGATCGCCGCTGCGCCGGATACAGGAGATTGTTCAAGCATGACCGCACCTCGCGCGCCCGGCCGGCGCCGTTTTCTCGCCGCAACCGTCGGCGCCATCGGCGTGACGCTGTCGCTCGCCGCGTGCGCGTCGACATTCCCGTTCATCCCCGATCACTACACGTTCTCGCGCGGCGACGTGCAGAAAGCCGTCGCGCGCAAGTTCCCGTACCAGAAGACGGTCGCGCAGGTCGTCGACGTGTCGCTCGCGAACCCGGCCGTCAACCTGCTGCCCGACCAGAACCGCGTCGCCGTGCAACTCGACGCGAATTTCGCGAGCCCGTTCCTGCGCGCGCCCGTCAGCGGCAAGTTCACCGTGTCGGGCCAGCTCGCGTACGACGCGCCGAGCCGCTCGGTCGTGCTGAAGGCGCCGTCCGTCGACAGCCTCGTGCTCGACGGCGACGCGCAGATGTACGGGCAACAGGTCGGCGCTGCCGCCGGCCTGCTCGCGACGCAGGTGCTGACCAACTATCCGATCTACACGTTCAAGCCCGAACAGCTGCAATTTGCCGGGGTGAACTACGAACCCGGTACAATTACGATTCTTACAAACGGCATACGCGTGGCGATCGTCGAAAAATGACGTCGAGCCGCGCGGCCGAGCGGGCCGCGCGGCAACCTGGCCCTTCCTTTCGACCATTTCGGAGTTGGGCCACGGATGGACTGGATCCTGATCTGCAAGGCATTGATCCTCGGCGTCGTCGAGGGGCTGACGGAATTCCTGCCGGTGTCGAGCACCGGTCACCTGATCGTCGCGGGCAGCTTCCTGAATTTCAATGATTCGCACGCGAAAACCTTCGACGTCGTGATCCAGTTCGGCGCGATCCTCGCGGTTTGCTGGGAGTACCGGCAACGGATCGCATCGATCGTGTCCGGGCTGCCGAGCCGGCCCGACGCGCGGCGCTTCACGCTGAACGTCGTGATCGCGACGATTCCCGCGATCGCGCTCGGCCTCCTGTTCGAGAAGAAGATCAAGGCCGTGCTGTTCTCGCCGGTGCCCGTCGCGTTCGCGCTCGTCGTGGGCGGTGCGATCATCCTGTGGGCCGAGGCGCGGCAGCGCGAGCGCGGCGAGCCGCCGCGCGTGATGTCGGTCGATGCATTGACGCCGCTCGATGCGCTGAAGGTCGGCATCGCGCAGTGCTTCGCGTTGATTCCCGGCATGTCGCGGTCGGGCTCGACGATCATCGGCGGGATGCTGTTCGGCCTCGACCGGCGCGTCGCCACCGAATTCTCGTTCTTCCTCGCGATTCCGATCATCTTCGGCGCGACGCTCTATGAAACCGTCAAGGACTGGCAGGCGTTCACCGTCGATTCGCTCGGCCTGTTCGCACTCGGGCTCGTCGCCGCGTTCGTCAGCGCGTTCGTGTGCGTGCGCTGGCTGCTGCGCTACGTCGCGACGCACGATTTCACGGTGTTCGCGTGGTACCGGATCGCGTTCGGGCTGTTCGTGCTGCTGGTCGGGTACAGCGGCTGGTTGAACTGGGCGTGATGCAGATACGGAGGCGGGCGCGCTTCCGATAAAAAACGGCCCGATCGGCAGATGCCGGTCGGGCCGTTTTGTCGTCCGGGGCAGAGCGACGTGCGCCGCCTCGGCGGAATGGCTCAGCCTGCGCGCTTGCGGAACACCAGGTCCCACACGCCGTGGCCGAGCCGCAGCCCGCGCCGTTCGAACTTCGTCACCGGGCGATAGTCGGGGCGCGGCGCATAGTCGGCGGCCGTGTTTTCGAGCGTCGGTTCCGCGCCGAGCACTTCCAGCATCTGTTCCGCGTAGTTCTGCCAGTCGGTCGCGCAGTGAATGTACGCACCGGGCTTCAGGCGCGATGCGAGATGCGCGACGAGCGGCGGCTGGATCAGCCGGCGCTTGTGGTGGCGCGCCTTGTGCCACGGATCGGGGAAGAAGATATGCACGCCGTCGAGGCTTTCCGGCGCGAGCATGTGCTCGAGCACTTCGACCGCGTCGTGCTGGATGATGCGGATGTTCGACAGGTTCTGCTCGCCGATCAGCTTCAGCAGCGCGCCGACGCCCGGCTCGTGCACCTCGACGCCGAGGAAGTCGTCGCCGGGGCGGTTCGCGGCGATTTCCGCGGTCGATGCGCCCATCCCGAAGCCGATCTCGAGGATGCGCGGCGCGCTGCGGCCGAACACCGCGTTCCAGTCGGGCATCTCCGGCGCATACGGGACGACGAAGCGCGGGCCGAGTTCGTCGAGCGCGCGGCGCTGGCCGGTCGACACGCGGCCGGCGCGCGTGACGAAGCTGCGGATGCGGCGGTGGTGCAGCGGGTTGACTTCGTCGGCGCCGTCGGCGGCTTCGTCGGGAATGGCGTCGTCGTGCGGCGGCAGGCCGGCTTCGTTCGGATCGTCGTGCATCATCGGTACAGAGAAAGGCTTTGTTGCGGGCGAGGGCCCGTTGTGCGCAGCAGTGCTGCCGGTGGACCGGCACATGGTACAAAAAAGCCGCCTTCGACGAGGCGGCTTTTGCGCAGGCTGCGATGCAGCCGGAAAGTGGAGCGGGCGATGGGAATCGAACCCACGTCATCAGCTTGGGAAGCTGAGGTAATGGCCATTATACGACGCCCGCAGAACGCGTGATTCTACAGGGTTTGGCGTGGGGATGGCAAGCGGGTGGTTTAGGGCGGTGGCAGCGAAACTGGTATCGCTGGATCGTGGGGCGGTGGCGTTGCCGAGAATGGTCGTCAAAGATCGGCCAAAAAACGGTCCGTCAACGCAATTTGCTCGATTGGTTCAATCCGCAAATCTGGGGCCATTCCGTCCGAGCCAGCGGGCAACGAACTGACAGCGCGCTTGCAGGCGAGTCGGTGTCGAAAATAGACGAGTCGGTGTCGGAAGCACGCAAGCCCCAGTAACGCTTCCGAACTAACGTGACGGATCACTTACCCGATCGTTTGGAGCTGACATGTCCGATTTCATTACCGTTTTGCGCGAAACCTGCCCGACTCCGGTCCTTGACGCGACCAAGTGGAAGCGCATCGGCGGCGATCCGCACACCGTGAACCTCAACGCTTACGTCTCCAAGGACGGCAGCAAGATCATGGGCACCTGGATCTGCACCCCGGGCAAGTTCGAGGTGAACTACGAGAAATGGGAGTTCTGCCATTTCCTCGACGGCTACTGCATCATCACGCCGGAAGGCGAGGAGTCGGTGCACCTGAAAGCCGGCGATGTGTTCGTGATCGAACCCGGCATGAAAGGGACCTGGGAAGTGGTGGAGACGGTGCGCAAGTACTTCGTCTTCGCCTGAGCGGGTTTGTAGATTCGACCACGCATATCGTCGTCGTCCGGATACCTTCCCGGTTCGCGGCCTCTGTCATCGCGGCCCTTGCATGTTGCAAGGGCCCGTACACATTTAAAACAAGACGACGCCCGCAGAACACGTGATTCGACACGCAACCACACCGAAATGGCAACGGGACGATTCTGACCGGTTGAACGGCTGCCGTGTTCGCGATATCGGTTCGCGGCATCTTCGCCGTGACCCAGGCCGACTTCTCGGCGACCGTACAGCCGCGGCGGCGCGATCGCCGACACCGGTAACGAACGCCTGCAACCGGCCGCGCCGGCGCCTATGATGCAGCAGTCCACCCACCGTTCCAGCGACAGCGCGTAAGAACCATCCGCATGCGCCGGACGTCCACCGGAACCCGACCATGCGCATCACCGCCGTCCGCGAGCAAGCGATCCCCGTCTCTCGCTATGCCGACCCGGCCATTCCCTCCGGCGGCTTGACGACGAGTGTCGTCGCGGTCGTCACCGATGTCGTGCGCGATGGCCGCCCCGTGACGGGCTACGGCTACGCATCGGTCGGCCGTTTCGCGCAGGGCGGCCTGATTCGCGAACGGTTCGCGCCGCGCCTGCTGGCCGCGGCCGACACGCTCGCCGACGAAGCCGGCACCAACCTCGACCCGTTCAGCGCATGGCGCGCGATGATGGTTGGCGAAAAACCCGGCGGACACGGCGAACGATGCGTCGCGGTCGGCACGCTCGACATGGCGATCTGGGACGCCGCCGCGAAAATCGCCAACCTGCCGCTTCATCGCTTTCTCGCCGACCGGCTCGCACGCACGGCAGCGCCACGCGTGCGCGTATACGCGGGCGGCGGCTACCGCTATCCGCATGACGATCTCGCGCACCTGTCGGACGAGATCCGTCGCATTGCCGATCTCGGCTACACGCACGCGAAGATCAAGATCGGCGGCGCGGATCTCGATCAGGACCGACGACGCATCGAAGCCGCCGCTGCCCAGCTCGTCGACAGCTCGCATCTCGCGGTCGATGCGATGAACACATACGACGCGACGACCGTGCAAGCCGCCGCGACGATGCTCGCGCCGTTCGACCTCTGGTGGTTCGAGGACATCTGTGACCCGCTCGACCTACCGCTCCAGGCGGAGCTTGCCGCGCGATACTCACCGCCGATCGCGGCCGGCGAAGCGCTGTTCTCGCTTGCGGAAGCGAAGCTGCTCGACCGCTACGGCGGCCTGCGCAACGACCGCGACGTGCTCGTGTTCGATCCGGTGCATTGCTACGGGCTGCCGGGCTATCTGCAGATCGTCGACCACTTCGTGTCGCGCGGCTGGCGGCGCGACGCGTTCTGGCCGCACGGCGGCCACCTGTTTTCGCTGCACGTCGTTGCGGCGCTCGGGCTCGGCGGCGCGGAAGTCAATCCGTTCGCGTTCCATCCGTTCAGCGGACTGGCCGATGGCGAAACCGTCGACGCCGGCTACGCACGCGTAACGCAAGCACCCGGCATCGGCTTCGAACTGCATGCCGACGCGCACAACGCGTTTCGCAAGCTATCGGGCCGCTGACGCCTGAAGCGCATCGATCGCTAAACGTACCGCGAAGCCGAGCATCATCACCGCGACGAAGAAATCGAGCACGCGCCACGCGAGCGAACCACGCGCGGCACGCGCCCGCGCCGCGCCGGTCACGCGCGGCCGACATCGCCGGCCGCCCACTCCGTCCGCCGCCCGAGCATGTCGAACAGCCGCACGATCTCGGCCTTCACCTTCTGCACCGCGTTGCTGACGAGCGCCGTATCGTGCCTGCACAGCGACAGGTCGCGCGCGAACAGCCGGTGCGCGACCGTCGACAGCTTGAGCTTGCGTTCCTCGATCTCGACGTGCGCGGCCGTCCACGGCAGGATCGTCACGCCGAGCTGCGCCATCACGGCCGCGAACAGCAGCCCGGTCGAGCTCGCCTCGAAGCTGATCTCGTACGACAGCCCGGCCTCGCGCATCGCCCAGTCGACGCGGTTGCGGATCGTGTTCGGCGCGCTCGGCAGCACGAGCGGCATCCGCGCGATCGTATCGAGCGGCACGGGATCGTCCGGCACCGGAAACCCGGGCCACGTGATCAGGTACAGCGTTTCCGTCAGCAGCCGGTGGATCGCGATGCCGCGCGTGTCGACCGCGTCGACGACGATCGCGAGATCGAGCCGCGCACGCTCGAGCAGCGTGTCGAGATCGGCGCTCGGCGCCTCGATCAGCTCCAGCATGATGCCCGGATAGCGGTCGCGCACCGCGCGTGCGAGCGGAATCGCCAGCACGCGCGCGGTGCTCGACGGCATGCCGACCGTCACGCGGCCCTGCGGCGTATCGGCGTCGCGGCGCAGCAGTTCGCGCGTGCCGTCGGCCTGGCGCAGCAGTTCGAGCGCATGCTGGTAAAGCGTGCGGCCGGCGGCGGTCGGCGCGACGCCGCGCACGCTCCGTTCGAGCAGCTGCATCCCGAGATCCTGTTCGAGATTGCGCATCTGCTGGCTCACCGCGGGCTGCGCGACATGCAGCGCCTCGCTCGCATGCGTGACGTTGCCGCATTCGACGACCTTCACGAAATAGCGCAACTGTCTCAAGTCCATCGCCGCCGTCTCCCGATTCAAGCCATAAGCCAATCCGATCGATCAAGATGAATATCATATTTTTCGGCGATCGAAGGTATTTCTATACTCGTCTCACAAAAGAGCCAGCCTGCCGGCCATCCCGGACCGGACGCGGCAACAGCGCCGGCCCCGCCGGCAAGGAGACGAAGATGTTCAAGGCGATCGACGCGCCGGCGGCCGGCGCGAAGCCGCGGCGCACGCCGCTCACGCGCGAGCAGGTCAAGGGCTTCTGGGCCGTGTACGCGGGCTGGGTGCTCGACGGCGTGGATTCGGTGATCTACGCGCTCGTGCTGATTCCCGCACTGACCGAACTGCTGCCGGCATCCGGCATCGCGGCGACGCCCGCGAATCTCGGGATGTACGGCTCGATCCTGTTCGCGCTGTTCCTGATCGGCTGGGGGCTGTCGTTCGTCTGGGGGCCGCTCGCCGACCGCTTCGGCCGCGTGCGCACGCTCGCCGCGAGCATCCTGATCTATTCGGTGTTCACCGGCGCGGCCGCGTTCGTGCACGACGTGTGGGCGCTGGCCGCGTGCCGGCTGATTGCCGGGATCGGCGTCGGCGGCGAATGGGCGCTCGCGGGCACCTACGTCGCCGAGAGCTGGCCGGAAGACCGCCGCAAGATGGGCGCCGGCTACCTGCAGACGGGCTACTACTTCGGCTTCTTCATCGCGGCCTGCCTGAACTACACGATCGGTGCGACCTACGGCTGGCGCGCGATGTTCCTGTGCGGGCTGGCTCCCGCGCTGCTCGCGGTGTTCACCGTGATGCGCGTGAAGGAGCCGGGGCAGTGGCGCCGGCACGACGCGCGCGACGGCGATGTGGCCGACGCGCGGCGGGCGCATCCGCTGCGCGAGATTTTCGCGCCGGCGTTGCTGCGCCGCACGCTGACGAGCGCGAGCCTCGTCGGCGTCGCGATCGTCGGGCTGTGGGCCGGCTCGGTCTACGAGGCGAGCGCGGTCAGTACGCTGGCGGCGCGCGCGGGCATCGATCACATCGGCGCAATGCGGCTTGCATCGGTCGGCGCGGCGATCCTGTCGTGCGCGACGATCGCCGGCTGCCTGGTCGCGCCGTGGCTGTCGGAACGGCTCGGCCGCCGCGCGGCGCTCGGCGTGTATTTCACGGGCATGGCCGGTGCGATCGTGTTCGCGTTCGGCTGGGCGTTCTACCAGCCGAACGGGCTCACGGCGTTCATGGTGTCGCTCGCGTTCCTCGGTTTCTTCGGCGGCAACTTCGCGATCTTCTCGCTGTGGCTGCCCGAGCAGTATCCGACGCGCGTGCGGGCGACCGCGTTCGCGTTCAACGCGTCGGTTGGCCGCTTCATCGGCGCGGGCGTGAACTTCCTGCTCGGCGCCGCGATTCACGGCTACGGTTCGCTCGGCGTACCGGTCGCGTGGACCGCGGCCGCCTTCGTGCTCGGCATCCTGATCCTGCCGTTCGCGGTCGAAACGCGCCACCAGACGCTGCCCGAATGAGCGGCGCGCCGCGATCGTACGGAAGCACGCAACATCCAGTCATCAATATCAGGAGTCCGGAATGCAGGCATTACAAGGAATCAGGGTCGTCGATCTGAGTCGCGCGCTGTCGGGGCCGTTCTGCTCGATGGTGCTCGCCGATCTCGGCGCCGACGTGATCAAGGTCGAGTCGGGGCCGAACGGCGACATGAGCCGCGCGTGGGGGCCGTTCGATCGCGGCGTGAGCACGTACTACCTGTCCTGCAACCGCAACAAGCGCGGCGTCTGCGTGGATTTCCGGCAGCCGGCCGGCCTCGACGTCGTGCGGCGGCTGATCGCGCAGGCCGACGTCGTGATCGAGAATTTCAAGGCCGGCACGATGGACGCGATGGGGCTCGGCTACGCCGCAATGAGCGCGCGCGATCCGCGGCTCGTGATGGGCAGCGTCACCGCGTTCGGCCCGCGCGGCCCGTTGCGCGACTGGCCGGGCTTCGACCAGATCGCGCAGGGCTATGCGGGGCTGATGAGCCTCACCGGCTTCCCGGACGGCGAGCCGACCCGCACCGGTACAGCGATCGGCGATCTCAGCTCGGGGATGTGGGTCGCGACCGGCGTGACGGCCGCGCTGTTCGAGCGCGAGCGCACGGGGCGCGGGCAGCATGTCGGCACGTCGCTGCTCGAAAGCCTCGTCGCGCTGCTGAGCGTGCACGGGCAACGCTACCTGAGCCTTGGCGACGTGCCGCGCCGTACCGGCAACGCGCATGCGGTGATCGCGCCGTACGGCGTGTTCGAGACGGCCGACGGGCCGCTCAACCTCGCGCCGATCACGACCGACATGTGGCTGCGGCTGTGCCGGTTGCTGGATCTGCCCGAGTTGCCGAACGATCCGCGCTTCGCGACCAACGATGCGCGCGTCGAGCACCGCGACGCGCTGAAGGCACTGCTCGAAAGCCGGCTGCGCACGCGCGGCAAGCGCGAATGGACGCAGCGTTTCGTCGAGGCCGGGCTGCCGGCCGGGCCGATCAATACGCTCGACGAAGTGTTCGACGATCCGCAGCTCGCATACTGCGGGCTGGTCGAACCGGTCGCGCATCCGACGCTCGGGACACTGCACCAGGTCGTCACGCCGCTCGGCGGGATGGGCGACGAAGTGCCCGCGCCGCGCACGCGCCATGCGCCGCCGCTGCTCGGCGAGCATACGGTCGACGTGCTGCGCGAAGCGGGCTACGGCGACGACGCGATCGACGCACTGTTGGCCGGGCGTGCGATCTTCCAGGCGGAAGCGATGGCGGAGGCCGTGCAATGACCGATGCGACGAAACACGAAAGCGCATCGCGCGTGACGGTCGACATGATCGGCGAGCGGATCGCGCGCGTGCGGTTCGCGAATCCGGCGCGGCGGCACGCGCTCGATGCACCGTTGCTCGATGCGCTCGTCGCGCGCCTCGATGCGCTTGCCGAGCTGGGTCCACCACCCGTCGTGATCCTGTCGAACAACGGCAGCGGCGACGTGTGGAGCGCGGGGCACGACCTGCGCGAACTGGCCGACGACCGCGATCCGCTCGCATACGGCAAGCCGCTCGAACGGGCGCTGCGGCGCGTGCGGACCTATCCGGGCGCGGTGATCGCGGCGGTGGCGGGATCGGCGTGGGGCGGGGCGGTCGATCTCGTGATGAGCTGCGACCTGGTCGTCGCGGCGCGCGACGCGCGCTTCGCGATGACGCCCGCGAACATCGGCCTGCCGTATTCGACGAGCGGCCTGCTGCGCTTCTACGACAACCTGCCGATCCACGTGCTGAAGGAGATGTTCTTCTGCGCGCAGCCGCTCGATGCGGAGTGCGCCGCGCATCACGGGCTCGTGAACCGGCTGGCCGACACGGGTGGCGTAGACGATGCGGCGCTCGACGTCGCGCGCACGATCGCCGCGAAGGCGCCGCTCGCGGTGCACGCCGTGAAGGAGCAGTTTCGCGTGCTGCAGGACGCACGGCCGTTGCCGGTCGATGCGTTCGAGCGGATCGCCGAGCTGCGCCGGCACGCGTGCGAAGGCGCGGATTTCGACGAAGGGCTGCGTGCGTTTGCGGAGCGGCGCGCGCCGGTGTTTCGCGGCGTCTAGGCGTTCAGGTGTTCGCGTGGCGCGGCGTTGAGGTGCGACGGCGGTATGCGCTACACGCCGCCGATCGCGTGCACGCCGACGAGCAGCAGCGCGCCCGCGGCGATCAGCAGCAGCGCGTGAATGCGCGAAACCATCACGCACAGCGTCGATGCGACCGCGATCGCGCGTGCTGGCCAGCCGCCGTCGAGCGCCTGCAGCAGCACCCACACCGACGCGACGATCATGCCGGCCGCGACCGGACGCAGGCCGGCTTCGAGCGCGATCTGCCAGCGCGCGCCCTGGTGTCGCCGCCACAGGTGTGCGACGCCGTAGATCAGGAACGCGGTCGGGCCGAACAGCGCGAGCGTCGCGATCACCGCGCCCCAGAAGCCGGCCACCTGCCAGCCGATCAGTGTGGCAAGCAGCGAGCCGGGGCCGGGCGCCATCCGCGCGATCGCGAAGTCGTTCACGAACTGCGTGGCGGTCATCCAGTGATGTACGTCGACGATCTGCCGCTGGAGGTCGGCGATGATCGTCTGTCCGCCGCCGATCGTCGCGATCGACAGCGGCGCGAACACGCCGAACAGCGCGGCGTAGCGTTGCGACGCGGTCATTGTCATGGCTTGTCGTTCCCGGTCGGCGCGGCGGCCGCGCGGCGGTATTCGAGCGCGACGCTCAGCGTGCCGCCGACCAGCACGGTCCATACGAGCGGCCAGTGCAGCACCGCGACCGACACGAAGGTGAGCGTCATTACCGCGAACGGCAAAGCGCGGCGCGGCAGCCGGCGCACGGCCGTGATCGCCATCGAGATCGACAGCCCGATCGCCGCGGCCGCCGCGCCGGCGAGCGCGACATGCGTGAGCGGGAAGCGCGTGAGGGTCGAGAACGCGACGCCGAACAGCACGATCAGCACGGCCGGCGGCGCGATGATGCCGGTGAAGCCGGCCACCGCGCCGCGCCATCCGGCGAGCCGGTAGCCGATCCAGATCGCGAGGTTCTTCACGTTGACGCCCGGCAGCGCCTGCGACAGCGCGAGGCCGTTGAGGAACGCCTCTTCGTCGAGCCAGCGCCGCTCGTGCACGAAGTCGCGCATCATCCGCCCGCTCAGCCCGCCGCCGAAGCTGGTCAGGCCGATCTGCGCGAACGCGACGAACAGCGCGAGGATGCCGGGCGGCGGTGCATCGCCTGCGGGCGGTGCAGGCGGAATCTTGGCGGAGGGCGAGGGCATCGTGCGTGCGGCGCGTGGCGATCGGGCGGGCGCCCATGTTAGCAAGCGGCACCTGTCAGCACGCTGACATCGGTGCGGCGTTGGCGTGATGAAAGCCCGCAGTCGAGATCCTGCGCAACCGCACGGATTCGAACCGCTGCCGCTATGCTCGCACGACCGTCACGCCCGCGGCCTCGATCGGCTTCGTCAGCGCTACTTCGGTTTCCTTCTCGACCACGACGGTTTGCGCGAGCGTGATGTCGCCGATCACGAACTGCGACGCCGCGCGCAGTTTCGACTGCGACGCGAGCACGACCGTCTCGGCCGCGCGTTCGGCCAGCGCGCGCTTGATCGCCGCTTCCTCGAAATCGCCGGTGCTGAGCCCCGCGACCGGATGCACGCCCGTGACGCCCATGAAGTACAGGTCCGCATGGATGCGCGCGATGTCTTCCATCGCCGCGGCGCCGACCGCGACGATCGAATGCTTGTAGAGCCGCCCGCCGATCAGGATCACGTCGATCGACGGATGCGCGGCCAGCGCGACGGCGACGCTCGGGCTGTGCGTGACGATCGTCGCGCGCAGGTCGGCCGGCAACTGGCTGACGAGCAGCGCCGACGTCGTGCCGCCGTCGACGATCGCCACTTGCCCGGGCGCGATCATCTGCGCGGCCCGGCGTGCGATGCGCCGCTTTTCCGCCGTTTCGAGCACCTCGCGCTGCGCGAACGGCGCGACGGCCGGCGACGCCGGCAGCGCGCCGCCATGCACGCGCTGCAGCAGGCCTTCGGCCGCCAGCTCGCGCAGGTCGCGGCGGATCGTGTCTTCGGACACGCCGAATTGCGCGCTCAATTCGACGGCCAGCACCTGGCCGTCGCGCGCGAGCGTATCGAGGATCGCTTTCTTGCGTTGCGTCGTCAGCATCGTGTTTGCACGAAATTTCTTGAAGTTGCACGAATATGCACGTTACCATGGGCGCCGTCTTTTGTCGAATGGGAGGCTGCGATGGCAGCAACGCGGGATCGCGTGCGCATCGTCGATACGACGGTGCTGTCCGATGACTGGTATGTGCTGAAGAAGGTGACGTTCGATTTCCTGCGCCGCGACGGAACGTGGCAGCGCCTGAGCCGCGAGACCTACGACCGGGGCAACGGCGCGACCATCCTGCTGCGCAATGCCGGCACGGGCGACGTGCTGCTGACGCGGCAGTTCCGGATGCCGGCGTTCGTCAGCGGGCACGACGGGATGCTGCTCGAAGCCGCTGCCGGCCTGCTCGACGATGCGACGCCCGAAGCACGCATCCGCGCGGAGGCCGAGGAGGAGACCGGCTATCGCGTGCGCGGCGTGCGCAAGGTGTTCGAGGCGTTCATGAGCCCTGGGTCCGTGACGGAGAAGCTGCATTTCTTCGTCGGCGAATACGATGCGTCGCTGCGCACCGGCGACGGCGGCGGCGTCGCGGAAGAGGGCGAGGATCTCGAGGTCGTCGAGATGCCGCTGCAGGCGGCGCTGGACGCGGTCGAGCGCGGCGAGATCGTCGACGCGAAGACGATCATGCTGTTGCAGTACGTCGCGCTGCGGGAAACCGCCGGCGCGCGCACGGCATGACGCCGCTGCTCGTGCTGGTCGCCGGCCCCTATCGCAGCGGCACGGACGGCGACCCGGCGCGCATCGCCGCGAACCTGCACCGGCTGGAAGCGGCGGCGCTCGCCGTGTATCGCCGCGGGCATGTGCCGATGATCGGTGAATGGGTGTCGCTGCCGCTCGCGGTCGCGGCCGGGTCGCGGCAGGTCGGCGACGAGATCAGCGAGGCGTTCCTGTATCCGGCCGCGCACCGGCTGCTGCGGCGCTGCGATGCCGTATGGCGGATCAACGGCGCGTCGCGTGGCGCCGATGCGGACGTCAGCCTCGCGCGGCAGCTCGGCAAGCCGGTCTATTTCGCGGTCGACGAGATTCCGGTCGCGCAAGACGATTCGGATGGCTGAGCAGGCGGGGAGGCGGGCGGATCGCGACGTTGCCCGGGCTTCGCTGCGTCCGCTGCAGCGGGAAAAGCCGGGCGCCGCGCGGACTCACGACGTTGCGATCGCGTCGTGCCTTTGCATCGCGCATGCGGCACGGCACCCGAACCGGCGTATGATCGCGACGCCGCCCGCGCACCGTTTGACGTCACCGCCGCCCCATCATGCCGTTCCCCGATTCCGACGACTCCACCGCTGCCGCCGTTGACGCGCTCGCGCGCGCCGACGCGTTGCTCGTGACGGCCGGCGCGGGCATCGGCGTCGATTCCGGTTTGCCCGATTTTCGCGGCACGGACGGCTTCTGGCGTGCGTATCCGGCGCTGCGCCACGAGCGTTTCGAATTCCACGAGATCGCATCGCCGCACGCGTTCCGTGCGCGTGCGCAACTCGCGTGGGGGTTCTACGGGCACCGTCTCGCGCTTTACCGCGCGACGGTGCCGCATGCGGGTTTCGCGATCCTGCGTCGCTGGATCGACGCGATGCCGAATGGCGGCTTCGTGCTGACGAGCAACGTCGACGGCCAGTTCCAGAAAGCCGGCTTCGATCCGACTCGGATCGTCGAGATCCACGGCTCGATTCACGCGATGCAGTGCCTGCGGCCGTGCTCGGACGACACGTGGGACGCGGCGCCGTTCGTGCCGGATGTCGACGAAGCTACCTGCCGGCTGGTCGGCGAAGCGCCGCGCTGTCCGCGCTGCGGGGGCCTCGCGCGGCCGAACATCCTGATGTTCGGCGACACCGGCTGGCTCGGCGCGCGCTACGACGCGCAGGAACGTGCGCTGGAAGACTGGATCGCGCGGGCCGGGCGCGTCGCCGTGGTCGAGATCGGCGCGGGTACCGCGATTCCGACCGTGCGCTTGCTGAGCGAGCGGCTCGGCGCCGACGTGATCCGCATCAACGCGCGCGAAGCGCATGCGCGCCGTGCGGACGTGATCGGGTTGAAGGGCGGTGCGCTGGCGACGCTGACCGCGCTCGACCGCGCATGGCGCGGCGGCTGAACGCCGCGCCGCGGACCGACCGGCGGCGGCCGCGCGGCTAGGGCTGGGCGACGAGCGCCTGCACGAGCGCAGGTGCCTGAGGCGAACCGAGACCCGTCACGTAGTCGTAGCCGCCGGCTGCGTTGCAGACGCTGCCGCAATTGCCGTTGGACCCGGTCGTCACGTCGTGAAAATCGCTGCCGTACGCGGTTTTCCCGACCGTATAGAGCGAGTCGTAGGTGCCGCTCAACCGGCTCTTGCCGGCCGCCGCGCGCAGCGAATTCGCGATCGCGACGAGCGCCGACCATTGCGGCGCGCCCGCGCTCGTGCCGCCGACCTGGAACCAGCCCGCCTGCCCCTGGTAGGTGACCGAGTCGTACACCGCGAAACCGCTGGACGGATTCGCGTCGTAGCTGACGTCGGGCACGCCGCGCTTGCCGGCGACCGGAACCGGCCACGCGGTCTGGCCGGCCGGCTCGGCCTCGACGGTGCTCACGCCGCCGCCGCTGCCGCTCCACGCCGCGTCGCCGACGTAGTTGCCGTACGCATCGATGGACAACGTCGTGCCGCCCACCGCCACCACGTACGGCGACGCGGCCGGGTATTCGGTCCCGGTGCCGCTGTCGCCGGACGACGCGACGAACGTGACGCCCGCGACGTTGAAGTGGCTGTCGAAGCCGGTCTCGCTGCCGAACTCGCTGCCGCCGAAACTCATCGACACGACCGACGCGCCGCGCTTGACCGCGACGTCGACCGCGGCCAGCAGGTCGCTGAAGCTGGCCGACGCGGCCTCGACGAGCATGATCTTGGCCTTCGGCGCGATCGCATGCACCCATTCGACGTCGAGCGACATCTCGAGCGCCCAGCCCGAATCGGTCCTGGGCCGCGTACCGCGTGCGTACACCTTGGTGAAACAACCGTTCGACGACGTGCAGGCCGGCAGCGAGAACGCGTTGCTGAACACG
This sequence comes from Burkholderia sp. NFPP32, assembly GCF_900119325.1. Lineage (NCBI taxonomy): Bacteria > Pseudomonadati > Pseudomonadota > Betaproteobacteria > Burkholderiales > Burkholderiaceae > Burkholderia > Burkholderia sp. NFPP32. The sequence goes on along the minus strand of NZ_FPJP01000001.1, from coordinate 513,939 downwards.
CCGAGATCGGCCTCGATCTTCGGGTCGTCGTACGCGTCGACGATCGCGACGACCATCCCGTCGCCCTGGTTGGCGATCGTGTCGAACCCGTACGCGTGTCGGGCGAGCGCGGGCGTGAGGCCGGATATCGAAGCCGTGCTCGCGCGCGGCTTCGTGTGGAACGGCGGGCGCGCGTACCCTTTCGGCGCGCGGTTGCCTTCGACGTAGGACGGCGGTCCGTTGCCGTCGGCGAGCGCGACGCTCGATGCGAGCAGCGACGCACACAGTGCCGGAATCAACATGAATGACGGGCGGATATTGTTCATTTTTCGAGTCTCCATGTCGATGGAGTGGGTTGGCGGAACAAGTCTACAAAATCGGCGAAGTCAATTGCATGAAATATCGGCCGGATACGGGAATGTCTGATAAGGGAAACTACGCGGAAGCCCCGTGAAATATGGGATTTTCAACGTTGGCGCACAGCGTGCGAAGCGGCTTTGCCGATTTTGAAAATGCGGCTAGATAATCAATCTGTTTTTTTAATTTATTTGTAATGTCCTGCGTAATGCATCGGAAAATATCGAGTGCGGCGGATTCGCCGGAATAATGAAATGCATCGCGCCCGTGCGACACGATCCGGCGTATGACGGCCCGCTCCGCCGGCGTTGCCGCCGCGGCGCGATTCCGCATACAGTTCAGCGTAGGCCGCATCCGCCACGCGGCGTCGTCAGCGAGGAGTGCCCTTGTTCTATTCGATCGTCGCGATCTTCGTCGGCGCCGGGCTCGGCGCGTTGCTGCGCTGGTTCCTGAGCCTCGCGCTCAACGCATTCTTTCCCGAGGTGCCGCTCGGCACGCTCGCCGCGAACCTGATCGGCGGCTATGTGATCGGCATCGCCGCCGTCGTGTTCACGACCCGCGTCGGGCTGCCGCCCGAGTGGCGGCTGTTCGTGATCACGGGCTTCCTCGGCGGCCTCACGACGTTCTCGACCTATTCGGTCGAAGTGATGACGCATGCGTTGCAGGGCGAATTCGGATGGGCGTTTGCGGTGGCTGCCCTACACTTGACTGGATCGTTCGCGCTGACGGCGCTCGGCATGTGGACCGCGCGCGCGTGGCTCGCGGCGGCCTGAGCGTGCCGCCATCGGAGGGAGCGATGGACAGGGTGTTCTTGCGTTTCTATGTGCACGAGCAGCACCGGCTGCACTGGAAGCCGCTGTGGGAATGGCTGCTGGAGGAGGCGAACCGGATGGGCGTCGCGGGCGGTTCCGCGTTTCGCGCGATGGCCGGCTTCGGCCAGCATCGTGTGCTGCATGAGGACCGCTTCTTCGAACTGCAGGGTTCGCTCGCGATCGAGGTCGAATTCATCGTCACCGAGGACGAGGCGCAGCGTTTGCTCGAACGGTTGTCGCGCGAGAAAGTGCGCGTGTGCTACGCGATGATTCCTGCGCGCTTCGGCGTGATCGACACGCTAGGCGCGCCGCCGGCGCAGGGGCCGGCGGCGTAGGGGGCAGCGTCGGTCAGATGCCGAAGATCGTCAGCGACACGGCGGCGCGCGTGACGATCATCAGCAGCACCTGCACGATCACGAACAGCAGGATCGGCGACAGGTCGATGCCGCCGAGGTTCGGGATGATGCGGCGCAGCGGGTTCAGGAACGGCGCGGTGAGCTGGTAGAGGATCGGCATCGCCGGCGAGCGCGGGTTGAGCCACGACAGCAGCGCCATCAGGATCGTCATCCAGATCACGAGGTTGAGTGCCCACTTCACGACGGTGAGCAGCGCGACCACGACCAGCGTCGGGATCACCGCGGCCGGGTCGAAGCCGGCCATCACGACCATCAGCACGACGTAGACGAGCGCGGTCAGCAGCGCGGCGACGACGCTGGCCCAGTCGATGCCGCGTACGCCCGCGATCACGCGGCGCAGCGGCAGCACGAGCCAGTTGGTCGCCTGCAGCACGGCCTGCGTGACGGGGTTGTACGGCGGCACGCGGACGGCCTGCATCCAGACGCGCAGGATCAGCGCGGCGCCGAACAGCGTGAAGACGGTATTGAGCAGAAAACGGGCGATCTCGCCGAACATCGTTGGCATCCTTTTTATACAGTCGAGTAGCGTGCGGCCGCCAACGCCGGATGGCGGCGCATCGGCCGACACCTTATCACGCCTCGTCTTGCGACGGGGAGGGGGGCGCGGCCGTGCGCGCGAGCGACGTTTCGACGGCTTCGGCGAGCGCCGGCAGCGACGCCGGCGGCGCGGCACGCTTCGCGGCGAGCGCGACCGCACGGCGCGTCATCAGCGCGTACAGCGTCGCGTGATCGCCGCCACGCGCTTCGAGCAGCGCGAGCTGGCGTTCGACGATGCCGGTATCGCCGCGCGACACCGGGCCGGCGAGCGCGTTCGCGAGCCCCTTGTCGCGCGCGGTTTCGATCGTGCCGGCGAGCATCGGCAGCAGTGCGCGCAGCGCGGCTTCCTCGTCGAAACCGAGGCCGCGCCACAGCTCGACCGCTTCCGACAGCCCGCACAGCGCGAAGCTCGCCGCGTAATGCGCGGCCGCGTGATAGAGCATCCGGCCGCCGGCCGGAATCGACAGCGGATGGCAGCCGAGTGCGGCGGCAAGTCGCATCAGCGTCGCGTGCAGCGCGCCGTCGGCTTCGATCGTGACCGAGCAGCCGTCGATGCGTGCGAGGTCGGCGTCGGTGCCGCCGAACAGGTAGAGCGGATGGAAGCCGCCGGTGGCCGCGCCTTGCCGTTTCGCCGGATCGAGCAGCGCGACCGCCGACGCGCCGCTGCAGTGGACGACTGCCTGACCGGCGGCGCGCGATGCATCGAAGCGGAGCGCCGCGGCGGTCGACGCGAGATGGTCGTCGGGAACCGTCAGGAAGATCAGGTCGGCGGCGTCGGCGACCTGCTGCGGCGTGTCGACGGCCCGGCAGCCGGCGATGCGCGCGGCGAGCTCCGCGGCCGGTTCGGGCGTGCGGCTCGCGATCGCGACAACGGGAAAGCCGGCCTGCGCGAAGCGCTGCGCAACGCAGCGCGCGAGGCGGCCGGTGCCGATGAAGCCGAGACGGGGTGTGTCGGGAAGAGGCATGGCGGCGGACGTAAGCGAAAACGAAGCAGCCGCCAGTATCGCAGGAATAAAGGTGTGGTCGTGGAAGGTCGATTGCTGCGCGGACGCATGTATTCATTTCCGGCGTGCGGCACGATTCGCACGCGTATTTGCGTCCGGCGCTACGGTTGAATTCCGATCGATGAATCCGACCCCGAAACATGTTGCGCGCGCGTTCCTCTTGAATTGTCGGCGTCCTGTTTCAAATTTGTAATCGTTCATTACGTGCGCGTGCCCGCCGCGCGTGCCGTATCCGGTAAGACTGACCGGCCGTCGCGTCGCGCCCCGACTCGTCGGACGGAATCGCGCGACCCGCAAGGGTCGCCGCAGGCCGCGGAAGCCACGCCGCACGGCGGCTCCGGCCGCCTGCAATTGCAATTTGCAACAAATGCGAAACACGCGAGAGGCGGGTTTTCGCTACATTGCTTCCATGCGACGTGCATGCCCGCCGTTGCCGACAGGAGCGCATAAAATACCGCTCCAGCAGGAGAATCGAAGTGAAAAAGCTCATTCCGTTCATCGCCGCCGCCGCGCTGGGTCTGGGTGCCGCAAGCGCCGCGCAGGCTCACGTGTCGATCGGGGTCGGCATCGGTATCCCGGTTGCGCCCGCGTATCCCGTTTATGCACCGCCGCCGCCCGTGTACTACGCGCCGCCGCCCCCGCCCGTGTACTACGCACCGGCACCGGCCTACTATGCGCCGCCGCCCGCCGTGGTCGTCGGCGGCTACGGTGGTTACTACGGTCGTCCGTACTGGCGTCATGGCTACGGCGGCTGGGGCCATCACGGCTATTGGCGTCGCTGATTCGTCCCGCGCGGCCTGACCGCGCGTGGCAAAACGGCGCAACGTCCCGCGAGGGGCGCTGCGCCGTTTTTTATTAGTGCCGCCGCTCGACGCGCGGCTCGTGCAGGTCGGCTTCGCTTACGCCGCGTGCGCGATCAGGTCGCGGTAGCCGCCGACGATCACGCTGTACGAGAAATACGCGAACAGCAGCGCCGACGCGACGTGGCACGCGCGCATCAGCCCGGCGCCCGCGCGCTTGCGGCCCTGGCTCGCGAGCGTGCACATGAAGAGCGTCCACGCGAGGCCGCCGAGGAAGAAACCCGACAGGAACACCGACGCGGTGGCCGGCGTGGTCGCGCCGGCTTTTGCGATCAGTGCGCCGCCGACCGCCGCGAACCACAGGATCGCGCTCGGCGACGACATCGCGAGCAGCATCCCGCGCAGGAAACTGCGCCGCGCGCTTGCGCGCGGCGGCGGTGCCTCGTCCGCGTCGTCGGCCGCCCTGGCCGGCGCCAACGCTTCGCGCGTCATCTTCCACGTGAGGAACAGCAGCACGGCGCCGCCGCCGATCCACACGATCCAGCGCACGGCCTCGAACTGCAGCAGCACGGCCATCCCCGCGAGCGCGAGCGCCGCGTAGAGGAGATCGCCGACGCACGAGCCGACGCCGAGCCAGAAGCCCGGCCGGAAGCCGTGCGACAGCGTCAGCGACAGCATCGCGACGTTCACGAGGCCGATGTCGAGACACAGCGACAGCGACAGGAAGAAACCGTCGGACAGCATCGAGGCGGGAGGAAAGCTCATCTTCGTCGTTCTGGTGATGGGTGCGATGCACGGGCCGGCGGGCGCCGGCCGTACGGCCTCAGAGTCCGATCTCCTGCCAGAGCCGGTCGACGCGCGCCTTCACGGCCGCATCCATCTCGATCGGACGGCCCCATTCCCGGTTCGTCTCGCCGGGCCACTTGTTGGTCGCGTCGAGCCCCATCTTCGAGCCGAGACCGGCAACCGGCGACGCGAAGTCGAGATAGTCGATCGGCGTGCTGTCGACCATCACCGTGTCGCGCACGGGGTCGACGCGCGTCGTGATCGCCCAGATCACTTCCTTCCAGTCGCGGATGTTCACGTCCTCGTCGACGACCACGATGAACTTCGTATACATGAACTGCCGCAGGAAGCTCCACACGCCGAACATCACGCGCTTCGCGTGGCCCGCGTAGCTCTTCTTCATCTGGACGATGGCCATCCGGTAGCTGCAGCCTTCGGGCGGCAGGTAGAAGTCGGTGATCTCCGTGAACTGCTTCTGCAGCAGCGGCACGAATACCTCGTTGAGCGCGACGCCGAGCACCGCGGGCTCGTCGGGCGGTTTGCCCGTGTAGGTCGAGTGGTAGATCGCGTCGCGGCGCATCGTGATGCGCTCGACGGTGAACACAGGGAACCACTCCTGCTCGTTGTAATAGCCGGTGTGGTCGCCGTACGGCCCTTCGAGTGCGTGTTCGTACGCGGCGGACGCGTTGCCGGCCGGCCGCGGCGGCGCGCCGGCCGGAGCGGGAGCAGGGGTGCCGTCCTGCGGATGGATGAAGCCTTCGAGCACGATCTCCGCGCGTGCGGGCACCTGTAGCGTGTCGACGCCGGGCGTCAGGCACTTCGCGAGCTCGGTGCGGCTGCCGCGCAGCAGGCCGGCGAACTGATATTCGGACAGCGAATCGGGCACGGGCGTCACCGCGCCGAGCGTCGTGGCCGGATCGGCGCCGAGCACGACCGCGACCGGATACGGCTTGCCGGGGTTCTGCAGCGCGAATTCGCGGAAGTCGAGCGCGCCGCCGCGATGCGCGAGCCAGCGCATGATCAGCTTGTTGCGGCCGATCAGCTGCTGGCGGTAGATGCCGAGGTTCTGGCGCGACTTGTTCGGACCGCGCGTGAGCGTCAGGCCCCACGTGACGAGCGGCCCCGCGTCGCCGGGCCAGCAGGTCTGGATCGGCAGCTTGTGCAGGTCGACGTCGGCGCCTTCCCAGACGATCTCCTGGCACGGCGGCGACGACACCGATTTCGGCGCCATGTCCCAGATGGCCTTCGCGAGCGACAGCAGCTTGCCGGCGTCCTTCAGGCTCTTCGGCGGATCGGGCTCCTTCAGCGCGGACAGCAGGCGCCCGAGATCGCGCAGCGAATCGAGCGCGGCGTCGTCGCCCGCATCGACGCCCATCCCCAGCGCGACGCGGCGCGGCGTGCCGAACAGGTTGCCGAGCACGGGAAACGCATGGCCGGGCGGCGCGTTGAACAGCAGCGCAGGGCCGCCGGCACGCAGCACGCGGTCGCACAGCTCGGTCATTTCGAGCACGGGCGACACGGGTTGCGTGACGCGCCGCAGTTCGCCGAGCGCCTCGAGGCGCTGGATGAAATCGCGTAAGTCTTTGTATTTCATGAAGAAGGTCCGGGCCGCCCGCATGGCGGGCGACGGTGGGCGGGCGCAGCGGCCGGCTGCGGCCCCGAATCGACCGACGATTTTACCCGGGCCGCCGCATGGACGCCCGACCGCGAAAAAAGTCGATCGCGCGCAAACGCCCTACGGCACGGGGCTCCCGATCTGAAGGGCGGCTTTAAATTACTTTTTGTTATGATTTTGAGATTTTATAGTGTTGACGATCTATAAAACCCTGCTAGAATCCGCTCACATTGGTTGCAGGGTAAAAGGCTTCGAGCCGCCAATCACCGATCTTTGACGCAGCGCGTCACCGTCCGCCGAACCCTGCACGGCGTATTCGACGGCCTTAGTCGTAGTCCCAGCCAGCGCTACCAGACGCTGGTTTTTTGCGTGGGTGCCACCGCGTATGCCCGTCTCGCCCAGTGTGCGAAGGCGTCGGCCTTCTTACACCGTGGCCTCGAACGGTACTTATACCGTTTCCCCGATGCTTGCACGTCCCAACCAAGGCGTGCGGCGTCGTGATTCCGCGGCGCGTTTCTGTCTCGCCATCGAGCTGAGCGAGCCGCACGAGTCATGTTCATGGGAGATGATCTGAATGAACGCTTGGTTATCGTGGCGTCCCACTGAGCAGCATGCGCAAATCGTGCGCGACATGCTGCGTCGCGGGACGCGTGTCAGTCACCATCTATTCAGCGTTGTCGGCTGTCTCGCTGTCGCGGTTGCACTTGCACTGTGGCTGCTGCCAACCGTGCGCGGCACGCTTGCCGCGAAGCTGATGCCGGTCGTATCCGCGGCCGTGCAGGCCGGGCCTGCCCGTTTGCTGTCCGGCCATCCGCTGCCGAATTTCGCGCCTGCCGGCGCGCAGCCGCAGCAGGAAGAGAGTCCCGAAACGGACGCGCTTGCGGTCGGCCTCGATGTCGCACCGGAAGCCGCCGCGCAGGGCGATGCGTCCGATCCGGCCCGCAACGGCCCGTCGCCCGTCGCGCTCGCGAAACTGATCCCGACCCAGCGGGTGCCGGCCGACGCGCGCGACGATCGTGCGCTCGCGTCGAACCGCGAACAGGCGCTCGTCGCGACCTATCTGTCGCGCCGTTACCGCATCGCACAGGAGCCGCTCGGCCAGCTCGTCAAGGCCGCGTTCCAGACCGGCCGTGACGTCGGCCTCGATCCGCTGCTGCTGCTGTCCGTGATGGCGATCGAGTCGGGCTTCAACCCTTACGCCGAAAGCGGCGTCGGCGCGAAGGGCCTGATGCAGGTCATGTCGAAGGTCCATTCCGACAAGTTCGAGTATTTCGGCGGCACCGATACCGCACTGCAGCCGCTCGCGAACCTCCAGGTCGGCGCGCTCGTGCTGAAGGACTGCATCGCCCGCGGCGGCTCGCTCGCGAACGGGCTGCGGCTGTACAACGGCTCGACGAACCCCGACGACAACGCATACGGCGCGAAGGTGATGGCCGAGCGCGGCCGGCTGCGCGACGTGTCGCACGGCCGCAGCGTGCCGGTCAATGCACCGCAGGCGCCGGCGAAGCCGATCGTCACGGCCGCTGCCGTAACGGCATCGGCAGGCGGCGCGAAGCGCGTGCGTGCGACGCTCGAAACCGCGACGTCGGCGAAGACGACGGCGTCGAAGGAAACGTCGCCGCAGGACGACGCGAGCGTCGATACCGCGAAGCAGGCGCACGGCGACCATTCGGAGCTCGGCGCGTAACCTGACGCGTACCGCGCGGTTCCGGCCGGCAGGAAATGAAAAAGGCACCCGATGCGGGTGCCTTTTCCTTTTGTGGCGTGTGGAACGGCCGGTGTGCCGGCCGCGACGTCAGTGCTGCCCGAACAGCGTTGCAAGCCGATCGACCGCCTCTTCGAGCCGCGAGTAGGCCGTTGCATAGGACAGACGGATATAGTCGCGTGGCGCATGGACACCGAAGTCCATGCCGGGCACCAGCACGACGCCCGCGTCGTGCAGCATCGCCTGCGTCAGCGCGGCGCTGTCGCCGGCCGCCGGGTGGGCAACGCCGCCGCAATGCGCATACACGTAGAACGCGCCGTCGGGCATCACCGGAACCGTGAAGCCGAGCCGTTCGAGCGCCGGCGCGATGAAATCGCGGCGGCGCTTGAATTCGAGCCGGCGCGCTTCGTAGATGTCGAGCGTGGCCGGCTCGAAGCACGCGAGCGCCGCGTGCTGCGCGAGCGCGGACGGGCAGATGAACAGGTTTTGCGAGAGCTTCTCGAACGTACCGACCAGCGTGGGCGGCACGACGAGCCAGCCGAGCCGCCAGCCGGTCATGCTGAAATACTTCGAGAAGCTGTTCACGGTGACGACGTCGTCGCCGAACGAAAGCGCCGACACGGGCGCAGCGTCGTAGCTGAGCCCCTGATAGATCTCGTCGACGATCGTGAAGCCGCCGCGTGCGCGCACGGCTTCGACGATCCGCTTCAGTTCGTCCGGCTCGAGAGACGTGCCGGTCGGGTTCGACGGCGACGCGAGCAGCACGCCGCGCGTGCGGTCGCCCCAGCGCGTGCGGACGTCGTCCTCGGTGAGCTGGAAGCGCGCGTCCGGGCCGCTCGGCACGAGCACCGCGCGGCCTTCGGCCGCCGCGACGAAGTGCCGGTTGCACGGATACGACGGGTCGGGCATCAGCACCTCGTCGTCGCGGCCGACGAGTGCGAGGCACGCGAGCAGCAGCGCGGCCGACGCGCCGGCCGTCACGACGATCCGTTCGGGGCTGATCGTGAGGCCATACGCGCGCGCGTAGTGCGCGGCGATCGCCTCGCGCAGCGGCGCAATGCCGAGCGCGCTCGTGTACTGCGTGACGCCGCGGCGCAGCGCGGCCGCGGCCGCTTCGACGACAGGCTCCGGCGCGGTGAAATCCGGTTCGCCGATGCCCATGTGGATAACGTCGCGCCCGGACGACTCGAGCCGCTGTGCCTCCTTCATCAGTTCCATCACGTAGAAGGGCTGGATCGCGTCGACGCGTGCGGCGAGCGTGACGAGCGAATCGGCGGTGGTATTCATGGGTCGATCGGGCGGGGCGGAGGAGGGAGAACGAAAAACGGGCGCTTGCGCGCCCGTTGACAAACAAACGGTATCAGCCGTTGCGGCGCGCCTGCGTTTCGGCGGGGCGCAGCTTCGCGGCGAGCTTGTCGAGTACGCCGTTCACGTACTTGTAGCCGTCGGAGCCGCCGAACGTCTTCGCGAGTTCGACGGCTTCGTTGATGATCACGCGATACGGCGTTTCGACGTGGTGCGTGAGCTCGAACGTCGCGATCAGCAACACGGCGCGTTCGACCGGCGACAACTGCTCGATCGGACGGTCCAGCGACGGCGTCAGCGCTTCGACGAGTGTCGCGTGCTCGCGGATCACGCCGTGCAGGATGGCTTCGAGCAGCTCCTTGTCAGCCTTGTCGTAACCGAGCGCGCCGCGCAGTTGCGCGTCGATCTCGCCGGAGGGCGCGTTCGACAGCAGCCACTGATACAGGCCCTGCGTCGCCAGCTCGCGCGATTGTCGGCGGGCGCTCTTCTTCATGCGCGCTCCTCTTCGTCGTCTTCGTCCTCTTCTTCATCCTCGTCGTCGTCGCCGAGTTGGTCGAGCGCCATCGTCAGGTTGGCCATCTCGACGGCGACGCGTGCGGCGTCACGACCCTTTTCGGTCATGCGCGCGACGGCCTGCTCGTCGTTTTCGGTCGTCAGGACCGCGTTCGCGATCGGCAGGTTGAAGTCGAGGCCGATGCGGGTGATGCCCGCGCCGCTCTCGTTCGACACGAGTTCGAAGTGGTAGGTCTCGCCGCGGATCACCGCGCCGAGCGCGATCAGCGCGTCGAACTGGCCGCTTTCCGCGAGCTTCTGCAGCGCGAGCGGGATTTCCAGCGCGCCGGGCACCGACACGAGCAGCACGTCTTCACCGGTGACGCCGAGGCGCTCCAGTTCTTCGACGCACGCGTCGGCGAGACCGTTGCACACGGGTTCGTTGAAGCGCGATTGCACGATGCCGATACGCAGGCCGTCGCCTTCGAGATTCGGTTGGTATTGTCCGATTTCCATGATCTTGTCCGTGGTGTGGATGAACGGTTATAGGGCGAAAGCGCCGTGGCGGGTTACGCGTTGGACGCCGGGCAGGACTTGGCTTCGCCGCCGGGCATCGGAATGAAGCCCGTGACTTCGAGGCCGTAGCCGGACATGCTGCCCAGCTTGCGCGGATTCGACAGCACCTGCATCTTGCCGACGCCGACATCGCGCAGGATCTGCGCGCCGATGCCGAACGTCTTGAAATCGACCGGCCGGCGCTTCAGCGCAGCGGCCTTTTCTTCCTCGTCGAACGCCTTGAAGACGTCGATCAGGTGTTCCTTCGTGTCGCCGCAGTTGAGCAGCACGATCACGCCGAGGTCGCGCTCCGCGATCTCGCGCATCGCGGCGTCGAGCGTCCACGAGTGGGTCGACACGCCGGTTTCGAGCAGGTCGAGCACCGACAGCGGCTCGTGCACGCGCACCGGCGTATCGACGTCGGGCGACGGCGCGCCGCGCACCAGCGCGATGTGCGGCGAACCGCTCGGCTGGTCGCGGTACAGCACCGCGCGGAACGTGCCGTGCGCGGTCTGCATCGTGCGCTCGGCGATCCGCTCGATGATCGATTCGGTGCGGCTGCGATAGTGGATCAGGTCGGCGATCGTGCCGATCTTCAGGCCGTGTTCCTTCGCGAATTCGATCAGGTCGGGCAGGCGCGCCATCGTGCCGTCGTCCTTGATGATCTCGCAGATCACCGCGGCCGGCGTGAGGCCCGCAAGCGCGGTGAAGTCGCAGCCGGCCTCGGTGTGACCCGCGCGCACGAGTACGCCGCCCGGCTGCGCCATGATCGGGAACACGTGGCCCGGCTGCACGATGTGCTCGGGACGCACGTCGTGCGCGACCGCCGTGGCGATCGTGTGCGCACGGTCGGCGGCCGAGATGCCGGTCGTCACGCCTTCGGCCGCTTCGATGCTGACCGTGAACGCGGTGCCGTATTGCGTGCCGTTGCGGTAGGTCATCAGCGGCAGGTGCAGCTGCTTGCAGCGTTCCTGCGTCAACGTCAGACAAACCAGGCCGCGGCCGTACCTGGCCATGAAGTTGATCGCTTCCGGTGTGACGAATTCGGCGGCGATCACGAGGTCGCCCTCGTTTTCGCGGTCTTCTTCGTCGACCAGGATCACCATCCGGCCGGCTTTCAGCTCGGCGATGATGTCGAGCGTGGAGGCGAGCGTCATAAGGGGGCGAGAAAGAGGAAAGTGCGTATTTTACGCCAGCCGGACGGCGTTTCGGCTGGCGCGGGTTGCGCTCGGCCGGCAAGCGCTCCGGAAGGCGGTGCGGCCGGCCTGCGCGGCAGGCCCGGCCGGGCCGCCGCGCGTCATGCGTGCAAGTCGCGCCCGCCGAGGTAGTCGAGCTTGCCGAGCTCGACGCCGCTGTGGCGCAGGATGTCGTACGCGGTCGTCACGTGGAAGAAGAAGTTGGGCAGCACGAAGTTCAGCAGGTACGACTGCCCGGTGAACTCGATCGGGCCGACGCGCATCTTCAGCACGATCTGGCGCGCCTCGCTGCCGTCGATCTGCGCGGCGTCGAAGCTTTTCAGGTAGTCGATCGTCTTCTGGATGCGCGCGTCCAGTTCGTCGAAAGTCTGTTCGACGTCCGGGTAGCTCGGGATCTCGGCACCGGCGAGCCGCGCGGCGCAGCCCTTGGCCGTGTCGGTCGCGATGTAGACCTGGCGGACGAGCGGCAGCATGTCCGGGTAGAGGCGCGCGCCGACGAACACCGACGGGTCGATCTGCTTCTCGGCCGCGTGCGCCTGCGCCTTGCCGAGGATGTGCTGCAGGTTGGTCAGGCCGCGGATCAGGACGGGCAGCGAAGCCTGGTACATCGAGATGGACATGGGAACGACTCCTGTGGGAAGAGGGGCGGCCGGTGCGCGGCGCGTCGTGCGTTGCGGCGTTGAAACCGCTGTCGACGCATCTTAGCGCGACGGCGTGACCCGTGCGCGTCGTTGGCCGTTCGGCCGAGGATCGGGCCCGCGAGTCGACGAGCGGATGCGACGGGAATCGTATCGATGGACCGCGGATATCGGAATCGACCGGCCGACCGGACAGGCTGCGGTTTGAAATGGGGCCGGGGCGTCGCCCCGTCATCGACGAGGCAGTGAAGCGCTGAAAGGCGGATCGCCCGACGAGGCGGCAATGTGCTCATGGAGCGGCTCGCCGGTACACGTAGCGGTTCGCGCACGGCGGCCGGTGTGGGCAGAAAACGGCGGCGATGCGGACCCGGGCGGCCGGGGGCCGAACCGCCGGCCGCGATTCTCAAGAAAGCACGAAAAAGGACGATCAGTCCTGATGCACGCCTTGCGACGTCGACAGCATTCGCTCCACGTACCGCGCAATCATGTCGACTTCGAGATTGACCTTGTCGCCGGCCTTCAGCTGACGCAGCGTCGTGACCTCGACCGTGTGCGGAATCAGGTTGATCGAGAATTCGCAGCCGTCCGCGCGATCGTCGACCGTGTTGACGGTCAGGCTCACGCCGTTGACCGTGATCGACCCCTTGTACGCGAGATAGCGGCCCAGCTCGCGCGGCGCGACGATCCGCAGCTCGTGCGACTCGCCGACCGGCGCGAAGCGCGACACGGTGCCGAGGCCGTCGACGTGGCCCGACACGATGTGCCCGCCGAGGCGGTCGTGCGCGCGCAGTGCCTTCTCGAGGTTCACTTCGCCGGGCTGGGCGAGGCCGACCGTGCGGTTCAGGCTTTCGCGCGACACGTCGACGTCGAACGCGGCGTCGGTCTTTTCGATCACCGTCATGCACGCGCCCTGGATCGCGATGCTGTCGCCCAGCGCGACATCGGCGAGATCGAGCCCGCCGGCCAGCACGGTCAGGCGCACACCTGCATCGGCCGACGTGCCGAGCGGATCGATCGATTCGATGCGGCCGACGGCCGCGACAATTCCGGTAAACATCGTGACGGTCCCGTTCAGTGCGTGGCGTCGGGTGGCGCGACACGCGCCAGGATCCGCAGATCGTCGCCGATCCGCTCGATGCCGTGGAACGACAGCCGCGTGCGTGCGTCGAGGCTCGCCGGCGCGGCGAGGTCGAACATGCCGGCCGCGTCGGCGCCCAGCAGGCTCGGCGCGAGATAGACGAGCAATTCGTCGACGCATTGCTCGCGCAGCAGCGAGCCGTTCAGCTTGTGGCCGGCCTCGATGTGCAGTTCGTTGACGCCGCGCGCGCCGAGCGCCGCGAGCATCGCGGGCAGGTCGACCTTGCCGTGCGCATTCGCGAGCGACACGATTTCCGCGCCGCGCGCCTTCAGCACGTTCGCGCGCATTTCGCCGCTCGCGTCGAGCCGGCCGCAGAAGATCAGCAGCGGCGCGCCCTCGAGCAGTCGCGCGTCGAGCGGCAGGTCGAGGCGGCTGTCGACCAGGATGCGCTGCGGCTGGCGCGGCGTGTCGATGCCGCGCACGGTCAGCAGCGGGTTGTCCTCGCGCACGGTGCCGATGCCGGTGAGGATCGCGCAGGCGCGCGCACGCCACGCGTGCCCGTCGAGGCGCGCGGCCTCGCCGGTGATCCATTGGCTTTCGCCGGACGGCAGCGCGGTGCGCCCGTCGAGCGACGCGGCGGTCTTCATCCGCACCCACGGACGGCCGCGCGTCATCCGCGACACGAAGCCGATGTTCAGTTCGCCGGCTTCGTGCGCGAGCAGCCCGCAGCGCACGTCGATGCCCGCGTCGCGCAGCATGCCGAGGCCGCGCCCCGACACCTGCGGATTCGGGTCTTCCATCGCGGCGACGACCTTCGCGACGCGCGCTTCGCTCAGCGCGTTCGCGCAGGGCGGCGTGCGGCCGAAATGGCTGCACGGCTCGAGCGTCACGTAGACGGTCGAGCCCGCGACGTCGTGGCCGCGCGAGCGCGCGTCCTTCAGCGCCTGCACTTCCGCGTGGTCCTGGCCGGCCGGCTGCGTGAAGCCTTCGCCGATCACGTCGCCGTCCTTGACGATCACGCAGCCGACGCGCGGATTCGGCGCCGTCGTATACATGCCGCGCGCGGCGAGCGCGAGCGCGCGCTCCATGTGGGCGAAATCGGTATCCGAGAACATGCGCGCGGCCCCCGGTCAGGCGGCGAGTGCCGCGAACGCGCGGCGTGCGGCCGCGAGCGTCGCGTCGATCACCGCGTCGTCGTGCGTGCTCGACACGAAGCCGGCTTCGTATGCGGACGGCGCGAAGTACACGCCCTCGTCGAGCATCAGGTGGAAGAAGCGGTTGAAGCGCTCGGTATCGCTCTTCGTGACTTCCGCGAAGCTGGTCGGCACGCGCTCGGCGAAGTAGAGGCCGAACATCGCGCCGATCGAGTCGGCCGCGAACGGCACGCCGGCCGCGCGCGCTTCGGCCGCGAGGCCGTCGGCGAGACGCTTCGTCTGCGCGGTGAGCGCATCGTAGAAGCCGGGCGCCTGGATCAGTTGCAGCGTCTTCAGGCCCGCGGCGACCGCGATCGGGTTGCCCGACAGCGTGCCGGCCTGGTAGACGCCGCCGAGCGGCGCGAGGTGGGCCATGATGTCGCGGCGGCCGCCGAACGCGGCGGCCGGCATCCCGCCGCCGATCACCTTGCCGAGGCAGGTGAGGTCGGCCGTGATCCCGTAGTACGCCTGCGCGCCGCCGAGCGCGACGCGGAAACCGCACATCACCTCGTCGAAGATCAGCACGGCGCCGTGCTTCGTGCACAGCGCGCGCAGCGCGTTCAGGAATTCGGGCGTGCCGCGCACGAGGTTCATGTTGCCCGCGACGGGCTCGACGATCACCGCGGCGATCTCGTCGCCGAACGCGCCGAACGCTTCCTCGAGCGCGGCGACGTTGTTGTATTCGAGGACGGTCGTGTGCTTCGCGATGTCGGCGGGCACCCCGGCCGACGTCGGGTTGCCGAACGTCAGCAGGCCGGAGCCGGCCTTCACGAGCAGGCTGTCCGCGTGGCCGTGGTAGCAGCCCTCGAACTTGACGATGCGGCTGCGGCCCGTGAAGCCGCGCGCGAGACGCAGTGCGCTCATCGTGGCCTCGGTGCCGCTCGACACCATCCGCACCTGCTCGATCGACGGCACGAGCTTGCAGATTTCCTCGGCGATCTCGATCTCGGCCTCGGTCGGCGCGCCGAACGAGAAGCCGTCGGCGAGCACGTTCTGCACGGCCGACAGCACGTCCGGATGGACGTGGCCGACGATCATCGGGCCCCACGAGCCGATGTAGTCGATGTACTGCTTGCCGTCGGCATCCCAGAAATACGGACCTTGCGCGCGCGCGACGAAACGCGGCGTGCCGCCGACCGAACGGAATGCGCGCACCGGCGAGTTGACGCCGCCGGGAATGGTCTTCTGGGCGCGTTCGAAGAGGATCTGATTATTGGACATGGGCGAAACCTGCGAGAGAAGGGCGCGGGGGCCTGTGCACGGGCCGCGGCGCCTGGGCGGAACGATCGTCTGATTGTACCGGAGACGCGCGCGGCGGGCCCGCGCGACGGTCTGCGGCCTTTCGGCACGTGGGCTGGAAAGGAGGGCCCGATTTGTCCCGGCGATCGGCCCGGTTATCGCGGGGGCTTGCGCTTGCCGGTCAGCTCCGCCCAACGCTTCTCGAGCGGGCCTTCGACCATCGGCTTGATCGACGTGCCGGAGCTCTGCGCATCCCAGGTCTGCACCGAGTACGGGTGGACGCGCAGCGCGTCGCGCGCGATCACGACGTCCCGGTGCGCGTCGACCAGCCAGTCGTACACGAAGTCGATGCACAGCCGGTAACCGCGCTTCGTCGACGGATCGGGCACTTCGTACGGCGCGCGCGTCACGTAGCCGGAGCCGAACACGCCCTTGGGCTCCTTCGCGACGCGGTGCAGGAACACGCGGTCGCCCGGCAGGATGCCGCGTGCGAAGCCGCAGCCCCACACGTCATGCACGGCCTCGCCGGCCTTCACGCGCGCGGCGACGTCGGGCAGCTCGGGCCATGGCCATTTCTTGGGGCTCCAGATCAGCAGGAAAGCGGTCATCGTTCGGTCGTGCGTCGAATTGGTCAGACAAGAGAAGCGGGCAGCAGCAAGCTTAATCGAATCCGCGCGCGATCCCGCGATCCCGCGATCCAGCGATCCAGCGCGACGGGCGCCGCGCGGGTGCTTTCCGGCCTGCCGCCGTATGCGGCCCGCAGCACGCAAAAAAGTTGCGCGTACAATCATGGGCCTGAACGCGCCGTCCGCGGCGCGGCCTCCCGTCTTCACCGCCACGCGCGCCCCGATGCGCGCGGGCTCCATTCCGGATACCCATGTCTCACGTCGTCCGGCGCCGGCCCGATGCCCGGCTGATCCTGTTGCTCGGCGCGCTCGCCGCCTGCGGGCCGATCGCCACCGACATGTACCTGCCGAGCCTGCCGTCGATCGCCGACGGCTTCTCCGTCAGCCCCGGCGCCGCGCAGCGCACGCTGACGAGCTTCATGGCCGGCTTCTCGGTCGGCATGCTGCTGTACGGCCCGCTGTCCGACACGTGGGGCCGCCGCCCCGTGCTGCTCGGTGGCATCGCGCTGTTCACGCTCGCGAGCGTCGGCTGCTTCGTGTCGGGCTCGATCGACATGCTGATCGTCGTGCGCTTCCTGCAGGCGCTCGGCGCCGGCGCCGCGTCGGTGCTGGCCCGCGCGATCGCGCGCGACGCGCACGAGCCGAGCGACGCGGCGAAGGTGCTGTCGATGGTCGCGATCGTCACCGCGGTCGGGCCGCTGCTCGCGCCGCTGATCGGCGGCCAGATCCTGCGCTTCTCGGGCTGGCGCGGCGTGTTCGTCGTGCTGGCCGTGTTCGGCGCGGTGTGCGCGGCGACCGCGTACCTGCGCGTGCCCGAAACCTGGCCGAAGGAGCGGCGCAAGAGCACGGCCGTGCTCGCGTCGTTCGCGTCGTACGGGCGCATCCTGTCCGACCCCGTCGCATGGGGGCACATGCTGTGCGGCGGCATGGCATTCGCGTCGATGTTCTCGTACATCACCGCGACGCCGTTCGTATACATCGAGTATTTCCACGTGTCGCCGCAGCACTACGGGCTGCTGTTCGGCCTGAACGTCGTCGGGATCATGATCGGCAACTTCGCGAACACGCGGCTCGTCGGCCGCGTCGGCTCGCTGCGCATCATCGCGGCCGCGTCGCTCGTGAGCTGCATCGCGTCGCTCGCGGTCGCGCTCGTCGCGCTGACCGGGTGGGGCGGGCTGTGGTCGATCGTCGTGTGCCTGTTCTTCGTCGTCGGCGTGGTCGGGATCCTGTCCGCGAACTGCACGACCGACCTCATGCATCGCTATCCGCACAACGCGGGCGCGTCGGCGGCCGTGTTCGGCGCGATGCAGCTCGCGCTCGGCGCGCTCGCGAGCGTCGCGATCGGCGCACTCGCGGACGGCACGCCGTTCGCGATGGGCGTGACGATCGGCGTCACGGGCGTGCTGTGTTTCGCCGGACGCATCCTCGTGCTGCGCTGGCACGGGCGGCCGGTGAAAGCGGGCGCCTGAACAGGCGCAGCCGGGCGGCACAACGAAAAACGCCACCGCGCGCGATGCGCCGGTGGCGTTTTTTTTGAAGTGCGGGAGGCGGCCGGCGCCGCGCCATGCATCAGTCCCGCGCGACGTCCTTCGCCGCCGGCGACGCGCCGTGGCTCAGCCAGTCGAGCACGTCGGCCGTTTCGTCGTCGCTCGCACGCGCCTTCGCCTGCGCGACGGCCTCGGGCAGTTCGCCGTTCGGCGACGCGCGGCGGATCGCGACGCCCACCGCGAGGATGTCGATCATCAGCAGATGCAGGATCCGCGAGATCATCGACAGCTGCGACTCGCGCATCTCGATGTGGTCGGTCTCGAGCGCGACGGTCGCGCGCTTCGCGAGCGGCGTGTTGCTCGACGTGATCGCGATCACCTTCGCGCCGGCCTGCATTGCTACGTCGAGCACGCGCAGCAGCTCGGGCGCGCGCCCCGACTTCGACACCGCGACGATCACGTCGCCCTTGCCGAGCAGCGCGGCCGATGCGGCCTGCATGTACAGGTCGCCGTACGCGATCGTCGGAATCCCGAAGCGGAAGAACTTGTAGTGCGCGTCCTGCGCGACGATGTTCGAGTTGCCGAGCCCGTAGAACTCGATGCGCCGCGCGCCGTTCAGGATCTCGATCGCGTTCTCGACATGCTCGAAGTTCAGGTGCTCGCGCAACTGCAGGATCGCCGACACCGTGTTGTCGAGCACCTTCGCGCCGAAGTCGGTGGCCGTGTCGCCGAGATGCACCTGGCTGTGGCTCATCGGGATCGTGCCGGTGAGGCCGGTGGCGAGCTTCAGCTTGAAGTCCGACAGCCCCTGGCAGCCGAGCGAGCGGCAGAAGCGGATCACGGTCGGCTGGCTCACGTCGGCCTTGCGCGCGATGTCGACGATCGGATCGTTGATGATCGAGCGCGGATGGTTCAGCGCGAGATCGGCGACGCGGCGCTCGGCCGGCGTCAGCGCATCGCGCATCTGGCGGATCCGCTCGAACACGGCCGACGACGCGCCGCCCGAGCGGTTCGACAACTGCTCCGCGAGGATCGCCGACACGCCGAGGAACGCCGGGTATTCGGCGGTGATCAGGTAGGTCGGGATGTTCTCGAGATAGTGCGTGAAGCGGCCCTTCGCCTCGAAGCGCGCGCGGAACGACGAGCGCGTGAACAGTTCGCCGAGCTTCAGCGCGACGCCGCCGCCGATGTACACGCCGCCGAGCGCGCCGAGCGTCAGCGCGACGCTGCCGGCGAACGCGCCGAGAATCCCGCAGAAGCATTCGACCGTCTCGAGCGCGAGCGCTTCGCCGGCATGTGCGCGCTCGACGATCTCGACCGTGTCGACGCTTGCGGCGACGCGCTTCTTGTCGCGCGCGGCGAGCGCGCGATAGATGATCTCCATGCCGGGGCCCGCGCACACGCGCTCGAACGACACGTGCGGAAACTTCTTGCGCGCGTACTGCAGCACCAGGTCCTCGCGCTCGTCCTGCGGCGCGAACGACGCGTGGCCACCCTCGCTGCCGAGTGCGATCCAGCGGTCGTCGGCCGGAATCAGCCCCGACACGCCGAGCCCGGTGCCGGGCCCGAGCAGCCCGATCACGCTGTTCTGGCGGCGCGTGCCGCCGCCGACCTGCACGCGCTGCGCGTCGGTCAGGCCCGGCAGCGCCATCGCGAGCGCGGTGAAATCGTTGACGACGAGCAGCGTGTCGAAACCGAGCGCACGGCGCGTCGCCTCGATCGAGAAGCTCCAGTCGTGGTTGGTCATCGTGACCTGGTCGCCGTCGACCGGATTGGCGATCGCGATCGCCGCGTGGTTCACGCGGCTGATCTTCACGTCCTTCAGGTACTTGCGGATCGCGTCGGTGATCGTCGGATAGTCGGTGCCGGGATATACGCGGATCTGCGTGATCTCGCCCGGACCGGTTTCCAGCGCGAAGCGCGCGTTGGTGCCGCCGACGTCCGCGAGCAGGCGCGGGCCGTCGGCATGCTGACCCGCGACGACCGCCTTAGTTTGCGCACCAGTAGACATCGAGCTGGGTCCCCTTGTCGTTGGCCAGTTGGGAAATCGCGTTCTTCTGCAGCGACGCGGCCGCGGCGTCGAGCACGGCGCGCTTGGCGGGGCCCGCGATCAGCAGGAACAGCCGGTCGACGCGCTTGAGCGCATCGAGCGAAAAGCTCACGCGCGCATGCGGCGCGGCGCCCGGATGCACGGCGACGAAACGCTCGGGCGTCGCGATCGCGTGATCCCATTCGGGCGCGTCGGCGAAGATCGACGCGGTGTGGCCATCCTCGCCCATGCCGAGCACCGCGACGTTCGGCACGCGGTAGTCGGCGTTCGCGTTCAGCGCGGCGACGTGCGCGTCGAGCGTGGCGCGCGTGTCGACGAGCGGCAGGAAGCGGGCAGGGGCCGCCGCGTGCTGCAGCAGCGTGTCGCGCACGAGGTGCGCGTTGCTGGCCGCGTCGTCCTCCGGCACCCAGCGGTCGTCGACCAGCGTCACGTCGACGCCGGCCCAGTCGAGCGTGGCATGCGACAGCGTTTGCAGGAACGGGCGCGGGCTCGTGCCGCCGGACACCGCGAGCGTCGGGCGCACGGTGCCGGCGAGCGCGGCGCGCAGCGCATCGCCGACGGCGCGCGCAAGCGCTTCGCTTTGCGCTTCCTGGGTGTCGAAAGCGTGGATCTCGATCACATCTCCTCCGGACTGCTTTGTATGTTCAAATCGTACGAATCGTGGGGCACGTTGCCGCACGCAGTCACGCGCGCGGCAACGGCTTGCATCAGTTTTCTTCTTCGAGCCAGCAGGTGCCGTGCTGCGCGAGCATCGCGCTCGCCGCGGCCGGCCCCCACGTGCCCGCCGCGTACGGCTTCGGCGGCTTCAGCGAGCGCGCCCATTCGTTCAGGATCGGCTCGACCCAGCGCCACGCGGCTTCCTGTTCGTCGCGCCGCACGAACAGCGCGAGCCGGCCGTTGATCACGTCGAGCAGCAGGCGCTGGTACGCCTCCATCTGTCCTTCCTTGAAGAACCGGTCGAACGCGAGGTCGAGGTGCACGCTCGCGAGGTTCATCCCTTCGCCGGGCTGCTTCGCGAGGCAGTACAGGCGGATCGTCTCGTTCGGCTGCAGCCGGATCACGAGGCGGTTCGAACCGGGACGCAGCGCGGTCGGTCCGAGCGCCGAGTGCGGCACCGGGCGGAAGTTGACGACGATCTCCGCGACGCGGTCGGCGAGACGCTTGCCGGTGCGCAGGAAGAACGGCACGCCGGCCCAGCGCCAGTTCTCGATCTCGACCTTCAGCGCGACGAAGGTTTCGGTCTGGCTGTCGGGCTTCACGCCCGGCTCGGTCGCGTAGGCCGGCACCTGCGCGCCCTTGATCACGCCCGCATGATACTGGCCGCGCACGGCAACCTTGCCGATCTCGCGCGGATCGACCGGCTTCAGCGCGCGCAGCACGCGCAGCTTCTCGTCGCGCACCGAGTCGGAATCCATCGAGTGCGGCGGCTCCATCGCGACGATCGACAGCAGTTGCAGCAGGTGGTTCTGCACCATGTCGCGCAGCGCGCCGGTGTTGTCGTAGAAATCGCCGCGCGCTTCGACGCCGAGCTCCTCGGCGATCGTGATCTGGATGCTCTCGACCCATTCGCGGCGCCACAGCGGCTCGAACAGCGCATTGCCGAAGCGCAGCGCGAGCAGGTTCTGCACCGGCTCCTTGCCGAGGTAGTGGTCGATCCGGTAGATCTGGCCTTCAGCGAAGATCTCGCCGACCGCGTCGTTGATCGCATTCGACGAGCGCAGGTCGTAGCCGAGCGGCTTCTCGAGCACGATGCGCGAGCCTTCGCTCAGGCCGACCGACGCGAGCGCGTTGCAGATCGGCACGAACAGCGACGGGCCCGTCGCCAGATAGAACACGCGGATGCCGGGCAGCGACGCGATCGCGTCGCGCAGCACGGCGTAGTCTTCCGCGCGGCCGAGGTCGAGCTTCACGTACTCGATGCGCTGGAGAAAGGACTTCCACGCGGTTTCGTCGAAGGCCTTGCCGGCCGCCTTGACCGCATGCGGCTTCACGTGCGTGTCGACCCACTCGAGATAACCCGCCTGATCCGATTCGTGCCGCGCCACGGCGACGATCCGGCCGCTCTCCGCCAGCATGTTCGCACGATGCGCTTCGAACAGCGCAGGCAGGATCTTGCGCATCGACAGATCGCCGGTGCCGCCGAAAAGTACGAAGGTAAAGCTGGAATCGGTATGCATGTGTCTCCGCCGGGTTTTGGGGTGCTGGGAAGCAATCCGTAGTGCGATAAAAATATTTTTGACACTGAATTGTAGTTTAACTACAATCCGCCGCAAGGGGTAGCACCTGGGTGAAGAAAAAAAGAAGTGCGGTCGATGAACTGCGCGAGCTTCGCCTTCGGGAGCGCCTTGTGCCGAATGTTATCGGACATTGACGGCGCGCATCGTCCGCGCACCGTTGGCCCCGGGCTCGCGTCGCATCATCGCGGCGGGCCAGAAACACAAAGAGGAGACACGCCGTTGAATCTCGATTCACGCTTTCTGTAAGAGCCCGGCCGGTCATCGGCCCCGTACGCTGCATGCGTCCCGCGGCTCGATTTCCCCGTCGTTATCAAGAAGCCGGTTCCCGGTCAGGGAACCTCACGAGTTGATTCAGTCTGGAGGAGATAAGTAATGAAAGTTCGCTCGATCATGGGTGCGCTCTGCGCGGCAGGTCTGATGGCTGGCGCCGTGGCGGCGCAGGCAGCCGAGAACGTAACGGTGCTGCACTGGTGGACCTCGGGCGGCGAGTCGAAGGCCGTCGGCGTGCTGAAGGACGACCTGCAGAAGCAGGGCTACGTGTGGAAGGACTTCGCGGTCGCGGGCGGCGCCGGCGCCGCGGCGATGACCGCGCTGAAGACCAAGGTGATCAGCGGCGACGCACCGTCGGCCGCGCAGATCAAGGGCCCGCTGATCCAGGACTGGGCCGACCAGGGCGTGCTCGTCAACATCGATTCCGCCGCCGGCGACTGGAAGCAGAACCTGCCGCCGGAAATCGACAAGATCATCAAGTACAAGGGCCACACCGTCGCCGCGCCGTTCTCGGTGCACCGCGTGAACTGGCTGTACATCAACAAGGCCGCGCTCGACAAGATCGGCGCGAAGGTGCCGACCACATGGCCTGAATTCTTCGCGGTGGCCGACAAGCTGAAGGCCGCGGGCATCCAGCCGGTCGCGATGGGCGGCCAGCCGTGGCAGGACCTGACCCTGTGGGAAGACGTCGTGCTGTCGCAGGGCCCGGCGTTCTACAAGAAGGCGCTGGTCGATCTCGACCAGGCGACGCTGACGTCGCCGCAGATGCTGTCCGTGTTCGACACGGTGCGCAAGATCCAGGGCTACTTCGATACCGGCCGTAACGGCCGCGACTGGAACCTCGCGACCGCGATGGTCATCAACGGCAAGGCCGGCATGCAGTTCATGGGCGACTGGGCGAAGGGCGAGTTCGAGAACGCGGGCAAGAAGGCGGGCAAGGACTACATCTGCGCGGCGGTGCCGGGCACCGCGAATTCGTACACGTTCAACGTCGATTCGTTCGTGTTCTTCCAGCAGAAGGGCGACAAGGCCGCGACGGCCGGCCAGCTCGCGCTCGCGAAGACGATCATGACGCCGGACTTCCAGGAGCAGTTCAGCCTGCTGAAGGGCTCGGTGCCGGTGCGCCTCGGCGTGAAGATGGACAAGTTCGACGACTGCGCGAAGAAGTCGTATGCCGACGAGCAGACCGCGATCAAGTCGGGCGGCTTCGTGCCGTCGCTCGCGCACGGGATGGCGCAGAGCGATGCGACCGCCGGCGCGATCACGGACGTCGTGACGAAGTTCATGAACTCGCAGCAGGATTCGAAGAGCGCGGTCGCCGCGCTCGCGAAGGCCGCGAAGGTCAAGTAACGCGCGACAGGCGCCCGGCCGGACACGCTTCATCGGCCGGGCGTTTTTGCAAGTGCAGCAAACGGGCTCGCCCGCGGGCCCGTGCCGTACCCGGCGCCGGCCCGGCCTGCGTCGCCCTCGTTCCAGGAGTCGAATCAAGTGGCTGCCCCTCTTAGCGGAAACGGATCCGGCGGTGCCGATGCACGGCGTACGTCGCCGATGTCGGCCCTCGCCGATCGCTGGATTCCGAAGCTCGTGCTTGCGCCGAGCGTCGCGATCGCCGTGGTGTTCATCTACGGCTTCATCCTGATTACCGGCTATCTGTCGCTGACCAACTCGCGACTGTTGCCGAACTACGAATTCGACGGTTTCGGCCGTTACTCGGACCTGTTCCAGAACGACGTGTGGTGGACCTCCGCCGCAAACCTCGGCTGGTTCGGGATTCCGTTCATCGCGATCTGCGTCGCGCTCGGGCTGTTCCTCGCGATCCTGCTCGACCAGCGGATTCGCAACGAAGGCGCGCTGCGCGCGATCTTCCTGTACCCGATGGCGCTGTCGTTCATCGTCACCGGCACCGCTTGGCAGTGGATCCTGAACCCGGGCCTCGGCCTCGAGAAGGTGATGCACGACTGGGGCTGGACGAGTTTCTCGTTCGGCTGGCTCGACGATCCGGACAAGGCGATCTTCTGCGTGGTGGTCGCGGCCGTGTGGCAGTCGACCGGCTTCGTGATGGCGCTGTTCCTGGCAGGCCTGCGCGGAGTCGACGCCGAGATCTTCAAGGCCGCGCAGGTCGACGGCGCGACGCTGCCGACCATCTACCGCAAGATCGTGATCCCGAGCATGCGCCCGGTGTTCTTCTCGGTGCTGCTGATCCTCTGCCACATCACGATCAAGACCTTCGACCTCGTCGTCGCGCTGACGGCGGGCGGCCCGGGCACGTCGTCGTCGCTGCCGGCGATGTTCATGTATACGTTTTCGTTCAACCGCGGCCAGCTCGGGCTCGGCGCGGCGTCGTCGGTGATGATGCTCGCGACCGTGGTCGCGGTGCTGGTGCCGCTGATGTATATGGAATCGAGGAGCACCCGCAATGCAGCCTAAGATGACGATCAGCCGGGCAGTGATCTACGCGGCGCTGATCCTGTTCGCGCTGTATTTCCTGTTCCCGATCTACGTGATGCTGTCGACGTCGTTCAAGGACCTTGACCAGTTGCGCACCGGCAACCTGCTGACGCCGCCCACCAGCTGGACCGTCGAGCCGTGGGTGAAGGCGTGGAGCGGCGCGTGTACCGGCGTGCGCTGCGACGGGATGAAGCCGTTCTTCCTGAATTCGCTGCAGATGGTGATCCCGGCCGTGCTGATCTCGTCGCTGATCGGCGCGTTCAACGGCTACGTGCTCACGCACTGGCGCTTTCGCGGCGCGGATGCGCTGTTCACGATGATGCTGGTCGGCTGCTTCATCCCGTTCCAGGTGATCCTGCTGCCGATGGCGCGCCTGCAGGGGATGCTTGGCCTCGCCAATACGATTCCCGGCCTCGTGTTCGTGCACGTCGTGTACGGGATCGCGTTCACGACGATGTTCTTCCGCAACTTCTACGTGAGCGTGCCGTCCGAACTCGTGAAGGCCGCGCGCATCGACGGCGCGGGCTTCTTCACGATCTTCACGAAGATCCTGCTGCCCGTGTCGCTGCCGATCTTCATGGTGTGCCTGATCTGGCAGTTCACGCAGATCTGGAACGACTTCCTGTTCGGGATCGTGTTCTCCGGCGTCGATTCGATGCCGATCACGGTGGCGCTGAACAACCTCGTCAACACGTCGACGGGCGTGAAGGAGTACAACGTCGACATGGCCGGCGCGATCATCGCCGCGCTGCCGACGCTGCTCGTCTACATCGTCGCCGGCCGCTACTTCGTGCGCGGGCTGACGGCGGGCGCGGTGAAGGGGTAGGCGCGGCCTTATCCGATACGACGAACCGGCCGCGCACGTCGCGCGGCGCATCGAAACGAACCCGACGCGGCGCCGTAGCGCCGCGCGAGACGAGACAGAGGATTCACAGCATGGCAAGCCTTTCCATCCGTGACGTGTACAAGACCTACCCGAACGGGGTGCCGGTCCTGAAGGGTGTCGACATCGAGATCGAGGACGGACAGTTCCTGATCCTGGTCGGCGGTTCGGGCTGCGGGAAATCGACGCTGCTCAACATGATCGCCGGGCTCGAGACCGTGACGAGCGGCGAGATCTGCATCGACGGCAAGGTCGTCAACAACTTGTCGCCGAAGGATCGCGATATCGCGATGGTGTTCCAGTCGTACGCGCTGTATCCGTCGATGACGGTGCGCGAGAACATCTCGTTCGGCCTGAACATCCGCAAGGTGCCGAAAAGCGAGCAGCAGCAGATCGTCGACCGCGTGTCGCAGATGCTGCAGATCCAGCACCTGCTCGACCGCAAGCCGGGCCAGCTGTCGGGCGGCCAGCGCCAGCGCGTCGCGATGGGCCGCGCGCTCGCGCGCGATCCGTCGCTGTTCCTGTTCGACGAGCCGTTGTCGAACCTCGACGCGAAGCTGCGCATCGAGATGCGCGCGGAAATCAAGCTGCTGCACCAGCGCCTCGGCACGACGATCGTCTACGTGACGCACGACCAGATCGAGGCGATGACGCTCGGCGACCGGATCGCGGTGATGAAGGACGGCGTGGTCCAGCAGTTCGGCGCGCCGCAGGAGATCTACGATTCGCCGTCGAACCTGTTCGTCGCCGGTTTCATCGGCGCGCCGCCGATGAACTTCATCAACGGCAAGCTGGTCGAGCAGGGCAGCGGGATCGCGCTCGAGATCGACACGGGCCTCGCGCGCAGCGCGCTGAAGCTGCCGTTCGACGCGAAGCGGATGAACGGCCACGTCGGCCGCGAGGTGATCCTCGGCCTGCGTCCGGAGCGCATCACCGACGCGCGCAACGCGCACAACGGCGAGGCATCGAGCCTGCAGCCGATCGACGTGCGCGTCGACGTGACCGAGCCGACCGGGCCGGACACGCACGTGTTCGCGCAGGTGAACGGCAAGCGCATCGTGAGCCGCGTGCATCCGGCCGCGAACCCGCAGCCGGGGCAGACGCAGTCGCTGCTGTTCGACGTGTCGAAGGCCGTGCTGTTCGATCCGGCATCGGAAGAGCGGATCGCGTGATGCGGCGTTCGCGCTGAATGAAGCAGAAGGGGCCGTCTCGAATGAGCGGCCCCTTTTGTTTCTGGAGATGCGGCTGGCGCTGCGGCGGCAGTCAGTGCGGCAGCCGCACGTCGAACTTGAACGTCGCCAGCCGCGCGGCGAGGATGAAGCCGGTCGCGAGCAGCACGCCGTACACCGAATCGAACTGCAGCCACACGAGCAGCAGGTAGAACCAGCAGCCGACGAATGCGCAGGTCGCGTAAGGCCGCGAATCGCGCAGGATCAGCGGGATGTCGTTGCACAGCACGTCGCGGATGATCCCGCCGACCACGCCGGTGATCACGCCCATCATCACCGCGATGAAGCGCGGCATTTCGGCGTCGAGCGCGATCGCCGTGCCCGAGATGCTGAAGATGCCGAGCCCGATCGCGTCGGCGACCAGCAGCAGCCGCTCGGCCGACAGCCGCGACAGCATCCGCAGCACGAACGGCGCGAACAGCGCGAGTACGAAGATCGCGATCACGTAGTCGTCGTGCACGACCCAGTAGAACGGCCGGCGCTCGAGCAGGATGTCGCGCAGCGTGCCGCCGCCGAACGCGGTGGCGAGCGCGACGACGAACGTGCCGACCGAGTCGAGGCGGTTCTTGCGCGCCTCGATGAAACCCGAAATCGCAAACGCCAGCGTGGCGATCGCCTCCAGTACGGCGATCGCGAGCGTCAGCCTAGGATGCGGCACGCGGCCCCCGGTCGGCCGGCGCCGCGAGCGGCTGCAGCAGCACGAGCACGGCGCCCGCGCCGCCGTCGATGCCGCGCGCCTCGCAGAACGCGATCACTTCTTCCTTCTGTACGAGCCACGCGCGCACCTTGCCTTTCAGCACGGGTTCCTTGCCGATCGAGCCGAGCCCCTTGCCGTGGATCACGCGCAGGCAGCGCAGCCCCTTCCTGCCGGCTTCGCGGATGAATTCGGCAAGCGCGTCGCGCGCCTCGTCGCGGCGCATCCCGTGCAGGTCGAGCTGCGCCTGCACGATCCACGCGCCGCTCCTCAGCTTGCGCACCACGTCGCGGCTGATGCCGGGGCGGTGGTAATACAGCGAGTCGTCGCTGTCGAGCAGCGTTTCGGGATCGAATTCGTCGGACAGCGTCGCGTTCAGCACGGCTTCCTCGTCGCGCTGCGTCTGCTTCGGCACCGGGTCGGGCGGCATGCGGCCGGACGCCGCGCGCGGCGGCGCGTTCAGCGGCCGGATCGCGCCGATTTCGTTACGGAACAGGTTCGCGTCGGCTTCCGCCTTGCGCTCGGCCTTCGCGGTTTCGATGCGCTCGCGTTCGCGGCGATCGGCTTCGCCTTGCAGCGACTTGCGCAGCGCGCCGAGGCCGGCGAGGCCCTGGCCGCGCAATGCGGCCGGATCGGGCGCGGGCGGCGGGGCGGCCGGCACGGGGTTCGCGGGACGGGCGGCGATCTGCCGCTTCGCGGGATCGCTCGGATGGGGCTGGTTCTTCGCCATGATTCGATAGCAGGGCAGGCGCGTTCGGGCGCGCGGGCAAAAAAAAGCCGCTGCGCGGCGGCAGCGGCTTTCCGGTCGGGCCCGCTTCGCGGCAGCGGACGCCATTGTAGCGCCCGGCGCGGCAGGGCTTGCGGCTTACTTCTTGTCGTGCAGGCTTTCGAGGTAGCGCTGCGCGTCGAGCGCGGCCATGCAGCCCGTGCCCGCGCTCGTGATCGCCTGGCGGTACACGTTGTCCTGCACGTCGCCCGCGGCGAACACGCCCGGCACGCTCGTCGACGTGGCGTTGCCGTGCAGGCCGCTCTTCGTCAGGATGTAGCCGTCCTTCATCTCGAGCTGGCCCTGGAACAGGTCGGTGTTCGGCTTGTGGCCGATCGCGACGAACACGCCCTGCACGTTCAGGTCTTCCGTCGCGCCGGTCTTCACGTTCTTGATGCGCAGGCCCGTGACGCCCGAATCCGCGCCCGTCACCTCGTCGAGCACGTGATCCCACTTGATCACGACGGCGCCTTCCTTTTCCTTCTCCAGCAGGCGGTCGATCAGGATCGGCTCCGCGCGGAACTTGTCGCGGCGGTGGATCACCGTGACCTTCTTCGCGATGCCCGTCAGGTAGAGCGCTTCCTCGACGGCCGTGTTGCCGCCGCCGATCACCGCGACTTCCTGGCCGCGATAGAAGAAGCCGTCGCAGGTTGCGCAGGCCGACACGCCCTTGCCCATGAACGCTTCCTCGGACGGCAGGCCGAGGTACTGCGCGGACGCGCCGGTCGCGATGATCAGCGAGTCGCACGTGTATTCGCCCGAGTCGCCGATCAGGCGGATCGGCTGCTCGTGCAGCTTCGCGGTGTGGATGTGATCGAAGACGATTTCGGTGTTGAAGCGCTCGGCGTGCTCGAGGAAGCGCGCCATCAGCTCCGGACCCTGCACGCCTTTCGCATCTGCCGGCCAGTTTTCGACATCGGTCGTGGTCATCAGCTGGCCGCCCTGCGCGATGCCGGTGATCAGCACCGGGGACAGGTTGGCGCGTGCCGCGTAGACGGCAGCCGTGTAGCCGGCGGGGCCGGAACCGAGAATCAGGACTTTGGCGTGTTTGGGCGTGGACATGTGCGAATCCGTAAAAGGCGGCCGCGGCGGGCGGGATAGGGCTCGCCGTACGATCCGGGGTTGGCCGGGATGCCGTCATAGATGGGTATCAGTCGCGCATTATAAAGGCCCCGTTGCTGCGTTGCCGAACGAGAGTTTCAATCGAGGCGATAGTGTCGCGCGGCGCAACGGCCGCGCACGCGGGGCGGGCGGGACGCGCGGCGGCGCGTTGTCGCACGGGGGTTGCAGGGCGGGACGCAGGCTCGAAGCGGCGCGGCAGCGGTGCCCGGCGGGGAGCCGGACCGGGGCAAAAGGGCCGCTGCGGAGCACTTCCGCCAAGCCGGCCGTACCCCGGCCCCGTTATGTAACCGTCATTTACACTTGGCGGCCCGGTGCAGCGTTTACAATAAGCGCGATCGAACGACAGGCGGGCGCACGGCCCGTCCTCTTTATACGGATTCATGGCAAAAGCTCCTTATTCCGCCCAGGCACAGGCGTTGCCGCACCGGATGTCGAAGCTCCTCACGGAGATCCGCTGGATTCTCCAGGTCGCGCTCTGCGCATTTCTGGTGATGGCCCTGCTGAGCTACAGCCGGCGCGATCCGAGCTGGACGCACGCCGCGCAGGTGGACCACATCTCGAACTGGGCCGGCCGCGTCGGCGCGTGGACGGCCGACATCATCCTGCTGCTGTTCGGTCTGTCGGCCTACTGGCTGATCGTGCCGCTCGGGCGGCGCATCGCCGTCAACTACCGCCGCATCACGCGCCACGAGGCGATTCCCGACGAACCCGAGCGGCCGATCGGCTGGCTCACCGAGATCTTCGCGTTCGTGCTCGTCGTGCTGGCGTGCGACGGCATCGAGGCGCTGCGCATGTGGTCGCTGAAGGTGCAGTTGCCGCGTGCGCCGGGCGGCGTCGTCGGCGAGGCCGTCGCCGGTGCGATGTCGCATGCGTTCGGCTTCACGGGCGGCACGCTGCTGCTGCTGATCGCGCTCGCGATCGGCCTGTCGCTGTATTTCCGCTTCTCGTGGCTGTCGGTCGCCGAGCGCGTCGGCGGCGCGATCCTGTCCGCCGTCAACGTCGCGAAGTTGCGCCGCGAGGCCGAGCGCGACCGCAAGCTCGGCGAGGCCGCGGCCGTGCGCCGCGAAGGCAAGGTCGAAGAGGAGCGCGTGCGCATCGAGGATCATGAGCCCGTGACGATCGTGCCGCCGGTCGTCACGCCGGCGAAGTCCGAGCGCGTCGAGCGCGAGCGCCAGGTGCCGCTGTTCACCGACCTGCCGGGCGATTCGACGCTGCCGCCGGTGTCGCTGCTCGATCCCGCGCCGAAGACGCAGGAAGCGATTTCGGCCGATACGCTCGAATTCACGTCGCGCCTGATCGAGAAGAAGCTGAAGGATTTCGGCGTCGAGGCGAGCGTGGTTGCCGCGTATCCGGGCCCGGTCGTCACGCGCTACGAGATCGAGCCGGCCACCGGCGTGAAGGGCAGCCAGATCGTCAACCTCGCGAAGGATCTCGCGCGCTCGCTGTCGCTCGTGTCGATCCGCGTCGTCGAGACGATCCCCGGCAAGAACTACATGGCGCTCGAACTGCCGAACCAGCGCCGCCAGACCGTGCACCTGTCCGAGATCATCGGCTCCGAGGTGTATGCGGCCGCATCGTCGGCGCTGACGCTGAGCCTCGGCAAGGACATCGGCGGCAAGCCCGTGTGCGCGGACCTCGCGAAGATGCCGCACCTGCTCGTTGCCGGCACGACCGGTTCGGGCAAGTCGGTCGGGATCAACGCGATGATCCTGTCGCTGCTGTACAAGGCGACCGCCGAGCAGGTGCGCCTGATCCTGATCGATCCGAAGATGCTCGAAATGAGCGTCTACGAAGGCATTCCGCACCTGCTGTGCCCGGTCGTCACCGACATGCGCCAGGCCGGCCACGCGCTGAACTGGACGGTCGCGGAGATGGAGCGGCGCTACAAGCTGATGAGCAAGCTCGGCGTGCGCAACCTCGCGGGCTACAACAACAAGATCGACGACGCGGCCAAGCGCGAGGAGAAGTTGCCGAACCCGTTCAGCCTGACGCCGGAAGATCCCGAGCCGCTCGGCCGCTTGCCGAACATCGTCGTCGTGATCGACGAGCTGGCCGACCTGATGATGGTCGTCGGCAAGAAGGTCGAGGAGTTGATCGCGCGGATCGCGCAGAAGGCGCGCGCGGCCGGCATTCATCTGATCCTCGCGACGCAGCGTCCGTCGGTCGACGTGATCACAGGCCTGATCAAGGCGAACGTGCCGACGCGAATCGCGTTCCAGGTGTCGTCGAAGATCGACTCGCGCACGATCCTCGATCAGATGGGCGCCGAATCGCTGCTCGGGATGGGCGACATGCTGTACCTGCCGCCGGGCAGCGGGCTGCCCGTGCGCGTGCACGGCGCGTTCGTCGGCGACGACGAAGTGCATCGCGTCGTCGAGAAGCTCAAGGAGCAGGGCGAGCCGAACTACGTCGAGGGCCTGCTCGAAGGCGGCACCGCCGACGGCGACGAGGGCTCGGCCGGCGCGGGAACCGGCGAAGGCGGCGGCGAGTCTGATCCGCTGTACGACCAGGCGGTCGAGATCGTCATCAAGAACCGCCGCGCGTCGATCTCGCTCGTGCAGCGTCACTTGCGGATCGGCTATAACCGCGCGGCACGGCTGCTCGAGCAGATGGAGCAGTCGGGGCTCGTATCGGCGATGTCGTCGAGCGGCAACCGCGAAATTCTTGTGCCGGCGCGCGACGCGGAATGAGTCCGCGGCGCCCGCAGCGCCGGCCACCCACGGAGAAAACCGCAATATGCAGCAACATTCGTTCGCAATGTCTCTTCGTTCGACGCGGCGCTGGCTCGGTGCGGCGTTCGCCGGCGCATCGCTGATGTTCGCGGCGACGCACGCGTTCGCGGGCGGTACCGAGCAACTGAAGGCCTTCGTGTCGCAGGTGCGTTCGGCGAAGGGCGACTTCACGCAGCAGATCGTCAAGGCGCCGGCCAAGGGCGCGAGCGCCGCGCAGGCCGCGCCGAAGCCCACCGACAATTCGAGCGGCACGTTCGTGTTCGCGCGGCCGGGCAAGTTCATCTGGACGTACCAGAAGCCGTACCAGCAGGTGCTGCAGGCCGACGGCGACAAGCTCTATGTGTACGACCGCGACCTGAACCAGGTCACCGAGCGCAAGCTGAACGGCGCGCTGGGCGCGAGCCCTGCCGCGATCCTGTTCGGCAGCAACGATCTCGACAAGAGCTACACGCTGCGCGATGCCGGCGAGAAGGGCGGCATCGAATGGCTCGAGATGCTGCCGAAGGCGCAGGACACGCAGTTCCAGCGGATCGGCATCGGTTTCCGGAACGGCACGCTCGCCGCGATGGAGCTGCATGACGTGTTCGGCAACGTCACGCTGCTGACGTTTACCAACATCCAGACGAATCCGCCGCTGAAGGGCGATACGTTCAAGTTCGTCGTGCCGAAGGGCGCCGACGTGATCAACGGCTGACCGGCGCCACGCGCCGCTTTTCCGCAACGGGCCTGCCGGCGACGGCGGGCCCGTGTCGTTTGCGGGCGCGGGCACCAGACACCAGGCGCGGCGGCGCCGTCGCGCGGCTGTCATAATGTCGGGTCCGGCGGCCGGTTCGGCCGCCATCGTTTGATGTGGAGCGAGGGTTCATGTCCGACCTGTTTCAAGTCGAGCCGCGCCGGCCGCTCGCCGAGGCGCTGCGGCCGAAGACACTCGCCGAGGTGATCGGCCAGACGCATCTGCTGGGCGAAGGCAAGCCGCTGCGGCTCGCGTTCGAATCGGGCAAGCCGCATTCGATGATCCTGTGGGGGCCGCCCGGCGTCGGCAAGACGACGCTCGCGCGGCTCACCGCGCTCGCGTTCGACTGCGAGTTCATTGCGCTGTCCGCGGTGCTCGGCGGCGTGAAGGACATCCGTGAGTCGATGGAGCAGGCGAAGGACACGCTGAACCGCACCGGCCGCCACACCATCCTGTTCGTCGACGAGATCCACCGCTTCAACAAGGGGCAGCAGGATGCGTTGTTGCCGTTCGTCGAGTCGGGGCTCGTGACCTTCATTGGAGCGACGACCGAGAACCCGAGCTTCGAGGTCAACTCGGCCTTGTTGTCGCGCGCGCAGGTGTACGTGCTGAAGTCGCTGGACGACGACGAGATGCGCCAGTTGCTGAAGCGCGCGCAGGAAATCGCGCTCGACGGCCTCGCGTTCGACGACAAGGCGATCGATACGCTGGTCGGCTATGCGGACGGCGACGCGCGGCGCTTCCTGAACCTGCTCGAACAGGCGCAGACGGCGGCATCGTCGGCCGGCGTCGCGAAGATCGACGCCGAATTCGTCAGCAGCGCGATGACGCTGAACGCGCGGCGCTTCGACAAGGGCGGCGACAACTTCTACGACCAGATCTCGGCGCTGCACAAGTCGGTGCGCGGTTCGAGCCCCGACGGCGCGCTGTACTGGTTCTGCCGGATGATCGACGGCGGCGCGGATCCGAAGTATCTCGCGCGGCGCATCGTGCGGATGGCGTGGGAAGACATCGGCCTCGCCGATCCGCGCGCGCTGCAGATGGCGAACGACGCGGCCGAGACCTACGAGCGGCTCGGCTCGCCGGAAGGCGAACTCGCGCTCGGGCAGGCGGTGATCTATCTCGCGTGCGCGGCGAAGAGCAACGCCGGCTACAACGCGTTCAACCAGGCAATGGCGTTCGTGAAGCAGGACAAGTCGCGCGAGGTGCCCGTGCATCTGCGCAACGCGCCGACCAAGCTGATGAAGGAACTCGGCTACGGCCACGCGTACCGTTACGCCCACGACGAACCGAACGCGTATGCGGCCGGCGAGACGTACCTGCCGGACGGGGTGCGCGAGCCGCACTGGTACAAGCCGGTGCCGCGCGGGCTCGAATCGAAGATCGCCGACAAGCTCGCGTGGCTGCGCGAGCTCGACCGCGAGGCCGGCAAGAAGGACTGACGGGCAACGCGCGGCCCAGCCGGCGACCCGCTCCGAATGCGTTAGCGCTTGCGGCCCGGCTGCTGTTTCTTCCAGTACTCGAACGGCTCTTCGTGGCAGTCGATGTCGAGCTCGGCGACCCGTGCTTGCAGGCGTTCCTGTGCGTCTGCGATCGCGAGGTTGTAGATCGCGGGCGCGATCTCCTCGACGAAGAAGTGCAGCAGCGCGCCGGCCTGGATGTTGCCGATCGGCTCGTCCATGTTTTCTGTGAAATAACGTTGCAGCGATGCGATTGCGCGGTCGCGTACTTCCTTGTCCAGTTCGATGGCCATCGGGTTCCTTGAATGGCGGTGATGCGGATGCGGGTGCGTCGTACGACGCGTTGCGTGCGGCCGGTGCAGGCGTTTCGCCGTCCGCAATGGTTTGGCACAATGTGATGTTCCGGCCGCTCAGGCGAGCCGGCATGGTCGATACTGCCACGACCGGCCGTTTTCGGGCATCGTCCATCAGGCCGGTGCCGTGGCGGCCGCGCGGTGCGTTAGAATTCCCGTCTCATACAACGATTTTCCAAGTCCTCCCATGCTCGACATCCAGTTGCTGCGCAAAGACCTCGACGGCGTCGCCAAGCGCCTCGCCGATCGCGGCTACACCCTCGACATCGCCGCGTTCTCCGCACTCGAAGCGGAACGCCGCGCGATCCAGACCCGCACCGAAGAGCTCCAGGCGCGCCGCAACAGCCTGTCGAAGCAGATCGGCGCGATGAAGGGGAAGGGCGAGGACACGTCGGCCGTGATGGCCGAGGTCGGCGGGATCGGCGACGAGATGAAGGCGGGAGAAGCCAAGCTCGGCGACATCCAGGCGCGCTTGTCCGACCTGATGCTGGGCATGCCGAACGTCGCGCACGAAAGCGTGCCGGTCGGCAACGACGAAGCCGACAACGTCGAGGCGCGCCGCTGGGGCACGCCGCGCCAGTTCGACTTCGAGGTGAAGGATCACGTCGATGTCGGCACGCCGCTCGGCCTCGATTTCGAGACGGGCGCGAAGCTCGCCGGCGCGCGCTTCACGATGCTGCGCGGCCCGATCGCACGCCTGCACCGCGCACTCGCGCAGTTCATGATCGACACGCACACGCAGCAGCACGGCTACACCGAAACGTATACGCCGTACATCGTGAACCCGGAGATTCTCTACGGCACGGGCCAGTTGCCGAAGTTCGCGGACGACATGTTCAGGGTCGAGAAGGGCGGCGCGGAGAATACGGTCACGCAATACCTGATCTCCACGTCCGAGATCTCGTTGACGAACACCGTGCGCGAGTCGATCGTCGACGCGTCCGCGCTGCCGATCAAGCTGACCGCGCATTCCCCGTGCTTCCGCTCGGAAGCCGGTTCGTACGGCCGCGACACGCGCGGGATGATCCGCCAGCATCAGTTCGACAAGGTCGAGATGGTGCAGGTCGTCGCACCGGAAACGTCGTACGCGGCGCTCGACGAGATGGTCGGCCATGCGGAGGCGATCCTGCAGAAGCTCGGCTTGCCGTACCGCGTGATCACGCTGTGCACGGGCGACATGGGCTTCTCGGCCGCGAAGACGTTCGACCTCGAGGTGTGGCTGCCCGCGCAGAACACCTATCGCGAGATCTCGAGCTGCTCGAACACCGAGGCGTTCCAGGCGCGCCGGATGCAGGCGCGTTTCCGCAACGCGCAGGGCAAGCCCGAGCTCGTGCATACGCTGAACGGTTCGGGTCTCGCGGTCGGCCGTACGCTCGTCGCGGTGCTGGAGAACTACCAGAACGCCGACGGCTCGGTCACGGTGCCGGAAGTGCTGCGTCCGTACATGGGCGGCATGGAGCGGATCGACGCGCCGGCACAGGCGTCGTGAAATCGGCTGCCGAAGCCCTCGCAAAAAAATTGCGGAAAGGGCTTGTCAGCTCAGAAAAGATCGTTTTATAATCTTTTCTTTCCCGGACATGACCAACCGGGAAGTGCAGTAAAACGGAGAGGTGGCAGAGTGGTCGAATGTACCTGACTCGAAATCAGGCGTACGGTTTCCCCGTACCGTGGGTTCGAATCCCACCCTCTCCGCCAGAATACGAAACCCCTTGATCCGAAAGGATCAAGGGGTTTTTCGTTTTGGGTCTGCGGCGCGATGTGTCGATTGCCGTTGCAGTGGCAACGGTTTGGCCATCGGCACGTCGGACGTGCCGATGCGATGGCGACGAACTGCGCGCACGATCGTGGCGATTGCGCGAATCGGCCTGTGCATCGCCGCGCTTGCCGCCTTCAGCCGGGCTGTCGTGGCACTCGACGACCACCCTATGCGTCGCGCCAGCACAGCCGTCGATCGTGGGCGATTTCGTCCGGTTCGACGCATTGCCCGGCTTTCACTGGCCCGACCTGTATCGCTGGTGAGCACGCACGCCGAGCTGCACCTTGTGCTCGAGTTCGCCTATCGCAGCAGCATCGTGCAACTGATCGCCGTACCGTTCGTCCTTGCGAGCACGCGGCGGCATGACGATCTCGCCGAATTCATCGCGTTGTCTGCATGCGCGCTGCTTACCGTTGTCCTCGTTTCGAACTGCCGCGACAGACGGGCAGCATGCGACACATCCGACCTGATCGGTCAGCGCTGCGCTGCCGGTCCTTGCCGCTTTCCTCAGTTTTAAGCCTTCGCGTCCCGCGCCGTTAACACGGTGCGGCGGCCGGCGCCCGTGCCGAGCCGCATCGTCCCCCGTCGATTGAAGGTCCCATGAAGCTGAGCTACAAGATTCCCCTCGCATTCGCCGTTGCGCTGTTGCTGATGTTCGGTGGTGCGCTGTACGGCATCCACATCCTCAACCGATCGATCAATACGTTCGCCGAAGACGTGCAGACGAACGTCGGCGACGAACGGCTCGTATCGGCTACGCTCGTGCAGTTCAAGCTGCAGGTGCAGGAATGGAAGGACACGCTGCTGCGCGGCAAGCAGCCCGACAAGCTCGACCGGTACTGGCAGGCATTCCAGACGCGCGAGCATACGGTCGATTCGCTCGCAGCGCAGCTCGTCCGTCAGTTGCCGCCCGGCGACAGCCGCTCGCTCGTCGAGCAGTTCATGCGTGCGCACACGGCGATGGGCGACGGCTACCGGCGCGGCTTCGACGCGTTCAAGGCGGCCGGCTTCGAGCCATCGGCCGGCGATGCCGCCGTCACGGGCGTCGACCGCGAACCGGCTGCGCTGCTGGAGCGGGCCGCGAAGTCGATCGCCGACGAGAGCGCCGCCGTGTCGGCGCAGGCGAGCCGGGACGCGCAGCGCGCGACTACCGCGAGCCTCGCGCTGATGCTGGTCGTGCTCGGCGTCGCGATGGTCGGCGCGTTCCTGTTCAGCCGTGCGATCCTGCGTCCGCTCGATCGTGCGGTGGCGTGTGCGCAGGCCGTCGCCGGCGGCGACCTGACGCGCGACGTCGATGCAACCGGCCGCGACGAGATCGCCGATCTGCTGCGTGCGCTGCAGGCGATGCAGACGAGCCTGTCGGGCGTCGTGCTCGAGGTGCGGACGCATGCCGAAGCCGTCGCGACGGCGAGCGCGCAGATCGCTTCGGGCAATCACGATCTGTCGTCGCGTACCGAATCGCAGGCCGCGTCGCTCGAGGAGACGGCGGCCAGCATGACCGAACTGACCGGCATCGTGCGCCAGTCGGCCGAACACGCGCAGCATGCGGCGCAGCTTGCGCGCGACGCATCGAATATCGCGTCCGCGGGCGGCGGCGTGATGACGGACGCCGTCCGCACGATGAACGGCATCGCCGACAGCGCGGCAAAGGTCGGCGAAATCATCGCGGTAATCGACGGCATCGCGTTTCAGACCAACATCCTCGCGCTGAACGCGGCCGTCGAGGCGGCACGCGCGGGCGAGCAGGGTCGTGGCTTCGCGGTCGTCGCGGCGGAGGTGCGCACGCTCGCGCAGCGCAGCGCGTCGGCCGCGAAGGAGATCAAGGGGCTCATCGAGCAATCGACGCAGCGGGTCGACGAGGGTGCCGTGCTGATCGGCCGCGCGGGAGAGTCGATTCACGAGATCGTCGGCGCGGTGCAGCGCGTCACGACGATCGTCGGCGAGATCTCGTCCGCGTCGCAGGAGCAGAGCGGCGGCATCCAACAGGTGAACGTCGCGGTCACGCAGATGGACGAAGCGACACAGCGCAACGCGGCGCTCGTCGAGCAGGCCACGGCCGCGACGCAGGCGCTGGCCGAGCAGGCGAGTGCGCTGCGGCACGCGGTGGCCGTGTTCAGGTTGCCGGAAATGGCGTGACGGCGTCGCCGTCGCGCCCGGCTCAAACTGAACCGGATGCCGGTGCGGCGGCGGCTTTCAGCGGCGCGCGACGGCGTGCGCCGATTCCCGCCGGCCCGTCATCCGCAATCATGCCGCGGCTGGATACTGCGCGAGCACCCGGGCGCGAATCGACGGCTTGATGTTCGATTGCGCCATGTCGCCGCCGTAGTGCGCGACGACGCGCGGATTCATCACCCGATACCAGAGCGGCGGCACGTAAGCGAACAGGATCATCGTCGCGTAGCCGGCCGGCAGTTGCGGCGAATCGTCGAAGTGGCGCAGCGCCTGGTACGAACGCGTCGGATTCGCGTGATGGTCGGCGTGCCGCTGCAACTGGTACAGGAACAGGTTGGTGACGACGTGATTGCTGTTCCACGAATGCTGCGGCGTGCAGCGCTCGTAGCGGCCGCTCGGCAGCCTGCGGCGGCCGAGCCCGTAGTGCTCGACGTAGTTCACGACTTCGAGCAGCGACGCGCCGTAGACGGCCTGGATCACGAGGAACGGGATCACCACTTTGCCGGCCATCGCGATCGCAATGCCCCACACGACGACGGTCATCGCCCACGCGTGCAGCACCTCGTTGCGCCAGGTCCACGGCGAATGCCCGAGCCGCTCGAGGCGAGCCTTTTCGAGCCGCCATGCCGAGCGGATGCTGCCGGTCACGGTGCGCGGCAGGAACGCCCAGAACGATTCGCCGTAGCGCGCGCTCGCCGGATCCTCGGCCGTCGCGACGCGCACATGGTGGCCGCGGTTGTGCTCGACATGGAAGTGGCCGTATGCGACCGGCGCGAGCGTGATCTTCGCGAGCCAGCGTTCGAAGCGGTTCGTCTTGTGCCCGAGTTCGTGCGCGGTATTGATCGAGATGCCCGTCGCGGCGCCGAGCGACAGCGCGAAGCCGACGTAGTCGTACCACGCGAGCGTGTGCGTGCCGACGATCCATACGCACATGAAGAATGCGACGTACTCGACGAGCGTCGCGAGATAGACGATGAACCGGTAATAACGCTCCCGTTCGAGATGCGGCACGACGGCTTCGGGCGGATTGTCGCGATCGTCGCCGATCAGCGTGTCGAGGATCGGGATCACGCCGAACGCGAACAGCGGGCCGAACCACCAGAACACGTGAAGGCCCGTCGAAAGCGCGAGCTGGGCGGAGAGGATCGGCAGCGTGATCGTCAGCGCGCCGAGCAGCCACAGATATCGCTTGCCATCCGACCAGCCCGAAGCCGATCCGTCGGTCATTGCCATTGTCTCCCTCCAGTCGGCCGGCCCGGTGGGCGGCCGCATGCACGGTTGTTCGAATCCTCGTTGGCCCGCGACACGCGCGGTGGCGCCGGATCGTCGTCCGGTTCTGCCTGTTATACGACCCGCGCACACGCTTTCCAAACCCCGGCGCTAGGCGCGAGGCTCCAAACGAAGGGGCGCGTGCGACGCATGTCTGGAAGGGCCGGCACGCGCCGATTGAAACATGCCGGGGAGGCCGGATCAGCCCGCGTGATCCGCTTGTTTGTCAGATGATTGGCGCGGTGTGGCGCGCGCGGGTATCGCCCCGCGAGCTCGCAACGAATGTTGCGGTGCAATAGGCAAAATGGGGCTGATATCGGCGGGGCACCCGTTTCGGCTACATATGTTACGGATCATTACGGCCTCCGGGACGAGATGCAAAGCGCCCGAAACGCGTCTGCCGCGTATCGCAAGGCGAACGAAGCGAGGCGTCGAACGAAGAGGCCGCGGCTGCCGTCCATCGACACGCGTCGATACGCCGATGCTGCATCTGCACACCGGTTGGTACACGCCGCCAGCGGCGACGCCTGTCGCCTTTCGATTCGCGCCGCCGTTTGAAAATAACGATTTGACTCATGCCCCGCTTTCGGTTGAAGCTACTAGCTTGCTGTCCGAAGGGGGCTGTGCCTGCATGAGTTCGACCT
Source organism: Burkholderia sp. NFPP32 (assembly GCF_900119325.1). Classification (NCBI taxonomy): domain Bacteria; kingdom Pseudomonadati; phylum Pseudomonadota; class Betaproteobacteria; order Burkholderiales; family Burkholderiaceae; genus Burkholderia; species Burkholderia sp. NFPP32. Next base: position 473,301 of record NZ_FPJP01000001.1, on the reverse strand, counting down.
TGACCGTTCGTCGTATCGTTGCCGACCAGGGCGGCGTGTATCGCGAACTCCGCGCCGCGTCGCTGCGTGAGCCCTACGCACCCGGCGAAGCGCCGGAGGCCGAATTGCTGAACGTCGAAACGGACGCAGCGTCGGCGATTGCCGCGCAGCGTGCCGTGTCCGACGAGTCGACGACTTTCCTGCTGTACACCGAAGGCCATCCGGCCGGCATGATCGGCGCGTATTTCGACAACACGCCCGACCGGCGTGCGTTCGTCAGCGAGCTGTGGGTCGCGCACGCGGTGCGTCACCTGCGCGGCGGCGTGCTGCTGCTGGAAACGGCCACCGCGTGGCTCGCCGAGCGCGGCGCCCGGGAGGTCTATGCATGGATCGCCGATGCGAACCGCAACGCGATCCGTTTCTACGAGCGCGCAGGTTTCGGCAACACCGGCGAACACGCGCCGATCGCGCGGATGCCCGGCGCGATGAAATCGCTGTTCGTGTCGCAAGTGAAGCACTGACGTGACGCCCGCGCGGCGCGATGAAGGTCTGGTCGCCCGCCTGCCTGCCCATCTGCCGGTTGCGCGCCCGCCCGGGCCATCGCAACCCGGTGTCCCAAAAATAATGGCCGCGCGCGTGGACGCCTGTAAAATACGCAAAAAATTTTTGCAGAGTGTCCATGTCGCTTAAAAAATCGCCATTCTTCGAGCTGCGCAGCGGATCGGTCGATACGTTGCTGTTCACCGTGAAGACGACCGATCTCGACGCGTTGCGTGCCGAACTGGTCAAGCGCTTCGAAGCGACTCCCGAGTTTTTTGCCGACGATGTCGTCGCGATCGACGTCCGCCGCCTGGCGGACGGCGAGCGCGTCGCGCTGGCCGATATCCGCCAGATGCTGAACGACGTGCGGATGCGTCCGGTGGGCGTGGTCGCATCGGCAACGCAGGGCTGGGCGGGGGAAGCCGGCCTGCCGTTGCTCGAGGCGCGCGATCGCCGTGCGCCGGCCGCGAAGCCGGCCGAGGGCTCGGAAGCGTCGCCGGTCGCCGAGGCCGTCGTCGCTGCAGCCGCCGCGGCGGCGCCCGAGCAGGCGTCCGAGCCGGCGCCGGCGTCGAACCAGACGGGCGGCCAGACGCTCGTGATCGACCGGCCGTTGCGTTCGGGGCAGCAGATTTACGCGAAAGGAGACCTCGTGGTGCTCGCGCCGGTCAGTCACGGCGCGGAGATCATCGCGGAAGGCAATATCCACATCTACGCGCCGTTGCGCGGCCGCGCACTCGCGGGCGTGCACGGCAATCACGACGCGCGCATTTTCTGCACGTGTCTCGAACCGGAACTGATTTCGATCGCGGGTATCTATCGAACAACCGAGAACCCGTTGCCCGCCGAAGTACTGGGCAAAGCGGTGCAGATCCGGCTCGAAGAGGAAAAACTGATGATCGAACCGCTGCGCCTGACGTAATTCACGCGGTGCGCGCCGGATCGATCGGCTCTCATTGACGAACACAGGGTATTGGGTAAATGGCAAAAATCATCGTGGTGACCTCGGGCAAGGGCGGCGTGGGCAAGACGACGACGAGCGCGAGCTTTGCGTCCGGTATCGCGCTGCGCGGCCACAAGACGGCCGTGATCGACTTCGACGTCGGCCTGCGCAACCTCGATCTCATCATGGGCTGCGAGCGCCGCGTGGTGTACGACCTCGTGAACGTGATCCAGGGCGAAGCGAACCTGAACCAGGCGCTGATCAAGGACAAGAAGTGCGAGAACCTGTTCATCCTGCCGGCGTCGCAGACGCGCGACAAGGATGCGCTGACGCGCGACGGTGTCGAGAAGGTGCTGAACGACCTGGTCGCGATGGACTTCGAATACATCGTCTGCGATTCGCCGGCCGGCATCGAGGCCGGCGCGCTGCACGCGATGTACTTCGCGGACGAGGCGCTGATCGTCACGAACCCGGAAGTGTCGTCGGTGCGCGACTCGGACCGCATTCTCGGCATCCTGTCGTCGAAGACGAAGCGCGCGACCGAAGGCAAGGATCCGATCAAGGAGCACCTGCTGATCACGCGCTACAGCCCGAAGCGCGTGAGCGAAGGCGAGATGCTGTCGCTCGAGGACATCAGCGAGATCCTGCGCATCAAGCTGATCGGCGTGGTGCCCGAGTCGGAAGCCGTGCTGCACGCTTCGAACCAGGGGCTGCCGGCCGTGCACATCGACGGCACCGACGTTGCCGAAGCGTACAAGGACGTCGTCGCGCGCTTCCTCGGCGAGGACAAGCCGCTGCGCTTCACCGATTACCAGAAGCCGGGCCTGCTGCAGCGCCTCTTCGGCAGCAAGTAACGGAGGCCGCCCATGTCCATCCTTTCGTTTCTCCTCGGCGAGAAGAAGAAGTCCGCATCGGTCGCGAAGGAGCGCCTGCAGCTCATCATCGCGCACGAACGGGTCGGCGGCCGGCCGCCGGCCGACTACCTGCCGGCGCTGCAGAAGGAGCTCGTCGCGGTCATCTCGAAGTACGTCCATATTTCGGACGATGACATCCGCGTGAGCCTCGAGCGCCAGGACGATCTCGAAGTCCTTGAAGTGAAGATCGAGATTCCGCAAGCCTGACGCTTGCCTGTCCCTCCGCACGGCGGCACCCGCCGCCGTGCGCGTCTTACGCCCTGTTGCACTTTCGGGCACGCCGTAACAACGCGTCTGTCGGCCGTTATCGGTCCTCCCGCATTGAACGAATACGCTTTGCGTTACTTGTTCAACCAGGAGGTTGTGATGGCTGTCTCTACCGTTCACCGTCGTATCGTTTCGCTCGCGCTGTTTGCCGCGGGCCTGTCAGCCGTCGCCGCGCCGTTTGCCGCGCATGCGGACGAGATTCTCGTCGGCGCACCCGTGATCGCGCCGCAGGGCCGCGTGGTCGTCGCCGAGCCGGTCGCCGTGCGCACCGAGGAAATCGTCGTCGTCGCGCCGAATGCGCCGCCGCCCGTGCGTTACGAGGTCCTGCCGACGGCGCGGGTGGGCTATGTGTGGGAGCGCGGCCACTGGCACTGGGATCATGGGCGCTACGAGTGGATCGGAGGTCACTGGGAAGCCGAGCGCGTCGGCATGCACTGGGTGCCGGGCCACTGGGATCAGCGGGGTCCGAACTGGTTCTGGACCCGCGGCCACTGGGCGTGACGGAGGCGCGTGATGAAAAGAACCGCAATCGCCATCGCGCTCGTCGCGATCACGCTGGCCGGGTGCATCGTCGTGCCGGCGCGGCCCGTCTACTACCGGCCGGCACCCGTCGTGATTTACTGAGCGTCGCGCGGGCCGGGCTGCGCCGGGTCGTGCGTGCCGGGCGCAGCCGGCCCAGCGTCGTGCGCCGCCGCCGCGTGTGCCGCGTGTTCGCCCGGCGCAGCGGCGGCCGGCGCGTCGCTGCCTTCGTCGCGCAGCGTGTCGAGCGGATCGGCGGGCGCGGCGGTCGCATCCTGCGGCTCGGTGACGCCGGTCGTCGTCGCGGCACCCGCCGCGGTGGCCGCGGCCGGTTCCGCGGCCGCAACGGGCGGCGCGAGATAGCGCTGGGCGAGCGTTTCGTAGAGCGGCGGCGCGAAAAAGCGCGACACGCGGCTCGACACCAGCGCGGTGGCCATCAGCGAAATCACGAGCGCGTGGCCGTTGATCATCTCCATCACGATCACGAACGACGTGATCGGCGACTGCGTGACGGCCGCAAGATAGCCGACCATCGCGAGCGCGATCAGCATCGGCAGGCTCATGTTGCCGAACACGACGTGCAGCAGGTTGCCGAACCCGGCGCCGATCGACAGCGACGGCGCGAAGATCCCGCCCGGGATGCCCGGCAGGTACGACGCGACCATCGACACCATTTTCAGGAACGGGTAGAACACCGACAACTGCTCGCGGCCGTCGAGCAGGCCGCGCGCCTCGGCGTAGCCGCTGCCGAACGTCGTGCCGCCCGACACGAGGCCGACGACGGCGATCGCGAAGCCGCACAGCGCGGCAAACGCGATCGGACGCTCGCGATACAGGCCGAGCAGTTGCGCGGGCAGCCAGCGCCCCGTGTTGAGCAGCAGCCAGCAGAACAGGCCGCCCGCGATGCCCGTCACGATCGCGGTGACCAGCACCGCGAGCGCCAGCAGCTTCGGAAAATGGAGGCCGGCATCGATCGTGCCGAAATACGTGTAGTTGCCGTTCAGGCCGAGCGCGACGACGCCGGCGAGGATGATCGCGGTGATCAGCACGCCGCTCGCGCGCGCGGAGAAGCTGCGGGTCAGCTCCTCGATCGCGAACACGATTCCGGCGAGCGGCGTATTGAATGCGGCCGACAGCCCGGCTGCCGCGCCGGCCAGCACCAGCTGGCGTTCGATCTGCGCGTTCGAGCGCGGATAGAAGCGCCGCAGGTTGAACATCAGCGCCGCGCCGACCTGCACGGTCGGCCCCTCGCGGCCGATCGTGAAGCCGCCCAGGATGCCCAGGAACGAGACCAGCACCTTGCCGAACAGGATGCGCAGCGTCAGCAGCCGGGCGCCGAATGCACTCGGGCGCGCATGCAGCGTTGCGATCACCTGCGGGATGCCGCTGCCCTCGGCGCCGCGGAAGAACCGGCGCGTGATCCATGCCGACAGGGCGGCGATCGCCGGCGTCAGCAGCAGCGGCAGCCACGTGGCATGATCGCGCATCGTGCGGAACGTCTCGTAGCCCCAGTCGATCAGCCGCGCGTAAAGCACGGCCGCGAGGCCGACGACGATCGCGCCGAGCCAGAAAACGCCATACTGGCGCCAGATTCGCAGCGAGCGGCGGGTGAGAGCGGGAAACAGCGCGGGAAGGGCGGGGCGTGGCATCGGCGCGGGCCGGAAGGCAAAGACCGCATTATAAGAAGGAACCGGAGCCACGCCGCGGGCGACAGCGTTTCGCAAGCTTGATGCATTTTGTTGCAAATGTAATGTTGAAGTAATGTTCGCGCGCGGCAACCGTCGCTAGCATGCCGAAATGGTCGTCAATCCCCACATATCGTGAAACGCATCCTCATCGTAAAAGTGACGTCGCTCGGCGACGTCGTCCAGACCCTGCCCGTCGTCGCGGACCTGCATCGCGCCTTTCCCGGCGTGACGGTCGACTGGGCCGTCGACGAATCGTGCGCCGAGGTCGTGCGCTGGCATCCGGGCGTGAGCGCCGTCCTGTGCGCGCCGCTGCGACGCTTCAAGAAACTCCGGAATGCCGGCGACCTGAAGGCGATCTCGGCGTCGATCGGTGCGTTGCGTGCGCACCGTTACGACGCCGTCATCGACCTGCACGGCGTCTACAAGAGCGCGATCATTTCGGCGCTGGCGCGCGCCGCGCGCCGCGTCGGCTACCAGACTCAGGATCTCGGCGAAACGGGCGCACGCTTCGCGTATTCGCATCGCTTCGGCCCGCGGCCGGACTGCGACGCATGGCACGGGATGCGCGTGAGCGCCGGCGAGGCGCTCGGCTACGTGCCCGAAGGCGTCGCCACGTACGGCATCGTCGCGCCGCAGGACGCGAGCCTGCCGGCCGCCGTGACCGACGGCGCGCCGTTCATGCTGCTGTTCCATGCGACGTCCAATCCCGACAAGAAATGGCCGGCCGACCACTGGGCCGCGCTCGCCACGCAGATGATGGCGCGTGGCGTGCGCGTGCTGGTGCCGTGGGGATCGGCTGCCGAGCATGACGATGCGCAGGACATCGCCGCGCGCGCGCCGGGCGCGATCGTGCTGCCCGCGATGACCGTGCGCGAACTCGGCGCGGCGCTCGGCCGGGCCGCGCTCGTGGTGGGGGTCGATACGGGGTTCGTGCATATGGCGCACGCGCTGCAGCGGCCGGCCGTGATGATTTTCGTCGCGACGTCGCGTCACCATTGCGGCATCGGTGGCGCACCGAATGCACTGTCGATCGGCGAGCCGGGCACGATCCCGTCCGTCGAGCAGGCGCTCGACGCGATCGATACGGTCGACCCCGCGTATGGCGCGCTGCGCGCGCGGCTGACCGCCTGACGCAGCGGGGCGGGCCGGTTCAGGCCAGCAGCGCCTCGACCGTGATGACGGCGGCGATGGCCGCCAGATTCGCCAGCAGCGCCTCGAACACGAGGCCGCGCCATGTCTTCGGCCGGAAGCGCAGCGCGAGCAGCAGCGCGCCACCCAGCGCGAGCGCGAGGATCAGGACGAGATCGGCATTGCCGAGGCGGATGTTCATGGCGCGGCTCCTTCGGGGCGGGATCCCGGGGGCGCGCTGCGGCGCGCCCAGGATCGAGTATAGGTAGCGCCGGTCGTCGCACAACCCGGGCCGTCCCGGAGTCTCAGACGAGCGACGCGTCGCGCGTTTCGCGCATCAGCAGCACGCCGACCAGGCTGATCGCCGCCGCGACCGATACGTAGCCGCCGACCCACGACAGCCCGCCGCGCGCAGCCAGCAGTTGCGCGATATACGGCGCGATCGACGCGCCGAGAATCCCGCCGAGGTTGTACGCGACGCCTGCGCCCGTGTAGCGGACGTTGGTCGGGAACAGTTCCGGCAGCAACGCGCCCATCGGCGCGAACGTCACGCCCATCAGGAACAGTTCGATCGTCAGGAACAGCGCGACGAGCGGCATCGAGCCGCTGCCGAGCAGCGGTTCCATCGCGAAACCCGACAGCAGCGCGGCGATTGCACCGACGACGAGCACCGGCTTGCGGCCGAAACGGTCCGATGCCCACGCGGAAAGCGGCGTCGCGAGCCCCATGAACACGACCGCGAAACACAGCAGGCCGAGGAAGCTCTGGCGCGGAATATGCAGCGCCGACACGCCGTACGACAGCGAGAACACTGTCGAGATATAGAACAGCGTATAGCAGACGACCATCGCGAGCGCGCCGAGCAGCGTCGGCTGCCAGTGTTGCGTGACGAGCGTCGCGACCGGCACGCGCACGCGCTCGTTGCGGTCGAGCGCTGCCTGGAACGCGGGCGTTTCGGTGATCTTGAGCCGCACGTACAGGCCGAGCGCGACGAGCACCGCGCTGACCAGGAACGGGATGCGCCACCCCCAGCTGCGGAACTGCTCGTCGGACAGCGACAGCGCGAGCGCGAAGAACAGCCCGTTCGACATCAGGAAGCCGACCGAGGGCCCGAGCTGCGGGAACATCCCGAACCAGCCGCGCTTGCCCTGCGGCGCGTGCTCGGTCGCGAGCAGCGCCGCGCCGCCCCATTCGCCGCCGAGGCCGATCCCCTGGCCGAAGCGCAGCACGCACAGCAGCACCGGCGCGAGCGTGCCGATCGCGTCGTAGCCGGGCACGAAGCCGATCGCGGTGGTGGACACGCCCATCACGAGCAGCGACGCGACGAGCGTCGATTTGCGGCCGATGCGGTCGCCGAAATGCCCGAACAGGAACGAGCCGATCGGGCGCGCAATGAACGCGATGCCGAACGTGACGAATGCGGACAGCGCCTGCGCGGTCGCGGAGCCGTGCGGGAAGAATACGGGGCCGATGACGAGCGCGGCGGCCGTCGCGTACACGTAGAAATCGTAGAACTCGATCGCGGTGCCGATGAAGCTCGCGAACACGATGCGCCGGTGGCTGACGGCGCCGGCCGAGCCGGTTGCGTGTGCAACGGCCGGGGGGGATGCGGACATGGATGTCTCCGTTTTGTCGTTGGGGCGGTCGGCTGTGCGTGCGCTCGGGCAGGCGGACGTCTGCCGATGGGCAGCCGAGCGGATGATGCGGTGGCGGCGTGGACGCGCGCCGTGGCGCGAACGTCACCCGCCGGTCGACGATGGAGACGGGTATGTCGCCGCCGCCCGATGCCGGCGTGGTCGGCTCGCATGCCGGGTGGGGCGCGCGAACGCGCGCGCGGCGTGATGGCCGCGCGATTGCGGAAAATTATAGCCAGCGCCGCCGCACACCGGCAATCGCGGCGCGGCGAGTGGTCAGTCGAGCGATTGCGCCTGCGCGGACGCAGTGCTTTGCAACTGGAAGTGGCCGTCGTCGTTAAAGAGCCAGCCTTCCATCATTTCGATCTGGCCGTTGCCGTCGAGCAGTCGCGACGGCGGCGCCGGCAGCGGCGCCGAGCGGCGCAGCGACGCGAGCGCGAGCGCTTCCGCCTCGCTGTCGCCGTTGCTGCGATAGACGGAGGCGTTGACGAGGCGGCCATTGCGATCGACGGTGAATGCGACGACGACGAGCGAGCGGAGCATCGCCTGCGGTGTGCCGTGCAGTACGCCGGACGGATTGCGTTCGGCAACGCGTTGCGCGATCTCGACGCGATACTGGGCGCGGCTCGCGCTACGCGTGATCGACGGAATCGTCAGGACCGGGTGCAGCGACGGCGGCGGCGTGATCGTGCATGCGGCAAGCATGGCGACGACGGCCAGCGTAGCAGCACGCAGCCGGTCGACGCGCGGAGTAAGAACGGGGCGCATGGGAGATAGCCAGAAGTGACTATAAAAAAATGATAGGCGTACGCACGCAAGCCGATATCGGGAGAAACGCATAACGCGCGATGCGAGACGTTGCAATCGCTGATGATGACGTCCGGACGCCGCACCGCGCGCCGCGATGTGACGTGACATGTGGCAGCGCGTCCGACCGGCCCGCGTTGCGGCCGCGCGCGCATGTTGCAGGTTTGAAAGCTTGAAAGGCGCGGCACGCGAGTTGCGCGCAGGCTCGCGTCGATCGTCCGGCTGCGCGCAGCGGTCGCTGAATGCAGCACCGCGACCGACGTCCGCACAATCACATGCGAAGTCGTTCGTCCGCTTCAGAAGCCGTGCGTGACGAGCGACAGCACCGACAGGTCGGGGTGCGTGCCGTCGATGATGCTCTTGCCGATGTGCACGGCTTCGTGGACCGCCTCGTCGACGCTCGCGAAGCTTTCCTCTCCGTCCGCGTGGAACGGCACCGCGTGGCCGGGCAGTGCGGGATTCGCGCCAGGATGGCACACGTAGCCGGTGTACGTGTAGCGCGTGTCGCTGCCGGGCGCGGCGGCCGGCACGACATGAATCTCGAAGCCTTCGTAATCGACGTGATCCGTCGGTGTCGACAGTTCGGTCATGGCGATCTCCGTGTGCCGCGCGCAGGGGTGGCGCGTGCGGCATCGAGTACGCGGCGGCGGTCGTGTCGCCGTGTTGAACGAATTCTAGGTGATCGCGGGGCGGGCCGGGAGGCTTCCGGCGGGCGCGACAGCAGCCGTTACGCGGATTCGGTTGTGCGCCGCCGCGAGCGCATGTTCCGCCTCGACGGACACGCTCGCGCGCATGGCTGCGTCACTGTTTGCAGCGCGCGTCTTTTCGCTGCACGACGACGATCACCGGGTACTTCTGGCCGTGGTCGAGCTCCACGCGCGCCACGACGGTCAGCGTTGCCGGATCGGAATCGTCGTATACGCTGACCTGTTCGTTCCGGAGGTAGGTCACGCCGGTGCAGTTCGACGTGCGCCCGTCGTCCGACACCTTGCACTGGAGATCGTTGTCCTTCAGGTAGTTGTAGGGCGACGGGCTCGCGAGGTATTCGCTCAGGCCGCGCGGCGAGCCGCCGACGCCGGTCACGTACGCGATTGCGCACGACGCCTGTGCGCCGCTGCCGGAGGCGGTGTCGGCCGCAGCGTGCGTGCTGACGGCAGCCAGCATGGCGACGAGCGACGAGACGATGAAGGGTTTCATGACGTAGGTTTCCCGTTTCGCGAATCGGAGCGCGGGATTGTAACGGCATCCGGCGCGATGCGCCGGAACGTGGGGCAGGGGCGTGCGGGCAAACAAAAACCCCGTCATTCAGCGAATGGACGGGGTTTGGCGAATTTCCTGGCGGAAGCGGTGAGATTCGAACTCACGGACAGTTTCCCGTCGCTGGTTTTCAAGACCAGTGCCTTAAACCGCTCGGCCACGCTTCCACGCGAGGCGGCATTGTAACCGAAATGCCGCCGCTGTCGACCGGAGTCGGCATCGCTTCAATCGTCGCGCAGGAACAATTCCTGCAGGTCGTTGAGGAAACGCTGGCCGAGCGGCGTCGGCGCGATCTGCGTGAAATCGCGCGTGATCAGCCCGCGCCGTTCCGCCTCCTTCAGCGCCGGCTCGATCGTGCTCATCGGCAGGCCCGTGCGTTCGGCGAAGCTGTGCACGGGGAAGCCTTCGACGAGCCGCAGCGTGTTCAGCATGAACTCGAACGGCAGGTCGCGCGCGCCGACTTCACGCTCTTCCTGCACGGCCGCGCCGGCCATCGCCTGCTCGATGAAGGTTGCCGGATGCTTGTAGCGTGCCTGCCGCAGGATCCGGTTCGGGAACGACAGCTTCGTGTGCGCGCCCGCGCCGATCCCGAGATAGTCGCCGAAGCGCCAGTAGTTCAGGTTGTGCTTGCACTGGTGATTCGGCTTCGCGTAAGCGGAAACTTCGTAGCGCCCGTAGCCGGCCTCGGCCGTGCGCGCGTGGATCCATTCCTGCATGTCGGCCGATGCGTCGTCGTCGGGGACGATCGGCGGGAACTTCGCGAACAGCGTGTTCGGCTCGAGCGTCAGGTGATACAGCGACAGATGCGGCGGCGCGAACGACAGCGCGGTCTCGATGTCCGTGCGGCATTCGTCGAGCGTCTGGTTCGGCAGCGCGAACATCAGGTCGAGGTTGAAGTTGTCGAAGTTCTTCGCGGCGATCTCGACGGCCGCGCGCGCCTGCGCGGTGTCGTGAATCCGGCCGAGCGCCTTCAGGTGCGCCTCGTTGAAGCTCTGGATACCGACCGACAGCCGGTTCACGCCGCTTGCGCGGAACTGCGCGAACTTCGCGGCCTCGAACGTGCCCGGATTCGCCTCGAGCGTGATCTCGGCGTCGGCGTCGAGCGGCAGCAGCGCGCGCACGTCGGACAGCATCCGGTCGAGACCGGCCGCCGACAGCAGGCTCGGCGTGCCGCCGCCGATGAACACGGTATGCACCTGCCGTCCCCACACGAGCGGCAGCGCCTGCTCGAGATCGGCACGCAGCGCGTCGAGATACTCGGTTTCCGGGAACCGTTCGCCTTTCCACTCGTGCGAGTTGAAATCGCAGTACGGGCACTTGCGCACGCACCACGGAAAATGCACGTACAGCGCGAGCGGCGGCAGCGACGTGAGCCGCACCTGTCCGGGTGACGTGAACGTCGCCACGACGCGCGCGCCGGTTTCCGCGGCCTGGCTCATGCGGCCTCCCGCAGCGGATGGGTATCGGGCACGGTCATGCTTCCTCCGCGAGCCGCGCAAGCAGCGCCTTCAGCGCGAGTGCGCGATGACTGTGCGTGTTCTTCACGGCCGGCTCGAGTTCGGCTGCCGTCGCGCCAAGCGACGGCAGGTAGAAATACGGGTCGTAGCCGAATCCGTGCTCGCCGCGCGGCGCGTCGACGATCTCGCCGGCCCAGCGCCCCTCGGCGAACAGCGGCTCGGGATCGTCCGCATGGCGCACGAGCGCGAGCACGCAGCAATAGTATGCGCGCCGGTCGTCGACGCCGCGCAATTGCTCGACGAGATACGCGTTGTTCGCCGCGTCGCCGTTGTCGCGGCTGGCGCGCTGCGCGTAGCGCGCCGAATAGACGCCCGGCGCGCCGCGCAGTACGCGCACGCACAGGCCCGAATCGTCGGCGATCGCCGGCAGCCCGGTGAGCCGCGACGCGTGCCGCGCCTTCGTCAGCGCGTTCTCGATGAACGTGCCGAACGGCTCGGCCGCCTCGGGCACCGCAAGGTCGCCCTGCGGGACGATCTCGATGCCGACCGTCGAGAACAGCGCGGTGAATTCGCGCAGCTTGCCGGGGTTGTTCGACGCGAGAACGATGCGCGACAGCGGCGCGATGGTGCGATCGTCAGGCATGGCCGGCGCCCAGGACGTCCTTCTGCAGTTGCACGAGCTCGGCGATCCCGCCCTGCGCGAGGTCGAGCAGCGCGTTCATCTCGGCGCGCGAGAACGGCACGCCTTCGGCCGTGCCCTGGACTTCGACGAAGCCGCCGGCGCCCGTCATCACGACGTTCATGTCGGTGTCGCAGCGCGAATCTTCCGCGTAGTCGAGGTCGAGCACCGGTGCGCCTTCGTACACGCCGACCGAGATCGCGGCGACGTGGTCGGTGAGCGGCGAGCGCGTGAGCTTGCCGGCCGCGATCAGCTTCGACACGGCGTCGTGCGCGGCGACGAATGCGCCGGTGATGCTCGCCGTGCGCGTGCCGCCGTCGGCCTGGATCACGTCGCAGTCGATGTGGATCGTGCGCGGGCCGAGCGCCTCGAGATCGAACACCGCGCGCAGCGCGCGGCCGATCAGGCGCTGAATTTCCTGCGTGCGGCCCGTCTGCTTGCCGCGTGCGGCTTCGCGGTCGCTGCGCGTGTGCGTCGCGCGCGGCAGCATCCCGTACTCGGCGGTCAGCCAGCCTTGCCCGCGGTCGCGCAGGAATTCGGGCACGCGCTCGGCGACGCTCGCGGTGCAGAGCACCTTGGTGTCGCCGAATTCGACCAGCACGGAGCCTTCCGCATGTTTCGTGTAGTGGCGCGTGAGGGCGACCTTGCGCAGTTCGTCGGCGCGGCGGCCGCTCGGGCGGGAAAGGGAGGACGTCATGTGGGAATCGCGGAAGGAGAGGAAACCCCGATTTTAGCGCCGAACGGCGGGCTTGCCCGGCGGGGTGGTCAGCAAAAATGGGATAATGCGCGCTTCCCGCCCCGCGCTTGTCCGATGCGCCGGGCGCCTCGACATATCCCCGCCCGCGAGGGCAACCAGACGGCGAGACGAACCATGATCTACAGCATGACGGGCTACGCGAGCGCGACGCGCGAACTCGCAACGGCCACCGGCAACGGCGGCACCAGCGTGTCGGTCGAACTGCGCACCGTGAACTCGCGCTTCCTCGACCTGAATTTCCGGATGCCGGACGACGTGCGCGCGTGCGAACCCGCGCTGCGCGAAATGCTGATGAACAAGCTGTCGCGCGGCAAGGTCGACGTGCGCATCAACCTGCAGCGCGGCGAACAGAGCATCGGCGCGGGCGCGTTGAACCAGTCGGCGCTCGGCCAGCTTGCCGATCTCGAGCGCGCGGTGCTCGACTCGTTCCCGGGCGTCGGCCGCCTGCGCGCGGGCGAGATCCTGCGCTGGCCCGGCGTGATCGCGGAAAGCGGCGTGTCGGCCGACGCGATCCGCGACGCGGTGCTCGCATGCGGCAAGGAAGCGATCGGCGAACTCGTCGTCGTGCGTTCGCGCGAAGGCGCGCAACTGGCGACGATGCTGCTGTCGAACGTCGCAGAGATGGAAGCGATCGTCGCGCGCATCACGCCGCTCGTGCCGGAGCTGATCGCGAAGCATCAGCAGAAGATCGTCGAGCGGCTGCAGGAAGCGCTCGGCATCGCGGCGCCCGAAGGCAGCGCGCCGATCGTGACGCGCGAGGAAGCCGCGGAACGCATTCGTCAGGAAGTGACGATGTACGGGATCCGGATCGACATCGCGGAAGAGCTGTCGCGGCTCACCGCGCACCTGAACGAAACGCGTCATGTGATCGAGAAGGGCGGCCGCGTCGGCAAGCGTCTCGACTTCATGATGCAGGAGCTGAATCGCGAAGCGAACACGCTCGGCTCGAAGGCGGCGGCGAAGGAACTCGCCGACGCGTCGATGGCGCTCAAGCTGTTGATCGAGCAGATGCGCGAGCAAGTGCAAAACCTGGAGTAACGCAACATGATCGAATCCACTCACGACGGCCACGCCGCGCATTCGCTGCACGGCGGCGTCTATCCCGGCAACCTGTTCATGGTCGTCGCGCCGTCGGGCGCCGGCAAGTCGACGCTCGTGAATGCGCTGCTGTCGAAGGACAGCGACATCTGCCTGTCGATCTCGTACACGACGCGCAAGCCGCGCCCGGGCGAACAGGACGGCCGGCATTACCACTTCACGACCGTCGACGATTTCCGCACGCGTCACGCGGCGCACGAATTCCTCGAGAGCGCGGAAGTGCACGGCAACTACTACGGCACGTCGCGCGTCTGGATCGAAGAGCAGATGAAGAACGGCCACGATGTGCTGCTCGAGATCGACTGGCAGGGCGCATTGCAGGTGAAGAAGCAGTTCCGCAACGCGGTCGGCATCTTCATCCTGCCGCCGTCGCTCGACGCGCTCGAGGAGCGTTTGAAGAAGCGCGGCCAGGACGAGCCGAACGTGATCACGCGGCGTCTTCTGGCCGCCGGCAGCGAGATCGCGCACGCGTCGGAAGCGGAATACGTGGTGATCAACGAAAATTTCGAGCGTGCGCTCGCGGAGCTCGAATGCATCGTCGCGGCGACGCGCCTGCGCTTTGCTTCGCAGTACGCGCGACACGCCGAGCTGTTCATCGAGCTTGGCATCCATCTGCCCCACGCGGAATGACGCGGGGCACGAGGGACATAAGGTAGAATAAGCACTATATTCAGAAGGAATTACCACCATGGCTCGCATTACCGTCGAAGACTGCCTGAAGCAAATCCCGAATCGCTTCGAACTGGCGCTCGCCGCCACCTATCGCGCGCGGCAGCTCGCGCAAGGCCATACGCCGAAGATCGAAAGCCGCGACAAGCCGACCGTCGTCGCGCTGCGCGAGATCGCCGCCGGCCAGGTCGGCGTCGAGATGCTGAAGAAGGTGCCGGTGTAACGCGCATCCGGCCCGTTCCAGCCATGTAGTCCACGCGCGCAACGACTCGACCTGGAGGCGAATATGAGCACCACCCCATCGTCCGCCTCCGCGGATTCGACCACCGAAACCACGGCCCAGTCGCCTGCGCGCCAGTACATCGACGCGGTCCTCGAACAGTCCTTCCGGCATCTGTTCGGGCCGACCGCCACTCCGGAGCAGCCGCGCAAGCATGGCGTCGTTTCGATCGCGAAACTGACGGCCGCGCTTGCCGAGTATCTCGCTCCGGACGAAATCAAAGAGGTCAAGGCGGCGTTCCACTTCAGCGACGAAGCCCACCTCGGTCAATACCGCCAGAGCGGCGAACCCTACATCACCCATCCCGTCGCCGTCGCGGAAATCTGCGCCGGCTGGAAGCTCGACGCGCAGGCCGTGATGGCCGCGCTGCTGCACGACGTGATGGAAGACCAGGGCGTGACCAAGAACGAGCTGGCCGAACGGTTCGGCCCGAAGGTCGCCGAACTGGTCGACGGCCTGTCGAAGCTCGACAAGATGGAATTTCGCAGCCGCGAGGAAGCGCAGGCGGAAAACTTCCGCAAGATGCTGCTCGCGATGGCGCGCGACGTGCGGGTCATTCTCGTCAAGCTCGCCGACCGCCTGCACAACATGCGCACGCTCGGCGCGGTGCCGATGGAAAAGCGCCGCCGCGTCGCGCGGGAAACGCTCGACATCTACGCGCCGATCGCGCACCGGCTCGGGTTGAACAACACGTATCGCGAGCTGCAGGACATGAGCTTCGCGAACTTCAACCCGCATCGCTACGCGACGCTCGAGAAGGCCGTGAAGGCCGCGCGCGGCAACCGCCGCGAAGTGATCAGCAAGATCCTCGAGGCCGCGCAGCGCGCGATGGCCGACGCGAAGATCGACGCCGAGATCACCGGCCGCGAAAAGACGATCTACAGCGTCTACCGCAAGATGCGCGACAAGCAGCTGTCGTTCTCGCAGGTACTCGACGTGTACGGCTTTCGCGTCGTCGTCGACAGCCCGCTCGACTGCTACACGTGCATCGGCGCGCTGCACTCGCTGTACAAGCCGGTGCCCGGCAAGTTCAAGGACTACATCGCGATCCCGAAGATCAACGGCTATCAGTCGCTGCACACGACGCTCGTCGGCCCGTTCGGCGCACCGATCGAGTTCCAGGTGCGTACGCGCAAGATGCACGAGATTGCCGAGGCGGGGGTCGCCGCGCACTGGCTGTACAAGAACGGCAGTGCGGATCTCAGCGACGTGCAGAAGCGCGCACACCAGTGGCTGAAGTCGTTGCTCGACATCCAGAGCGAAGCCGGCGATTCGAGCGAATTCCTCGAGCACGTGAAGATCGACCTGTTCCCCGACGCGGTCTACGTGTTCACGCCGAAATCGAAGATCATGGCGCTGCCGCGCGGCGCGACGGCGCTCGATTTCGCCTATTCGATCCACAGCGATCTCGGCAACCAGTGCGTGGCCGTGAAGATCAACAACGAGCTGCTGCCGCTGCGCACCGAGCTGAAGAGCGGCGACATCGTCGAGGTGATCACCGCGCCGTACTCGAAGCCGAACCCCGCATGGCTCGGCTTCGTGCGTACCGGCAAGGCGCGCTCGGCGATTCGTCACTACCTGAAGACGATGCGCCTGAACGAATCCGTGCAGCTCGGCGAGCGGCTCGTCGACCAGAGCCTGAAGGGCTATGGTCTCGCGCTGGCCGACGTTGCGCCGGAGGTGTGGGAAAAGCTCGTGCAGTGGACGGGCAACAAGAGCCGTCAGGAAATTTTCGCGGACATCGGCCTCGGCCGCCGCGTTGCCGCGGTGATGGCCAAGCGCATCGAGGTGTTGATGAGCGGCCGCGACGCGGACGACGACCTGCCGAAGTCCGAGCGGCATCCGGCGCATCATGCGCCGCCGGTCGTCATTACCGGTACCGAAGGGATGTCCGTGCAGTTGTCGGCATGCTGCCGGCCGATTCCGGGCGATGCGATCATGGGCTACATCGGCATCGGCCTGGGGATGGCGATTCATACGACCGATTGCCGCGTCGCGCAGCGCATCCATCGCCGCGATCCGGGCCGCTGGATCGACGTCGAATGGGCGCCGCAGCCGGGCCGACTGTTCGATGTAGCGGTGAAGGCGCTCGTGAAGAACACGAAGGGCATCTTTGCGCGCGTCGCGGCGGACATCACGTCGGCCGACGCGAACATCGTCCATATCGCGATGGACGAGGATCTGACGCACGAATCGACGGTGCTGCGTTTCGTGATCCAAGTCAGCGATCGCGTGCATCTCGCGAACGTGATGCGGCGCGTGCGAACCAATCCGGACGTGATGCGGATCATGCGCGAGCGCTCGACCGACGACGGCGCGCATGCGCGCCACGACGGGGGCATGCGCATCGAACGCGAGCGGCAGGATTATTGACGCGTACCCTCGAGGGCGATCGTTCAACGGCGGCTGATGGCCGCCGTTTTCATGTGCGTTGTGGAGCGAAGGTGCGGCCTTGCCGGCGCTCTTCCGAAGCGCGTCGGGCGCTCGCAAATCGGGGCGCGAGCGACGGGAGAGGGGAGACAGAAAAGAAAAAGGGCCTTCCCGGAGGAAAGCCCTTTTAAGGTGGCGCGGCTGGCAGGATTCGAACCCACGACCCCTTGGTTCGTAGCCAAGTACTCTATCCAACTGAGCTACAGCCGCACGCA